>DBQX01000013.1 GCA_002305415.1 Actinomycetales bacterium UBA1383 | reverse complement strand
GGCGTGCTGCGCGACGGCGCGACCCTCGCGCCACTCGTCGCGCAGTGGCAGGACGAGGTGGCGGACTGGGTGCGGCTCGCCGGTGCGCGGCCCGGTGACGGCGGCCGTTTCGACGCGGTCCCCACCGCGACCCTCGCGGCGCTCGCCATCGCGTGGTCGGCGCTGCGCCGGGAGGAGTCCCGTGGAGCCCACACCCGCGTCGATTTCCCCGAGCCGCGGCCGGCGGAGCACCAGACGTTCGTCATCGGCGACCTGCTGCTCAGCGACGTCCTGGCCTGAAGGAGGATGGAGTGACCACCCTGCCGCCCGCACTCCTCGAACCGCTCGTGCGCACCGCTCTCGCCGAGGACCTCGGCGGCGCGGGCGACCTCACCACCACCGCGATCATCCCCGCTGGCCACCGCTCCACCTTCCGGGTGGTGGCGCGCCAGGCGGGAGTCGTCTCCGGCGTCGAGTCCGCGCGGCTGGCGTGGCAGCTCCTCGACGCCGAGGTCCGGGTGGACGTGGCGCGCGGCGAGGGCGCGCGCGTGGAGCCGGGCGACGTCGTCGCCGAGGTGGCCGGGCCCACCCGGGCGCTCCTGACGGGCGAGCGGGTGGCGCTCAACCTGCTCGGCCACCTCAGCGGCGTGGCGACGGCGACGGCCGGGCTGGTGGCCGCCGTCGCCCACACGAACACCCGGATCGCGTGCACCCGGAAGACCACGCCCGGGCTGCGGGCGCTGGAGAAGGCGGCGGTGCGGGCCGGCGGCGGCGTGAACCACCGGTTCGGGCTGTACGACGCCGTGCTGATCAAGGACAACCACGTCGCCGTGGCGGGCAGCCTCCCCGAGGCGATCCGCCGGGCGCGCGCGAACGTGGGTCACCTCGTCTCGATCGAGTTCGAGGTGGACACGCTCGCGCAACTCGCAGCGGTGCTCGCCGAGCCGGACCTGGTGGCGGCGTGCCGCGTGGTGCTGCTGGACAACATGGGGCCCGACGTGCTCCGCGAGGCCGTCGCGATGGTGGACGGCCGGCTCGTCACGGAGGCCTCCGGGCGCGTCACCGCCCAGACCGCTCCCGGG
This sequence comes from Actinomycetales bacterium UBA1383, assembly GCA_002305415.1. Taxonomy (GTDB): domain Bacteria; phylum Actinomycetota; class Actinomycetes; order Actinomycetales; family Actinomycetaceae; genus UBA1383. Next base: position 18,842 of record DBQX01000013.1, on the reverse strand, counting down.
ATCGCCGCCGCGGGGGTGGACCTCATCTCCGCCGGATGGATCACGCACTCGGCGCCGGTCCTGGACCTGGGCCTCGACGCGTGAGGTGAGTCACGGACCGCCGGATTCCGCCACCCGGGCTCCCGCGGCGCCGACGTCGTCCGTGGCGCCCTCGCGGGCCTCAAGTTCGAACTCGGGCAGCAGGTCGTAGCGGGTGCGGTAGAGGTCGAGGAGGGTGAGCAGCATCGCCACCACCGGGATCGCGAGCAGCGCGCCCGCCACCCCGAACATCGCGGTGCCGGCGATCACCGAGGCGAAGCTCACCGCCGGGTGGACGTTCACGGCGCGGGCGCTGATGCGCGGCTCGATCGTGAGGTTCTCGATCTGCTGGTAGAGGATGCCCCAGCCCACGACCATCACCCCCAGCCACGGGTTGGGACTGAGCAGCCCCACCAGCGTGGGCAGCACGATCGAGATGTAGGTGCCGATCGCGGGCACGAACTGGGCCACCATGCCGGTCCACAGCGCGAGCGCCAGCCAGGACGGCAGTCCGAGCGCCAGGAACACGATGCCTGTGGCGGTGGCGTTCACGGCGGCGAGGATGAGCCGGGCGCTGACGTAGCGGCCCGTCTTCTCCGCCATCGTGTCCCAGACGACGACCGTCTTCTCCTGGATGGGGGGCGGGAAGAGGGAGGCGATCCAGCGCCGCAGCTTCGGCCCGTCGGCCGAGAGGTAGAACAGCAGGAGCGCGAACACGAAGAAGCTGGCCACGGCGCCGGCGATCGACCCCAGCACCGCCAGCACCCCACCGGCGAGCTGGCTCGCCATCTCCGCCACGCGCTCCAGGTTGGCCTGGAGGGTCAGCCAGATGTCCTCGTACGCGTAGTCGGTGCCGAAGCGGTCGTTCACCCAGATGAGGCCGTTCTTCGCCAGGTCCGGGATGCTGCGCACCAGGCCCGCGACCTGCTCGACGATCAGCTGCCCGAACAGGGAGAAGAACACCACCAGGAACAGGACCACGCTGAGGAGCACCACCCCGGTGGCCGCCCCGCGCGGCATCCGGCGCGCCAGCCGGCTCACCGCCGGTTCCATCGCGAGGGAACCGAACCATGCCATCACCACGGTGAAGAGGAGGGAGCGGCCCTCCGAGAGGACGAACCGGCCCACCGCGAACAGCACGATCAGCCCGATGACCACCAGCCCGACTCGCCAGATGTTGCCCGGATCGAGCACCACCCGCGTGACGTCCTGCCGGGTGGCGCGGCGATCGTTCGCGCGCATGCGCCCTCCTTCCCTTCCGCCCTGATCGTGCCATACGGTTCCGACATGATGGACGGGCGGGTCACAGCGGCGGGGTTCGCGCACACCACCCTCGACACCCCGATCGGGCCGCTGCTGGTCGCGGCCACTGCCCGCGGGATCGTGCGGATCGCCTTCGAGTCCGAGGACTTCGACACGGTGCGCGGCGCCCTCGCCACGCGGCTCGGGCCACCCGGCCTGCCCGGTCCCGCGGGACTCGACGACGCGATCCGCCAGCTGGGGGAGTACTTCGCGGGCACCCGCACCCGGTTCGACCTGCCCCTCGACCTCACCCTCTCCGGCGGCTTCCAGGAGGCGGTCCAGCGCGAGCTGCTCCGGATCGAACCCGGGCACACCCGCTCCTACGCCGAGGTGGCGGCGCGGGTCGGCAATCCCCGGGCCGTGCGCGCCGTCGGGAGGGCCTGCGCCACGAACCCGCTCCCGGTGGTGGTGCCGTGTCACCGGGTGCTCCGGGCCGACGGCGGCCTCGGCGGCTACCGCGGCGGCCTGGAGGCGAAGCGGGCGCTCCTCGCGCTCGAAGGTGGCTGACGCCTAGCGCCGGGCGGGACCGGCCGCCTCCCCGCCATCCGCGCGATGGTCGGGCACCTCCACCGGTTCGATCAGCTGTGGTCCGTCGTTGCGGACGTTCCCGACGGCGCGGCCCACCGGACGGGGGGTGAGGCGCGGCTCGGGCATGGCGGCCAGCAGGGAGCGGACGTCGTCGGGACCTGTCAGGGCGGGGTCGAGCCAGTCGTCGAGCAGGGCGGCGGGAACGATGACGGGGCAGCGGTCGTGGACGTGCCCCAGCGCGTCGGAGGCACGGGTGGTGAGGATGGTGCAGCTCCACAGCCAGGCGGCGGGGTCGTCCCTGGGGAGGTCGGGGTTGTGGTGCCAGGCGTACAGGCCGGCGAAGGCGAGGGGGGCGCCGTCGGGGTCGGTGAGGTACCACGGCTGCTTCCGCCGCCCCGCCTCGTCGAGGGGCTGCCACTCGAAGTAGCCGTCGGCGGGGAGGATGAGCCGGTGGCGGTGGGCGGAGTCGCGGAACGCGGGCTTCGTCAGGACGGTCTCCGAGCGGGCGTTGATCAAGCGGTTCCCGATCGCCGGGTCGGTGGCCCAGGCCGGGACGAGCCCCCAGCGCGCGGTGCGCAGTTGCCGGACCTTCGCCGCGGGTTTGTCCCGGGGCGCCCGGTCCAGGATGACGCGGACGTCCTGCTGCGGCGCGACGTTCCACGACGGCGGCCGGTCCGGCGTCACGACCTCAGCCACGGAGAAGGCGGAGACGAGGTCGGTATCCGACCGGAAGGAGGCGTAGCGGCCGCACATGTCCTCCAGTGTCCCCCACGACACCGTCAGCGGGACCATCGTCCCCAGCATTGCGGTGCCCCGCCTCCTAACATTTCAATCATGCTTGAAGTGTCGCGCCCGTCGACGCTGCCGGCGGGGCCGGACTCGCCGCCGGCCGGTGAGCTGCTCGAGGTGGTGGCCGACCCGGTGCGGTGGCGCATCCTCGCCACTCTCGCGGCGCAGGGCTGCCAGTGCGTGTGCGTGCTGCAGGAGGCGGTGCCCATCGCGCCGAACCTGCTCAGCTACCATCTGCGGGTGCTGCGGGAGGCCGGGCTGGTGGTCGGCACACGGCGGGGTCGCTGGGTTGACTACGTCCTCGCCCCCGATGTCCACGCCCGCCTCGTCGCGGCACTGCCGACGGCCGCGTCGTCGGCCGGCACCGTTCCCGTCCGGGCGGCGTGCCGTGCGTGAGGGACGCGCGGGGACGGGGACGACGCCGCGCGGGAGCAGCACGGCGTCGAGGATGCCCCTTCTCGCGCGGCTCGGCCTCGCGGCGCTGGCGTGGGCGGGACTGTATGCCGCGAACGGCGTGCTCTGGGACCGGCTGTTCGACGGCGTGCTCGGCGTGGACCGGGAGTCGCGCCTCTGGGGGGCGCTGCACTTCTTCCTGTACGACACCGGCAAGATCCTGCTGCTCCTGGTGGGGATGATCTTCGTGATCGGGATGCTACGGACGGCGGTGCGCCCGGAGTCGGTGCGGGTGTGGCTGGCGGGGCGGCCCCTGCCCGTGGCCCTGGGGCTCGCGGCGCTGTTCGGCGCGATCACGCCGTTCTGTTCCTGCTCCTCGATCCCGCTGTTCATCGGGTTCGTCGCCGCCGGGATCCCGCTGGCCGTCACCCTCACGTTCCTGGTCGCCTCCCCGCTGATCAACGAGGTGGCCGTCGTGATGCTCGGCGGCTCCTTCGGCTGGGGCTGGACGGCGGGCTACGTCGTCGCCGGGCTGGCGATGGCGACGGCGATCGGCGGCCTCCTGTCCCGGTTCCGCCTCGAGGACCAGGTGCAGGACTTCGTGTTCGCGACGCCCACCGCCGCGCTGCACCGGGACGGGCACCGGATCACGCTGGCCGAGCGCGTTCGGGCCGCGCGGGAGGAGACCGCCGAGATCCTCGGGCGCGTGTGGAAGTGGGTCATCCTGGGCGTGGGCGTCGGAGCGGCGATCCACGGGTGGGTGCCGGCGGACTTCTTCGCGGCCCACGCCGGGCCGGGCAACCCGCTCGCCGTCGTCGTCGCCACGCTCGCGGGCGTGCCGCTCTACGCCAACGCCGCGGGCGTCATCCCCATCGCCGAGGCGTTGCATGACAAGGGCATGGCCATCGGGACCGTGATGAGCTTCATGATGGCCACCGTGGCGCTCTCGCTCCCCGAGTTCATCCTGCTGAAGCAGGTACTCAGGCCGCGGCTGCTGGCGATCTACTTCGGGGCGGTCACCGCCGCGATCATCCTCATCGGATTCACCTTCAACCTGTTCGCCTAGGAGGCTTTCGTGGAGATCAAGGTCCTCGGACCCGGCTGCAAGAACTGCGTCACCCTCGAGCGCACCACCCGCGAGGCGGTGGCGGAACTGGGGCTCGACGCCGAGATCGAGAAGGTCACGGACTACGCCGCGATCGCCTCCTGGGGGATCCTGCGCACCCCCGGGCTCGTGGTGAACGGCGTGGTGGTGGTCTCCGGCCGGGTGCCGAAGAAGGACGAGGTCAAGGCGCTGATCCGGCAGTCCGCGTGAAAACGGACTCAGCTGACCGGTTGGGACTCGAGGTCCACCACGGTACGCAGGCCTGCGAGTCCGCCCGGGACTGCCCGGTAGTGCACCCAGGAGCCGCGCCGCTCGCTCTCGATAAGGCCGGCCTCGCGGAGCTTGCGGAGGTGGTGGGAGACGGTGGATTGCGCCACTCCGACGTTCTGGATGTCGCAGACGCACACCGAGTCGGTGGCGGCCGCGATGCGGGAGAACAGCCGCAGGCGGACCGGGTCCGCCAGGGCCTTGAGCAGCGCAGCGAGGCGCTCGGACTCGGCGATCCCAAGGCCCTCGGGGGCGGAGGTTTCGCACGCCGCGCCCACGACCGGGAGGAGGAGCTTCCCGTAGACGAGGTCGACCATGAGTCCATATTGACAAACATCGAAACCATCGGCAAGACTCTGTTTCGATGTCCATCGATACCGCGCTGACCATCGAGACCGGAGGGTGTAGATGACGAGACACCTTGAGATCCGCGAGGTCGTCCGTGACCGCTACGCCGCCGCGGCTCTGAATGCGTCGTCGCCCTGTGCGCCCACAGGGTCGTGCTGTGGGGAAGAGGCCATCTTCGGGTCGGGCCTGTACGCCGCCGAGGACGTGGCCGGTGCCGCCGCGGCGCTCGAGGCATCGCTGGGATGCGGCGTACCGACGGCGGTGGCGGACCTGCACCCCGGTGAGGTGGTGCTGGACCTCGGCTCCGGTGCCGGCGGCGATGTCCTGATCGCGGCGGGACGTGTCGGCCCCACCGGGCGGGTCATCGGCCTGGACATGACGGACGAGATGCTCGAGCTCGCGCGACGTAATGCAGCAGGGGTTTCGAACGTCGAGTTCGTCCAGGGCTATATCGAGGAGATCCCGCTCGCGGACGCGAGTGTGGACGTGGTCCTCTCCAACTGCGTCATCAACCTGTCCGCGGACAAGGCCGCGGCGCTCGCGGAGGCTGCGCGCGTGACCCGCCACGGCGGGCGGTTCGCCGTCTCCGACGTGCTCGCGGATGAGGACATGGATGAGGAGACCCGGGCGGACATGGCGGCCTGGACCGGCTGCATCGCCGGGGCGCTGACCGAACGGGAGTACCGCGACCTGCTGGCCCGGACGGGCTGGGTGAGGGTTGAGGTGCGCCCCACGCACCGGGTGCACGCGCACGCCACGGCGGCCATCATCCGGGCGGTGCGCGCATGACCGAGACCCGCGCGGCCGGTCCGGGGCACGCGTCACGGGGCGACGTCGTCGCCCGCCTCTCGCCGCTGGACCGTCTCCTACCCGTGTGGATCCTCGCCGCCATGGCGGGCGGTCTGGCCCTCGGCCGGCTGGTGCCGGCTCTCGACGACGCGCTGGACGCCCTGAAGATCGGATCCGTGTCCCTGCCGATCGCCCTCGGCCTGCTGGTGATGATGTACCCGGTGCTGGCCAAGGTCCGCTACGACGAGACCGGGCGGGTCACGGCGAACCGTCGTCTGATGGGGCTCTCGCTCGCACTGAACTGGGTGGCGGGGCCGGCGCTGATGTTCGCGCTCGCGTGGCTGTTCCTCCCGGACCTGCCCGAGTACCGTACCGGGCTCATCATCGTGGGCCTGGCCCGGTGCATCGCGATGGTGCTGATCTGGAACGACCTCGCCTGCGGGGACCGGGAGACCGCGGCGGTGCTCGTGGCGGTCAACTCCGTCTTCCAGGTGGTCGCCTTCTCGGCCCTTGGCTGGTTCTACCTCCAGGTGCTGCCCGGCTGGCTGGGCCTGCCGACGACGTCCGCGGACTTCTCCTTCTGGGCGATCTTCGTGTCCGTGCTCGTCTTCCTCGGGATCCCGCTCGTGGCAGGGTTCCTCACCCGGATGGTGGGGGAGCGGACGCGGGGACGGGAGTGGTACGAGGGGACCTTCCTGCCGCGGCTGGGTCCGTGGGCGCTGTACGGACTCCTGTTCACCATCGTGCTGCTGTTCGCCCTCCAGGGAGACGCGATCACGTCCAATCCGCTCGACGTCGCGCGGATCGCGCTGCCGCTCGTGGCCTACTTCGCGTTGATGTGGTTCGGGTCCCTTGTCCTGGCGCGCGCGTCCCGGCTCGACTACGCGCGCGCCACCACGGTCGCGTTCACCGCTGCGGGCAACAACTTCGAACTCGCGATCGCGGTCGCGATTGGCACCTACGGCGTGACGTCCGGCCAGGCGCTGGCCGGTGTCGTCGGTCCACTGATCGAGGTGCCCGTGCTCGTGGCCCTCGTCTATGTCTCGCTCTGGCTCGCGCCGCGGCTCTTCCCGGGCGACCCCACACTCCCACCCGCCGGATCACCAGCCCGAGCGGAGATCTCGAATTGACGAAAGGCACCCCCATGGACAACGGCGCAGCGATCCCCGATGCCCGCCGGGCGGAGACCAGTCCGCTTGGCAGGGATTACCGCGATCTGATCGATGAGTTGACGTACAAGTACGCGGGCGTGTTCTCGCCCGAGTCGGTCAGGGCGGCGGTGGAGGGAGCGAGGGCCGCGCTGGAGCCGCGTGCGACAATCCCCGACTTCCTGCCCGTCCTCGTGGGCAGGTTCGCCCGCGAGCAACTGCTCGCGGCGGCTCAGGCCGAGGGCCGGGTCATGAAGGCGGTTCCGGAGATCCTGTTCATCTGCGTGCAGAATGCTGGCCGCTCCCAGATGGCAGCCGCCCTCGCGGACCACCTCTCGGGTGGACGGGTCCACGTCCGGTCCGCCGGCTCGGCGCCCTCGGGTACGGTGAACCCCTTGGTGGTCCAGGCACTGGCCGAGCGGGGAATCGACCTCACCGAGGCGTACCCCAAGCCGCTGACCGACTCCGTCGTCCGCGCCGCAGATGTCATCATCACCATGGGATGTGGCGACGCCTGCCCGTTCTATCCCGGCAAGCGATACGAGGATTGGGACGTGACCGATCCGCACGGCAAGGGCATCGAGACGGTTCGCGACATCCGCGACGATCTCCAGGCTCGCGTCACCGCCCTGCTCCGCTCGCTCGGAATCTGACCCGATCATCCCAACCACTCGGTCACCCCTGACCACGTCACAAAGGAGCCCCTCATGAGCGACAAGCCGTCCGTCCTGTTCGTCTGCGTCCACAACGCCGGCCGGTCCCAGATGGCCGCCGCTTACCTCGAGCACCTCTCCGGCGGTGCGGTGGAGGTGCGATCCGCGGGCTCCGCGCCCGGCGACAGGGTCAACCCGGCTGCCGTCGAGGCGATGGCGGAGGAGGGCATCGACATGTCCGCCGCCACCCCCAAGATCCTGACCAACGAGGCGGTCCTCGCCTCCGACGTCGTCATCACCATGGGTTGTGGCGACGCCTGCCCCTTCTACCCGGGCAAGCGGTACCTGGACTGGGAACTCGACGATCCGGCCGGCAAGGGCGTGGATGCGGTCCGCCCCATCCGCGACGAGATCAGGACGCGTATCGTCGGCCTGCTGGAGGAACTCGGCGTCACCCCGGTGGCCTGACCAGTCACTCGGTGACCGTGACACCCCTCCAGAAGGCGATCCTTCCCGCGATCTGTTCGGCGGCGGGCTTCGGCGACGGGTAGTACCACGCGGCGTCGGGGTTGGCCCTGCCGTCCACCTCGAGCGTCCAGTAGGAGGCCAGGCCCTTCCACGGGCAGGTGGTGTGGGTGGAAGACGGGCGCAGCACGGAGGCGTCCACCGACTCGGCGGGGAAGTAGTGGTTGCCCTCCACGACCACCGTGTCGTCGCTCTCCGCGATCACCCGTCCGTTCCAGATCGCGCGCATCAGTGTGCCCTCCTGGTCAGCCGCCGGACTTGCGGCGGAACTGCTTCGGTCCGACCGGGTGGTCCACCGCGTGCATCCGCGGCCCGCTGCCCTCCGCCGCCTCCTCGTGCGCGACGCGCTCCTTGTGCGCCTTCCGGTCGAGGGCTTCGCGCATCTTCTGCTTGATCTCCTCAGCAGCGGGGTCCGGCTTCTTCTTGGTGCTCATCGGGGGATCCTCTCGGTCCTCCCCATTCTCGCCGGTCGGCGACGGCGACCGCCACAGGAATCCACCAACGACCGCTCTCCTGCCGACGGCTCCCGCGCACCGATCCCGCGGGCGCCGGGTGGCCGCTGCTAGCGCGCGTCCCGGTCCGGTTGGTGGATGCCGAAGGTGTTGCCCTCGGTGTCGAGGTAGTAGCCCTGCCACGCCATGCCCGTGAGCGCGTACTTCGGCAGCGCCACCGCCCCGCCGGCCGCGAGGATGGCCCGCTCGGTGGCGTCGTAGTCCTGCACCTGCATCGTCACCACGTACGCGTTGGTGCCCTGCTCCGGCGACGGCGTCGCCGCCGGCCGCTGGAGGAGGCCCCCGTTGATGCCCGGCTCCGCGTCCGGCCCGGTGATGACACCCCAGTAGGGCGTACCCGTGACCGGCGTGTAGTCCTCGAACGTCCAGCCGAACGCCGCGGCGTAGAAGGCCTTCGCGCGCTCGACGTCGTCGGCCTGGATCTCGAAATGCACGGGACGGGACATGCGGACTCCTTGGAATGTCAGGGCGCCGGGGTGACACCGGCCACCATCCTGCCGTTGGCGGCGTGCCCCCGGCAATGGCCCGGCATGGATGGGATGGCCCACCCGTGGGCACAGGTTCCGGGACCTGAGGCACACTCGGCGCCGGAGGGGCCGGGCTACACTCGAAGTCCGCCCCGCGGGCGGGAGCGTCACGAGGACGAGGAGGATCCGGTGTCCCACGACGGCGGTGCGCGCCATCCGCGCCCCGTGACGCCCGTCCGGATCCTCGTCGTCGACGACGTGCCGCTGTTTCGTGGCGCGATCGCCGCGGTCCTGGATGACCAGCCCGACTTCCACGTCGTCGGGGAGGCGGGTAACGGACTGGACGCCGTGGAGCAGGCGGTCGGGGTCTGCCCCGACGTCGTCGTGATGGACGTGGAGATGCCGGTGATGGACGGCATCGAAGCCGCCCGCCGCATCCGCGAGCGCTGCCCCCGGGCGAGGATCATCATGCTCACGGCGTTCCAGGACGATGAACGACTCCTGGAGGCCGTCCGTCTGGGTGTGCACGGATTCCTGCTGAAGGACCTGCGGCCGGACCAGCTCGTCGAACTGATCCGGTCCGTGGTGCGTGGCGAGTCCCCGGTGGCACCGGCGCTGGTGACCCGCCTGCTGGCCGAACTGCGCGGAACCGGGCGGGACGCGGCCACGCGTCCGCCCGCCCCGGAGCACACCCTCAGCGCTCGCGAGCTTGAGATCCTCCAGCTCGTTGCCCACGGGCTGAGCAACCGCGAGATCGGGCGGCGGCTGTCCATCACCGAGGGCACCGTGAAGAACCACGTGCACAACGCGCTCCAGAAGCTCAACATGGACAACCGCATCCAGGCGGCCGCCTACATCGTCCGCCAGGGCCTGGGCGTACCGGCGCGCTAGAGCTGGCCTGCATCGATGTGCTCTCCACCGGCCGAGATGTACCGCATTTGTATCGTTCGGCGGATGGGGTCGCCCCCAGGGCTCTTGCGAGGATGGTTCCACTGGGTGGCGTGCACCCTCATGCACGCTGCCCTCGACCGGCAGCCGCGGGAGGGAGGCGACGATGGTGATCCTCACCCCGCGCACCGTCCTGCTCGGCGTCATGGCCCTCCTGGTTGGCGTCCTGCTGGGAGTCGGGGTCTTCACGTTCGCGTACGCCAACGGGTTCGCGTACTTCGGCAACGACCCGGCCACCTGCGCGCAGTGCCACGCCATGTCGGACCACTACGAGGCCTGGACGAAGTCCAGCCACCACGCGGTGGCGGGCTGCAACGACTGCCACGCGCCCCACGACAACATCGTGTCGAAGTACCTGAACAAGGGTGAGAACGGCTTCTGGCACTCGCTGAAGTTCACCACCGGGGACTATCCGGACACCATCCAGATCCGTCCCCACAACCTGGAGGTGACCGAACATGCCTGCCTGTACTGCCACGGCAGCATGGTCAGCCTCCTCCACGAGTCGGTCCCGGCCGACCAGACCATCTCCTGCACGAGATGCCACTCAACCGTCGGGCACATGGAGTGATGAGACATGACAACCGAACCGAAGACCAAGGGCCGCACGGTCGGACTCCTCGCCGTGTTCTTCATCGCCGGTGCCCTGGTGACGGCCGGGGTGCTGGCGCTCCTGCTCAACATCTTCGAGCGCCGCAGCGAGGCTGACGTGAGCTTCCAGCGTGTGGTCGAGATCGATGACACGGTGGTGGACGCCGCCGTCTGGGGCCAGAACTTCCCGATCCAGTACGAGTCCTTCCGGCGGACCGCCGAGATGCCCGAGGAGGAGAAGGTCGCCCGGACCCCCACCGCCGAGGACCCCCGCGAGTTCACCGCGGCGAGCAAGCTGGAGGCGGACCCGCGGCTCGTCACCATGTGGCAGGGCTACGCGTTCGCGATTGACTACCGCGAGCCGCGCGGGCACGAGTGGATGCTCGAGGACCAGCGCCTCACCCGCCGGGTCCTGGAACGTGACCAGCCGGGTGCCTGCCTCAACTGCCACGCCTCCACGGTGGCGCTCATGAACGAGCTCGGCGACGGGGACGCCATGGCCGGCTGGGCCGTCATGAACAAGATGCCCTACAACGAGGCGACCCAGCTCGTGGAGCACCCTGTGCAGTGCCTCGACTGCCATGACCCGGCCACCATGGAGCTGCGCATCACGCGGCCCGCCTTCATCGAGGGCATCAAGGAGTACATGGCGGGCCAGGGCGTCGCGGACTACGACGTCAACGAGGACGCCACGGCCCTCGAGATGCGGACATTCGTCTGCGCGCAATGCCACGTGGAGTACTACTTCGCGGGCGAGGGCAAGACACTCACCTTCCCGTGGGACCACGGCCTGACCATCGACAACGCGCTCCAGTACTACGACGAGGAGGGCTGGACGGACTTCGAGCACGCACTCACCGGCGCGCAGGCCGTCAAGGCCCAGCACCCCGACTTCGAGACCTTCGCCCAGGGCGTGCACTACCAGGCTGGCGTGACCTGCGCTGACTGCCACATGTCCTACACCCGTGAGGGCGCGATGAAGGTGTCCAACCACCAGGTGGCGAGCCCGATGCGCAGTGACGAGACCATCAACAGCTCGTGCCTCACCTGCCATCGCACCACGGCGGACGCGATGCGCGAGCGCGTCGAGGGGATCCACGACCGGTACGAGCATGCCAAGGACGTCTCCTTCGACGCCCTCATCGCCCTCATCGAGGACATCGAGGCCGCGTCTGCCAGCGCGAACACGCCCGAGCCCCAGCTCGCGCTCGCGCGCGACTACCAGCGGAAGGCGCAGTTCTTCCTCGACTACGTGGTCTCCGAGAACTCCCGGGGCTTCCACGCCCCGGCCTACACCATCCGCGTGCTCAACGACGTCACGGACGCGGCCCGCAGGGGACAGCTCGCGCTCCTCGGGCTCGAGACCGAGCCGTACACGCTGATCGGCGTCGGTGACGCGGACGGCGGGTCGGGGAGCTGACCTGACCACGCGGGGAGGAGGAGCCCAATGGCCCTCCTCGCCGTGTTCTGGGACGCAAGGCCCGGGTGCGCGCGTCGACGGGTGCGACCATTGAGAGGTCGGACACACCGGCCCGTACCTGTGGGGGAGCGATGACGCGATCGGGCGACGACGTCGCCAGCCGACCGCGCGAGGGGCTCGACGAAGCCCTCCTCGCCTCCCTCGGCCTGCCCGCCGACGCGACCGCCGCGGACGTCCGAGACACCCGCGACCGCCTCGCCCGCTACCTCGAGGACGCCCCGCCCGAGTTGCGGGCGTGGGCCGCGCAGCAGGCCGCCGCCGCGGAGGATGCCTGCGCGAGGACGACGGGGCAGGGCGAGGGCCCCAGCGCCCGCGAGGACGCCGCCACCCTCGAGGACGTCATCGGCGACGACGCCGACACCAACCCCTTCGCACGCCGACGCCGCACCCCGGTCGAGGGGGTCTCCGCTGCGCCGTCCCCCGCACCCCGCGCTCCCGCGCCGTCCGGACCCCGCCCCGACGCCCGCTCAAGCCGGCCGATCACCTTGCTCCTGCTGGTCCTGGTGATGGTGGGCGTGGTGGTCGGCGTCTACCTCATGGGCGACGCTCCAGGGCAGGGGACCGCTGCCAGCCCCACGTCGGTCGCGCTGGACGAGGCGCGGGTCGCCGTGCTCGAGGACCGGGTGGCCGCCGATCCCGCGGACGTGGACGCCATGCGCGAACTCGGCCAGCTTTACTACGCGGTGGGGGACTTCGCCACGGCGGCGACCTGGCAGGAGCGCATCCTGGCCCTCGACCCGGACGACGTCGACGCCCACCTCGCCCTCGGCGTCGCCGCCTTCAACGCGGGTGACCTCGCCGGGGCCGAGGAACACTGGCTGCGGGTGGTGGACCTCGACCCCGAGGACGCCGCGGTGCACTACAACCTCGGCTTCCTGTACATGAGCCTTGACCCCCCGGAGATCGAGAGGGTCCGTGCCGAGTGGACGCGCGTCGTGGAACTCGCGCCGGACAGCGAGCTCGCCGCCACTGCCAGCGCGCACCTCGCGCGCCTCGACGACCTCGCCGCCCCCACCCCATGACGGAAGCCACCCCATGACCAACGACACGCGCACTGACCTGCCGCCCGACGACGTCGTCGACCTCTCGCCGGCGGAGCTCGCCCGGCGCGTGTACGCGCTCTTCTACAACAAGCGCACCGGGCTCGTGCTGATCCTGGCGATGGTGGTGCTCACCCTCATGGGCGTCCTGTTCTCGCAGGCACCCGCGGGGATCCGGGACGACCCGGCCGCCTACTCCGCCTGGCTGGAGGCGGTGCGCCCCCGCTACCGGGGCTGGACGGACGTGCTGAGTGCGCTCGGCGTGTTCCGCATGTTCTCCTCGATCCCGTTCCTGCTGGTCACGAGCCTGCTTGCCCTCAGCATCCTCGCCTGTTCCGCGCACCGCGTGCCGCGGCTGTGGGCCGCCGCGACGAGGCCGCACACCCACGTCACCGAGTCCTTCTTCGACCACGGCCGCCTGCACCGGACCGTCGCGGTGCGCGAACCCCCGGAGGAGGCGACGCGGCGCGTCACCGAGCTGCTGCGCGCCCGCCGGTTCCGCATCCTCGAGGACCCGCACGGACCCGGGCAGAACCTGTACGCGGACCGGTTCCGCTTCGCGCCCTTCGGGACGGTGGTGGCGCACGTGGCGTTCGTGCTGATCCTGGTGGGTGTGCTCGTCACCTCCACCTTCGGGTTCGAGGACTCGCAGTTCACCGTGACGGTCGGCACCACGGCCGAGGTGGGCCACGGCACCGGCCTCGCCCTCGAGCTCACCGCGTTCCGCGACGAGTACCACCCCGACGGCACGCCGAAGGACTACGCCTCCGACGTCGTCCTGTACGAGGACGGCCAGCAGGTGGCCGCGACCACCATCCGCGTGAACGACCCCCTCCACCATGGCGGGATCTCGTTCAACCAGGCGTTCTTCGGCGTCGCCGCGGAGGTCACGGCCACCGACCCGGAGGGCGGCGTCCTCTTCGCCGACGGCGTGCCCCTGCGGTGGACGACCACGGACGGCCTCTACAGCTACGGCCGCTTCACGCTTCCCGGGCTCGAGGTGTACGTGATCACGGCGGCGTCGGGGCAGGCGGATCGGGACATCGCACCGGGTGAGGCCCGCTTCGAGATCTACCCCCAGGGCGGCGACACCCTCGTGGCCTCGGAACTCGTGGCGCAGGGTGCGTCCACCACCGTCAACGGCATCACCTACACCTTCGAGCGCGAGCGGCAGTACTCCGGGCTGATCGTCTCCCGCGACCCCGGCGCCCCGTGGGTGTGGGTGGGGGGTGCGCTGCTCGTGCTCGGCAGCTGCGCCGCCATGTTCTTCCGGCACCGGCGGGTGTGGGTGCGGGTCCGCCCGGCCGCCGGCGGCAGCGAGGTGCGGCTCGCCTCCCCGGACCGCCCCGACCCGACATTCGAATCCACATTCCACGAGGTCGTCGGCGCGCTCGCCGGGAGTCCCGGAAGGAAAGCAGGAGAGAGCGATGCGTGAGTTCTCCGAGTTCGCACTGGCGGCGGCCGCGATCCTGGTCGCGCTCGCCCTGGTCGGGTACGCGTTCGTCGTGGCCACGCGCCGTCCCCCGGTGCGCACGTCCGTCCGACCGGCCGCGCGGGCAGAGGTGGGGGTCGCGGGGGCGCGCGGCGGCGGGGGCGTCGCGGACGACGTCGTCACGCCGGACACCGCGGGCGGTGCCACCCGGGACGCGGGCCGAGGCGTGGCGTGGTACGCGAGCGTCATGGTCCAGCTCGCGGTGGTCCTGATGACCGCGGCGCTCGTGGCGCGCGCGTTCGCCACGGGCCACGCGCCCTTCGCGAACCAGTACGAGTTCGCGATCTCCTTCGCGTGGGGCATGACGCTGGCGTTCGCGTGGTTCGACTGGCGCTACCGGATCCGCGCGCTGGCGCTCGTGGTGCTGCCCGTGGTGCTCGCGATGCTGCTGTACGCGACCACCCAGAACGCGGAGCCGTCGCCGCTGATCCCGGCGCTGCAGAACAGCCCACTCCTGACACTGCACGTGCTGACGGCGGCGCTCTCGTACGGCGCGGCGTGCGTCTCGTTCGGAGCCGCGGTGATGTACCTGATCAAGCCGCACGTGAAATGGCACCTGCCCAGCTACGAGAAGCTGGACGAGGTGGGCTACCGCGGCGTGGTGGCGACCTTCCCGCTCATCACGATCATGATCATCCTCGGCGCCCTCTGGGCGGACACCGCGTGGGGCCGCTACTGGGGCTGGGACCCCAAGGAGACGGCGGCATTCGTGACGTGGCTGATCTACGCGGCGTACCTGCACGCCCGCGTGGTACGGGACTGGCGCGGGAAACGGGCCGCCTGGCTGCTCGTGCTCGGCTTCGCCGCCGTGCTGTTCTCCTACTTCGGCAACCACTTCTTCGGCGGCCTGCACTCGTATGGGGCCTAGGGGGAGAGCCGGCGTCCTCGCCGTCATCCTGGTGCTCGTGCTGGCGGGTGCCTATGTCGCGGTGGCCGGCGGGTTCCGGCTGCCCGGGCCGTCAGGCCCCGGCGCCGGGACGGCCGACGCCGGGGGCGTGGCCGGAGGGGACGGCACCCTCGTCGACGTGGCCGGGACGGGCGACGTCCCCGAGGTGGGGGCCCTCGCCCCGGACTTCACCGCCGTCACCCTCGACGGGGACGAGGTCACGCTGAGCGAGTTCCGTGGCCGGCCGGTCTGGCTGACCTTCGGCGCCACGTGGTGTGCGTCCTGCCGGGTGGAGGCCCCGGACATCCAGGCCGCGTACGAGGAGTCGGACGACACCGTCGTGCTGGCCGTCTACCTCTCCGAGGACGCCGACGACGTGCGTCCCTACGTGGAACGCCTCGGGATGACGTTCACGCACCTGCCTGACCCCGATGAACGTCTCGCCTCCCGTTTCCACGTCATCGGGGTGCCGATGCACTACTTCATCGACCGCGAGGGCGTGGTGAGGGCGCTGAAGTTCGGGGTGCTGAGCCGCCCGCAGATGGACGCGGAGCTGGCCGCGATCGCGGGGTAGCGGAAGCGGAGGGCGCTGCGCTCAGCGCCAGTGCCCCGGGTGCTCCAGCCAGGGCGGGAGTCGCGTCGTGCCGTCACCACGGGCGGCACTGACCTGCCGACGCGAGAGGAACAGTGCACGGGAGAGGTCCGCCCCGGCGAGGCGCGCGGCCCGGAGGTCGGCGCCGAGGAGGTCGGCGCTGGCAAGGTCCGCACCGCGGAGGTCCGCACCGAGGAGGAGGGCGCCGCGCAGGTCGGCCCCCCGGAGGTCGGCACGCCGGAGGTCGGCGCCGATGAGGTCCGCCCGGGGCCCGGCGCGTCGCGGGGTGCGTGACCGCGCGGGCACCCGGACCGACTCGCTCACCCGCCCCAGGAGGGTGGCGACGGTGGCCCGGTGCGTGGCGACGGTGGCCCGGTGCGTGGCGACGTCGGCGGCGGACGTCGTCGGGGGAGTGGCCGCGGCGAGCCGGAGCGTGGCGTCCCACGCCGCTCCCACCTCGCCGTGGAGCGGATGGCCGGCGGTGAGGTCGTGGGCCTCGGCGAGATACCAGAGCAGTTCGCCCAGCGTTTCCAGCACACCGAAGGTGGCGAACAGGGCCGCCCGCGCGTCTGGATCCGCGCGCCAGTCGCGTATACCGGTGGTGCGAACGGCCTGCTGACCTGCGCCGAAGCAGTCGTAGGCCACGCAGCCCGGGAAGCCGCGGTCCACCAGGTGGGGGTGGATGGCGCAGCGGAAGTCGGTGCCGAGGTGGGGGCACGGTTCGCCGGCGGGCTTGTCCAGGGCGAAGTCCGCGGACTTCGCCAGCGTGAGCGCCACGCAGCACAGCCCGGCGCACGCGCCACAGTCCGCCCGCAGGGACGCGCGGGCGATCGGACGGATCGGAACTCCGTGCACGCGACCCATCCTCTCGCCACTCAGAAGGGCGGCGGACCACCGTCGTCATGCAACCCGGGGGAACCGCCGATCAGGCGGCCGCCGTGGAGGCGCGGTGAACGTTCGGGGTGCGCGACGTAGGTGCGGCCGGTCGCGGAGATCCAGTCCCGTGTGCCGTCCGGCCTGCGCGGACCGGGCCTTCCGGCGCGGAGGGTCTTGCACCGGTGACAGCGACGGCAGAGGCAGACGAGTTCATCCACGGACGTCCCGCCGCCGAGCGCCCAGTCGTGCACGTGGTCCTGCTCGCACCGCCGGGCGGGGACGGAGCAGGTTGGGCGGGCGCAGGTGCGATCGCGGAGCCTCACCGCCTCCGCGATGGCGGCCGGCGGCGTGTATCGTTCCCTGCCGATGTCCAGGGGTGCCCCGGTCAGCGTGTCGGTCACGATCCGCCGCCACGACCCACCCGCGGCCAACAGCAGCGCCAGCGCGTGAGTGATCGGCCCGTAGCCCTCGAGCCACGCGGCCTCGACCCGGTGCCCACGGACCGGCCCGGTCGAGACCTCGCCGGGCACGCCGTCGGAGGCTTCGCGAGGTGGGCCCTCGGCGGGCAGGAAGCCCTCCTCCGCCGCGACGACTTCGGCAACGCTCGTCAGCGGCGTCCAGCCCGGCACGGCGCGGGCGAGGACCTCGAGGGGGATGGTGACGTTGATCCGGGTGGGCGCGGTACGGACCTCGGTGCCATCGGCGGTGGTGAACTGCCACCCGCACTCGAGGGTGCGCCGAGCCCACTCGGCGAGTGCATCGGCCCGCAGCTCGGTGCAGGTCCGTTCGTCTCCCGCGGCGAGGGCAGCCACCGCGACGGAGTCCAGTGCGCAGTCCAGGGCCACGGCCTGGTCGGCGGGCAGCACGACGCCCATGCGGGCCATGCCGTCCGGGAGCACCTCGGGCCGCGACACGCGGCGCTGGCGGTGGGCCGCCTCATGCCGGATGTCGGCATTGTCCGGATCGAGTTCCACGAGGGCACGCGCGATGTCCCGCCGCAGCTCACTCGGGGTGCGGGTGGCCGCCGTCGGGAGGACACGCTCCTCGACCGCCCACGCCACCGGCGCGACGACGGACGCGAGGCAGTCGACCAGCACCCACGCCTTGTCGAAGCCGATGTCTCCGGACTCGAACGCGACCCCCGTCGCGGTGAGCATCTCGCCCGTCACGACCCCGACCTTCACCAGCCGGTTCGCCATCATCCGGCTCACGCCGAGCGCCATCGAGACCTCCTCGCCGGCGGCGTTGATCGTCCCGTTCCGGTCCCGGTGCACGAACGCCGCGGACCCTGCGAGGGCCGCGGCGAAGCGTGCCTTGAACGCCGCGACCCGTGCCTCCACCCGGTGTGCGGCCTGCAGGCACTCCACCCACCCGTTCACCTCGGTGAGGAGGGCGTCCATCGTTCCGTCAGGCGGGGGAGCCGACGGCGGTGCTACCTCTGTCATGACACCCACGTTACGGGCCACCCCTGACAGAATCCGAACACGCGTTCGCCCGTCCACAGCCCGTAGCTGTGTTCTCCACCACAGTACGATGAGCACCATGGACGCCACGTCGCGGGCCCTTGCGGCCGTGCGGAGCGCGCCCACGATCCTCGCGGCCATCAACCGCTTCCCGGCGCTCTCCGCGGCCGCCGCCGCCGACCACCCGCGCGCCGCCCACGCCCACCTGCGCGACGCCATCGCCCGGCGGGACGACGACGTCGTCGCCATCGGCGCCGTCCACGCGCTCGCCTCGGTGCGGCCGCCCGTCGAAGGAGGCAGCAACCCCGCGCACGCGCTGCTGGCGGACCTGCTCGCCGACCCCGCCCCGCACCTGAGGGAGCACGCCGTGTGGGCGCTCGACTCCGTCCCACCCGTGCCCGAGGCACTCCCCGCGCTGGTGGCGATGGTCGCGGAGGGGCGATTCACGGGCACCCTCGCACAGCGCACGCTCGAGACCTGGGGTGTGACCGCGCCGGAACTCGTGCGGGAGGCGCTGGACGGCGCCCTCGCCGCCGACGCCCCGCCGACCGAGGCACGGGAGCGGCTCATCGAGACGCGGGAGTTGCTCGCCGAGCCGCCCGCCCCCGCGCCGGAACCCGCCCCCGCCCC
>DBQX01000014.1:799-36421 GCA_002305415.1 Actinomycetales bacterium UBA1383 | reverse complement strand
AGGCAGGTGGCGGCGATGAAGATGTTCTCCTCGGACAGGTCCGTGATCCCGTTCTCCAGGAGCATCCGCGTCGCGGCCCCGATGCCGAGCTTCGGGTTCTCGTCGTTGATGTCCGCGACCAGGCGGGTGGTGGGCTCGAGGCCCATCTGCACCCGGGCGGCCTCGACCACCTCGGGGTCCGGGGGCACGGGCGTACGGCCGAAGTAGCCGAGGACCATCTTCCCGTAGCCGTCGGCGAACTTCTGCCACGGCCCGAACATCGTGTTGTTGAAGGCCTGCTGGAAGTAGAACTGGGAGACGGGCGTGACCGAGGTGCCGAAACCGCCCTTCATGATGGTCTCGCCCATGTTCTTCACGATCTCCTCGTACCGGTCCATGAGGCCGTTGTCGCGGAGCATCTGGGTGTTGGCGGTGAGGGCTCCGCCCGGCATGGGCGAGAGCGGGATCAGCGGCTCCACCGCGCGGGACTCGGGGGGCACGAAGTAGTCCTTCATGCACTCCTTGAAGACCTCCTCCGCCTCGTAGACCTTCGCCGGGTCGATGCCGAGGGTGTACTCGGTGCCGCGCAGCGCGTGGTACATCACCATGACGTCCACCTGGCAGGTGCCGCCGGAGACGGGGGCCATGGACAGGTCGATCTGGTCGGCGCCGGCGTCGAGGGCGGCGAGGTACTGCGCCACGCACACGCCGGCGGTGTCGTGGGAGTGGAACACGATGTGGGTTCCGGTGGGAAGGAGCCGGCGCGCGCGCTTGACGGTCTCGTGCACCACCGCAGGGGTGGCCGTCCCGGAGGCGTCCTTGAAGCAGACGGAGTGGTAGGGGATGTCAGCGTCGAGGATGTCGCGCAGTGAGGCGAGGTAGAAGTCCGGGTCGTGGGCACCCGTCACGCCCTCGGGCAGCGACATCATGGTCACGCACACCTCGTGCCGTGCGCCCGCGTCCACGATGGCGTGCCCGGAGTCCACGAGGTTGTTTACGTCGTTCAGGGCATCGAAGTTGCGGATCGTGGTGATCCCGTGCTTCGCGAACAGCTTCGCGTGCAACCGGATGATGTCGCGGCTCTGCGAGCTCAGGCCCACCACGTTGACCCCGCGCGAGAGGGTCTGCAGGTTCGCCTCCGGCCCCGCGGCGGCCCGGAAGCGGTCCATCATCTCGAAGGCGTCCTCGTTGCTGTAGAAGTACGTGGACTGGAAGCGGGCGCCGCCGCCCGCCTCGAAGTGGCTGAGGCCGGCCGCGGCGGCCGCCTCCACCGCGGGGATGAAGTCGTCGGTGAAGACCCGGGCGCCGTAGACGGACTGGAAGCCGTCCCGGAACGCCGTGATCATGAAGTCGACCTTCCGCAGGGACATGCCATCCTC
Source organism: Actinomycetales bacterium UBA1383 (assembly GCA_002305415.1). Taxonomy (GTDB): domain Bacteria; phylum Actinomycetota; class Actinomycetes; order Actinomycetales; family Actinomycetaceae; genus UBA1383. Next base: position 35,063 of record DBQX01000014.1, on the reverse strand, counting down.
CCGTCAGCCGCGCAGCCACGCCGCGGCGATCGCGACGGCGAGCGCGGCGTCGTCGTCATCCGGACGGTCCGCTGGCAAGTGCTCCTCCGGCTCCCACCGCCGGACGACGCGCGAGACCGCACTGGTGGTGAGCGCCATCAGCCCCAGGAACACGAAGGCCACCAGCATCCCGGCGAGCGTGATGACCAGTCCGTCGCCGATCACGCCTTCACCCTACCCGCGGGTCGCGGGGGCGCTGGCAGGATCGCCGATCAGCTGGCCTCCGTGGCGGGTGGGGCCTCGGCCCCGTCGCGCTCGTCGCGTTCGGCCCACTCGAGGAGGGGCGCGATGTCGGACCGGCCGGCGCCCCTCCCACCGCGCAGGACTGACCAACGCCGGGCATGATCGGGCACATGCTGCTCGCCGACCTCGTGGCCACGTCCACCGCCGTCGCCGCCACGCGCTCGCGCCTCGAGAAGCGCGCGCTGCTGGCGGCGGCGTTGCGCGCCGCGGACGCGAGCGAGGTGGAGGTGGTGGCCTCCTACCTCTCGGGCCGGATCCGGCAGCGTCGCACCGGCGTGGGGTGGCGGACGCTGGGTGCGCTACCGGCACCGGCGGCGACGCCGTCGCTCACCGCCGCCGAGGTGGACGCCGCGCTCGCGCACATGGCCACCCTCGCCGGCCCCGGCTCGCAGGAGGCGCGCGCCGCCGCGGTCGCCGTCCTGTTCGGCCGGGCCACGGCGCCCGAGCAGGACCTGCTGCGCGGCCTCATCTCCGGGGAGCTCCGCCAGGGCGCGCTCGACTCCCTGCTCCTCGACGCGATCGCCGAGGCCGCCGCCGTGCCGCTGGCCGCCGTGCGCCGTGCGGCCATGTTCAGCGCCCTGTCCGGGCCGATCGCCGCTGCCGCGCTCCGCGGCGGGGCGAGCGCGCTGGCCGGATTCCGCCTCGAGGTCGGCCGCCCGGTCCGGCCGATGCTCGCCGCCTCGGCCCCCGACGTCGCCGCCGCCCTGGCGGGCCTGCCGGGGGAGGTCGCCGTCGACGGCAAGATCGACGGCATCCGCATCCAGGCGCACAAGGCGGGCGACGACGTCGTGGTGTTCACCCGCTCGCTGGATGACATCACCGAGCGGGTGCCGGAGGTGGCTGAGGTGGTGCGTGCCCTCGACGTGGGCTCCGCGGTGCTCGACGGCGAGGCGCTCGCGCTCGGCGCCGAAGGCCGGCCGCGCCCGTTCCAGGAGACCGGCTCACGGACGATGAGCCGGGATGCGGAGGCCCTGCGCGGCTCGGTGCCGCTGACGCCGTACTTCTTCGACGTGCTCCACCTGGACGGCGCGGACCTCCTCGACGCCCCCGCCGCCGAGCGCTTCGCCGCCCTGACGAGCGCCGTGCCCCCGGAGTCGCTGGTGCCGCGTGTGGTGACCGCGCAGCCCGACGACGTCCACGCGTTCTTCGCCCACATGCTGGCCCGCGGCCACGAGGGCGTGGTGGTCAAGGACCTCGCCGCCCCGTATGACGCCGGCCGGCGCGGCGCCGCCTGGGTGAAGGTGAAGCCCCGGCACACCCTGGACCTGGTGGTACTGGCGGCGGAGTGGGGGAGCGGGCGGCGGCAGGGGTGGCTGTCCAACATCCATCTCGGCGCCCGGGACGGCGACGGCTTTGTCGCGTTGGGCAAGACTTTCAAGGGGATGACCGACGAGATGCTGGCCTGGCAGACCGCCCGCTTCCTGGCCCTGGAAACCCACCGCGACGGGTACGTGGTGCACCTCCGCCCCGAGCAGGTGGTGGAGATCGCCTTCGACGGCGTCCAGCGCTCCTCCCGCTACCCCGGCGGTCTCGCGCTGCGGTTTGCCCGCGTGCTGCGCTACCGCGACGACAAGACCGCCGCCGAGGCGGACACCCTGGACACCGTGCGGGCGCTCGCGAGCTGGGCTGCGTCGTAGCCCCAGCCTCCGCCGTAGCCTCAGCCTCGTGGGAGGATTTGTCCTCGCTGGCGTGACAAAGCCTCCCACGAGCCCGACGCCGGAGCGCCGGCCTGTCCTTGCCGTGGGAAGAAGGTCCCGGTGCGGTGGGTATATGCGAAGGGGCTTGGGACGTAGGTCCCTCAGTTGGTAGGATTCCCGCCATGGCCGCCGAACTCGCCCCGCGGAACCTCTCCGACGTGCGCCGCGAGTCCATGCGCTGTCGCGAGGCGATGCACTGTCGCGAGTCCATGCGCCGTCGCTGAGAGCGACCGCCACCGGCCCCCAGCTGGCGCCCCGCGCGCCGCATCGCCTCAGCGAGAAGTCCGGCCCCCCGGCCAACACCAGCCGCACCCAACCCCGGCCGCCGCCCGCCACACGCCCCGCGGCCCCGCAACCCCCCTGCTCTCCCCGGAGGAACCCATGCCCAGTCCCCGCATCGATCCCCGCGGTCCGCGGTTCGCGGCCGCCGTCACCGCCGTACTCCTCTCCGCCGCCCTCCTGCTGGGCCCCGAACGGGGCCTCATCCCGCTCGCGGTGCAGGTCGCCGCCTTCGCCGCCGGGGCGTTGCTCGGCGTGCACCGCCAGCCCTGGGGCTGGGTGTTCCGCCGCTTCGTCCGGCCCCGGCTCGCCCCGCCCGCCGCACTGGAGGCCGCCCGGCCGCCCCGCTTCGCCCAGGCCGTGGGCCTCGGGTTCGCGGCTGTCGCGCTCGCCGGCGCCCTGCTCGGCGCCGCCCCGGTGTTCCACGTGGCCCTCGCCCTCGCCCTCGTCGCCGCCCTCCTGAACGCGGTCTTCGACCTCTGCCTGGGCTGCGAGGTCTACCTGCGCATCCAGCGCATCCGCCGCCGGGCGCTGGCAGCCGGGTGACTGGGATGACCGGGCTCCTCGTCCTCGGCCTCGCCGTCGTGATCGCCCTCGCCATCGGCTTCCACCGCCGCCGCACCGACGGCCGGGCCCGCGCCGTCGCCGACGCCGCCCGGCTCACCCCGGCCGACCTCGGTTCCGCCCTCGGCCGGCGCGCGACGTTCGTCCAGTTCTCCACCGCGGTCTGCGACCCGTGCCGGGGCACCCGGGCAGTGCTGGGGGCGGTCGCGGCGGGGGCCGACGACGTCGTGCACGTCGACGTCGACGCCGAGTCACGGCTCGAACTGGTGGAGCGCTTCGACGTCACCCGCACGCCCACGATCCTCATCCTCGACGGCGGCGGGGTGGTGCGGCACCGCCTCGTCGGCGCGCCACGGAAGGCGGACGTCCTCCAGGCCCTGGAGACCCTGCCGGCGGCATGATCCGGGGCGTCCGGGAGTGGCAGACTGCCGCCATGACCACGCCGACCACGCCCACCGTGCCGCCCGCGCCGCCCCCGCGCTTCCTCTCCGCCTACGCGCAGGGCTTCGTCCGCGTGGCCGCTGTCACCGTCCCGGTGGTGCTCGCCAACCCGGCCCGCAACGCCGAGATCATCGCCGAGCAGGCCCGCGCCTGCCACGAGGACGCCGTCGCACTCGCCGTCTTCCCGGAACTCGGGCTCACCGGCTACTCGGTCGACGACCTCTTCCTCCAGGACGCGCTCCTCGACGCCGTCCACGCCGGGATCGCCGCCGTCGTCGACGCCTCCACCGGCCTCCTGCCCGTCCTCGTGGTGGGTGCGCCGCTGCGGCACCGGAACCGGCTGTACAACTGCGCAGTCGTCATCCACCGGGGTCGCGTGCTCGGGGTGGCGCCGAAGTCGCTGCTGCCCACCTACCGCGAGTTCTACGAGCGCCGCTGGTTCGCCCCCGGCGACGACGTCACCGGCGATTCGATCGAGGTGGCCGGCCAGGTGGTCCCGTTCGGATCCGACCTCCTGTTCGCCGCCGACGACGTCCCCGGGTTCCTCATCCATGCCGAGGTCTGCGAGGACCTGTGGGTTCCCGTCCCGCCCTCCTCGGAGGCCGCGCTCGCCGGCGCGACCGTGCTCGCCAACCTCTCCGGCAGCCCCATCACCGTGGGACGCGCCGCCGACCGTCACCTGCTGTGCCGCGCGACGTCGTCGCGCGCGCTCGCCGCGTACGTGTACGCGGCGGCCGGGCTGGGGGAGTCGTCCAACGACCTCTCGTGGGACGGCCAGACCATGGTCTACGAGAACGGCGCCCTCCTCGCCGAGGGCGAGCGGTTCGCGACGACGGCGCGCCGCACGATCGCCGACGTGAACGTCGCGCTGCTGCGGCAGGAACGGCAGCGCCAGGGCACCTTCGACGACAACCGGCGCGCCCACGCCGCCGCCGTCACGCGCTTCCGCACCGTCACGTTCCACCTCGATCCGCCCGGCGGCGACGTGGGGCTCCGCCGCCCGGTGGACCGCTTCCCCTTCGTCCCGGACGACCCGGACCTCCTCGCCCAGGACTGCTGGGAGGCGTTCAACATCCAGGTCTCGGCGCTGCAGCAGCGCATGTCGTTCATCGGGGCCCCGAAGCTGGTGATCGGCGTATCGGGCGGGCTGGACTCGACGCATGCCCTCCTCGTGGCCGCGCAGGCGATGGACCGCCTGGGGCGCCCCCGCACGGACATCCTCGGGTTCACCCTCCCGGGCTTCGCCACCTCGGAGCACACGAAGGCGAACGCGTGGGCGCTCGGGCGCGCGCTGGGCATCACCTTCGAGGAGATCGACATCCGCCCCGCCGCCCTCGAGATGCTCACCCGGATGGGTCACCCGTACGCGGCCGGCGAGCCGGTGTACGACGTCCCCTTCGAGAACGTCCAGGCCGGGCTGCGCACGGACTACCTGTTCCGGCTCGCGGGCCAGCGCCGCGGCATCGTGGTGGGCACGGGGGACCTGTCGGAGATGGCGCTCGGCTGGATGACCTACGGCGTGGGGGACCAGATGTCCCACTACGCCGTGAACACCGGCGTCCCCAAGACCCTCATCCAGCACCTGGTGCGCTGGGTGGTCTCGGCCCGCATCTTCGACGACGAGGTCGGCCGGGTGCTCACCGCCGTCCTCGACACGCGCATCAGCCCGGAACTCGTGCCCGCAGGGGACGACAAGGCACTGCAGAGCACCGAGGACCTGATCGGCCCCTACGAGCTCCACGACTTCTTCCTGTACTGGGTGCTCCGCCACGGCCTGCGTCCCGGCACCATCGCCTTCCTCGCCCACCACGCCTGGCGGGACGCGGCGGCGGGGGCGTGGCCACCCGGGTATCCCGCCGCCGCCCGCCACGACTACGACCTGGCCACGATCCGCCACTGGCTCGAGGTCTTCCTGCGGCGCTTCTTCGCATTCGCCCAGTTCAAGCGCACGGCTCTCCCGAACGGTCCGAAGGTGATGGCCGGCGGCGCGCTCTCGCCACGTGGCGAGTGGCGCGTGCCGTCGGACGCCGGCGCGGCCACCTGGCTGGCCGACCTCGACAAGGCACTGCCGCCGGCCGCCGCAGCGGGCTAGTCTTCGGACATGGCAACGCTGGTACTCACCGCGATCGGGGAGGATCGACCCGGTCTGGTCGACGTGCTCTCCGGGATCGTCACCGCGCACGGGGGCAGCTGGGAGCGCAGCCAGATGGCGCGCCTCGGCGGGAAGTTCGCGGGCATCGTCCAGGTGGAGCTGCCCGACCACCGCGTGGCGGGCCTTCGCCAGGCGCTCGGCGACCTGGGGGAGCAGGGGCTGCTGCAGGTCACCGTCGACGGCGCCGGCGAGGCACCGGCGCTCGACGGCCCGCGCGTCTGGGTGACGCTCATGGGGAGCGACCACCCGGGCCTGGTGCACGCCGTGTCGGCGGTGCTGGCCTCGGTGGGCGCGAGCATCGAGGAGCTCTCCACCGTCCTGCGGGACTCCCCGATGGCCGGGGGCCTCACGTTCGAGGCGCACGCCACGGTGGTGTTGCCGTCCGGGGTGGAGCCCGAGGACGTGCGCGAGCAGCTCGAGGCCCTCGCCTCCCACCTGATGGTGGACATCAGCGTCACGGAGTGACGTCGGGCTCCGTCCCGAACACCCGCCGCCACAGGTCCGCGCCGTGGCTCGTGGGCAGCGCCTCGCCCGGCACGATCCGGAAGGTGCGCTCCCCGTCCGGGGCGCGCTCGGCGCGCAGGAAGAGCGCGTCGGACCGCGTGCCCGCCAGCGACCGGCTGAACTCGTACAGGTGTGTCACCATGATGACCCGCACGTCGGCGTCGGCGAGCCCCTCCACGATCTGCGTGGCGATGCGCGAGCCCTCCCGCTCGTTGGTGGAAGCGAACGACTCGTTGGAGAGCAGCAGGTCCCCGGGGTTGGCCCGGTCGACGATCCGGCTCATCCGCACCAGCTCCTCGTGCAGCTTCCCGCTCCGCAGCGTCTCATCCTCCTCGCGGCGGAAATGGGTGTGCACCCGCCCGGCCACGCTGGCGCGGTACTCCTCCGCGCCCACCGGCATGCCCGCCTGCATCATCAGCTGCGCGAGCCCCACGGCCCGCAGCAGGGTCGACTTCCCACCCTGGTTCACGCCCGTGATGACGACGACGCCGGCCCCGTCGGCCGCCAGGTCGCTGGGGACCACGGCGCGTCCTGAGCGCAGCGCCAGGCCGACGTCGTAGAGGCCACGCGCCGTCAGCTCGCGCCCGGCCGGTCGTGCCACCGGCACGGCCAGCGGCATCCCGAGGGCGGTCAGCCGTTCGTGCAGTGTCACGGTGCCAACGACGAAGGCGACCTCCCACCGCAGGTGAGCGAAGAAGGAGAGGACCTGCTCGGTGGACTGGGCCAACGTCTCGGCCACGCCACTGATCGCCCGGTCCCGCAGGTCGGACACGGCCTGGCCGCCAACGGTGTCCATCTCGGCGATCACGAGGGTGAGGTCGTCCGCCCGCTGGGATCCGAGCACCGCGCGCCAGGGACGCTTGCCCTGTTCCATGGCGTGCAGCACGTACCCGGTTCCCTTGCCGGCGCGGCCCAGGTGCGCGGTCATCACCACGTCCGAGTACTGCAGCTGGCGCAGGTGCCGCTCGACGGTGGTGAACCAGTCCTCCGACAGGTTCTGGTCGATCGTGGCGAGCAGGGCGCGCATCCCTTCGGACCGCAGGACACCCTCGTGGGTGGCCGCCCAGCGACGGAGGGCACGCAGCGGCTCGAGGAGCGCACGCATCAGCGCCACCGACCGGCCCAGCACCGAGCTCGGCTCCGCCGAGATCCACCACCCGCGGACGCGGACCTCGGTGTTCACCCCGTCGAGGGCGATCCGCTGCAACTCCCGGACCGCTGAAGGGTGCGCGCGGGCGTCGGCCAGCACCCCCTGACGCCACGCGATGTCCTCCGTCCGCGTCAGTGGCCGCAGCAGGGTCGCCGTGGCGGCCGTCCGCACGAACTGGTCACCGTCGGCCATGCGCGCGACGACGTCGTCGAGCCCGAGGTCCCGGACGAGGTCCGACTCCCCCTCGACGGGGTCCATGGGGGCGTCGTCCTCGGGGTGGAGCAGGTGGACCTTCATCATCGGGCGAGCCTCCGTTTGAGGGAGTCATGGTCGAGGCCCTGGGCGATGGCGAGGGTCTCCGCCCAGGTCGGGCCGCCGGCCGGCTGCCGCACCACCCGGAAGGTCCGGATCGTGGGGTCGTCGGGGTTGACCTGGCTGACGTGGCTCACCACGCCCGGCGTGGCCGCGAGCTCGGTCAGGAAGGTGACCCAGACACAGGTGCACCCGCTCGCGAGCAGGCGGTCGAGGGCCCAGCGGGAGAGCTGCACGGCGTCCGCGACCGACGTCGAGGTGAACACCTCGTTCAGGACGACGAGGCTCCGGGGCGTCGCGGCCCCCAGGATCTCGCGGAGCCGCACCAGGTCGTCCTCGAGGGCTCCCCGCAGGTCCGCGAGCCGCTCGGCCCGGCCGAAGTGGGTGAGCACCCGGTCCGCCAGCGGCAGGCGCGCGCGCCGCGCGGGCGCCCGGAAGCCCAGGGATGTGAGGTAGGCCGTCGACCCGACCATGCGGGCGAACGTCGTCTTGCCACCCTGGTTGGGGCCGGTCACCAGGGCGACTCGCTCCTCGCCGTGCAGCTCGAGGTCATTGCGCACCACCGTCTCGCCGGGGCGCCCCACCACGAGGGCGGGATCGTACGCGTCGACGAGCTCGTACCCGTCCGCCGCGACCTCCGGCCAGCACGTCGGCAGGCCCGAGGCCTCCAGGCGCCGGGCGAACTCGATCGCGGCGAGGAGGAACTGCAGCTCCCGGTCCGCCGTGCGAACTCCGGGATCCATGAAGTCGGAGTGGGTGGTGGCGAAGTCCGCGAGGAGGGCGAACGGGCCGGGACACAGGGTCTCGACGCGCTCGGCGATCCCCTCCTCGACGTGGTTCATCTCGGCCTGTTCCGGGGCCCGGGTGACGTGGGTGCGGGTCGAGCCGTGACGGAACCTCTCGAAGACCGCCGCGATCTCGGCGGCGTAGTCGTGCTCGTAGCCGGTGGCCTTGCTGACGCGCACCCGGTCGTTCGAGACCTGCAGGCGGTAGGTGACGCCGTCGAGGGCGGCGCGGGTCCGGGCCGCGTCGTCGGCGAGGGTGGCGAAGGCGGCCGAGCCCACGAGGCCCTGCAGGTGGGCGGCGAGACCGCGGAGCCCTTCCGACGCGGGAGCGGCGGAGGTGAGGCGCTCGGAGAACTGCCGCACGACGAGGATGTACGCCTCGGCCGCCTCGAGCAGGGTCGTGCGGCGCTGCACCGGATGACGGTAGCCGGCCGACCGGGACCTGGCGGTGCGGACCACGCGCATCCCGTCGGCGAAGTCGCGCACCGGGCCCGACACCTCGGGACGCTCGACGTCGCGCATCGCCTCCTGCCGGTGGACCACCTCCGCCGGGTCGGTGAGTGGCGCCCACAGGTAGTCCTCGAGGTGGTACTCGGCCCGGCCCGCGGTGACCACGGTGAAGACGTGGTCGAGGGCGAGATCGGTGAGGCAGTCGGGCGGGACTCCGGGCGCGGGCGGGGCCCCGGCCGCCGCGGGGCGGAGGAGGCTCACCGTTGGCTGTGTGTCCACGTACCCACCGTAGTCGCTAGCTCGTGGCCTTGAGACCGATGACCCCACCGATGATCGCCGCCAGGAACACCGTGCGGAGCAGCGAGATCGGCTCGTCCCCGGTCGCCATCGCGTAGACGACGGTCAGTGACGCGCCGACCCCCACCCACACCGCGTAGGACGTGCCGACGGGAAGCTCGCGCATGGCGTACGCGAGTCCCGCCATGCTGGCGATGACCGCGACGGCGAACACCGCCGTCGGCGCGAGCCGGGTGAGGCCCTCGGACCGGCCGAGCGCGGTCGCCCACACGGCTTCGAGCACTCCGGAGAGGATCAGGACGGTCCACGCCACGGGGGTCTCCTACTCTGCACGGTTCTCCGGCGGGTTCTCCGACACGTGGTGGTCCTCCGAGTCGACCCGATGGATCTCGACGTGGCCGGTGGGGATGTCCTCGTAGGACGCCGGATCGTTGATGGGTTCGAGGTGGCTGAGCACGATGAGACCGGGGACGGCCGCCCTGAGTTCCTCCTCGACCTCCTCGATGAACGCGTGACCGCGGTGCACGGTCCAGTCGTCCGGGACGAGGACGTGCACGGTCGCGTGGCGCTCCCGCCCTGAGACGCGGGTCTGGAGGCCGTGGAAGCGGGTCTGTGGGGTGGTGCGTTCCCGCAGGATCCGCGTGATCGCCTCGTTGTCCTCCGCAGGGAGCGTGATGTCCAGCAGGCCCCGGGTCGAGTCCGTGATGAGCTTCGAGCCCGTGATGACGATGTTGATGCCCACGCCGAACGCCACGAGGGGATCAAGGACCTGCCAGCCCGTCAGCGCGACGAGTCCCACGCCCACCAGCACGCCCCCGGAGGTGACCACGTCGGTCATGAGGTGGTGCCCGTCCGCCTCGAGTGTCATGGACCGGTGCGCGCGGCCCACCCGAAGCAGGACGGTCGCGACAATCCCGTTGATGACCGCCGCCACCACCGAGACGGCCAGTCCGATGCCGAGGTTCTCGAGCGGGCGCGGGTGGATGATCCGCTCGACGGCGGTCACCAGGATGACCGCGGCCGCGACGAAGATCATCACGCCCTCGAGCAGCGCCGAGAAGTACTCGGCCTTGGTCCGCCCGTAGGGGTACTTCCCGGTGGCCGGCAGCGCCGCCACCCGCAGGGCGATCAGCGCCACGACCGCCGCGACGAGGTTCACCACCGACTCGGCCGCGTCCGAGAGCAGGCCCACGGAGCCGGTGAGTGCCCACGCGCCGGTCTTCAGCGCGATCGTGACGACGGCGGCGGCGATGGAGAGCCAGGCGTACCGCGTGAGGTCCGGAGTCGAGGACACCCGACCATTCTGCACCCCTGGCCGCCCGGCGGGCGGCGTCGGCCATCAGTGGGCGGCGGAGGTCTTCGTCCGGCGCGGGATCACGTGCATCACCGCGACGACGACGGCACCCACCACCAGTCCGACGAGGGCCGAGGCGAGGGTGTTGACCAGCCAGCCGAGGAACCCGCCGACGCCGGACACGGCCTCGGTGACCGCGACCTCGGCGTGGTGGACGAGGTCGTACAGCCAGTGCCAGCCGAGGTCGGCGGTGCCCACGAGGAGGATGTGCCCTCCCACCCACAGCATGGCGACGATCCCGACGGTGGAGAGGGTCTTGAGCACGATCGGCATCGCCTTGACGAGAAGGGTGCCGATCGTGCGGGCCGCGCCGTTGTCTCGCGCCGCGAGGTGGAGGCCGATGTCGTCCATCTTCACGATCAGGGCCACCACGCCGTACACGAGCACCGTGATGGCCACCGCCACCACCACGAGGATGATGGCGCGGGAGACGATCGGCTCGTCCGCCACCTCGTTCAGTGCGATCACCATGATCTCCGCCGAGAGGATGAAGTCGGTGGTGATCGCCCCCTTGACGACGGCGTCCGCCTGGACCTCGCCCTTCGTGATGACCGGCTCCTCCGCCTCCTCGTGGTGCCCGGCCAGCAGTTCCCAGACCTTCTCCGCGCCCTCGTAGGCGAGGTAGGTGCCCCCCAGCATGAGGATCGGTGTCAGGAGCCACGGGACGAACTGGCTGAGGACCAGGGCGGCCGGGAGGATGAACAGCAGCTTGTTGCGGATCGAGCCGATGGCGATCCGCTTGATGATGGGCAGCTCCTGCGCCGGCTCGAGGCCGTGCACGTAGCGCGGGGTCACGGCGGTGTCGTCCACCACCACGCCCACCGCCTTGCTGCCCGCCTTCCCGGCCGCGGCGCCGATGTCGTCGATCGACGCCGCCGCGAGCTTCGCGAGCGCCGCGATGTCGTCGAGGAGCGCGACGAGGCCGCCGCTCACCGGTTCTCCAGCCGGTAGATGACCCGGTAACCCGCCTTCTCGAGGTCCGCCTCGATGTCCTCGGTGTTGAGGCTGTTCAGGCCGACCACGAGGGTGGCCCGGTCCGTCTGCCCGCGGTACACCGCCAGGTGCTTGATGTTCGCCCCGTGGTCGGCCATGATCCCGGCCACGCGCTCCAGCACCCCGGGTGAGTCGTCCAGCTCGATCGTGAGGCGGGTCCCGCTGTCGCGGAAGCCCATGAGCTCGATGAACGCGTCGAGGATGGCGCTCTCCGTGATGATCCCGACGAGGTGCCCGTCGTCCACGACGGGAAGCATCTCGATCTTGTTGTCACGCATGAGGAGGGCGGCCTCCTCGAGCAGCGAGTCGGAGGTGATCGTGATCGGGTGCCGGGTCATCGCCTGGCTCACCTTGAGCTTGGCGAGCAGGTAGTTGACCTCGCCCGCGGCGAGCGACGTGGCCTTCGAGGGGGAGGCCTTGTCGATGTCGCCGCGGGAGAGGACACCGACGACCGCGCCGTCCTTCACCACGGGCAGGCCCCGGATACGGCGCTCGTCCATGATGGCGATCGCCTCGCGGATCGAGCTGTCCGGGCTCACCGTGAACGGGTTGGCCGTCATCCGCAGTCTCACAAACATGGGTCAGCCTCCCAGGTAGGCGCGCTTGACGTCCTCAGTATCCGACAGCTCGGCCGCCGTTCCGGAGAGAACGATCGACCCGGTTTCCATGACGTAGCCGCGGTCGGCGATCTGCAGGGCCATGTTCGCGTTCTGCTCGACGAGGAGGATGGTCGTCCCGGTCTCGTTGATCTGCTTGATGATGTCGAAGATCTCCTGGACGAACAGCGGGGCGAGGCCCATGGAGGGCTCGTCGAGCAGGAGGATCTTCGGGCGGTTCATGATCGCGCGTCCGATCGCCAGCATCTGCTGCTCGCCGCCGGAGAGCGTCCCGGCGAGCTGCTTGCGGCGATCCGCCAGCACAGGGAATCGCTGGTAGACGACCTCGAGGTCCTGGGCGATCTCCGGGGACCTCTTGCGGAGGTACGCCCCGAGCTCGAGGTTCTCCAGCACGGTCATCGCGGGGAAGACGCGCCGGCCCTCCGGCACCTGGCACAGCCCCATCCGGACCCGGTCGCGCGCGGAGCGCCCGGTCACGTCCGTGCCGTCGATGAGGATCGCCCCGGAGGTCGGCTTCTTCAGGCCCGACGCCGTCCGCAGCGTCGTCGTCTTGCCGGCGCCGTTGGCGCCGATCAGGGTGACGATCTCGCCGTCGTCGACCGTGAGGGAGACACCCTTGATCGCGTGGATGCCACCGAAGTGGACCTGGAGGTCCCGGATCTCAAACATCCTCCACCTCCTCCCCGAGGTAGGCCTCGATGACCTTCGGGTTCGATCGAACCTCAGCGGGGCTCCCGGACGCAATGGCGACGCCGTGGTCGAGCACGTAGATGCGCTCGCAGATCTTCATGACCAGCGACATGTCGTGCTCGATGAGGAGGATCGTGAGGTCGAAGGTCTGCCGCAGCCACGTGATCAGCTCGGTCAGGCGGGCGGTCTCGGCGGGGTTCATGCCCGCCGCCGGCTCGTCCAGCAGGAGGAGGGTGGGCCTCGTGGCGAGGGCGCGCGCGATCTCCAGGTGGCGCTGCTCGCCATAGGACAGGTTGCGGGCGAGTTCGGACGCCTTGCCGTCCAGTCCCATGATCGTCAGGAGTTCGTGGCTCTCCTCGCGGATCCGCGCCTCCGCGCGCTGGTGTGTGGGGGTGTGGAGGACGGCGGAGAGCAGCCCGTAGGGGACGTTCTGCTGGAGGGCGACCTTCACGTTGTCGAGGACGGTGAGGTCCTTGAAGAGCCTGATGTTCTGGAAGGTGCGCGCGATGCCGCGGCGGCAGATCGCATGGGGCTTCATGCCGCCGAGCTGGTGGGTCGAGTCCCCGGAGCGGAACGTGATCGTCCCGGACGACGGCGCGTACACCCCGGTCAGGAGGTTGAAGAGCGTGGTCTTCCCGGCACCGTTCGGACCGATGAGGCCCACCAGTTCCCCGTGCCCGATGCGGAGCGACACCTCGGAGACCGCGGCGAGGCCACCGAAGTTGAGGGTGAGGTTCTCGATCTCGACGATGTCGGCCTGGGCGGTCTGCGTCATGATGCGGCTCCCACGGTGCGGCGCCGGCCGAGCCGGCGGAACAGGTCGAGGGACACCTCGCGGGACCCCATCAGGCCCTGCGGCCGGAAGATCATGATGACCACGAGGACGAGCGCGTAGATGATCATGCGGATCTCCGGGAAGGGCTGGAGCAGGGTGGAGATCAGCGCGAGGAGGATGGCCGCGATGATCGAGCCCGACAGGGAGCCGAGGCCCCCCAGCACCACGATCACGAGGATGTCGACCGACTTCAGGAAGCCGAACAGGTCCGGCTTGATGAAGTAGAAGTACGAGGCGTACAGCGCCCCCGCGACCCCTGCGAAGGCCGCCCCGATCGTGAAGGCCATGGTCTTCGCACGCGTGGCGTTCACGCCGATCGACTCCGCCGCGATCTCGTCCTCCCGCACCGAGATGCAGGCCCTGCCCTGGGAGGAGCGCAGGAAGTTCGCGATGACCAGCACCGTGCCGACCGTGAAGACGAACATCCACGGCCAGTTCACGAACTGGGGGATCCCGCTCAGGCCGGCCGCGCCGTTGGTGAACTCGAAGTTCAGCAGGAGGACCCGGATGATCTCGGCCATGCCGAGAGTCGCGATCGCGAGGTAGTCGCCCCGCAGGCGCAGGGTGGGCAGGCCGACCAGGAAGCCGATGAGCGCCGCGAGCAGCGCGCCCAGCAGGACCCCGCCGAGGAACCCGACCACGGTGGCCCAGCGCATCGTGATCAGGGCACAGGTGTACGCGCCGATCGCCATGAAGCCGGCATGACCCAGCGAGAACTGGCCGGTGAAGCCGGTGATGAGGTTCAGGCTGACGGCCAGGATGATGTTGATGGCGATCGTGGCCATCGTGGCCTGGTGGTAGGACGTGATGACGCCGCCGCTGATCAGCAGCTGGACGACGAGGTACAGCGCGACGAGGAGCGCCGCGCGCGTGAGGATGGTCCGGTTCATCGTCACACCTTCTCCTTGACGTTCCTGCCGAGCAGCCCGGTGGGCTTGACGATCAGGATCGCGATCAGGATGGCGAAGACCACCGCGTCGCGGAAGAGCGAGTACCCGAAGGCGGAGACGAAGGTCTCGACGGAGCCGATGAAGTAGGCGCCGATCATCGCGCCCGGGATGATCCCGATGCCGCCGAACACCGCGGCGACGAAGGCCTTGAGACCGGGAAGGATGCCCATCAGCGGGTTGATCGAGTTGTAGTACACCCCGACCAGGACCCCGGCCGCCCCCGCGAGGGCCGAGCCGATCGCGAAGGTGAACGCGATGGTGGAGTCGATGTTGATGCCCATGAGCCGGGCGGCATCCGGGTCCTGCGAGACGGCGCGCATCGCCTTGCCCATGCGGGTGCGCTTCACGATGAACTGGAGCAGGGCCATCAGGACCACCGAGATCCCGATGATGAGGAGCTGCTTGCCGGAGATGACGACGGCCCCCAGCGAGTAGGAGCGCTCCATGAAGGCGGGTAGCTCGGGGTAGCTGCGCACCTGGGCGCCCACGAAGAACATCATCGTGTACTGGAGCAGCAGGCTGACGCCGATGGCGGTGATGAGGGCGGCGATGCGGGTGGAGTTCCGCAGGGGCCGGTACGCGACCCGCTCGATCAGGACCCCGAGGATCGTACAGGCGATCATCGCGAGGAGGAGCGACTCGAAGAACCCGAGCCGCAGGTGGGCCATCGAGAAGTAGCCGACATAGGCGCCGATCATGTAGATCTCGCCGTGGGCGAAGTTGATCAGCTGGATGATCCCGTAGACCATCGTGTAGCCCAGCGCGATGAGGGCGTAGATGCTCCCCAGCGACAGGCCGTTGATGAGCTGCTGGGCGATCTGGTCCACGCGCGTCTCCCTTCCTCAATGGACGGTGGGACGTGGCGGCTCGCGCCTGCCACGTCCCACCTCCTGTCACTGGCCCCCGGGGTGGCCCGTCAGGACTCGATCTTCTCGCTCGAGGCCTGCTGGCCGTCCTGGAGGCGGATCACGACGATCGCCTTCACCGGGTTGTGGTTCTCATCCACGCTCAGCGTGCCGGTGACCGCCGGGAAGTCCTCCGTCTCCTCCATCGCCGTCTTGATGGCCTCGCCATCGAGCGACGCGGCGCGGCTGATGGCGTCCACCACGAACTTCGCGGTGTCGTAGCCGAGCGCGTGGAACGCGTTCGGGTCCTCGCCGTAGGCCTCGCGGAAGGCGGCGATGAAGTCCTGCACCGTCGGGTCCTCGTCGAGCGACGAGTAGTGGTTGGTGAAGTAGACGTCGTTCAGCGCGTCGGCGCCGGCGAGTTCGAGCAGCGTCGGGGAGTCGAAGCCGTCAGCCCCGAGGATGGGGGCGGAGATGCCGAGTTCCCGGGCCTGCTTGATGATGAGGCCGGCCTCGTTGTAGTACCCGGGGAGGTAGACGACGTCGAAGTCCTGGCCGCGCACGCGCGTCAGGATGGCGTTGAAGTCGGTGTCACCGGCGACGTAGGCCTCCTCGCCGACGATGGTGCCGCCCGCGGCGGTGAAGGTCGCCGAGAAGTTCTCCGCCAGGCCCTTGGCGTAGTCGGAGGAGTTGTCCTTGATGATGACCGCGGTCGTCGCGCCCAGCTTCTCGGCGGCGTAGTTGGCCATCGCGGTGCCCTGGAAGGAGTCGTTGAAGCACGTGCGGAAGGCGTACTCCTGCACGCCCGACGGTCCGACCGTGACGTCGTCGGCCGTCGCAGAGCCGGAGACCACGGGGATCCTGTTCTGGTTCGCCACCGGGATGGTCGCCTTGAAGGACCCGGAGGTGGCGGGGCCGATGACGGCGAGGACGTTGTCCTGGGTCATCAGCTTGGTGGCCAGGGTCGTGGCCTCGGCCGGCTCCGACTTGTTGTCGTAGGTGACCAGCTCGATCTGCGTGCCGTCGATCCCGCCCGCGGCGTTGATCTCGTCGATCGCCATCTCGATGCCATCGACGCTCGCCTGTCCGTAGGTGGCGACCGCGCCGGACAGCTCGTAGTTGACGCCGATCCTGATGGTGTCGGGCTCGGCGGCGCCGCCGGAGCCGCCGTCGCCGGAGCTGCAGGCCGACAGCAGGCCCAGCGACACCGCCACCAGTCCAATGAGCGTTCGCTTCATCGCGTTCCCTTTTTCTTTCCTCTTCGGTCCCGTCCCCGCACAGGCGCGCGAACGCAGTGGTGCGGGTCACTCAGGGTGAGACATTAGGCGAGCCTGGGACGTGGGGATGGCGCCGCACCGTCATGTGAGATGGCAGGCGGTCCCCTGCGGCGCCGGCACCGCTCTGGCAGGATGGAACCCGGGCACTCAGAGGAAGAGGATCATGGCAGAACCCCAGCCGACCGCGTTGTGTCCGGTGTGCGGGACGAGGGCGCTCGTCGATCCGGCGACCGGCAAGGTCCGTGCCCACCACCGGAAGGGCGGGATCCCCTGCGATGGCACGCGGGAACAGCGCTTCCGGCGGGTCGTGTCGCGCCGGGACAGTGCCCAGGCGGGTCTCGAGGTTGAGGCGGACGGGACGCCGACGACGCTCGTCCGCGTCCGTGCGACCTGCCCGAGCTGCGGGCGCCTCCTCGGCGTCGGGGCCGAGGACTTCCGGCTGCGGCAGCACCGGAACCGCGCGAACAAGACGTGCCGGGGCTCGGGAACGATCCCGGAGATCGATGACCTGAAGCTGGACGGCATCACCGTGGCGGAGGCGAAGCGGCGACGCAAGGCCGCACTCGCCGAGGAGAGGCGTCGCGACGGCACCGAACCCACGGGCCTGCGGGCGAGGCTGGGCAGGCTCTTCTCGAGGCGCGAGGTCCGGTCCTGACGTCCCGGGCCGAGGAGTGACCCATGCCGGAAGGCCACGCGGACGACCTCGGCCGGGAGGCCGCGGACCTCTACGCGCTCCCTGCCGAGGACTTCGTCGCCGCCCGGAACGAGCGGGCCGCCACGCTCCGCAGCGCCGGTGACCGCGCGCTCGCCGACAGCGTGCGGGCACTGCGGAAGCCCTCGGCGGCCGCGGCGGCGGTCAACCGGCTCGTGCGCGAACGCCCGGAGGCCGTCGGCGAGCTCATCGAGATCGGGGAGTCGCTGCGACGGGCGCTGGACGGGCTCTCCCGCGCCGACCTGCGGGACCTGAACCGGCAGCGGCAGGGTGCGACGGCGGCCCTCGCCCGTGTGGCCGGAGAGCTCGCGGCCGCGGCGGGCCACCCCGTGGGCGACGCGGTGCTGCGGCAGGTCACCTCGACGTTGCTCGCCGCGATGGCCGACCCCGCCGCGGCGGCCGAGGTCCGCGGCGGACGGCTCACCACCCACCTCGCGCACTCCGGGTTCGGGGCGGGACCGGCACCGCAGCCCGCGGAGGCCGCGGACCTCGAGACCGTCAGGCGTGAGGCCGCGGCTGCCCGGCGCGCGGTCCGCGCCGCCGCCCGGGAACTGGCGGACGCCGTCGCGCACCGGGAGGAGGCGACCCGGGAGCGGCAGGAACTGGCGTTGCGGGTGGCCGCCCTCGAACGGGAGCTCCAGGCCGCCCAGGAGCTCCTGGACGCGGCCGAGATGGCCGAGGAGTCCGCCGAGCGCCGTCGCCAGGCGGCGGCCCGGGCACTGACGCGCGCGGAGGTGGACTCCGACCGGGCGCGGCGGAGGCTTGAGGACGCCGGGAAGGGGGCGCGGTGAGCCGCGACTGCTTCGACGTCGTCGTCCCGTTCCTCGACCGGATGGCGGGGACGGCCATCCCCTACCAGATCCTCGGTGGGGTCAGCGTCCTGCCCTTCCTCGCCGGGTCCGTGGAACCGGCGGGGCGGCGGGTCGCCGGGACGGGGGGCCTCACCCTGCCGACCGTGCGCGAGAACGGCTCGCGCCGCGACCTCGACGTGCTCGTCCTGTCCACCCGCTCCGACCCGGTGGACCAGGTGCGGCGGATCGCGGCGGAGGCAGTGGGCGCCGAGCTCGAGACCTCGGTGTTCTCCCTCCGGCCCCTGGAACAGCTACGGGACCAGCGCGAGCGGCCGGTCGCCGCCACGTGCCGGACCTTCCTCGGCGACCGCTACGCCGCCGAGGACGCCGCGGGCCGGATCACCCGGGTGTACCGCGCGCTCTTCCCTTTCGCGGTCGAGGTGGAGACCGGCAGCCTCGAGACCTGGCACGTCGAGCTGGGTGGCACCGTGATGCCGGTCCAGCGGCCGGGGAGCCTCATCGCCGGATACCTCACCCGGTCCATCTCGGGCGTACGGCCCAAGGACCTCGCCAAGGTGGACCGCCTGGCGCGCGCCGTCCAGGCTGTCGCCCCGGGAGAGATCGACTGGCTCACCGCCGGTGCCGGTGCCCCGCTCCTGCACCTCGCCCGCGTCATCCACACGCTGCGGGAGCCGCGTGCCGCGCACCCCGTCGCGATCGGTCCGCTCGTCCTCAGCCCGTACCGCCGGCGTGAGCTGCGGGAACTCGATGCCTTCCTGCTGCGCGGCGCGCCCGCCGCGACCCGGGAGCTCGTCCTCGCCGCCAGCATCCTGAAGGCCCGAGTGCTCCACCGCCTCGAGCACTCGGAGCGCGTGGTCGGACTGTGGCAGCGGCGTGGGCTCGAGCGTGTGGTCAGCCCGATCGTCCTCAACGAGCCTTCCTGACTGTGCCGGCGTTCAGGGACGACGGATGGTCATGGAGCCCCCCTCGAATCTCCCGGCACACCCTCGCGCCGCGGCGCCGTCGCCGACCGGCGCCTCCGCCACTGTGGGGTGGCTCCGAACGCGGCGGGCGGGGAGTCTCAGCGCGTGAACTGCGGGGGCGCCGCATCCTTCGACTTGAGGTCGAAGCGCTCCACCGGGGTGGGCGTCAGTGTCGTGGTCCCCACGGGTTCGGTGGACCGCTTGCTCACCATCCTGCGGGGCGCAACCATGCCCCTCGCGGGGCGAAAGTCCCAGATGTACACACAACCTTCATAGAGAATCGGGACATAGGTCCCTTACCTGAACCGTGCTGATGGGGTACGGGGGTAGGGTATCCGCGCTGCTCACAGGACGGAAGGGCGCGCCTCCCACCCGGCCGGGGTGACGGGAAGTGCCCGCTTGTGTGCCGTGCGGTGGTACCAGCCCAGGATGGTGGCCTCAGCCGCGGGGTCGATGTCCCTCCCCTCCAGGTAGTCGTCGACGGCGTCGTACCGCACCCCGAGCGCCACCTCGTCGGGGATGAGGGGCTTGTCGTCCTCGAGGTCGGCGGTGGGGACCTTGTCGACCAGCTCGTCCGGCACCCCGAGGTGGCGGGCGATCTCCCTGACCCTGCGTTTCGGGAGGCCGAACAGCGGCGTGACGTCAGCCGCGCCGTCGCCGAACTTCGTGTAGAAGCCGACGACCGCCTCCGCGGCCTGGTCCGTGCCCACCACCAGCATGTGGCGCGCGCCGGCGACCGTGTACTGCGCGATCATGCGCTGGCGCGCCTTCACGTTGCCCTTCACGAAGTCGTCCTTCGCGTCGCTGACCGGGAGCCCCGCGGCGAGCACCTCGTTCCACATGCCGTCCGTGGCGGGGCCGATGTCCACGGTGTAGACCTCGTCGGGCCGGATGACGTCGAGCGCCTGCTGCGCGTGGTGCTCGTCCGCCTGCACGCCGTACGGCAGCCGCATCGCGACGAAGCGTGCGTCGCCCCCGGCGGCGCGGACCCGCTCGCAGGCGAGCTGGCACAGCAGTCCGCCCACGGTCGAGTCCACGCCACCCGAGATCCCCAGGACGAGACCCTTCGTCCGCGTGTGCGTCAGGTACTCGGCGAGGAAACGGATGCGGCGCTCGGTCTCGCGAGCGGCGTCGAAGTCCCGCACCACCTCGAGTTCCGCGATGATGCGCCGCTGCAGGGCCCTGTCCGTCATGGCTCGAGGCTAGTCGGGCGGAACGACGCACGCGCGAGCAGTTGTCTCGGCGATCGTCTTCCCGACGGCGCGGATCATCCGCCCGATCCGTGCCCGGGGTGCCCCCAGCGGCGGGCGCCGTATCGTTGAGCCAGCCCAGCTCGCGCCAGGAGGACCTGATGCTCCCCGTCGACTCCACGATTCTCGTCCTCGTCGACGTCCAGGGAAAGCTCGCGCAGCTGATGCACGAGCGGGAGCTGCTGGTCGCGAACCTCGGCCGCATGGTGCGCGGCGCCCAGGTCCTGGGGATCCCGATCATCTGGAACGAGCAGGTCCCCGAGAAGCTGGGTCCCACCATCCCCGAGGTGGCCGAGCTGCTCACCGGCCTCGCCCCGCTGCCCAAGAACGCCTTCAGCTGCTGCGGGAACCCCGCGTTCGTGGATCGCCTGGAGGAGACGGGGCGGAGGCAGGTGGTCCTCGTCGGCATCGAGACCCACGTCTGCGTGTACCAGACCGCGCGCGACCTCCTGTCGGGCGGCTACGCCGTGGAGGTGGTCGCGGACGCCGTCTCGTCCCGCACCGAGGCCAACTGGCGGATCGGGCTCGACCGCGTCAGGCAGCTGGGAGGCGGCATCACGAGCACGGAGATGGTGCTGTTCGAGTTGCTCGGGGTCGCGGAGGGCGAACGCTTCCGTGCCATCCAGCGGGCAGTGAAGTAGCCCAGCCCCCGCGTCCCGGCGGTCAGTCCACGGGATGGTGCCCCCGGAAGAGACCCTCCGGGTCGATCCGCGACCTGACGGCGCGGAGGCGCTCCAGCGCCTGGCCGTACATCTCCGCCGGGTCGCAGCGTGACTCCCGGAAGTTGGCGAACTGCGTGGCGGCGTGCTGCGGCGCGAGCGCGCCCTTCACGCGCCCGGCCGCGGCGGCCACCGCCGCGCCCGCCTCGGGGCTCGGCGCGATGCCCACGGTGAAGAGCAGGAAGCGGGCGTCCAGGCCGGAGACGGCCCCGCCCGCGGCGCGTCCGGGGGCGAGCGCGCCGCCCAGGTGCCGCAACTCGCTCGAGAGCAGCGCGGGCTCCGCCGCCGTGACGTCCACGAAACGCCGCACCGCCGCGTCGTCCAGGTCGGCGAGCAGCACGCCGTCGCCAGCGGCCGGCACGGGCTCGGGCGGGTCCATGTGGAGCTGCGCGAGCTCGGTGATCGGGGTGCGGTGGAACGTGTCCATCGCGGGCCCGAGCGCGCGGAGGGGGGTGAGGAGACCGGTCGCGGCGGCGTCGTCGAGGAGTATCGCGGCCTCGACCGCCACGAAGGACCGGCCCCGCAGGGGTTCCGGGATGAGGGGCAACGGCGGGAGGTTCAGCACCCGGACCACGGAGGTGACCTCCTCGGGCACCGTCTCGACCCACTGCCGCCACGCGGGCACCACCTCGGCCGCCCGCTCGACGGGCCAGAGGAGTGCGCCGGCGAACAGGTCGGTGATCGGCAGCAGCCCGAACTCGATCGCGGTGACCACCCCGAAGTTCCCCCCACCGCCCCGCAGCGCCCAGAACAGGTCGGGGTCGGTGGCGGCGTCCACGCGCCGGTGGGTGCCGTCCGCGGTCACGAGCTCGATCGCGCGCACGTGGTTCGCGGCGAGCCCGTGGGCGCGGGCGAGCCAGCTCAGACCGCCACCGAGCGTGTAGCCGGCCACGCCGACGTCGGGCGAGGAGCCCGCCAGGGCGGCCAGCCCGTGCGGTGCGGCCGCGGCGGTCACCTCGCCCCAGAGCGCGCCCGCCTCGGCGCGCGCCGTGCCGGTGGCGGGGTCGATGGTCACGTCCCGCAGCCGGGTGGTCCGCAGGAGGATGGTGTCCGCGAGGCTGCCGTTCGCGCCCAGCGGCGCGGCGTTGTGGCCGGTGCCCTGGACGGCCACCCGCAGGCCGAGCGTGCGTGCCGCCTCGACGGTGGCGACGACGTCGCGCACCCCCTCGACGAGGACGACGGCCGCCGGGTGCTGGTCGACGGCCACATTCCACGGGGTCCGGGCCTGGTCCCAGCCCGGGTCGCCGGGGAGGAAGACCTCGCCGGTGAGCTGGTCGGCGAGCGAGGTGAGGGTGATGGGGGAGGCGGTCATGGCGGTCCTTTCGCGGGTTCCTGCCCCCACTCTCCGGGCTGCCCGCGGTGGCCCACCATCCCCCGGAGCGCGGGACTTCGGGCGGACACCCCCTACAAAACGCGGATTGACCACACCGGTGACCCGTAGGACGATGGTCCCGAGTGGGGGTGGGTCACGCGCGGGCGCCCCCGCGCGTCGCCACCCCGGATCGGGGACACGATCGTGACAGCCTCACCGCCGCCCGACGCGCTGCGGCGTAGCGCCCAGGCGTGGGAGGGAGTTGACGGGCGGGCAATGCTCGCCCGCCTGGCCGGCGAGATGCGGCACCTCGTGCCGTTCGACGGCGGCGCGTGGTTCGCCACGGATCCCGCCACGCTCATGCCCACCCTTCCCGCCCGGGTGGAGGGCATGGACCCGGGCCTGTGCGAGGTGTACTGGACGGGGGAGTTCCAGCAGCAGGACGTCATGCTCTACCGGGACCTGGCCCGCTCCCCGCGCGGGGCGGACACGCTGCTGCACGCCACCGACCACGTGCCGGACCGCAGCCACCGGTACCGTGAGTTCCTCCGGCCCCAGGGGTTCGTGGACGAGTTGCGCGCCGCGTTCCGGCTCGGCGGGCACACCTGGGGTGTGCTCGACCTTGTCCGGGAGACCGGCCGGGCGCTGTTCACCGCCGCGGAGGTGGACACCGTGGCGGGCGCCGGTCCGGTGATCGCCGGCGCGCTGCGGGCCATCCTCGCCTCGCCCTCGAGCCCCGAGTCGGACGCACACCGGGAGACGCCGGGAACCGCGATCTTCGACCGGGACGGAGCCCTCGTCTCGCTCGACGGGCAGGCCGAGTTCTGGTTCGGCGAACTGGCCGGCCCCGACTGGGATGCCCCGGTCCCCCCGCCCGGGATGGTGGCGGTCGCCTCCGTCGTCGCGCGGGCGGCGGCCGTGGCGAGCGGACGGGAGCGTGGCGCCTCGACGTCGCGGGTCCGTGCCGCCAACGGGCGGTGGATCTCGTTGCATGCCTCCGCCACCCGCGCCACCGGCGGGGCCTCGGGCCTGACCGTGCTCGTGCTCCAGTCCGCGCGGTCCACGCAGGTCGCCCCGATCATCGCCGAGGCGTACACCCTGACGCCGCGCGAACGCGAGGTCACCGAGGCCGTGGCCCGGGGCCGCTCCAACGCGGAGATCGCCCGGGAGCTGTGCCTCTCGGCGCACACCGTCCGGGACCACCTGACGTCCGTCTTCGCGAAGGTGGGCGTCTCGAGCCGGGGTGAACTGGTGGCCACGCTTTTCGCGGACCTCTACGACCCGGTGCTGCGCCGCCCCGGGGAGGGCCTCGCTGCGGGAACCTGAGCTGGCATGCTGGGATGGTGCCGCCCGCCCCGACCCGCGCCACCCCGCCCGCACTGACGCTGCTGCCCGCCGCCGGCGTCTCGGTGTCCGCGTTCCTCCTGTTCGCGCTGCTCCTGCCAGGGTGGGGCCACGCCCTGCTGCTCCTCAGCGTCGGCGCGGCATGGCTCGTCAACCGGGATCTGGGCAAGGACCTCACCCTGATCGGCCTGGGCATCGCCATCGTCAGCAGCACCTCGGTGGAGGCCGACGTCAGCTGGGACCGGTTCCTCACCATCGGCACGGTCCTCACGCTCGCGTTCCTGGTGCCGTTGGCCGTGGACCGCCTCGTGTACCGGCGGCGGGCGATCACGTTCCCGTGGCGCACCGGCCAACCGTGGCTGCCGATGCAGAAGGCCTACGTCATCGCTGTGCCGCTGCTGGGCTGGGCGATCCTGCCGTTCTACTTCATCCGCTCCGGCGCCTACCAGAACTGGCCGCACATCACGAACGCCAGCGAACTGGTGCGCTTCTTCCTCGGCGTGAACTTCGTGGGCCTGTGGGACGAGCTGTTCTTCATCATCACGTGCTTCGCCCTGCTGCGGCGCCACTTCGGGGTGTGGACGGCGAACGTGCTCCAGGCCGTCATCTTCGTGTCCTTCCTGTGGGAGCTGGGCTACCGCTCGTGGGGGCCGCTGCTCACCATCCCGTTCGCCCTGCTGCAGGGCTGGATCTTCACCCGGACCAAGTCCCTCACCTACGTCGTGGTGGTCCACCTGCTGTTCGACGTCATCGTCTTCCTCGCGATCATCCACGCCCACAACCCGGAGTGGATCCCGATCTTCATCTACTGAGAGGAGCGCCCCGTGCGCGTCACCGAACGGGAGATCACCGCCCCCGTCAGCCTCACGACGCCGGACGGCCGGCTCAACCCGGCGGCCGTCGGCTGGACCCGGGTCCCGCTGCACCGCACCGACGGCATCGGCCGTGGGCGCCACGGCTGGGGCCGGAACAAGCGCTGGGAGTACTGGGCGGTGACCACGCCCACGCACATCGTGGCGTTCACGGTGGCGGACATCGACTACGCCGCCCTCCACGAGCTCTGGGTGCTCGACCGCGCCACCGGCACGGAGACCGCCCGCAGCGCGCTCGGCGTGCTCGGAGGCAGCGCGCAACTCCCCGGGACGCTGGGGGACGGCCCGGTCCGCGGCCGGAAGGGGGACCTGGCGATCGCCGTCGACGAGGCCGACGGCGGCACCCGGCTCCGCGTCGTCGCCCCCGGGGTGCGCGTGGACATCCTGGCGGAGCGGCCGCCGGGCCACGAGTGCCTCGGGGTGGTGGTGCCGTGGAGCGAGCGCCTGTTCCAGTACACGGTGAAGGACGTGGCGCGGCCGGCGCGTGGGGCGCTCTGGCTGGACGGCCGCCGCGTGGACGTGCCGGCGGGGGAGTCCTGGGCGGTGCTCGACCACGGGCGGGGCCGGTGGCCGTACGACGTCGCGTGGAACTGGGGCGCCGGCTCCGGAGTCTCCGGTGGGCGGGTCATCGGCGTGCAGGTGGGCGGCAAGTGGACGGACGGCACCGGCTCGGTGGAGAACGCCCTCGTGGTGGACGGCCGCCTGCACAAGATCAGCGAGGAGCTGGCCTGGGAATACGACACCACGGACTACCTGCGCCCCTGGCGGGTGCGGGGCGAGACCGTGGACCTCGTGTTCGCGCCCTTCCACGACCGCCGCGCCCGCACGGACCTCGGCGTCATCACCGCGCACACCGACCAGTGCTTCGGGCACTGGTCCGGGTGGATGGCGGACAGCGCGGGGGAGCGGGTGGAGTTCGCGGGAATCCTGGGTTGGGCGGAGGACGTCCACAACCGCTGGTAGCGCGCGGGCGTGGCGGGCGCGTGGCAGGGTGGGACCATGCGACCGACTCCCGCGGAGCTGCGGGCCGCCCGCGGGCGCACCGTGCCGGACGTCCTCGCCCCGGGCCTCCGCCTCCTGATCGTGGGCATCAACCCCGGCCTCTGGTCCGGCGCCACCGGCGCCCACTTCGCCCGCCCCGGCAACCGCTTCTACCCCGCGCTGTACGCCGCCGGCATCACCGGCCACCCCATCGACGCCTCCGCCGGCCTCTCGGAGGCCGACCGTGCCCACCTCCTCGCACGCGGCGTCGGCATCACCAACCTCCACCCCCACGCCACCGCCCGCGCGGACGAGGTGACGCCCGCCCAGCTGCGCGACGGCGTCGCCCGGCTCGAGCGACTCGTCGCCGCGTGCCGTCCCCGCGTGGTGGCGGTCGCCGGGATCACCGCCTACCGCACCGCGTTCGGGCGGTCCCGGGCCACGGCAGGGCGGCAGCCGGAGCGCCTCGCCGGTGCGGAGCTCTGGGTGGTGCCGAACCCGAGCGGGCTGAACGCCCACGAGACCGTCGCCAGCCTCGCTGCCGCGTTCGCGGACGCGGCGGTGGCCGCCGGCATCGACCTGGGAAGGAACCACTGATGCGACCCACCACTGCTGCCTACGCCGCCCTCGCGGCCCTCGACTCCGGCCTCGCGGCGTCCTCCGCCCCTTCGGCACGCCGCGCCCGGAAGGCGACGAAGTCCGCCCTCATGCCGCTGCTCGCCCTCGACACGGCGGTGGCGACCCCACGGCCCACTCCCCTGGTGCGCGGCGTCCTCGGTGCGCAGGTGCTCTCCTGGCTGGGCGACGTCGCCCTGCTCGGGAGCGGGGACCGGCGCTTCCTGCTCGGGCTGGGGTCCTTCCTCGCCGCGCACCTCGGCTACATCGCCGCGTTTTCGGCGCGCGACCCGCGCGCGCGGCCGGGCGACCCGGGAGTCGTCGCCGGTGCGCTCCTGTTCGCGGCCACGGGCCCGGCGATGGCCCGCCTCGCGCAGCGTCAGGAGCAGGCGCTGGCCGTGCCGGTCCTCCTCTACGCGGGGGTCATCTCCACGATGCTCGCCACCGCCACCACCCTCGACCGGACTCTCCCGCCGGGCGCCCGCCACCGGATCGTGGCGGGCAGTGCGCTGTTCGTCCTCTCGGACACGCTGCTCGGCATCGGCCGGTTCGCCCTCCCCGACCGCAGGCCCGGGCCGCTGGACACCGCCGTGATGGCCACCTACACCGCGGGCCAGTGGCTCATCGCGGACGGGGCCGGGTTATCCTGACGCCCCAGGGTGGAGGAGGGCTGGATGCGGACCATCGTCATCACCGGCGCCAGTGACGGGATCGGCGCGGCGGCAGCCCGCCGCCTGCACGCCGACGGGCACCGTGTCGTCGTCGTCGGCCGAACGCCGGAGAAGACGCGCGGCCTGGCCGGGGATCTCGGGGTGGAGCACCACTCGGCCGACTTCGCGCGCCTCGACGACGTCCGTGCCCTCGCCGCCACGCTCGCCGAGCGCCATGAGCGCATCGACGTACTCGCCAACAACGCCGGCGGTCTCTTCGGGGAGCGCACGCTGACCGTCGACGGTTTCGAGAAGACCCTGCAGGTGAACCACCTTGCGCCGTTCCTGCTCACGGCCCTCCTCATGGACACCCTGCTGGCCAGCGGCGCGACGGTGGTGAACACGTCCTCGGTGGCGGCGAAGGCCTTCGCCCGGCTGGACCTCGACGACCTCGGCAACGAGCGCGCCTACCACCCGCGGCGTGCCTACGGTGACTCCAAGCTCGCCAACATCCTGCACGCGCGCGAACTGCAGCGGCGCTTCGGGCCGCGGGGCCTCAATGCGGCGTCCTTCCACCCCGGGGGCGTGGCCACCAATTTCGCGAACGACACCACGAGCCGCATGCGGTTCGCCTACCACACGCCGCTGCGCCGGTTCCTCATCACGCCGGAGCAGGGCGCGGAGACCCTGGTATGGCTCGCCGGGAGCGTGCCGGGACGCGACTGGCCGCCGGGGGAGTACTTCGAGAAGAAGCGCGTGGCACGGACGAACCCGCGGGCCTCCGACGAGGTCCTGGCCCGTGAGCTGTGGGAGCGGAGCGCCGCGATGGTGGGGTTGCCGTCCTGACATGCCCCGGGGGCGATTGGGTTCCGGCCGCGCTGTCAGCCTATCCTGACGTACCGGCACGCGTGTGATCCGTGCCGAACCGACGAGAGGGACATCGATGAGGATCTGCGTGCCGACCATGGGCCTTTCGGGCGCCCACGACCTGGTGAGCGAGCACTTCGGGCGTGCCGCCTCCTACACATTCGTCGACAGCGAGAGCGGTGCCGTCCAGGTGGTCCCCAACGACACCCTGCACATGGGGGGCGTCGGCTATCCGCCGGACCTCATCCGCGCGCACGGGGGCGAGGTCATGGTGTGCGGCGGGCTGGGCCGCCGAGCGGTGGCGATGTTCGAGGAGCGCGGCGTGATGGTGTACATCGGGGCCCGTGGGACGGTGCGGGACGCCGTCGCGCAGTGGCGGGCCGGGCAGCTCGAGGCGGCCACGGATGAGAACGCCTGCCGGCAGCACGCCTTCCGCGAGGAGGAGGGCCACGAGCACGGGCACGGTCACCAGCACGGTCACCACCCGGAGCACGACAGCTGATCAGCTCCGCGGGCTGAGCGCGAGGATCACCGTCTCGCGGGGACCGAGCGTTCCCAGGGCGACCGAGCCATCCGGCGTCGTCGTCACGGCCACGCCGTCGCCGCCCGGCTCCGCGATCAGGTCGCGCGCCTCCCACGCGCCGGGGCCGAGGTGGCCGGAGGCGTCGAAGGCGCAGTCGCTCCGCTCGCGGTCCGTGACGTTGACCGCCACGAGCACCACGTCCGCCACCCCAGCGTCCGGCGGCGTCGCCGAGCGCAGGTACGCGTAGCTCCCCGTACACGTCCCCGGAAGCGCGGCGAGATCGCCCTGCCGGAGCGCCGGGTGCTCCGCCCGCAGGTGGATCAGCCGCCGGTAATGGTTCAGGAGGGACGCCGGGTCCGCGTCCTGGGCGGCGACGTTCACCTCGTCCCATTTCGCGGCCAGCTCCTGCCACGGCGTGGTGGGCGAGAATCCACCGTGCGCCTCACTGCTCCACTGCATGGGGGTGCGGATGCGTTCGTCGGGCTTCTCGCCGGTCACGCCGATCTCCTCGCCGTAGTAGACGAACGGCACGCCCGGCAGCGTGAGCAGCAGCGACGCGGCGAGGCGCGCCTTGCCGACGTCGCCGCCGAGCTGGGACATGACACGGTTCTGGTCGTGGTTCGTCAGGAAGGTGGCGAACTGCCCGGGCGGGAACGCGGCGAGCGTGGTGGCGAGCGCGGCATCGAGGGGGGCCGGGTCGCCGGAGCGGACGCTCGCGATGGTCGCCTCCGCGAGGCTGAACGCGAACGCCAGGTCCACCTCGTCGTCGATCACGTACGGCGCGACCACCGGCGTCGCGTCCCACACCTCGCCCACCGTGAGGGCGTCGGGGGCGACGGCGTCGACGGAGTCGTCCCAGCGCGCGAGCCAGGCGTGGGTGGCGGGCGTGTCGTCGAACTCGTCGCCCTCCTCGATGAGGTGGCGGACGGCGTCGAGGCGGAAGCCGTCCACGCCCATGTCCTCGAGCCAGAAGCGGGTGATCTCGCCGACCTCGGCAGCAACCTCGGGGTTGCGGTGGTTGAGGTCCGGCATCCCCTCCCAGAAGAGGCCCAGGTAGGACGCGCCGTTCAGCTGGTGCCACGCCTGGGTGCCCCAGGAGGTGGTCGCCGCGGGGTTGTCGGTGCGCCAGACGTACCAGTCCCGCTTCGGGGAGGAGGTGACGGACGCGGACTCGAGGAACCACGGGTGCAGGGACGACGTGTGGTTGAGGACCAGGTCCACGATGACGCGGATCCCCCGGGCGTGGGCCTGCGTGACCAGCTCGCGGAAGTCGGCGGCCGTGCCGTAGTCATCCTCGACCGTGAAGTAGTCGGTGGTGTCGTAGCCGTGGTAGCTCGGGGACTGGGTGACGGGCATCAGCCAGAGACCCGTCACACCCAGGTCGTCGGTGGTGGTGGGGTCGCCGTCGTTGAGGTGGTCGAGCCGCGAGATGAGGCCACGGAGGTCGACGGTGCCGTCGCCGTCGGAATCGGCGTAGCTGCGCACGAAGACCTCGTAGAAGACGGCGTCGTCCCACCACAGGGCTGCCTCCGCCGCGGCGCCGGTGGCGGTGGGGGTGAGCGGAGGGGCGTCGGTGGTGCAGGCGGAGAGGGCCGCCAGTGACAGGGCGGTGCAGGCCGCGGTCGTGACTCGTGCCCAGGCGTTCATCCGTTACCTCCCTGGCCTCCACCACCCCCGTCGCCGTGGCCGCTCCCACCCCTGCCGTCCTCGTACTGCTGCTGGGCCGGGACATCCGACTGGCGGTCGAGGGCGGTGTTGTTGGTGGCGATCGCCCAGATCGCCAGGGCGGAGGCGATCGCCGCCATCCACAGCAGGGTGATGAGGATCCGCTCGCGGTTCCGCTGCCAGAAGCTGCTGGCTCGCTCATCGGGCGGGACGCTCCCACCGGTCATGGAGCACAGCATAGGCCCCTGCGCGAAGCGGCGAACGGTGGCCAGCACACAGGGGAGGACCCGCCCCGCGGGTGCGGGACGGGTCCTCGGGGACCGGTGCGCGGGGCCGCTGGAGGTACGGCCCGCGCGCACCGCTAGTAGGTCAGGCCCCACCCGAACGGGAAGAGCGTGTCCTCGGGCGCGTAGCCCGGGAGGTCGGGTTCCTGTTCCGCGATGGCGTCGATGGTGTTCGCCAGCGCGAACGGCATCCGGCCCTGCGGGGCGAAGTCCCCGGAGAGGACGTCGAACAGCGCGGTGTCGGTCACCCCGAAGCCGGCCACGATCGCGCCGGCGTCGAGCAGGCCGCTCGCCTCGTCGAGGACGTAGGGCTGCCGGAAGTAGATGTGCAGGATGACGTTCTCCGCGCCGATCTCCTCCATGACGGTCTGGATCTGCTCGAGGGTCGGCGTCACCCGCCACGACTGCGACCCGGACATGCCGCTGAAGTCGAGGACGCCCGCCTCCCACGGCAGCGAGCCGCCGAAGATGAGGCCGTTGTCCGTGCACGACGGCGTCGGGCTGACGACGTCGAGGGCGCCGCCCTGCGCCACGCACCGGTCGGAGGCACCCCACGGGCTCGCGCCGTCAAGGCCGGCCACGTACTCGCCACTCCCGGGGTAGGTCTCGAACATGCTCGGGTTCACGCCGTAGTCCGGGTCCATCCCGCCGACGACGTAGAAGTCGTCGGTGTCGGTGGGGTCGTTCGTCGCACTCCAGGAGCCGTCCGTCGGGTCGAACCAGCCGGTGTCGGTGAAGTTGCTGCGGTAGGTGGAGGTGACCGTTGTCGGCCTGTCGGCGCCGGCGACCAGCTGGGCCGTGGAGGCGGTCACGTTGATCACCGCGTAGTCGGCGGTCGCGGCGGCTCCGGTTCCCGGGGCGGTCGCCGCGTCGTTGCCGTTGATGATGGTGTAGCCGTACTCGTCCACCTGGTCGGCGTTGTAGGCGCCGAGCACGTAGAGAGTCGAGCCGGTCTCCAGCGGCAGCAGGTCGTCATCGTTCTGCAGCAGGACGACGGACTTGCGCTGCACGTCGAGCGCGATGTCCTGGTAGGCGCCCACGGTCTCGGCCGCCACGTCGGGGTCGACGTACGGGTCCTCGAACAGGCCCATCTCGAACATCGGGATGAGCAGGCGCAGGGCGGCCTCGTCGACACGGTCCTCGGTGACCAGGCCGGAATCCACCAGGTCGAGGATGGTCTGGACGTCGTGGAAGCCGGACAGCGTGTCGGTGCCGCCGTTGATGGCGGCGGCCACCCGCTCGGGGACGGTGTTGTCCTCGAGGCCCCACGCGCGGTCGTTGATGATGCCGGTGTCCGAGTTCACGTAGCCCTGGAAGCCGAGCTGCTCGCGCAGCAGCCAGTTCACGATCTCGCTCGAGAAGGCGAAGCCCGTGTGCTGGAACGTCGTCCCCTCGTAGGTGACATCGATCGGCACGCCGTAGTACGGCATGATCGCCGCCACGCCGCGATCGATCGCCGCGACGAAGGGCTTGAGCGCGTCGTCGAACCCGTCACCGGGGTAGACCTGCGTCTTGCCGTGCGCGAAGTGCGGGTCGAGTCCGAGCTCCTGGGGGCCGCCGCCGGGGAAGTGCTTCATCGTGAGCGCGACGTCGGTCTCGGGGCTCAGTGCGAGGTCGTCCACCGACGTGCCCTGCAGGGTCTCGACGAGCTGGCCCATGATGTCGGCACCGAGGTCGGCGTCCTCGGTGAACGTCTCGTGGACGCGGTACCACCGCGGGTCGGTGGACAGGTCCGCCATGTAGCCGTACATGCCGCGCAGGCCGATCGAGGCCCACTCCTCACCCATGACGGCGGCGAAGTCCTCGACGACGCCCATGTACGCGTCGTCCCCGAGCGCCGCGGCCGCGATGCCGGCCTCCTTCGGGAACGCCGAGAAGGCGCCAGCCGAGACGTTGATCCCCGCGCGCGCGTCCGGGTCGATGTGGTTGCGGGCGTTCGACTTGAACAGCGCCGGGATGCCGAGGCGGGTCGCCTCGCTCATCTCCTGCACGCCGTTGGTGAACTCGGCAGCCTGGGCGGCCGTGATCGTCGGGCCCGACCGGGAGGGCGTGGTGGGGCAGGTCGCCGTGGAGTCCACCGGGTTCCGGAAGATGAACCGGTGCATGTACTGGTTCTCGATGTAGTCCGTCGCCGGATTCACCACCGCGCCGTAGCAGCCGGAGTTGAGGGTGTCGATGAGCATGAGTCCGGCCTTCTCCTCGATGGTCATCAACCGGAGGAGGCCATTGGCGCGGATCTCGGGGTCGAGGCGCCAGTTCTCGTACTGGTCGAGCCGGCCGTTGGCGTTGAGGTCCCGGTACTGGCTCTGGCCCCGGGTGAGGATCGGCTTGACCCGTGCCTCGAGGCCCGGCTGTTCCTGGCCACCGGGGTTGGCGTGGTCAGGCGGGGCGGCAGTCGCCCCGACTCCCAGGCCGAGGGACAGCGGGATCGCCACCGCGAGCCCCACCGTTCGCCGTCGACCGGTCGTGAATCGTGTCATTCGTTTCTCCCTGCGTGATGGGGGCGCGTCGGTGCAACCCGCCTGCGTTCCGGGGGCGGTCCGCTGCCGACGTGGTCGTGAGCGGCAACCCCGGGTCAGACGGACTGTAATGACGGCTACACCGCCGTGGTGCTCAGTTGCAGCAATCTGCCGTGAAGGTTCGGTGGAGTCGGCTCGTGGGGTGCCCGCACCACCACACGCGCGGCGGCATGATGGGCACATGGGACCTGTGATCGCCCGCCGCACCCCGACATGGCTCGCGTGGTTCCGTCGCCCGCGCGAGGCTGTGCTGGTCCTTCAGGAGGACGGCGTCCTCCTCGAGGGACGGGACCTGATCTCGTGGGCGGACCTTGAGGCGGTGGGCGAGTTCCGGACCGCTTACGGTGCGGGCCTCGGCATCCGGCTCGCGGACCCCCTGCAGTGGTTCGACGAGCACCCGGGACCATGGCGCGACGCCGCCTCCGTCGCGAGCCTCGGGCGGATGCCCCGCCAGGTGGCCGACATCCTCGGCGTGCGGGAAGCGGGCAGCGAGCCGCCCCTCGATCGGGCTGCGCGGGTGCAGTGGGCGCGCGACCAGACAGGCGGGTGGGACCTCACCATCCCCGACCGTGCCGTGGAAGGCGGCGTCGCGGCGGCGCTCGCCCTGATCGACGAGCACCGCCGTCGTTTCGCCTGACTGTCAGTGATCGCGCGCGGGCGGTCCGCGAGGTCAGCGCCCCGACCGCGGTCAGCGCCCCGACCGAGGTCAGCGCCCGGACCGCGCGACCAGGCTCGCGGCCTCCTGCCGCGCCGGGGTCTGGGCTGCCTCCGCGAGGTGACGGAGGTGCTCGGGGATCGGCCGGCCCCATTGGGCCATCGCCGTCGCCCACAACCGGCCCGCCCGGTAGGACGAGCGGACCAGCGGCCCGGCCATGACGCCCTTGAACCCCATCTCCTCCGCGACCGTGGACCAATGGAGGAACTCCTCCGGGCGCACCCAGCGATCGATCGGGTGGTGCAGCTTCGAGGGACGCAGGTACTGGGTGATGGTGAGGATGTCGCAGCCGGCGTCGTGCAGGTCCCGGATCGCGGTGGCCACCTCGTCGTCGCGCTCGCCCATCCCGAGGATGAGGTTGGACTTGGTGACCAGGCCGGCGTCGCGGGCCATGGAGAGGACGCGCAACGACTTCTCGTAGGCGAAGGCCGGCCGGATCCTCCTGAAGATGCGTGGCACGGTCTCCAGGTTGTGCGCGAACACCTCGGGCCGGGCCTCGAAGACGAGGCCCACGAGGGCCGGATCGGCGCCGAAGTCGGGCGGCAGGATCTCCACCCCGGTGTTCGGGTTGAGGGCGTGGATCTGGCGGATGGTCTCGGCGTACAGCGAGGCGGCGCCGTCGGGCTGGTCGTCGCGGGCGACTCCGGTCACGGTGGAGTAGCGGAGCCCCATCTGCCGGACCGACTCGGCCACGCGGCGGGGCTCGTCACGGTCGAGGGGACGGGGCTTGCCGGTCGCGATGTCGCAGAAGTCGCACCGGCGGGTGCAGATGTCACCGCCGATCAGGAAGGTGGCCTCGCGGTCCTCCCAGCACTCGTAGATGTTGGGGCATCCCGCCTCCTGGCAGACGGTGTGGAGGCCCTGCCCCCGGACCATGGAGTGCAGCTCGCTGTAGGCGGGCCCCGTCTTCGCGGTGGTGCGGATCCACTCCGGCTTGGTCTCGATCGGCACCTCGGCGTTGCGTGCCTCCACGCGCAGCATCCGGCGG
>DBQX01000014.1:0-787 GCA_002305415.1 Actinomycetales bacterium UBA1383 | reverse complement strand
GGGCACGGCGACGGCGTCGAGCACCTCCGCCAGGTGCCGCTCCATGTGGGGGACCACGTCGCGCACGGTCACTCGGCGGCCGAGCTCGCGGGTCAGGGAGGTGACGCCGGCGCCCACGATCCCGCAGGGAATGATGACGTCCGCCCAGGTGAGTTCGGCGTCGCAGTTGAAGGCGAGGCCGTGCATCGCGACCTGTCTGGCGACCCGCACCCCGATGGCCCCGATCTTGCGGTTCGGGCCGTGCTCGTCCGCGAGCACCCACGTGCCGCTCTGGCCAGGAACGCGCGCGGCGGTGACCCCGAAGTCCGCGCACACCCGGATCATGGCCTCCTCGAGGNNGGGGCGAGCCGCACGATCGGGTAGGCCACGAGCTGGCCCGGCCCGTGCCACGTGATCTTGCCGCCGCGGTCCACCTCCACCACCGGGGTGCCATCCCACGGCCGCTCGTGCGGTTGGGTGTGTTTCCCGGCGGTGTACACGGCGGCGTGCTCCAGCAGCAGCGTGGTGTCCGGCCGCTCGCCCGCCACGACGGCGGCGTGTACCTCCCGTTGCAGGTCCCACGCCTCGTGGTAGTCCACGAGGTCCGGGGCGAAGCCCACGTGCTCGAACCGCATGCAGAGCACTCTACGTCAGGGCCTTGGTCCCGGGACAGGTCAGGAGGGCCACCGGATGCGGAGCTCGTGGAACGTCTGTGACGGAGAACTGCTCGCTGTGGTGGCTGGAAGGGCCTCGCGAGGCTCTCTCGTCCGCTGGCATCCGGAGTTCGTGGGAGCCTTTGTCACGCATG
>DBQX01000123.1:3776-6399 GCA_002305415.1 Actinomycetales bacterium UBA1383 | reverse complement strand
CCGCGGGTCGCGGGCGTCCGGCGGGAGCGGGACGCGGCGCCCCGGGCGCCGGCACCGGCGGTGCCCCTGCTCCCGGGGGCTTCCCCGGACGGGGTGGCACGGGCCGCGGACGTGGCAACACCCAGGGTGCGTTCGGCCGTTCGGACGGCCGCCCGGCGCGCGGCCGCAAGTCGAAGCGCGCCAAGCGGCAGGAGTTCGAGCAGCAGCAGGCCCCCATCATCGGCGGTGTGCAGATCCCCCGCGGGGACGGCGCCGAGATCCGGATCCGGGCCGGCGCCTCCCTGGCGGACTTCGCCGAGAAGATCGACGTCAACCCGGCGNNCCTCGGTGAGATGGCCACCGCCACCCAGTCGCTCGACGAGGACACCTTCCAGGCGCTCGGCGCGGAACTTGGTTACAACGTCGTGCTGGTCTCCCCGGAGGACGAGGACCGCGAACTGCTCGAGTCCTTCGACATCGATCTCGAGGCCGAGCTGGCCGAGGAGACGGACGAGGAGCTGGAACCCCGGCCTCCCGTCGTCACCGTCATGGGCCACGTCGACCACGGCAAGACGAAGCTGCTCGACGCGATCCGCTCCACCGACGTGGTGGCGGGCGAGGCCGGTGGCATCACCCAGCACATCGGTGCCTACCAGGTGGGCTTCGAGCACGAGGGAGTCGAGCGGGCGATCACCTTCATCGACACCCCGGGCCACGAGGCCTTCACCGCCATGCGCGCCCGGGGCGCCGAGGTGACGGACATCGCGATCCTCGTGGTCGCGGCCGACGACGGCGTGATGCCGCAGACCGTCGAGGCGCTCAACCACGCCCAGGCGGCCGGTGTGCCGATCGTCGTCGCCGTCAACAAGATCGACCGCGAGGGCGCCAACCCGGCGAAGATCCGCCAGCAGCTGACCGAGTTCAACCTGGTGGCGGAGGAGTACGGCGGTGACACCATGTTCGTCGACGTCTCCGCCCTGAAGCGGATCGGGATCGAGGACCTCCTCGAGGCCGTGCTGCTGACGGCGGACGCCGCCCTCGACCTGCGTGCGAACCCCAACAAGGACGCGCGCGGCGTCGCCATCGAGGCGAACCTCGACAAGGGCCGCGGCGCCGTGGCGACCGTGCTCGTGCAGTCCGGGACGCTCCACGTCGGCGACTCGATCGTGGCGGGCACCGCCCACGGGCGCGTGCGGGCCATGTTCGACGAGCACGGCAACGCGCTGCCCTACGCCGAGCCGTCCCGCCCGGTCCAGGTGATCGGCCTGACGTCCGTGCCCAGGGCCGGCGACTCCTTCCTGGTGGCGCCCGACGATCGCACCGCCCGGCAGATCGCGGCGAAGCGCGAGGCCGCGGAGCGCGCGGCGACGCTCGCCAAGCGCCGCAAGCGCATCTCGCTGGAGTCCTTCGACGAGGCGCTCAAGCAGGGCAAGGTCGAGACCCTCAACCTCATCATCAAGGGCGACGTCTCCGGTGCCGTCGAGGCACTCGAGGACGCCCTGCTCAAGATCGAGGTCGGCGAGGACGTGCAGCTGCGGATCATCCACCGGGGCGTGGGCGCCATCACGCAGAACGACGTGAACCTCGCCACAGTGGACAACGCCGTGATCATCGGCTTCAACGTCCGGCCTGCCGAGCGGGTCGCTGACCTCGCCGAGCGGGAGGGCGTGGAGCTCAAGTTCTACTCGGTGATCTACAACGCCATCGAGGACGTGGAGAGCGCGCTCAAGGGCATGCTGAAGCCGGAGTTCGAGGAGGTGCAGCTCGGGACCGCCGAGATCCGCCAGGTCTTCCGTTCCTCGAAGTTCGGCAACATCGCGGGTTCCATCGTCCGCTCCGGCACCATCCGGCGCGGCGCGCATGCCCGGGTGCTGCGGCGCGGCGTCGTGATCGCGGACAACCTCGAGATCCAGTCCCTCCGCCGCGAGAAGGACGACGTCGTCGAGGTCCGCGAGGGCTACGAGTGCGGCATCGGCCTCGGCTTCAAGGAGATCGAGGAGGGCGACCTCATCGAGACCTTCGAGGTGCGCGAGAAGCCGCGTTCCTGAGCTGGTCCGCCGCGGCCCCCGTACCCACCCCGGTACGGGGGCCGCAGCGGTTCGCCCCACCGCGTAGGGTGGGGGCATGGCAGACCCACAGCGCGCCCGCAAGCTGGCCGACCGCATCCGCGAGATCGTCGCCCGGATGCTCGAGTCGCGTGTCAAGGACCCGCGGCTCGGCTTCATCACCATCACCGACGCGCGTATCACGGCTGACCTGCAGCATGCCACCGTCTTCTACACGGTGCTGGGCAGCGAGGAGGACCGCGCGAACACCGCTGCCGCCCTCGAGTCGGCGAGGGGGCTGATCCGCTCGGAGGTCGGCCGGCTGACCGGCCTGCGGCTGACCCCGACCCTCGAGTTCGTGCCCGACGCCGTCCCCGAGGCGGCCGCTGCGATCGAGGCCCGCCTGAAGGAGGCCGCGGCCCGCGATGCCGAGGTGGCACGGCTCGCCGCGGAGGCGACCCACGCGGGGGACCCCGACCCCTACCGTCGCCGGGAGGACGGCGGGGAACCCGCCGCCGAATGAGCTGCACACCGCCGGACGGCGTCGTCCTCGTCGACAAGCCGTCCGGCCTGACCTCGCACGACGTCGTCGCGCGCGT
>DBQX01000123.1:0-3762 GCA_002305415.1 Actinomycetales bacterium UBA1383 | reverse complement strand
GTGGGGCGCGCGACGCGCCTCCTGGCCTTCCTGGTGGGGATGCCCAAGGCCTACGCCGGCACGATCCGGCTCGGACAGGCGACGACGACCGATGACGCGGAGGGCACCCTCACCGCGTCAGCGGGGGTGCGTGAAGGCACGGAGGACCTGCTCCCGGCCGCTCTCGACACGCTGCGCGGGGAGATCCTCCAGGTGCCGGCGAGCGTCAGTGCCGTGAAGGTCGCCGGGAAGAGGGCCCACGCGCGGGTCCGGGCGGGGGAGGACGTCGAGCTCCCGGCGCGGCCGGTTACGATCAGCCGGCTCGACGTCGTCGCCCGCCGGCCCGGCACCGCCCTCGACGGCACGCCGGTTCTCGACCTGGAGGTCGTCGTCGAGTGCTCGTCGGGGACGTACGTCCGGGCGCTGGCCCGCGACCTGGGTGCGACGCTCGGGGTCGGCGGTCACCTCACCGCGTTGCGGCGGACCGCCGTGGGTCCCTTCGACGCGCGGGAGGCACGCACCCTTGAGGTGCTGGCGGGGGAGTCGGACACCGGCGGGGTGCGGCTCGCCACGATGACCGACATCGCGACCCGCTGCTTCCCGACCGTCGTGCTGGGGGAGGAGGACAGCGCGCGCCTGCGGCACGGCGCCCCTCTCGCCGCGGCGCCCGCCGCGGGTGTCCACGCGGCGCTGGCCCCGGATGGGCACCTCATCGCGCTGGTCGAGAACCGCGCCGGGGCGGCCCGGGCGCGGCTCGTCGTCGATCCGGCCTAGAATCGAAGGACCGACAGGCGAGTCAGGAGTGTGTACATGAGCTGGAGCGGGCCACCCGTCGACGAGGCCGCCGCACGCCGCGGCTCCCGCGGCTAGTGCAGGTCTGGCACGGGCGCGGCGAGGTTCCCCCGCTGCCCGGTTCGGTTGTCACGCTCGGGATGTTCGCCGGCATGCACCGCGGGCACCAGGCGGTGGTCAGCCGCACGGTCGAGATCGCCGCCCGGCTCCACGTCCCGGCGGTCGCCATCACGTTCGATCCCCATCCCGTCCGCGTCCACCACCCGGAGCGGTACCACATCCAGCTGACGAATCTCGCCCAGCGTCTCGCGCACCTGGAGAAGCACGGCATCGACGCCACCCTCGTCATCACCTACACGAAGGAATTCGCCCGGACGAGTGCCGAGGCGTTCATCCACGACTGGATGGTCGACCTTCTCCGGGCGCGCGCGGTCGTGGTCGGGGAGGACGCCCGCTTCGGGGCCGGCAACACCGGCGACGAGCGGGTGCTGCGCGAGCTCGGCACGAGGTTCGGGTTCGACGCCGTGGTCCTGCGCGACCTCGTGGACCCCGAGAGCGGGCGGCGCTGGTCCTCGACGTGGGTCCGCGAGGCGCTCGCCAGCGGTGACGTCGAGACCGCGGCGCGTATCCTCGGGCGGCCCCACCTCGTGCGCGGCGAGGTGGTCCACGGCGCCCGGCGCGGCCACCAGCTCGGCTACCCGACCGCCAACCTCGACACCGACGACATCGGCGTCGTGCCCGCCGACGGCGTCTACGCCGGCTGGCTCACCGACGGGGGCGTTCGTCACCCGGCAGCCATCTCCGTGGGCACCAACCCGACGTTCGACGGCTCGAAGCGCTCCGTCGAGGCGCACGTCCTCGGCCGCCACGACCTCGACCTGTACGACCACGTGGTGACGGTCGAGTTCACCCACTGGCTCCGCCCCATGCTGACCTTCGACGGGATCGGGCCACTGCTGGACCAGATGGCCCAGGACGTCGCGATCTGCGCCGGGCTCCTCGGCGTCGCCGCGCCACCCGTGAGCCGCCCCGCCCACCCGTGAGCTGCCTCACCAACCCCGAGGCGCGGCCGTGTGGGGCCGACTGGTAAGCTGGCGCAGCCGTCATACCGGCCACGGTCGCGTCATCGCCCGGGTGGACCTGCCCCGGCGCTCCGTGCAACGACATCGAAGGAGAACACGTGCCCCTCGCACCTGACGTCAAGCAGCAGATCATCGCCCAGTACGCCACCCACGAGGGTGACACCGGCTCCCCGGAGGTGCAGATCGCACTGCTGACGCAGCGGATCAAGGATCTGACCGAGCACTTCAAGACCCACAAGCACGATCACCACTCCCGCCGCGGGCTGATGCTCCTGGTGGGGCAGCGCCGCCGCCTCCTCGGCTACCTGCAGGACGTCGACATCGAACGGTACCGTTCGCTCATCGAACGCCTCGGCCTGCGCCGGTGAACCCTCGCCCCGGCCCGGACTCCGCGTCCGGGCCGGCGGCACATCCCACACAACCCCAGAACCGCCCTCACGGTCGTTCGGTCCTCGGTGGTGGCTTCCGGAACTCCCCGTCCGTGAGCTTCCATCGATGGCCGCCCGGCCCTGGCGGTTGAAGCAGAAGGAGGGGAGCCCATGGAGGGCCCCGAGATCAACTACGCCGAAGCCATCATCGACAACGGTTCGTTCGGACGGCGCACTGTCCGGTTCGAGACCGGCCGCCTCGCCCGGCAGGCCGCCGGCTCGGCCTCCGTGTACCTCGACGAGGACACGATGATCCTGTCCGCCACCACGGTGGGCAAGCACCCCAAGGACCAGTTCGACTTCTTCCCCCTCACGGTGGACGTCGAGGAGCGGCACTACGCCGCCGGCCGCATCCCCGGATCGTTCTTCCGGCGCGAGGGCCGTCCCACCACCGAGGCGATCCTCGCCTGCCGCCTCATCGACCGTCCGCTGCGCCCCGCCTTCGTCAAGGGGCTGCGCAACGAGGTCCAGATCGTCGAGACCATCCTCGCGATCCACCCCGACGACGCCTACGACGTGGTGGCGATCAACGCGGCCTCCATGTCCACCCAGCTCTCCGGCCTGCCGTTCTCCGGACCGAT
The DNA here is from genome assembly GCA_002305415.1 of Actinomycetales bacterium UBA1383. Classification (GTDB taxonomy): domain Bacteria; phylum Actinomycetota; class Actinomycetes; order Actinomycetales; family Actinomycetaceae; genus UBA1383. Next base: position 900 of record DBQX01000123.1, on the reverse strand, counting down.
CGGCGGCGTGCGCCTCGCACACGTCGACGGCCAGTGGGTCGCCTTCCCGCGCTACTCCGAGGTGGAGCGTGCGGTGTTCTCGATGGTGGTCGCGGGACGGATCGTCGGCGACGACGTCGCCGTCATGATGGTGGAGGCGGAGGCCACCGACAGCGCGTGGAACCTCATCCAGGGAGGAGCGCAGGCCCCGACCGAGGAGGTCGTGGCGGGTGGCCTCGAAGCCGCCAAGCCCTTCATCCGGGCCCTCTGCGAGGCCCAGGCCCGGCTGGCCGCCGATGCCGCCAAGCCCACCGCGGAGTTCCCGCTGTTCCCCGACTACGAGGCCGACGTCCTCGAGGCAGTTGAGGGTCGCGTGCGCGACGACGTCGCCGAGGCGATCCGGATCGCCGACAAGCAGACCCGCGAGGTCCGGCTGGAGGAGATCCGCGCGGTCGCGCTCGCGGAGTTCGCCGAGCGGTTCGCCGGCCGCGACAAGGAGGTTTCCGCCGCGGTCCGGGCCGTGACGAAGAAGATGGTGCGTGCCCGCGTGCTCACCGACGGCGTCCGGATGGACGGCCGCGGACTGCGCGACATCCGCACGCTCTCCGCCGAGGTCGAGGTGCTGCCGCGGGTGCACGGCTCCGCGCTGTTCGAGCGCGGCGAGACCCAGATCATGGGCGTCACCACCCTCAACATGCTGCGGATGGAGCAGCAGATCGACTCGCTGTCGCCGGTGACGCGCAAGCGCTACATGCACAACTACAACTTCCCGCCCTACTCGACCGGTGAGACCGGCCGCGTCGGGAGCCCGAAGCGCCGCGAGATCGGCCACGGGGCGCTCGCCGAGCGGGCCCTCATGCCGGTGCTCCCGACGCGGGAGGAGTTCCCCTACGCGATCCGGCAGGTGTCCGAGGCCCTCGG
>DBQX01000008.1 GCA_002305415.1 Actinomycetales bacterium UBA1383 | reverse complement strand
CGCGGGCGCTTTAGGTGAGTCTCGCTGAACCCTTGCGGGCCCCTGGGCGCTTCCGTAGCGTTTTGGTAACAGCCGTGCATCCCTCCCGCACGGCACCTCGGCAGGAGCTGGTGAGTCCGTCGCGTCGCGCACCCCGAAACCTCGCCCCGGCACGTCTTGGCCTGGTGGCGTTGCTGGTTGGTGCGTTGTTCGTGATGGCGCCCGCGCAGTTCGAGATGGATCGCGCCGTGGCACCCGCGGGCGTGGACAAGGAGGAGCTGTACGCCGCATCCCTGTCCGAAGAGTTCAGGAGGATGGCGAGCGCCGCCGGCGAGGTCATCGCGGAGCAGCGGGCGGTGCAGCGGGCACACCAGCAACTCGTGGTGAACGGCGGCTGGACCGGTGAGGCGATGCCGTGGACCGGGGCCGGGACGTACACCGTGGCGTCGGGCGCGGAGGCCGCTCCCGAGGGGCGCTCCCGCACGGTCACGGTGCTGGTCCGGGTGGAGGACAGCATCCCCGTGGACGCCGCGGTCTTCGCCCAGGACGTGATGCGCATCCTCAACGACCCGCGCGGCTGGGGTCCGGTGGACAACCTGGGCTTCGCGCGCACCGACGTCGACGCCGAGGCGGACATCGTCCTCACCCTCGCGTCCCCGGCGACTACCGAGCAGCTCTGCGGCGAACTCCCCACCCACGGGTACACCTCCTGCGGGCGCGGCAGGCCGGTCAACATCAACGGCGACCGCTGGACCAAGGGCGCGGAGGCCTTCATGGCCGCGGGTGGCTCGATCAACGAGTACCGCGCCTACGTGATCAACCACGAGGTGGGGCATTCGATCGGGCACGGGCATGAGAGCTGCCCCGCGGCGGGCGCGCCCGCGCCGGTCATGCAGCAGCAGACCCTGGGAGTGGGCGCGTGCGTGCCGAACGGGTGGCCGAACCCCGGAGGGTAGACAACGCCTCCCCGGGGTGAGAACCTCCCTGCCCCCCGTCCCGAGGCGCTGCCCGGTCCGGGCACAGAACCTCCCGGGCTCCCGCTCCGAGGCCCTGCCCAGTCCAGGCACAGAACCTCCCGGGAGGATTTGTCACGGCATGCGCGACAGAACCTCCCACGAGCCGGACCACCCACCACCCCCGGCGGCCTCCCCCGGTGAAAACCTCCCTACCCCCCGTCCCGAGGCCCTGCCCAGTCCAGGCACAGAACCTCCCGGGGTACTCCTACCGCGGACGAACACTCCCCGGGGAGGAACCGTTGCACCCGTGGAACAGATCCTCCCCAGGAACCGGTGGCCAGGAGCGGGAGCGGGAGTCCGCGGGTGCGCGGAAGTCACAGGTCCACCACAGCCCCGTGACAGGCTGGTTTGTCAGCATCGTTCTCGGCGGCCCACCCGGGCCGACCATCCAACGAACGGAAGACACACCATGCGCAGAAGGATCATCGCACTCTCGACGGCGGCCGCGACCGGCGTCGCCGGCTTCGCCCTGACCCTCGGAGCCGTCCTGCCCGCCGGCGCCGACACCGGGACCGACGGGGATGCCACCTCGTTCCTCGAGGATCGGCTCGCGCGCCTGAAGGATGCCCTCGCCGGACTCGTGGAGGACGGCACCCTCACCCAGGACGAGGCCGACACGGTTGCCGAGACCCTGAACGATTCGGACGTCCTCGGCCGCGGCGGGCCGGGCGCACACGACGGGTTCGGCATCCGCGGCGGGGTCTCACTCGACGTGGCCGCCGAGACCCTCGGCCTCACCACGGACGAGCTCCGTACCGCGCTGCAGGACGGCAGCACCCTCGCCGAGATCGCAGCCGCGCAGGGAGTGGAGACCGCCGACCTCGTGTCCGCGCTGGTCACGGCCGCGACCGAGCACATCGACCAGGCCGTTTCCGATGGTCGGCTCGACCAGACCCGCGCGGACGAGCTCAAGGCGGATCTCGAGACCCGGATCACCGAGGCGGTGGAGTCCGGGATGCCGTTGCGGGACGGCGGCCCGGGGCGCCGCGGGGGGGCCGGGCGGCATGGGCGAGCGGCCGGACTCCAGCGACGGCGACAGCTCGACCAGCGAGGACGGAACCACCGGAGGCGTCGGCACCGAGACTCCCTCGACGACGCCGTCACTCCAGAGCTGACCCGTCACTCGGGCGCTGACCCGTCACTCGGGCGCTGACCCTGCAGCTCCAGACCTGACCCCGTCAGACCTGACCCCAATCACTCCAGACCTGAGGTCCCGGTCCCGGCCATCCTCCGCCCACCGCGTGAGTCCACGCGATCGGCGGCCGCCCGGGATGCGGGCCCCGCTCAACGGCGGCAGTATCGGGGAACGATCGGTTCGTCGCGGACTGGAGGGCGTGACCATGGGCGCAACGCACGGAATGGTGGTCGTCGGAGCCGGGCTGGCGGGCGCGAAGGCCGCGGAGACCCTCCGCAAGGAGGGCTTCGACGGCCCCGTGACCCTGGTCGGCGAGGAGCCGTACCGCCCCTACGAGCGGCCACCGCTGTCGAAGGGCTACCTGCTCGGCAGCGAGGAGCGGGAGAAGGCGTTCGTCCACCCGGAGGCGTGGTACGCGGAACACGACGTCGAGCTGCGGCTTGCGTCGCGCGTCGTCGCCATCGATGTGAGCGCCCACGAGGTGCAGCTCGCCGACGACGAGCGCCTCCCCTACCAGGCACTCCTCCTCGCCACCGGCGCGGAACCCGTTCGCCTGCCCGTCCCGGGCGCCGACCTCCCCGGCGTCCATTACCTGCGCCGCCTGCCGGACAGCGACGCCCTCAAGGAGGCGTTCGTCGGGGCGACGGCGCGGGAGGGCGGCGTCGTCGTCATCGGGGGTGGCTGGATCGGGCTGGAGGTGGCGGCCGCGGCCCGCACGTCCGGGCTGGACGTGACGGTGCTCGAGTCGTCCGAGCTGCCGCTGCTGCGCGTGCTGGGGCCCGAGATGGCCGAGGTGTTCGCGTCCGTGCACCGCGAGAACGGCGTGCGGCTGCGTTGCGGGGTGCGGGTGGAGAGGCTGGTCGCGGGTGGGGGCGGTCGCGCCGTGGGGGTGCAGCTCGCCTCCGGGGAGGTGTTGCCGGCCGGTCTGGTGGTGGTGGGTGTCGGGGTGAGGCCGAACACGGCGCTCGCCGAGGGCGCCGGCCTCGACGTGAAGGACGGCGTCGTGGTGGACGAGCGCCTGCGCACCTCGCACCCGGACATCTTCGCCGCGGGCGACGTCGCGAACGCGTACCACCCGTTCTACGGCCGCCACCTGCGGGTGGAGCACTGGGCGAACGCGCTGCGGCAGGGGCCGGTGGCGGCGCGGTCGATGCTGGGGAGGGACGTGGCGTACGCGCGCGTGCCGTACTTCTTCACCGACCAGTACGACCTCGGGATGGAGTACAACGGCTTCGTCCCGGCGGGCGGCTACGACCGCGTGCTGGTGCGTGGCGACATCGCCGGCAGGAGGTTCGTGGCGTTCTGGCTCGCGGAGGGCCGGCTGCTCGCGGGGATGGGCGTGAACGTCTGGGACACGAGCAAGGCGGTGACGGGGCTGATCACGTCGCGGCGGGAGGTGGACCTGGAGCGGCTCGCCGATCCGGAGGTGCCGCTCGAGGAGGTGTGAGGGGGACGGCGCCGCGGGCGCACGGGGCGGGGTGGACGGCGCCGCGCCGTCACGCCCGAACCGGCACCCCCCGTGCCAGCATCCTCCCCGGCAGCCGCAGCACCCACTCCAGCGGACCGATGGGCGCCACCTTCAGCCACGCCCAACTCACCGTCAGGCACAGCGCGATGACGCTGAGCATCACGGCCCAGTGGTCGTCGCGGCCGCCGCCCAGCCACACCCGCACGATCACCGCGAGGGCCAGCACCTGGACCGTGTAGGCGGTGAGCGCCATGCGTCCCGTGTCGACGACGGCGCCCAGCCACGCCCGCACCCGCCGGGGCCCCAGGGTCGCGGCGAGCCAGGCGCACACCCAGGTCGCGGACAGGCTCAGCAGGATTGCCCCGAGGATTTCGGGGGTGGTGCCGCTGTAGGCGTCCGCGCCCCACGGACCCAGCCGCCCGACGAGGTAGGCCCCAGCTGCCGCCGCCAGCAGGCTCCCCGCAGTGAGAAGTCCGCGGACCCCGCCCGTCGCAGGGCCGGCAGGGGGGTCAGCCCCGCTGTCGACCCGAACAGAGCCGCTGCCGCTCCGGTCCGTCCCGCTGCCTGCCCGGCCCATCCCGCTGCCCCCCCGGCCCATCCCGCTGCCTGCCCGGCCCATCCCGCCATCACCCACCAGTGCCGGCGTGGCGGCGATCCCGGCGGCGGCGATCGCGAGGAAGGAGGTGACGCGGTAGTTGGCGCCAGTGACGGCGACGTCAGCGAGCCAGGCCAGCCAGCCGGGGACCCCGCCGCCTGAGGCCATCCCGGCCGCGAGCCACCTCCGGGTCGCGTCCATCAGCACCGGGCTGACGACGGCGACCACGAGCGCCACCCCCGCCCACACGAGCGGCCGACTCCCCACCAGGACCACCAGCGGCGCCAGCACGATGGTGAGGAGGCCGAGGGTCTGGAGGACGACGTCGATCTGCCAGTAGACCCCCTGCAGCCACTCGCCCAGGATGATGAGGAGTAGCCCGCGCGCCACGTTGGCGAGGATGAACCGGCCCGCAACACCCGAGCGGCTCCCGACCCCGGCGCCGGCCCCCGCCTTCTCCCAGGCAAGTAACAGCGAGATGCCCACCAGGAGGGCGAACCACGGCGCGGTGAGGTATTCGGTGGCGCTCAACACCCCGCCCCAGGGCGAGGTGTGGGCAATCACCATCGAGACCACCGCGAACCCGCGCGCGAGGTCGAGCCAGAGGAGGCGTCCGCTCACACCCGCCACGCTATCCGACGGCGCCGGCATGGCTCGTGGGTCGACCTTGTCTCACAGGCGCAACGGATCCTCCCCGGGAGGCTCCCAGGTGCTTCCCATGCCCGGACCGTCGGGGCTCGCGGAACCGTTCGCCCGAGGCACGGGTTTCCTCACGGGTACTACCGCTCAGGAGACGTGAAAGGCCCGAACCGTTGGAATTCCAACGATCCGGGCCCGCCGGGCGGAGACGGTGGGATTTGAACCCACGGAAGGGGAGTCCCCTTCACGGCCTTAGCAGGGCCGCGCACTAGGCCACTATGCGACGTCTCCCAGAACCACCTCAGGGTACCGCGCCCGCCCGCACGCGGCCAAAATGGGCCGTTCCGCGGGAAGCGCGCCACACCGGGGTGGCGCAGCGGAGGGTAAGGGATTCGAACCCTTGGTGCGTTGCCGCACAACGGTTTTCAAGACCGTCTCCTTCGGCCGCTCGGACAACCCTCCTGCGCGGCTGCGCCCCGACAGTCTAGCCAATCCGTCGGCCGTGCGGCGTCCGCCTCACACGACCCGCGTCCGCCCCACA
>DBQX01000132.1:21185-61684 GCA_002305415.1 Actinomycetales bacterium UBA1383 | reverse complement strand
TGCCTACCAGCTGCGGAACTCCGGTCACCATGCCCTTGACAAACGACCCCTACACATCAGGGCGTGTCTCCCAACCGTGTTGCAGAGGGTGATGCCTCGTAGACGACGACGAACCCGTCGTAGAGGGTGGCAAGGCCTTGCTCGTCGAGGTCGAAGGCGCGCTCGATGATCCGGATTGCTCGTATTCGGGTAGGAGAGTTGTCTCACTAGGTGCGGCGAGGTCTTCCATCGCCTTCTGCCACGTGATGACTACCGCCGGACAGCGAGCTGCGGAGTTTCTCCATAGGGACCATATCGGTCCCGGGGCCAACACCGCTCAGGTTTTCTCTTGCCTCAAGTCGCTTTGGCCCTACAGCACAGCAGGGCGCGATGAGCTCAGCGAACTTGGTGTCATGGCAGGAAATCTCATTCGAAGCTCAACTCCGCCAGCGACTTACTCGCTATCTTGTTCTTCCCAGGGGGTCACTTTCTCGTCAACTGGACCGCGGCTCATTGGGGTTCGAACGTTTGTACTATATTGTTAGGGGAGATGATGCGACCATTCCGCAGTCGAGGTATAGCAACCGCGCTACTCGTGCCGTTCTTGGCCCTATCGGCAGCTACGACAGTTGTGGCGGCGGAAGGTGGCGAATTGGCGTCAGACGATGTGCCACTGGCTGTTGCGCGTATTGAGAGAAGTGGGCTCACGGAGACAATCCACTACAAGAACGGATCCACATTTACTTCGACAACCGCCGACTTCGGAATCCTCGGGGGCGGGTTCTCCTGGACCGCCTACTTCGACGAGTCCATCGAGTCGCGCGTGTGGGAGCAGGTCTACGCGGGGACAGTTCGGCTCACCGTTGGAGTGGTCAGCAACTGTGCATCGGGCACTATCGTCGCTCGTGTTCGGAACCGCTTCTTCCCCCATACCAGCTACGGTACCCGTGATATCCCGTGCTCGGGTACTACGGCAACTTGGACGGGTGTACCTGCGGGTCAGTATCGCTTCACTCTCCAGGACACAATCACGTGGGACGGAAACGAGGATCACTACACGGCCGGCTATTTGACCTATCCATAAGGGGGAACAATGTCAATCAAGAGTATCTTTGTAGTAGCCCTGGGGTTGGCGGCAATGGCTTCTGCCGCCGCTCCAAGTGCCCAGAGCTCGGAGTTCGACTATGACTCTGCGCCTCCCGTTAGCGTTGACGTGTCTGAGGACGGCTCTCGGTTTGTGGTCACCTCCGCGGGGACCGCGCCATCTCCGGGCATTGCGTCCGTTCAGCCCATGTGGACTGGCTATTTCACGTGGGAGGCGGTGTTCGGTGACGCCATCGTGTCAAGGGCATGGAAGAATAGTGCGATTGGCACGGTCACGATTCTGGTGCGCGCGCCAACCAACTGCAAGCCAAACGACCTGAAGATCTGGATCCAGAAGAGGGACTTCCCTTACACGCAGTCCGAGAAGAAGACGATCCAATGTGGAATCGCTAATTACCCCTACTGGCCCAATACGGATTCGATCTACTACAGGTTCGTCATTGACTCCGAAAGCAACACAGGTGGCCCCTTTAGCACGAGTGGGACTGTCTGGTATCCGTGAGGAACCTTCGGCGCCGCCGGGCGAGAGCGCGAGCGAGTACTCATTCGGCGGCGCCTGGTCGCATGGTCTCCAACCGTATTGCGAGCATGTACAGGACGACAGCAAACCCGAGGACGAGGGGCACTGCCAGAAGTTGACCGGGCAGCCAGTCAACGGGCCCGCGTCGGACAGCTTCCCAGAAGGCATATCCCGCCCCAATTAGGTGGGCGAATGCGACTACGCTCACCGTGGCCGGTGACAGCCCCACGAGGCTGCCAGCCCGTGCCCGGACGAATCCCAAGCCGAGGAGCGCTACTCCAACGGCCAAAATCAGGGTCGTGCCGGGGTACAACACCGTGATCGGCCACGCCTGCGACAGAGGACCGCCGCGGATGAACGCCACCACGGCCACCGCGAGGAACGCGTCGGCAAGAGCGACGGCGACCGTCAGTCCCTTGGAGCGGCGCAAGGCCAGCATCCCACCGGGAAGTTCCCAGACCGCCCGCCGGAGGAGCGCACGCGAGGCCATGGTCACACCCACCCCCCCCGCCGCAGTCAGAGCTAGCATTACGACCCGGATCGGCCACGAGGCAGGTCCGGTGAACAACACCATTGTGAGGAGGAGGATCAGTCCACCGCGCGACGCGCACCAATACCCCACAAGACGTCCGAGGGGCCAACCTGTTACCGTCTTTGCCCCGGTCTCAGATGAGCTGCTCATTAACCTTCCCCCTTCGCTCCGCATCCCGGGCCAACGCTTGGTGCACAGACTGACGACTCACACCCGTCCGCTGGGCGATCTGCGCGATCGAGTACTGCGATGTCAGCGTGCGGTAAACCGCGGCGCGCTCCGCCGCGACCGAACCCCTCGCCTCAGACAAGTCGTTTTCTACTGCGATCAGATACTCCAGCGCCGTCCATGCATCCACGCCGCGCAACCGACACGCCGCTTCCTCGCCCCTCCCACCGACGAACAGAGCGGCAAGATCGCCCACAACGGACTCCGCAGCGTTGGAGGGTCCAATTTGATTGGGGTTAAGGCGCCACGCGCTCATACAACGAGTATCTCGCGCCACAAGGGAGGCGTCAACCCCCCATTGACCTTTGGGCTCTCCGAGAACGCACTGTCGTGGAGGCACTGGGTGAGACAGAGCAAAGCTTGGACGTTGGCACGCCGCCCACGCGCGCCACGCTCGCGAGTCGCCGCGATCATCCCCGCGCTCATGGCTCACCATGTGGACGTCCACACTCGGTACAGACATCGAAAATCGTTGGTTCGCAGCATCTCTCGACAGGGCCGGAGTCGGTTATGGGATGGTTGTGTAGGGTCGCGGGCGCAGCAGTTGCCTCTGGCGCCGCATCCGCGTGTGTGTCTCGGGGTCTGCTTCGGCGAGGGCGGTGTGGAGCCATTTTGGTGTGTTGGTGAGGTAGTGGGCGACGGGGTCGTCGACGGCGCGGTCCAGGTCCCAGCGTTCGAGGTAGGGCCACTCGGAGCCGGTCCAGTTCCAGAGGAGGGTGTGCCGTAGTGCCCGCCCGAGGCTCCCGGGGACGGTCTGGAGGGTGGTGGAGCCGGGGAGGTCGCGGCCGAGGTAGGGGCGGATGTTGACGGGCTGCGTTGCGGCGGTGTCGGAGCCATGGAAGGCCCGGTCCGACAGTGCTGCGGCCAGGGTGAGTAGGTCCGGGGTGGGGAGCGGCGGACAGGTGCCGGTGGTGGGGGTGGTGGGCTCCCCTGCTGTCCGTGGGGGCAGTCAAGGTGGTTCCCAGGTCAACGGTTCTGCCGGTGGCATTCCAAGCCGTGCGGCCGACTGCGTGAGCACCTGGGACGGAGATGGCCGGTCAGTGTTCGGGCTGCTGGGGGTGAGCTCGGTTGGGGCGAAAGCCGTGTCGGTTTGGGTGTAGGTGCTCCAGAGCGCGAGGGCGTAGGTCCCGACCGGTGGGACGGCGCGGCGGTGGGTGGATGTGGCGCGGCGGGCCTCCTTGAGGATGAGGTCGGGTTGAGCGGTGAACCGCCGGCGTTCGTAGTCGATCGGGGGTGGGTGGTGGTGGAGTTGGTCGAAGAGGTCGGCGACGGCGTGCACGTAGGCGGGCCAGTGGCCGGCGTTGCTGATGGTGCGCCAGTGGCGGGCGCACAGCGGGGCCATGTGGGCGGGGAGGGCGAGGTTGAGGGCGAGGAGGCGCCACGGACGGGAGCTGCCCAGGCGGGCGAGTGCGAGAGCGGCGAACGCCCGACCCGTGGGGGTGGTGAGGTTCAGGTGGGTGTCGAGGTCGGCGTCGCCGAGGGTGAGGGCGCCGGGCCATAGGGTGGTGGGGATGCTGGCGAGTGGGAGTTCGGGGCGTGCGGCGGTGACGGTCAAGGGTGGGGTCTTCACGTTCCAGGCGGGGGGGTAGCAGGGTGCGGCGGTGCCGATGCGGAACTCAAGCTCAGCTCCGAGGGCGATGTGTCCCTGTTGTCGTTGCAGGGAGACCGCGACGGCGACGGCGTTGCGGGGGCGTTTGGTTGCGGCCGAGCGGGGGGCGAAGGGGGCGATGCCGTCGGTGGGGTCGAAGCCCTCCACGGTCAGTGAGACCTGGGCGGCGGCCGCGACCGATGGCTGGCTCAGGATCCGGTGGGCGAGGCGCAGTCCCTGTTCCTCCGGGGCTGACGGGCAGGTCTTGCGGATGGCGGTGTTCGCCGTGATGATCTCGGCGGCTGCGTTGTAGGCGGTTCGGGGGTCGACCCACAGTCCGATCAGTTGCACGGCGTCGCCCTCATGGAATGCGGTGAGGATGTCCCACAGCCATCGTTGTGCGGCGAGGAGTTTGTCGTCGGCGGGCTCGGGTGTGACCGTGGCGAATCTGGTTGCGCACCGGCACCGGTAGCGCAGCCCTTTGGGTGCCGTGAAGTCGGCGCAGGAGTCGATGGGGCCGGTGGAGGTCATCCAGGTGGGGGTGTGGAAGGGCAGCGCCCCACAGGTGGGGCAGCGCGTCTCCAGCACGAGGCCGTGGCGGACACAGACGACGTGGTAGGGGTGGTGCCAGGTGTCGGTCCACTTCCCGGACATGGTCAGACACCGCGGGCAGAATCGTGCGGCGCGGCGCCACCGGGGCCGCGGCAGTCCCAGGATTCCCACGGCGAAGTCCTCATCGAGCGTGGCGAGGGTGGCTCCGAGAGGGGAGCACCGGGAGGGTAGCGTTTCGGGTTCCAGGCCAGCCTGGATGAACGCCCCCGGGTGGTGCGCGGCGAGGATCTCGAGTTTGGGGAGGGCTTGCGGGTGTGGTGCCACGCCGAGGTGGGTCAGGACGTCACGCGGGGTGACCTGGTAGCGGCGCGACAGGCGCCGCAGCCAGCCTTCCAGGGATTCGTCCTGGAAGCGTGGCACGTGGATGGGCAACCGGTCGATGTCGTAGCCGCCGACGATCTCCCGCAGTGGCGGCGCGTCGGGCGCGGGAGCGCTGTGGAGGTCAGGCGATGCTGGCTTGGAGTGCGGCATTGTCGACGGAGACCGCGGAGAGGAGGTCGGCGTTGATGCACTCGACGCCGTCGAGGATCGCCCGGTAGCAGGCACGGTCGAGGATGTTCGCCAGGGACCCGATGCGACCCTGGGTGCGCGTGTGGAGGAGCCGGGCGTGGTCGGTGAGCATGCCCGGCCGGGCGGCGGCGAGCTTGTAGTGGCGTTCCAGGGTGGTGAGCAGCATGACCCACGCCCGCATCCCGGCGTCGTTGTCGATCCGGAACGGCACCACCGGGCATCGCGTCGCCCGCCGGGAGGTCTGGGCGTAACTCGTGGCCTCGCCGAGCATGCCCTCATCGAAGAACTGCTTCTCGCGCAGCCCGACCCCGACGTAGATGAACGTCACCGGCAGCTCGTTGGCGAGGCCCTTGAGGTGGTTGGAGACCTCGGTGCCATTGCGGTGGGCGAAGTCGATGAAGTGCAGGTCATCGATGACGATCAACCGGGTCTCGCAACTGGTCACGCAGTCGATCGCGAGGCTGGTGAGCTCGGTGCGGGACCCGCGGCGCGCGGCGGGGTGCTGGTAGAACTCCAGCAGCTTCTGGTTCAGGCCCTTCAGGGTGATGCCGGCGGTCAGGGGGATGAACGCCACGGGAAGCCGCTGGTGCCCGTCGGCGGTGGTGGGACCGTAGCGGCGGTACGTCGTGCGGTGGAACCTCTGGGCGTACCGGGTCGCGATCGTGGTCTTGCCGAGGCTGGGCTCCGCATCGATGACGACCGAGCCCCGCAACTTGTCCGAATCCCGGTGGTTGGAGGCCATCACCTCCTCGATGATCCGGTAGGCGGCGTCCAGTTGGTGAGTTCTCACGGTCGGTGGGTTGGTGTTCCACACGTCCCGGGCGGCGTTGTAGTCCTCCAATTCCGCGTCGGACAGGCCAGCCATCTCCTCAAGGGTCAGCACCGCGAAGTCCGGGCGCGGGCTGCCGTTGACGAAGGCGTCCCAGCCCGCTTTACGTGAGAGCTGGTATCGGTGCGTGTCATTGGCAGCCAACCACCTGCTCCACGGATTGCTCACTGGTCCAGCACCGCCAAGACGTCCTCGTCCGGGTTCTCCTCGAAGTAGCGCTCGAAGACATCGAGATCGTCGGGATGATCTCGATGCTTCGGTTGCTGGGCCGACCGCCTCGCCAGCAGGTCAACCACGCCCGGCACTGAGGCCAGATCGGCGGCGTCCTCGCTCCCCTCCGCAGCCACGGCTTGCTGGGTTGCGAGCCGGATCGCCAGATTGCGTTCGCGGCGGCCCAGGACCTCCTCACGGCTCCACCGGGCCAGGAGGTTCTCGATGGCCTGCTCAGGATCGATGTGGCGGTTCTCCTGCACGCTGACGCGCTTGGTGTACTCCGCGGCGTCACGGCTGAACGGCGCGTGGAGCCCGCCGGCAAGGCGCCATTCGAGTTCGTGCCAGGACTTGTCCGTTGGGTCCTGGAAGTAGACCGTGCGGACGTCGTCCACGTCGACCATGAACGGCCACTTGCCCGCGTGGGCGCCCCCGTAGTTCGAGCGGCGGCCCCGGTAGGGGTTGATGGCTGGTCCGTCGTAGCGTCGCCCGTCGATCTCGACCCCGTAGTGGTTGATCGTGCGCCACTCGACGTCGAGCAGGTCGAACAGGAGGTCCTGCGACTCGGGCAATCGCAGGACTCCGGCGATCTCGATGCCGCGGTTGAACATTTCCCCTGGGGAGAGATCAACGCGTGGCAGGTGGGGGTCGCACAGGCCCTGATGAGGTGAGCAGTGGTAGACGTCGCCCACCCACTCGCGGATGAGTTCCTCCAGCTCGGAGACGTAGTAGAAGGCGCCCTTCTCGACGTCCTTGCCTCGTGAGGCTATGTCGGGGCCCTTGTAGCCTGGCAACTTGTCCAGCAGAGACAGCCGCAACGTCTTGAAGAACCGTTCCAGCGCGGGTTTGTCGGTTGGCTTGTACGGAATGGCCGGTTGGACGGAGATCCCGAGCCGTCTGCACACCCCCATCGTGTGCTCCGACATGTATACCTTGCCGTGGTCGATCACGATCGTGTCGGGCAGGACGCCGACGGTCCCGAGCACCACGTGTTCCGGGACACCGGAGTAGGGACCGGTTGGCGCGGTCCGTGTGCGTCCCTAACGCTGCGGGGTCATGGTCTGGAACAGGACGTTCGCGACGTCAGCGGACCTCGCCGCGAATGGCCGCAGCCGAATTCCCTTGATGGAACGGTCGAACAAGTCCATCGCCACGGTGAGCTCGGTATTGACCCAGCGCATCGTCACCGGCTCCATCGCGAAGACGTCCAGCTTGTACCCGTCCAGGAGTATGTACTCCCCCGGGCGCGTGGGGCGGAGCTGACCGAGCACGCCCTGAGGGCGTTTGGCCACCGAGCGGCGCTGCTTGGCGTCCCCGAACGTGTACTTGCCGTGGTCGAGTTCGAGGAGACGGCGGTAGGCCGTCGCCACCGTGGGGGGCATGCCGTCAGGGACGTCCGCGAGGAAAGCCTTCGTGGCGCGCCGAATGACGGTCTGCTTCGAGGGGGTGGACTGATTGACGTACTCCTTGAGCACCTGCACGCAAGCGGCGTCCCACCGGGGGGGTCGCCCCCGTGACCGCGGCGCCCAAGGTCATCCCGACCGAGCCGCTCCGAAGGAGGTTCTCCACGGCTCGCGGTTGAACCAAGTCCCAGCGCTTTCCCTGGCGCAGGAATGAGAGGTTCGTCAGCTGTACAGGATCCCCGCCAGTCCACACTTCGTAACGCCAGCCCCGCTCGGACAGCAGTCGTGACGTCCATTCGAAGACCTCGGCCACCCTGGGTTTGTCCACGAACTCCGAGGGCTTGACATCGACGACGACAACGGAGCCGTCCCTCTCGCAGAACAGGAAGTCGGGGACATGGTGCCGGATCCTGGAACCGTCGCGCCCGCTGAGACCGAAGGGCTGGCTGGCGATCGCGACGACGTTGGGATCGAAGTCCGCCAGCAACAACCAGTCGCGTTCGAGCAGACTCTCGTATCCGACCAGGTCTTCCATCGTGGCCGACCAGAACCAGCCCGGATAGTGCGTCATCTTCGGGTGCCACGCGAAGTCCCGAATCGGGCGGCCGTACACGATGTCGTGTGCCCGTGCGCGAGTGAGGTCAGTGACGACTTCCCCGCCGTCCGCCGGCAGGTATCGAACCTCCACGTTCGACGACCTTCCCACGGCTGTCAGCTTCCCACGCTCGCGACAAGATAGTGAGAAACGACACGCAGACGACAAGATAATGAGAAAACGACAAGTTACGTGAGAAACCACACATGCGCTCAGCCTAGCCGCGTCGCGGGAGCGGGAATGAACCAGGATGCGGCGGTGTTGAGCCACACGGACTCAAGTCTTCGGGTGGCAACTTGCATCGGGGCGGGCGACCCGCGAGACTTGAGTGGAACCGACTCAACCCCGGGCGTCCACGCCCGGACGAAGGAGAGATACACATGGCACGTGCGGTCGGAATCGACCTTGGGACCACGAACTCGGTGGTCGCCGTCCTGGAGGGTGGCGAGCCCACCGTCATCGCGAACGCCGAGGGCTCGCGGACCACGCCGTCCGTCGTCGCCTTCAGCAAGACGGGCGAGGTCCTCGTTGGCGAGGTGGCGAAGCGCCAGGCAGTCACCAACGTGGAGCACACCATCTCCTCGGTCAAGCGCCACATGGGCACCAGCTGGACCGCGAACATCGAGGGCAAGCAGTACACCCCGCAGGAGATCAGCGCCCGTATCCTCGGCAAGCTGAAGACCGACGCCGAGGCCTACCTCGGCGAGCCGGTCACCGACGCCGTCATCACGGTGCCCGCGTACTTCAACGACGCCCAGCGCCAGGCCACGAAGGACGCCGGCCAGATCGCAGGCCTGAACGTGCTGCGCATCATCAACGAGCCCACCGCGGCGGCCCTCGCCTACGGACTGGAGAAGGGCAAGGAGGACGAGCTCATCCTCGTCTTCGACCTGGGCGGCGGCACGTTCGACGTCTCGCTGCTGGAGGTGGGCAAGGACCCGGACGGGTTCTCCACCATCCAGGTGAAGGCCACCAACGGCGACAACCGCCTGGGCGGCGACGACTGGGACCAGCGCGTCGTCGAATGGCTGATCACCCAGGTGAAGAACAAGGAGGGCGTGGACCTCGCGAAGGACAAGCGCGCCGTGCAGCGGCTGCGCGAGGCCGCGGAGCAGGCCAAGAAGGAGCTGTCCTCGGCCCTCACCACCCCCATCTCCCTGCAGTACCTCTCGATGGGCGAGAACGGCCCGGTCCACCTGGACGAGAAGCTCTCCCGCGCGCAGTTCGAGGAGATGACGAAGGACCTGCTCGAGCGCACCAAGGCGCCGTTCAACAACGTCATCCGTGACGCGGGCATCAAGCTCTCCGACATCGACCACGTGGTGCTCGTGGGGGGGTCCACCCGCATGCCAGCCGTCACCCAGGTGGTGCGCGAGCTGACCGGGGGCAAGGAGCCCAACAAGGGCGTGAACCCTGACGAGGTCGTGGCCGTCGGCGCCGCCCTGCAGGCGGGCGTGCTGCGCGGCGACCGGAAGGATGTGCTCCTGATCGACGTCACCCCCCTCAGCCTCGGCATCGAGACCAAGGGCGGGATCATGACCCGCCTGATCGAGCGCAACACGGCCATCCCCACCAAGCGGTCCGAGATCTTCTCCACCGCCGAGGACAACCAGCCGTCGGTGCTCATCCAGGTCTACCAGGGCGAGCGTGAGTTCGCGCGGGACAACAAGCCGCTCGGCACCTTCGAGCTGACCGGTATCGCGCCCGCGCCGCGTGGCATCCCCCAGATCGAGGTCACCTTCGACATCGACGCCAACGGCATCGTGCACGTCTCCGCCAAGGACCGCGGCACGGGCAAGGAGCAGTCGATGACCATCACCGGCGGCTCCGCCCTCCCGAAGGACGACATCGACCGCATGGTGCGCGAGGCCGAGGCCCACGCCGCGGAGGACAAGAAGCGGCGTGAGGAGGCGGAGACCCGCAACCAGGCGGAGAACCTCGCCTACTCGACCGAGAAGGTGCTCAAGGACAACGCGGACAAGATCCCCGCGGACGTCGCCTCCGAGGTCTCCGCCGCCATCGACACGCTCAAGACCGCGCTCAAGGGCGAGAACTTCGCAGCCGTGAAGTCCGCGATGGAGGACCTCAACGAGAAGGCGCAGAGGATCGGCCAGGCCATCTACGCCTCCGAGCAGCAGTCCCAGCCCGGGACGGCGGGCCCTGCCGCCGGTGCCGGTGCCGGTGGCGCTGACGACGACGTCGTCGACGCCGAGATCGTGGACGAGGACGAGAAGTGAGCGACGCGACGAACGAGAATGAGCCCGTCATCCACGACAAGCGGAAGATCGACCCCGAGACGGGCAAGGCCCGCGTGAGCCCGCCCGTGCCCGCGGACGCCGAGTCGGCGCCGTCGGCCGGGTCGCCGGACCGGATCGACATTCCCATGGGGTCCTCGCAGGCCCCGGGTCTCGCCGACCTGAAGGCGGAGAACGCCCAGCTCGCGGACGAACTCGCCCGCGCGAACGCGTCCTACTACAACGTCAGCCAGGAGTACAGCGGCTACGTGCGGCGCTCCAAGGAGGCCGCGGTCGCGGCCCGGCAGGCAGGGGTCGAGGCCGTGGCGGCGAGCCTGTTGTCGGTGCTCGACGACGTCGACCTCGCCCGCCAGCACGGCGACCTCGAGGGTCCGTTCAAGTCGGTGGCGGAGAAGCTGGAGAACGTGCTGGCCACGAACTTCGGCCTGCAGCGCTACGGGGCCGTGGGCGAGGAGTTCGATCCCACGCTGCACGAGGCACTGATGGACAGCCCGTCGGCAGGGGCGACCAGCACCACCATCGCGCAGGTCATCCAGCCGGGCTACCGGATGGGTGAGAAGGTGCTCCGCCCAGCCCGCGTGGGCGTCCAGAGCCCGCAGCACCAGGAGTAGCGAAGGGTGGCCCGGCTCCCTCCGGGGAGCCGGGCCACCGACGAAGGAGGTGAGGCGCCGTGACCGGACAGGACTGGCTGGAGAAGGACTTCTACGCCACCCTCGGCGTCGCCAGGGACGCGGACGCCGACGCCATCAAGAAGGCCTACCGGAAGCTCGCACGCACGTGGCACCCTGACCGGAACCCGGGAGACGCCGCCGCGGAGGCGAAGTTCAAGGACATCGGGGAGGCCTACGCGGTGCTCTCCGATCCCGAGCAGCGGAAGCAGTACGACGCGCTCCGCGCCATGGCGGGCGGCGGGCCGCGATTCACCTCGGGCTCCGCGGGCACTGGGGGGACAGCGGGGTTCGAGGACCTCTTCGGCGGCATGTTCGGGGCCGGGGGCACCCGGTTCGACCCCAAGAGCGCCGAATCGGTGGAGGACCTGCTCCGCATGTTCGGGGGTGCGGGCGCCGGCGCCGGCGGGCGGCGTCGTACGGGCTTCGGCTTCGGCGGGAGCCAGTTCGGTGGCGCGGTTCCGCCGCGGCGTGGCTCCGACGTCGTCACGAGCGCCCGCCTGCCCTTCCGCAGCGCCGTCGAGGGGGCGACCGTGCAGCTGACGGTCGACGGCCGCACGATGACCGTGCGCATCCCACCCGGGGTGCACGACGGGCAGAAGATCCGCCTGCGCGGCAAAGGTGAGGCCGGCAGCGGCGGAGGTGAGCCCGGCGACCTCGTGGTCACGGTGCATGTGGACCCCCACCCCGTGTTCGGGATCAGCGGCAACAACCTCACGATGACACTGCCTGTCACGTTCGCCGAGGCGGCGCTCGGCGCGACCATCACCGTCCCCACCCTCGACGGGAGCACCGTGCGGCTCAAGGTGCCGGCGGGGACGCCGTCGGGGCGTACCCTCCGCGTGAAGAACCGCGGGGTCCGCACCGCCAAGGGAACCGGCGACCTGTTGGTCACCGTCCAGGTGGTGGTGCCACAGCGCCTGAGCGGCGAGGCGAAGGAGGCCGTGGAGCGGTTCAGGGCGGCCACCGCGGGTGAGGACCCGCGCGCCCACCTCGAGGAGCAGGCCCGCGCCTGAGGGATGACCGGGGAGAGGAGGAGACCAGTGGCAGCGTCACCCGACAGGCCTGTGTACCTCATCTCGGTCGCGGCCGAGCTGGCGGGCATGCACCCGCAGACCCTGCGCGAGTACGACCGCCTGGGTCTCGTCTCCCCGGCCCGCACGGCGGGACGCGGACGCCGGTACTCGATGCGGGACATCGAGCAGCTCCGCGAGATCCAGCGGCTGTCGCAGGAGGAGGGCATCAACCTCGCCGGCATCCGCCGGATCCTCGCCCTCGAGCGCGCCCTGGGGGAGGCTTTGAGGGAGGTGGAGCGGCTCGCGCTGCTCGCCGAGCCGGGCCGGCACCGGATCTTCGCGGCAGGCCCCCAGGGGGACGTCGTCGTGACGACGCGGCGCGGCACGCGCCGCGAGACCCAGTCCGGCACGCTCGTCGTCTGGCGTCCGGCACCCTGACGGGGCGGGGCGCCCCCTAGAATCGCCGGAAGAAGGCAACAGAAACGAGGAGCTCATGAGCTGGACCCCGCAACGCGCCACCCTCCCGAGCCGCACCGGCCCCGTCGCGACGATCATCGTGGGGGTCCTGGCCATGCTGCTCGGGCCCATCATCGGGTTCACGGTCGGGGCGCTGGGCCTCTTCCAGGGCGTCGACTTCGAGGACTTCGCCAACGCGCAACAGATCACCAACGGGTCCTCCGCGAGCCTGCCGGCGGACTCCGAGTGGATGATCATCCCGCAGAACATCTCGGGTTCGTACTCCTGCGACGTCTCCGGACCGGGAGGTTCGGTCGATGTCTCCAGTCGCCAGGGGATCGTCTTCTTCACCGCCGACGCCGGGGGCGACTACACGATCACCTGTGACGCGGGCTCCGGCACGCTGAACGTCGTGCCCGCGGCGAACCTCGACACGATCGTCGACAGCGCACCGGGCGCGGCGACGTCGATCGTGGTCGGCCTGCTCGTGGGGTTCCTGGGGCTCGTGGTCACGATCATCGGCATCATCTGGCTCGTGCGCGTCAACCGTGACCGCCGGGCCGTGCAGTACGGTTCCGGCGGCTACGGGGGCTACGGCGGACCCGGTGGGGGTTATGGGGCGCCCGGAGGGGGCTACGGCGGTTACGGCGGCCCGAGCGGGGGTTACGGCGGATACCCGCAGGGCGGTGGATACGGCCAGCCCGGCCCGACTCAGACGCCTCCACCCGCCACGCCTCAGGCGCCGTGGGGACAGCCGGGCGAGCAGCCCCGCTACGGCCAGTCCCCGACCGAGCCGCCGCGGTACGGCGAGCGCATCGACCCGCAGGACCCGAACCGGCCGGCCTCCTGAACCGTCGAGACGCGCGCTAGCTCAGCACACGGAGCTGGAACGGGTAGTTGAACACCTCACCGTGGGAGGCCTTCACCGCCGCCACGATGTGCAGGATGAACATGCCGAGCGTCGAGATGATGAACAGGATGATCGCCAGCGGGATGAGGACCACCGTGAACAGCGAGATCCAGGCCGCGATGCTCATCAGCCACATGCCGAGGTTGAAGTTGAACGCACCGGCGGCGCAGGCCCGCACGAAGGGACTGCGGTCCTTGTAGAGGAACCACACGGCCAGCGGGCCCACGAAGCTGAGCCAGCCCACGGAGACCACCTGGGCGATCAGGGCGGACAGGTGGGCGACCACGGCCATGCCGGTCTCGTCCGTGCGCGGCGCGGGGGGCCCGCCGTACGGGGAGCCCTGCGGCGGCTGGTACTGGTAGCCGCCCTGCGGACCGGGCTGCGGACCAGGCTGCGGGGGGCCGAAGGGCTCCTGGGGCGGAACGGGATTCTGGTAGCTCATGGGTCTACTCTCGCACCCGCCGGGACGCGGCCGCCACGGGGGTATCCCCCACGAATCGGGTGGGGCAACCCCGGGGCTGCCCCACCCGATCAGGGAGCGCTCAGTGCTCGTGCGGGTCGTTCTCCGCGTCCTCCTGGGTGTCGTGGACGGTGCCCGGCTCGTGGTCCGGCGGCCCGTAGATCGCGTACAGCCGCATGGGCTCGTCCCCGATGTTCGTCACGTTGTGCCAGGTGCCGGCCGGAACGAAGATCGCCCAGTCATCCTCCACGACCTCGTCGAAGGGCAGGTCGTCCTCCGCGGGCCCCATCTGGCAGCGGCCCTTGCCCTGCTCCAGACGCAGGAACTGGTCGTTCTCGGGGTGCACCTCGAGTCCGATGTCCCCGCCCGGCGGGATGGACATCAGCGTCGCCTGCAGGTGCTCGCCCGTCCAGATCGTGGTGCGGAACTTGTCATTGGCCGTGGTCGCGTCCTCGATGTCGAGGACGTAGGGCTTCTTCCCGTGGTCGGTGAATTCCGGCATCGTGCCTCCTTGCGGTCGATCGGTTCCCTCGATCGTACGTCCCACCCCGCGGGACGCACCCGGGGATCAGGACGGCACGCCGAGCTTCTGCCACAGGAACTCGTAGGCCAGGGCCTGCATGTGCGCGCGCTGCGCGTTCGTGGCGGCCCCGCCGTGCCCACCCTCGATGTTCTCGAAGTACGTCACGTCCTTGCCGGACGCCGCCATCAGCGCCGCCATCTTCCGGGCGTGCCCGGGGTGCACCCGGTCGTCGCGGGTGGAGGTGGTGAACAGGACCGGTGGGTGCGCCGACTCCGGGTTGAAGAGGTGGTAGGGCGAGAACGTCTGGATCCACTCCCACTGGGTGGGGTCGTCGGGGTCACCGTACTCCGCCATCCAGGACGGGCCCGCCAGCAGGTGGGAGTACCGCTTCATGTCCAGCAGCGGCACCTGGCACACGAGTGCGCCGAACAGCTCGGGGAACCGGGTGAGCATCACGCCCATCAGCAGCCCACCGTTGGATCCACCCTGCGCGCCGAGCCGCCCGGGGCGCGTCACCCCACGGGCGACCAGGTCCCGGGCCACGGCCGCGAAGTCCTCGAACGCGCGGTGGCGCTTCTCCTTCAGGGCGGCCTGGTGCCACCGTGGGCCGTACTCGCCGCCGCCGCGGATGTTCGCCACCACGTACACCCCGCCCCGGGCCAGCCACGCGCGGCCCATGGCGGGGGAGTAGGCGGGCATCATCGGCACCTCGAAGCCGCCGTACCCGTACAGGAGGGTCGGGTTCTCGCCGTCCAGCCGGAGGCCGGGGGGACTGACCTGGAAATACGGCACCTGCGTACCGTCCTCGGACGCCGCGAAGTGCTGTGTCACCTCCATGCCCGTCGCGTCGAAGAAGGACGGCATCGCCTTCAGCGGCTCCGCCGTGATGGTGTGGCCGTCCTCGTCGAGGCGCAGCACCGAGAGGGTCGACGGCGCCAGGAACCCGGCCGTCGTCAGCCACAGGTCGTCCGTCTCGCGGGCGTTCACCGCGCTGACGGCGATCATGCCGAGCCGCGGCAGATGGGAGTCCTGGCCCTCCCCGGCGAGCTCGAGCTCGCGGCGCCGCCACCCGCCGTCGTCGTCCGCGCCGCCGTCGCGCCGCTCCGGCGGGGTCAGCACCTCGAGCCGGTTGACCACGTGGTCGAGGAGGTTGACGACGACGTGGTGCCGGGTCACCGTCACGTCCGCGAGCGAGGTGCTCGCCGTGGGGCAGAACAACTCGGTGAAGGAGCGACGTCCCGCGAGGTGTGCCTCGTAGTCCGACGCGATGAGGCTGCCTGCCGGGTAGGTGACCCCCTCCACCTCCCAGTCCTGGCGGAGGTGGACCAGCAGCCAGTCGCGCCAGACGATCGGCTCGCTGCTGCGCGGGACCTCCACCCGCCGCAGGCCCTCGGGCCGGATCTCGAGCAGCTCCGACTCGTAGAACTGGATCGCCCGCATGACGAAGGCCCGCTCGTAGCCGGGCGTGAAGTCCGCGCCAGCGCCGATGTACATGTCGTCCTCGGCGCCCGCGTACACCACCCCGGCGTCACCGAGCGACTCCCCGCGACGCCAGCGCCGCACCGTGCGTGGGTAACCGGACCGGGTGAGGGTGCCCGCCCCGAAGTCGCTGAACACGAACACCTGGGTTCCGTCGGTGCTGGCCCAGCCCATACCGCCCTTGGCCTCCTCACGGACGAAGCCGTCCGGGACGAAGGCGAGCGTGGTCAGGTCGAACTCGCGGGTGACGTCGGCGTCGGACCCGCCCCGCGAGAGCGAGATCAGGGCGCGTTCCCGGCTGGGGTAGAGCACCTCGGCGCCGTGCCACACCCAGCCCACGCCCTCCTCCTCCGCGAGGGCGTCGACGTCGAGCAGCACCTCCCATTCGGGCACGTCGGTGCGGTAGGACTCCCAGGTGGTCCGGCGCCACAGTCCGCGGGGGTGGTCGGCGTCCGTCCAGAAGTTGTAGAGGTGCGCGCCGCGCTGGACCACCGCGGGGATCTTGGCGGTGGAGTCGAGCACCTCGAGGATCTCCGCCTCGAGGTGGGCGAAGCGCGGGGAGGCCACCAGCGCGTCCTCCGCGTGCGCGTTGCGCTCCCTCACCCACTCGAGGGGCCGATCTCCCTCGACGTCTTCCAGCCAGGCATACGGGTCAGACATGGCCTTATCCCATCACGAGTGGCCCGTGGTCACCGAACCGGCCGCCTGTCGCGGTGGCGGACGCGATTCTCGCCCGGCAGACGCGAAACCGGCGTCCCATCTGTGGATGTGGGACGCCGGTTTGCTCGCGCAGTCAAGGGCGCGGAGGTCTACTCGGTACCAACCTGCTTGTCGAGGTGTGCGACACCCTGGTCGATCTGCTCGGAGTACTTGCCGCCGGTCTTCTCGTCGGCGAAGGCGGAGCCCTTCGCCAGGATGTCATCGCTGATCTGTTCAGCCTTCTCGCTGCCAAGCAGGTCCTTGCCCTTGCCCGCGAGGTCAGATAACCCCATCGACATCTCCTTTCGACGATCCTCCCGGCTACGGCCGGCTTGGTCCAAGCATGCCCCTCCCGGGCGGGATTGCCAACTCCGTTTCGCCCTCGGTGGACACGTCAGTCGATCGCGCGGTCGCGGTGGAAGCGGCGCGGCACCGGCAACTCACGCGCCCCACCCCACGGCTGCTCCCAGCCGGCCACCCGCAGCACGTGGTCCACCAGGTGCGCGGTGAAGCCCCAGATGAACAGGTCTCCCAGGACGAAGGCCGGCCCCCGGTACCCGCCGGGGAGCACCGCCGTCGCCCGGGTGGCCGGGTCCACCAGCACCCCCACCGGGATGCGGTGCACGCCCGCCACCTCGTCCAGCCCGACGGCCGCGATCGGCGCCGTCCCGTCCCACAGCCCCACCACCGCCGTCACCTGGAAGCGGGAGACCGTCACGTGCGCCTCCGGCAGGCTCCCCAGCACCCGGACCGAGGCCGGCGGCAGGCCGATCTCCTCCTCGGCCTCGCGCAGCGCGGCGTCGACGGGGCTCTCGCCCACCTCCACCGCGCCGCCGGGCAGCGAGATCTGGCCGGGGTGGTGGCGCAGCGTGTGGGCGCGTTCCGTGAAGGTGATGTCCGGCTGGTCATCGTCCGTGAGCATGAGGAGCACCGCCGCCGGCCGGGGACCCCCGTGCCGGGTGCCCGGCTCGCGCGGCCCGCGTCCCAGCCCGGGATCCAGGGCGGCAGCCAGCCTCCGGAGGCCGGGCCGGAGGGCGGTGGCGCCGTCAGTCACCTGACGATGATGCGCACGCCTCACGCGCGGCGCAACAGCACCATCACCTCGTGGTGCGTGGTCTGGGGGAACATGTCGAACAGCCGGGCCCGCACGGGCCGCAGCGACGGCATCGCCGTCAGGTCGCGCACGAGCGTGTCCACGTTGCAGCTCGAGTACACCACCGTCGCCACCCCGGAACACTCCAGCCACTCGGCCAGCTCCGGGCCGATTCCGCGGCGCGGCGGGTTGACGATGACGACGTCGGGCCTTCCCCCGGACCCCAGCGCCCACGTTGTCGCGTCCGCCGCCACGAACGCCACCTCCCCGCCGCCTGTCCCGCCGTCCGCCGCGAGACGGGCGGCGGCGACGGCGTCGGCGGCGGCCTCCACCCCCACCACCTCCCGCCCGGGTGCCCGGCAGTGGAGGGCGAAGCCGCCCACCCCGCAGTACAGGTCCCACACCGACCGCGCTCCGGCCTCGTCCACCCACTCGCGAGCCTGCCGGTACAGGGCCGCCGCGATCGCGGTGTTCGTCTGGAAGAACGAGCGCGGCGGCAGCTGGAGCACGACGTCGCCGAGGTCGAGTGGGAGCGTGGCGGTCTCGGTCAGCAGCACCTCCCGGGCCCCCTCCAGCACGGCCTTGTGCTCGGGGTGGATGTTCGCGGAGACCACCCGGACGTGTGGGAGGGTGGCCAGCAGCGCGGGCAGGTGCTCCCGCACCCGCGCGAGCGGCCCCTCCGAGCGCAGCACGAACCGCACGAGCAGTTCCCCGTCCGGCGACTCGGTCACCAGCACGTGCTTCAGCTCGCCGCGCCGGCGTGGTACGTCATAGGGCTCCAGCCGGGCGAGGGTCGCGAACGCGGCCAGCGTGGGCAGCGCTGCGCGGATCCCGGGCTGCAGGATCCCGCAGTCCCGCAGGTCCACGCCCCGTCCGGAGTCGTCGAGGATGCCGAGCGTCGGGACGGCGACGGTCCCGCCGACCACCATCTTCGCCTTGTTCCGGAAGCCGGCCTCTGCGCTCGGCACGGGCGCGAGCCACGGCACGTCCGGGAGCGCGGCCTCGCACCGCCGCTGCTTCCCGGCGAGCTGCGTGGCGTACGGCTCTCCCATGAGGGTGCAGGAGCGGCACCGGCCGGCGTCGAAGTAGGGGCATCTCATCGCCGTCAAGGCTACGCATCCCCACCGCTTGCCGTCACGGTGGGCCCGTGATGGGCTGCAGCCATGGCCGACCTGCACGACCTGTCCGCCCTCGACCTCGCCGCCGCCCTGCGCCGCGGCGAGACGTCCGCCGCCGAGGTACTCGACCACACCCTGCGGCGCGCCGGGACGGTGGGTGCCGCCGTCGGCGCGTTCGCCGTCCTCACCCCCGACCTGGCCGCCGCGCAGGCCACCGCGGCCGACGCCGCCCTCGCCCGCGGCGACGACGCCCCCTTCCTCGGCGTGCCCGTGCCCATCAAGGACCTCGCGATGGTCGCCGGCCAGCCGTTCGAGGCCGGGTCGCTCGCGATGCGCGGGTTCCGCGCGCAGGTGGACGACGGCGTCGTCACCCTCCTCCGGGAGGCCGGCACGGTGATGGTCGGCAAGACGACCACCCCGGAGTTCGGACTGCCCGCCTACACCGAACCGGCGACCGGAGCGCCGGCCCGGACGCCCTGGGACCTGACCCGCACGGCCGGAGGCTCCTCCGGTGGCGCGGCGGCCGCGGTGGCGGCGGGCGTGGTCCCGGCCGCGCACGGGTCCGACGGTGGCGGATCGCTGCGCATCCCCGCGGCCTGCTGCGGGGTGGTGGGGATGAAGCCCTCCCGCGGCCGGGTCTCGCCCGGGCCGCACCGCGTGGAGGGCATAGGCCTGGTCACCGACGGGGTGCTGACCCGGACGGTGCGCGACTCGGCCGCCCTCCTCGACGTCCTCGCCCGCCCGTGGCCGGGCGACTCCTGCGGTGTGGCGGCCCCGGCGTCGTCGTTCCTCGCCGCCTGCGACGCCGCGCCGGCGCCCCTGCGGGTCGGGGTGCTCACCGAACCGCTCAACACCGACGACGCGCCCGTCCACCCCGAGGCGCTCGCCGCCGTCGCGCGCGCCGCACGGCTGCTGGAGGGCCTCGGGCACCACGTGGACGCCGCGCCGCGCGCGATGACCGGTGAGGACTGGATGGCGTTCATGCCGCTGTGGGCCACCGGCGCGGCCCAGCTGCCGCTCCCGCCGGAGGCGGAGGAGGTGCTCATGCCGCTGACCCGCTGGCTGCGTGCGCTGGGACGGGCGACGGGCGCCGTCGAGTACGCCTCGGCCCTCACCCGGATGCAGCAGGTGGGCAGGCAGATCGCGGGCGCGTGGGCGGACTTCGACGTCATCCTCACCCCCACGCTCGCCCAGCCCCCGCTCCCGCCCGCCGAGTTGCAGCTGCCCGACCCGGCCGCCGACTTCGAGGCGCAGAAGCGCTTCACCCCCTGGACCAGCGTGTGGAACATGACGGGCGCGCCCGCGATCTCGCTCCCCCTGCACCGCGCGGGGGTCGGCGGCGTGGAGCTGCCGTTCGGGGTGATGCTGGGAGGGGTGCGCCCCGGCCAGGAGGAGACGCTGTTCGCACTCGCCGCGGCCCTCGAGTCCGCCGACCCCTGGCCGCTGGTGCGGGAGCCGGGGCGCTGACACGCGAACGGGGGCGGGTCTCGCACAACCACCCCCGCCGGGGGATGGCGGGCGGGTCCACCGGGATGTGACCCTCGGGGGACAGCGATGCCACCAACCAAGGAGTGACCATGTCTCACCCCGCACCGCGCCGTGCCGCGTTCCGCCTCGCCGCCCCGCTCCTGGCTGCCACCGTGTTGCTCGCAGGGTGCGGCGGCTCCTCCGACGACAACGACCTCGCCGAGAGGGCGGAGTCCGCGGCCGCGGCGCTCGCGGAGGCGTCCGCGGCCGCCAGTGAGGCGATCGCGCGGCTCACCCAGGAGGTGGAGGACGCCCGGGCGGAGGCGCAGGCCGCCCGCGACGCCGTCGAGGAGCTGCGGGCGAAGGTCACCGGCCTGTCCGGGGACGCGCGCACAAAGCTGGAGGATGCCGTCAACTCCGCGAACGCCGCCCTGGAGGAGGCCCAGACCGCGATCGATGACAGCGCCGCGTCCGCGCGTTCCGACGTGGAGGGGGCCGCCGCCTCCGCCCGCGAGGAGGTGGCGCGATCGGAGGCCGCGCTCGCGGAGGCCCGGGCGAAGCTGGAGGCGGCGAAGGCCGGGCTCGATGACGCGACGACGTCGAGCCTCGAGGACCTCCAGGCCCGCATCGACGACCTCAACCGGCAGCTCGACGAGCTGACCCAGCGGCTCGAGAACGAGGGCTGAGGCGCGGGACAGCGGCTCGCCGCGCCGCGCTCAGCGCGCGGCGAGCACCTGGGCGCGCTGGGCTTCCGACAAGGGCTTGACCGCCTCCCGCAACGTCACCCCGGACGCCCGGGACGCGCGCGGGAGCAGCCACTCGAACACCATGTCCGGCCGCTTCCGCGCGGTGTCCCGCAGCACCCACCCGATCGCCCTACGGATGAAGAACTCCGTCTCGGGCAGCATCGCGTCGGCGTAGCGCGCGAAGCGTTCGAAGTCGCCCGCACCGCGCCGGAGGGCGAGCAGCAGCGCGAGCAGCGCGGAGCGCCGGATCCAGAAGTCCTCGTCCGCGGCCCAGCGGTCGAGGGTCTCCCCGAGCGCCGGCTCGCGCTCCACCAGCGGTCCCACCACCGACGCGGCGAGGGAATCCACCAGCGCCCAGGTCCGGGACTCCCGAAGCAGCTGTTCCAGCAGCGGCATGTCGTCCGCGACCAGGTGGTCGGTCCGGGCGGTCAGCACCTCGACGGCGGCCATCCGGCGTTCGTGCACCGGCACCGCCCACAACGCACGAACCAGGGCGACGACGTCGTCGTGTCCGAGCTCACGGCCAGCCAGCGTGGCGAGAACGGCCGAGCGGATCGCCGGCATGGGGACGCCGTAGTGGTCGAGGGCGCTCTTCAGGTACGCCTTCTCGGCGGCGGCCCGCTCGGGCACCGCGCGGGCGCGCAGGCCGTCGTCGATCTCCTGTGCCAGGGCCATGATGTCCTCCACGCCACCATCATCGCGCCGGGCGCGCGTATAGCGTTGGTGGGAGACCGCAGGCTGACAGAGAGGTGGAGGAGTCATGGGTAACGGTCGCGACGTCATCGAGGAACTGCGGGAGCCGGCGCTCAAGCTCCGTGCCCTGATCCCCGAGGTCTACGCCGGGTTCTCGGCGATGGGGAAGGCGGCGACGGCCCCCGGGGCGCTGGACACCAAGACGAAGGAACTGATCGCCCTCGCGCTCGGCGTGGACCAGAAGTGTGACGGCTGCATCGCCACCCACGCGCGTGCGGCGGCCCGTGCGGGCGCCACGCAGCAGGAGGTCGCCGAGGCCATCGGCGTGGCGATCCAGCTGGGCGGCGGCCCGGCGACCGTGTACGGTCCGCGGGCGTTCGACGCGTTCCTGGAGTTCGAGGAGTACTTCGCGAGCCGGAAGCGGCCGGGAGAGTGAGAAGGGTCGGTGTCGTCGGCGCCACGGGGCTGATGGGCCACGGGATCGCCCGGAACATCGTCACCAACTTCCCGCTCGCGTTCACGCTGCGGCGCCCGTCCGAGCGCGTGGCGAACCTGGTCGCCGCCGGTGCCGAGCAGGTGGCCACGAACGCCGACCTCGGCCGGACGTGCGACGTCGTGGTGCTGTGCGTGACGTCGTCGGCGGACGTGGAGCAGGTGGTGCTCGGCGACGGCGGCCTTCTCACCGAGCCGCGCGACGGCCTCGTCATCATCGACACCTCGACGAGCGAGCCCTCCTCGACGCTCCGGCTCGCGGAGGCGTGCGCCGCCCACCGCGTGCGATTCGTGGACGCCCCGCTCACGCTGGGGCCGGCCGAGGCGGAGGCGGGCACGCTCAACGTCCTCGTCGGCGCGGACGACGAGACGTTCGAGGAGGTCCGCCCGGTCATCGAGGCGTTCGCCGGCCGGATCCTGCGGCCCGGCGGGACCGGTGCCGGGCACACGCTGAAGCTCGTGAACAACTTCGTGATCCAGGCGATCGCATCGTCCCTCGCGGAGGGGTTCGCGGTGGCCGCGAAGGCCGGACTCGACCCGAAGGACGTGGAGCGCATCCTCGGGTACGGGACGGCCGACTCGCGGCTGCTGCACCTGGTGGGCCGGGCACTCGACGGCGACTTCGCCGGGATGGTGTTCCAGCTCGACAACGCCCGGAAGGACGTGCGCTACTACACGCGGCTGGCCGGTGACGTGGGAGTACCGGCTCCCGTCGGCGACGGCGTCCACGAGGCACTGGCGATCGCGAGCGCCCTCGGTTTCGGCGGAGAGTACGTCCCGGCGCTGGTCAAGGCCCAAGCCGCGCTGAACGGCCTGGAGATTGTCAGTCGATCCCGGCCTTGACCCGGGCCATGGCGACGATGAACGCCGCCGTCTCCTCGGTGTCCTGGAAGCTGGTGTTGAGGATCGCGTCGTAGGACTCGATGTCCCGCGGGTCCCACTGGAAGGTCTGCAGCGACGTCTCGACGCGCACCTCGTCCTCCACCTGCTGCCGGGCTGCGGCGTGCTCGAGCGCGAGGTCGCCCAGCCGGGCCGCCCGCTCGATGCGCTTCTCCGCGATGCCGTCGAGTTTCACGTGCAGGGTGTTGGGCCGGTCGCGGAGGATGAAGGCGCCGTTGCGACCCTGGATCACGCCCCCACCGGCGGCACGTTCCAGCACCACCTCGGTGTTCTTGCGGGCGAGTTCCGTGAGGGCGGACTCGGCCGCCGCCGACGTGACGTCGATGGGCGCCTCACCGATGGCGATCCTCCGCGCGAGTTCCGCGGCCCTGCCGGTCGGGTCCTCCGCGGCGAGCTTCTCGATGTCCTCGGAGGTGAGCCCCTGCGCGTGGACGGGGATCCCGAGGAGCTCCCCCACGCGGGCGGCGACCGCCTCCATGTTGGAGCCGTAGGTCTCCCACAGGGTGATGACGAGTGGGGTCTCCGTGGCAGGCATCATCGTCTCCTCGCGGTCTGCGTCTGATCGGATCGTAACCGAGTGGTCCGGTGGCCGGGGCCGATCAGGCCACGCCTTGCCGGATGCGTGCCAGCGCGGCGATCACTCGCGCCGTCTCCTCGGTGTTCTGGAACGTGGTGTTGAGGACCACGTCGTAGAGCTCGATATCGCGCGGATCCACGCCGAAGGACAGCAGCGAGGTCTCCACCCGGATCGCGTCCTCCATGCGCTGCCGGCGGGCTGCGCGGGCGAGGGAGATGCCGGCGAGCCGTGCCGCCCGCTCGACCCGCTTCTCGGGGATGCCGTCGAGTTTCACGTGCAGGGTGTTGGGCCGGTTGCGGAGGATGTACGCGCCGTTGCGGCCCTGGATCACGCCGCCCCCCTGCGCCTTCTCGGTGACGAAGGAGGTGCACTCACGTGCGTGGGCCTTGCCGGCCGCGGCGACCTCGTGCGAACTCATCTCGGCAGGGGTGGCCCCGGTCGAGAGCCGCTGGGTGAGCTTCGCGGCCCGCCCGTCGGTGTCCTCCTCGGCGAGGGCCTCGATGTCCTCGGACGAGAAGGCCTGCGCGTACACCGGGATCCCCAGCAGCTGGCCGACGCGGGCCGCGACTGGCTCCATGTTCGATCCGTAGGTTTCCCACATCGTGATGACCAGGGGGAGGTCGGAATCCGTGGCAGGCATGATCGGCTCCTCGCGGAAATGGAATAGTGGGCCCTTTTTTGATGCTATCCCAGCGCGTTGCCCGCCGGGCAGGAACTGGCGCGAACCCATGGGGCGGTTCCCCTCCCGGTGGACGTTGAGTGGAATAGACTCAACTTCAGAGGCGTTGGAATCGTCAGATCGACAGTGGAGGAACACCCATGACTGACAAGCTCACCACCAGGTCGCAGGAGGCGATCGCCGCCGCACTGCAGGCCGCGACGAAGGCGGGGAACCCCGTGCTCGAGCCGGTTCACCTGCTCGCGGCCCTCGTGGCACAGGAGGGTGGCGTCGCGGCCGGTTTGCTGCGCGCGGTGGGGGTGGATCCCCGGACGGTGGCGGCGCGGGCCGGCGCCTCGATCGCCGCACTCCCTGGCGCCTCGGGCGCCTCCGTGGCCCAGCCGCAGGCCTCGCGCGCGATGATGACCGTGATCTCGAGAGCGGGCGAGGAGGCCGGCGCGCTGGGGGACGAGTACGTCTCCACCGAGCACCTCCTGATGGCGCTCGCGGCGTCGTCGTCGCCGGCGGGGGACATCCTGCGGTCACTCGGTGCGTCCCGGGACCAGCTCGCCGCCGCGCTGCCCTCGGTCCGCGGTTCCGGCAAGGTGACCAGCCCGGACCCCGAGGGCACCTACAACGCCCTCGAGAAGTACGGCCGGGACCTGACGAAGCAGGCCCGCGAGGGCAAGCTCGACCCGGTCATCGGGCGGGACGCCGAGATCCGGCGAGTGGTGCAGGTCCTCTCCCGCCGCACCAAGAACAACCCCGTGCTCATCGGCGAACCGGGGGTGGGGAAGACCGCCGTCGTGGAGGGGCTGGCCCAGCGCATCGTGGCGGGGGACGTGCCCGAGTCACTGCGGGACAAGCGCCTCATCGCCCTGGACCTCGCGGCGATGGTGGCCGGCGCGAAGTACCGGGGGGAGTTCGAGGAGCGGCTCAAGGCGGTGCTGCAGGAGATCCAGGACTCGAATGGCCAGGTGATCACGTTCATCGACGAACTCCACACCGTGGTGGGTGCCGGGGCTGGCGGCGACTCCTCGATGGACGCGTCCAACATGCTGAAGCCCATGCTCGCGCGTGGCGAGCTGCGGATGGTTGGCGCCACCACCCTCGACGAGTACCGCGAGCACGTGGAGAAGGACCCGGCCCTGGAGCGCCGCTTCCAGCAGGTGTTCGTGGGGGAGCCGTCCGTGGAGGACACGGTGGCGATCCTGCGTGGGATCGCGCCCCGCTACGAGGCGCACCACAAGGTGACGATCTCCGACGGCGCCCTCGTGGCCGCCGCCACGCTCTCCAACCGCTACATCACCGGCCGCCAGCTTCCGGACAAGGCCATCGACCTGATCGACGAGGCCGCCTCCCGGCTCCGCATGGAGCTGGACTCGGCGCCGATCGAGATCGACACCCTCCGGCGCCAGGTGGACCGGCTGAAGATGGAGGAGTCCTACCTCTCGGAGTCCGAGACCGACGATCCGCAGGCGCAGGCCCGCCTCGAGAAGCTGCGCGCGGACCTCGCGGACCGCTCCGAGGAACTCGCCGCGCTCACCGCGCGGTGGGAGGCCGAGAAGGCCGGCCACAACCGGGTGGGTGACCTGAAGGCCCGCCTCGACCAGCTGATCACGGACGCCGAGCGCGCCGAGCGCGCCGGTGACCTCGCCGCGGCGTCCCGGCTGTACTACGGCGAGATCCCCGCCGTGCAGAAGGAGATCGCGGAGGCCGAGGCCGCGGAGGCCCGGAAGTCCGCCACCGAGGCGCCCATGATCGCGGACCGCGTGGGCCCGGACGAGGTTGCCGAGGTGGTCTCCGCGTGGACCGGCATCCCCACCGGCAAGCTGCTCCAGGGCGAGACCGAGAAGCTGCTCCGCATGGAGGACGTCATCGGGGAGCGGCTGATCGGCCAGCGGGCCGCGGTGCGCTCCGTGTCCGACGCCGTCCGGCGTGCCCGGGCGGGCGTCGCGGACCCGAACCGGCCGACCGGCTCCTTCCTGTTCCTCGGCCCCACCGGCGTCGGCAAGACCGAGCTGGCGAAGGCCCTCGCGGAGTTCCTCTTCGACGACGAGCGGGCCATGGTCCGCATCGACATGTCCGAGTACTCCGAGAAGCACACCGTGTCCCGGCTCGTGGGTGCGCCCCCCGGCTACATCGGGTACGAGGAGGGCGGGCAGCTCACCGAGGCCGTGCGGCGCCGCCCGTACACCGTGGTGCTGCTGGACGAGGTGGAGAAGGCCCACCCCGAGGTCTTCGACATCCTGTTGCAGGTGCTCGACGACGGCCGGTTGACGGACGGCCAGGGCCGCACCGTGGACTTCCGGAACGTGATCCTGGTGCTCACCTCGAACATGGGGTCCCAGTTCCTGGTGGACCAGACCCTCACGGACACGCAGAAGCGCGAGGCCGTGATGGCCATGGTGCGCGCCAGCTTCAAGCCGGAGTTCCTCAACCGGCTGGACGACGTCATCATATTCGACGCCCTCTCCATGGAGGACCTGGGGCACATCGTCGATCTGCAGGTTTCGCTCCTGTCGAAGCGCCTCGCGGACCGGCGCATCACCCTCGAGGTGACCGACGCCGCCCGCGAGTGGCTCGCGATCGAGGGCTTCGACCCGGCCTACGGGGCGCGGCCGCTGCGCCGGCTCATCCAGCGGGAGATCGGGGACCAGCTCGCGCGGATGCTGCTCTCCGGCGAGGTCGAGGACGGACAGACCGTGGTGGTGGACTCCAACGCGGACGCCGACAACCCGGGCCTGGTGCTGTCAGCCGCCTGAGTCCTGGGCGATCACCACCACGAGGTCGCCGCCCTGGACCTGGGAGGTCCCGGACAGCGCCACCCGCAGCACCCGGCCGCCCACCGGCGTCGTGATCGCGGCCTCCATCTTCATCGCCTCGATGGTCGCCACGGTGTCCCCGGGGGCGACGGCGTCGCCCTCCTGGACGGTCGGCGTCACCGCCCCGGCGAACGGTGCCGCGACGTGGCCCTTGTTGGCCGGGTCCGCCTTCTCGGCGGCCTTCACGGCGGATTCCACCGACCGGTCGCGCACCACGATCTGGCGCGGCTGCCCGTTGACCGTGGCCATCACCGTCCGCATGCCCTTCTCATCCGGTTCGCTGATCGCCTGGAGGGTCACGAGGAGCCGGACGCCCTTCCCCAGGGAGACCACGTGCTCGATGCCGGTGGCCAGCCCGTACAGGTAGTCACGGGTGTGGAGCACCGAGACGTCGCCGAACCGGGCCACGGCGTCCTCGAAGTCCCGGGTGGGCCCCGGGAAGAGGAGCCGGTTGAGGGTCCGCCGGCGTGTCGCGGAGTCCGACGACGGCGCGATCGCCGCGGCGTCGTCGTCCGGGATGGGCGTGATGTGCGGCTTCACGGTGCGCCCGGCGAGCGCCTTGGTGCGGAACGGCTCGGGCCAGCCGCCGGGCGGGTCGCCGAGCTCGCCGGAGAGGAACTGCACCACCGAGTCCGGGAGGTCGAAGGAACCGGGGTCCGCGGCGAACGCCGCCGGGTCCGCGCCCGTCCCCACGAGCTGGAGCGCGAGGTCGCCGACCGCCTTGGACGACGGCGTCACCTTGACCAGCCGCCCCAGGATCCGGTCCGCGGCGGAGTACATGTCCTCGATCTCCTCGAAGCGGTCGCCGAGGCCGAGCGCGATCGCCTGCTGGCGCAGGTTGGACAGCTGCCCGCCCGGGATCTCGTGGTGGTAGACGTGGCCGGTGGGGCCGGGCAGGCCGGACTCGAACGGCCGGTACATCGCCCGGACCGCCTCGAAGTACGGCTCGAGCGCCATCGCGGCGTCGAGGGTGAGGTCCGGTTCGCGAGGGGTGTGTTCCAGCGCCGCGAGCAGGGCGGACATCGAGACCTGGCTCGTGGTGCCGGCCATGGAGGCCACCGCCACGTCTACGGCGTCCACGCCGGCGTCGATCGCCGCCATGAGGGTGGCGAGCTGCCCGCCGGCGGTGTCGTGGGTGTGCAGGTGGACCGGCAGGTCGAAGCGCTCCCGCAGGGCGCTCACGAGGACCGCGGCGGCCCGGGGCCGCAGCAGGCCGGCCATGTCCTTGATCGCCAGCACGTGCGCACCGGCCGCGACGATCTGCTCCGCGAGGTTCAGGTAGTAGTCGAGGGTGTAGAGCGTCTCGCGCGGATCGGTGAGGTTCGCGGTGTAGCAGAGTGCCACCTCGGCCACGGCGGTCCCGGTCTCGCGCACCGCGGCGATCGCGGGGGCCATCTGCCGGACGTCGTTGAGGGCGTCGAAGATCCGGAAGATGTCGATACCGGTGGCCGTGGCCTCCCGCACGAACGCGTCCGTCACCTCGGTGGGGTAGGGGGTGTAGCCCACGGTGTTGCGGCCGCGCAGCAGCATCTGGAGCGGGATGTTGGGCAGCTCGGCGCGCAACAGTTCGAGGCGGCGCCACGGGTCCTCGGAGAGGAACCGCAGTGCCACGTCGTAGGTGGCGCCGCCCCAGACCTCCATCGAGAACAGCCCGGGAAGCGTGTGGGCGAACGCGGGTGCGGCGGCGAGGAGGTCCCGGGTCCGCACCCGGGTGGCGAGCAGGGACTGGTGCGCGTCGCGGAACGTGGTGTCGGTGACCTGGACCGCCGTGGCCTCCCGCAGCGCCCGCGCGAACGCCTCCGGGCCGTCGGCCCGCAACCGGTCGCGCCAGCCGGGCGGCACCGCGGCCGATGAGGGCCCGTCGAAGGGGCTGCGGTTCGGCTCCTCGGACTTGTCTCCGGGGAAACGTGGCAGCTTGACCCGGGGATCGATCCCGTTCACGCGCGGACCGAACGGCCGGTTCACGGTGACGTCCGCGAGGTAGGCCATGAGCCTGGAGCCCCGGTCCTGGGAGCGGGCGATGAGCTGGAGCTCGGGATGGGTGTCGATGAAGTCCGTGGAGATGTCGCCCGAGAGGAAGGCCGGGTCGTCGAGCACGTTCCGCAGGAAGCCGATGTTGGTGGCCACGCCCCGGATGCGGAACTCGGCGAGGGCTCGGCGCGCGCGGGCGATGGCCGTCTCCCGGTCGCGTCCGCGCGTGGTCAGCTTCACGAGCAGGGAGTCGAAGTGCGGGGAGACCT
Organism: Actinomycetales bacterium UBA1383; assembly: GCA_002305415.1. GTDB lineage: Bacteria > Actinomycetota > Actinomycetes > Actinomycetales > Actinomycetaceae > UBA1383. The sequence goes on along the minus strand of DBQX01000132.1, from coordinate 32,299 downwards.
CCGCCCCGGCGTAGATCGTGCCGCCGTCGAGGCGGACGCCGGCGCCGGAGGCGGAGCGGTAGACGGTGACCGTGCCGACGTCCGGCCGGAACCCGTTGGAGGGGTCCTCCGTGGTGATCCGGCACTGGAGCGCCGCCCCGCGCAGCTCGAGGGTGTCCTGGCTGATGCCGAGGCCGGCGAGCGTCTCGCCCGCGGCGATCCGCATCTGGCAGGCCACCAGGTCCACGTCGGTGACCTCCTCGGTCACGGTGTGCTCCACCTGGATCCGCGGGTTCATCTCGATGAAGACGTGCTGGCCGGCCCGATCGCCCACGGTGTCGACGAGGAACTCCACGGTCCCGGCGTTGACGTAGCCGATGGCGCGGGCGAACGCGACGGCGTCGTCGTAGAGCGCCTGGCGGGTGGCGGGGTCGAGGTTGGGCGCCGGGGCCATCTCCACCACCTTCTGGTGGCGGCGCTGGAGCGAGCAGTCGCGTTCGAAGAGGTGAACCACCTCGCCGGTGGCGTCGGCGAGGACCTGTACCTCGATGTGGCGGGGGCGCAGCACCGCCTGCTCCAGGAAGACCGTGGGGTCGCCGAACGCGGTGGCAGCCTCGCGCATCGCCGCGCCGAGCGCCTCCCGCAGGTCCTCGCGGGCGTCGACGCGGCGCATCCCGCGCCCGCCGCCGCCCGCCACGGCCTTCACGAAGACGGGGAAGCCGATCTCCTCGGCGTCGGCGACGAGGCGCTCGACGTCGTCGGACGGCTCGGAGGACCGCAGCACCGGGATCCCGGCGACTCGCGCGGCCCGCAGCGCCTCCACCTTGTTGCCCGCGAGCCGCAGTACCTCGGGGGGCGGGCCGATGAAGGCGATCCCGGCGCCGGCAGCGGCCTGGGCGAGGCCGGGGTTCTCGGAGAGGAAGCCGTAGCCGGGGTAGATGGCGTCCGCGCCGGACTCCCGTGCCACGCGAATGATCTCGTCCACGTCAAGGTAGGCGCGGACGGGGTGGCCCTTCTCCCCGATCTCGTAGGCCTCGTCCGCCTTCTGCCGGTGGATCGAATTGCGGTCGTCGTAGGGATAGACCGCCACGGTCCGCGCCCCCAGCTCGGTGGCGGCGCGGAAGCCGCGGACGGCGATCTCGCCGCGGTTGGCCACCAGGATCTTGCGGAACATCGCACACCTCGCTTTACCTCGCAGCGGCGGCGCGGACCCTGCCCGGAGCGGCACCGCCTCTTGGCGGATAGCGTCCCAGCGGCGGCCCGGAGGCGCCACGGCAGCCCGACTCGTGGGCACTCACTCCGGGCGGGTGGGAGGTGCCCTCATCCGCCCGTGGGGTCCGGTGGGGAAGAACGCGGCGTCCCGCCCTGCGGCACCTGGGGGAGGAACGGTGCCGCGGGCGGGATCACTCTCTGCCCAATGGTGCAGCAAGTGATTGGCTGCGTCAATCAGTATGGGCGGCGGGTCTCGGGGAGCTGGGCGACAATGGGGCATGGCCGATCGCGAGGACCTCGCCCCCGAGGTGGAGGCGGCGCGGGCGGCGGCGCTGTCCTCCCCGGTGCGGTGGCGGATCCTGCGGCTCTGCCTCCACCAGGCACGCACGAACAAGGAGCTGGCGGAGATCCTCGGCCTCAACCCCGGCAGCACGCTGCACCACGTGCGGCTGCTCGTGGAGACCGGCTTCCTCACGCCTGAGGAGCCGCGCAAGGGCACGCGCAACGCCAGGGAGATCCCCTACCGTGCCACCCGGCTCAGCTGGCGAGGCTCGCCCCGCAGCGTGGCGCCCGTGCTGGTGCGCACGCTCCTCGACGAGATCGCCCCGGTGGAGCCCGAGGACATCGTGGTGTGGCGGCTCGGGATGCGGCTCCTGCCCGAGGATCGTGCCGAACTCGAGTCGCGGATCAGCGAGATCCTCGAGGACTACGTGCACCGGGACAGCGAGGACCCGGGTGCCGAGCCCTGGTCGCTCATGGCCTTCCTCCACCCTGACAGGCAGCCGGGTCCGCCGGGAAGCGAATCGGCCCCCGCACCGGATCGCGACAGATCCTCCCGGGAGAGGTAGGAGCGGAATCCGCGTCCAACCCTCCCGGGAGGATCCGTTGCGCGAGGTCTCAGCCGGCGACTTCCGCCAGCAGGCCGTCGAGCTGCTCCGGCGAGACCGAGCCGGGCACCATGGCCGGAAGCTTCACCACGGGCAGGGACACGAGGAAGGCCGCGAAGGCGGGCTCCGCATCCGGCCCCAGCAGGGCCGCGAAGCCGCCCAGCGCCTCACGCAGGAGCGGCCCGCCCACCGGGTGCTCCAGCCACTCGCCCACGGTGGAGTGGTCGTGCAGCGGCAGGTGCACCACGGGCGCCACCACGTCCACCACCGCGCGCAGCGGCAGGTCCCGCGAGTTCTCCCCGACGGCGATCTCCACCGCACCGGGCTCCACCACCCAGCCGTGCACGCCGACGTCCCAGTGCGAGAGGTCCCGCCGCGTGAGGCCGAACTCCACCACCCGCGACTCGCCGGGGGTGAGCTCGATGCGCTCGAAGCCGCGCAGCTCGCGGGGGGCGCGGGCGAACGCCGAGTCCGGCCGGCCCACGTAGAGCTGCGGGACCGCCACGCCGGTGCGGTCCCCGGCGTTGGTGACGCGCGCCGTGACGCGCACGACGACGTCGTCGTCCCCCGTCTCGTCCGTCACCTCGGCGGCGTCCACCGAGAGGTCCGCGTACGCGAACGTGGTGTAGGTGAGGCCGTAGCCGAAGGGGTGGGAGACCTCGGCGCCGACGGCGTCGAGGCCGCGGTAGCCGATGAACAGGCCCTCGCCGTACCGGACCGAGCCGCGCTCGCCGGGGAAGTTGAGCTGGGCGGGCACGTCGGCCAGGCGTACGGGGATCGACTCCGCGAGCCTGCCGGAGGGGTCCACCTCGCCCAGCAGGAGCTGGGCCGCGGCCGCGCCGCCGGCCTGACCACCGAGCCAGAGTTCCAGGACGGCGTCCGCGTCCGGCTCCCAGTCCGCCACGGTCACGGCGGAGCCGTTGGAGAGCACCACCACCACCTTCGCGGCCACCGCGCGCACGGCGCGGAGCAGCGCGACATGGGAGGCGGGCAGGTCCATGTGCTCGCGGTCGTAGCCCTCGGACTCGTCGATGGCGGGCAGGCCGAGGAACAGGACCGCGGTGCGGCCGCGGGCGAGGTCCACGGCCTCGGCGCGCAACTCCTCGTCCGTGCGGTCCTGCCCCGGCTGACCGGCCGCCTCGGCGAGCACGTAGCCGGGGGCGAACTCCACCTCCGGCGCGCGCTCCCGCAGCGCGTCCAGCGCGCTCTCCAGCCGGGTCGGGTTGACCTGGGAGGAGCCGGCACCCTGGTAGCGCGGGGTCCGCGCCATCTCCCCGATGACGACGGTGCCCGCGGCGTCCGTCGGGAGGGGCAGGGCGCCGTCGTTCTTCAGCAGGACGGCGGTGCGGGTGGCGACCTCGCGTGCGAGGGCGTGGTGGGCGGCGGCGTCGAAGGTGGCGGGCTCCGCCTGGGCGGCCAGGGCCCGCGCGACCAGGGTGAGGACGCGGGTGGCGGCGGCGTCGAGGTCGGCCTCGTCCAGCTCGCCGGCGCGAACGGCGGCGACGATCCGGGCGTCGTTCAGCCCGTGCGAGGACGGCATCTCGAGGTCCAGCCCCGCCGCCACGCCGGCGACCCGGTCATCCACCGCGCCCCAGTCGGAGACCACGAGGCCCTCGAAGCCCCACTCGTCGCGCAGCACCTCGGTGAGGAGCCAGTGGTGCTCCGAGGCGTGGGTCCCGTTGACCTTGTTGTAGGCGCACATCACGGTCCAGGGCTTGGCGCCCTTCACCACGCGCTCGAAGGCCGGCAGGTAGATCTCCCGCAGGGTGCGCTCGTCCACCTGGGCGTCCACGCGGAGGCGGTCCGTCTCCTGGTTGTTGGCCGCGAAGTGCTTCAGGGACGCCCCCACGCCCTGGGACTGGATCCCCCGGACGAGCGCGGTGGCGAGCACGCCGGCGAGCAGCGGGTCCTCCGAGAAGTACTCGAAGTTGCGTCCGCACAGCGGGGAGCGCTTCATGTTCACACCGGGGCCGAGGAGCACCGAGACGCCGTTCGCGCGGGTCTCGCGGCCCAGCGCCTCGCCCACGCGCGCCATCAGGTCCGGGTCCCAGGTGGAGCCGAGGCCGGCCGCGCTGGGGAAGCAGGTGGCGGGAACGGACCTCGCAACGCCGAGGTGGTCCATCTCCTCGGCCTGCTTGCGCAGCCCGTGGGGGCCGTCGGCCACCATGATGGCCGGGATGCCGAGCCGCTCGACCGCCTGGGTGTGCCAGAAGTCCGAGCCGGAGCAAAGCGAGGCCTTCTCCTCGAGGGTGAGTTCGGAGACGAGGCGGGGGATGTCGGTGGGGGCCGCGGTCATGGACGCTCCTGTCGGTGGCACGTGGACGTGAGGAGCACCATCCTCCACCGCCGCCAGCGCCGGGGAGTCCCTGTTCGCCGCGGCGGCGTGGCGCGGCGTGGCACGCTGGGTCCATGGACACCTTCCGCGCGCTCCGGGACCTGGATTTCGACGTCGCCGTCGTGGTGGTGGACCACGCCGCCGACATCGCCACCTACGGCAATCCCGTGGACGTCTTCGAGTGGGCGTCAGTGACGAAGCTGGTCACTGCCTACGCGTGCCTCGTCGCGGTGGACCGTGGCCTCGTCTCGCTCGACGACGCCGCCGGGCCGGAGGGGTCCACCCTGCGGCACCTCCTGGCCCATGCCTCGGGCCTGCCGTTCGAGAAGGGCGCGCCCCTGGCCCCGGCCGGGACGAAGCGGATCTACTCCAACCGCGGGATCGAGGCGGCGGCCGAGCACGTCGCGGCACGGGTGGGGGAGGACTTCGCGGGGTGGACGCACGCCGCGGTGCTCGAGCCGCTGGGGATGGACAGCGCCGAACTGTACGGCTCGCCGGCCTTCGGCATGCGCGGCAGCGCCGTGGACCTCGCCGAATTCGGGAGGGCGGTGCTGAACGGCGCGCTGCTCTCGCCGGAGTCCTTCGCGGCGGCCACCACCGTGCAGTTCGAGGGCCTGCGGGGTGTGCTGCCCGGCTACGGGCGCCAGGAACCCAACGACTGGGGGCTGGGATTCGAGATCCGCGGCCACAAGGACCCCCACTGGACGGGCCACAACAACTCGCCGGGTACCGTCGGCCACTTCGGGTGGGCCGGCTCCTTCCTCTGGGTGGACCCCAGGGTCCACCTCGCCACTTGCTTCGTGGGATCCAGGCCGTTCAGCGAGGAGCACCAGGAGGCGTGGCCCCTGCTCTCGGATGCGATCCTCGCGGACCACGCGGTGCTGGATTGAACGGAAGGACCTGGACCAGCTCCTGGCAGCGATCGCACCGGTGATCCACCCGGTCGACGATCGCCACCTCGCGATCGCCCGCGATGCGTGGGCACGATTCGGCCGGGGGAGTGGCTCCCCCGCACGGCTGAACTGCGGCGACTGCTTCTCGTATGCCGCGGCCGCCGCCACCGGCGAGCCACTCCTTTTCGAGGGGGAGGACTTCGCCCACACGGACGTCCGGGACGCCCGGGAGGGTTGGGCGCTCAGTCCGCGATCTCGATGACCACCGGCACGTGGTCCGACGGCGCCTTGCCCTTCCGCTCATTCCGCTCGATCGAGGCGCCCGTGACCGCGCGCGCGAGGGCCGGGGAGGCCTGGATGAAGTCGATCCGCATGCCCTCGTTCCGGGGGAACCGCAGCTGCTGGTAGTCCCAGTAGGTGAACTGCTGCGGCACGAACTGCCGCGTCACCTCGGTGAACCCCACCTCGCCGAACGCGGCGAAGGCCGCGCGTTCGGGTGGGGAGACGTGTGTGGCGCCCGCGAAGAACTCCATGGACCATACGTCCTGGTCCAGCGGCGCGATGTTCCAGTCCCCCACGAGGGCGATCTTCGCCTCGGGTTCGGCCCGCACCCAGCTCCCCGCGGCCTCCTTCAGGGCGGCCAGCCACGCCAGCTTGTACTCGTAGTGCGGATCCCCCAGGGCCCTGCCGTTCGGGACGTAGAGGCTCCACACCCGCACGCCCCCGGTGGTGGCCCCGAGCGCCCGCGCCTCCGACGCCGGCGTGTCACCCCACGTGGGCATGCCCTCGAAGCCGAACGCGACGTCGTCGAGCCCCACCCGGGACGCGATCGCGACCCCGTTCCACTGCGAGTGCCCGTGCGTGACCACCTCGTACCCGAGTGCCTCGAAGGGGAGGACCGGGAACTGCTCGTCCTTGCACTTGGTCTCCTGCATGGCCAGGACGTCCACACCGGACCGCTCCAGCCACGACGTCACGCGGTCCACGCGCGTGCGGATGGAGTTGACGTTCCAGGTGGCGAGCTTCATGCCCCCAACGGTAACGCGCGGGACGCGGACGGCCCGGGAGCCGGCGGCCTCCCGAGACGGCCCGGGCTAGGCTTGCGGGCGTGGGAACCGCACTCATCACCGGCGCCTCCTCGGGCCTTGGCCTCGAGTACGCCTGGCAACTGGCGGCCGCGCGGCACAACCTCGTGCTCGTGGCGCGCCGCGAGGACCGGCTCGCGGAGGCCGCCGAGGAGATCCGGCAGGCGGCGGGTGTGGAAGTCGAGGTGCTCGCCCGGGACCTCGCCGTCCGCGCGGACCTCGACGACGTCGCCGCCCGGCTGCGCACCGACGTCGCCCCCGTGGGGCTCCTCGTCAACAACGCGGGTTTCGGCCTCGGGCAGAACTTCGTGGGGGGCGACCTCGCGCGCGAGGAGCTGGCCCTCGACGTGCTGGTCCGCGCGGTGCTGGTGCTGTCGCACGCCGCGGCCCCGGCGATGGTCGCGCGCGGCCACGGGGCCATCCTCAACGTCTCCTCCGTCGCGGCGCACACGCTGATGGGCACGTACGCCGCCCACAAGTCATGGGTGACGTCCTTCACCGAGGCGCTCGCGGTCGAGTTGCGGACCACTCCGGTCACCGCCACGGTCGTGCTGCCCGGGCTGGTCCGTACCAACTTCCACGCGGCGGCAGGTCTCGACGCCGAGGCCTGGCCGGCGTTCGGGTGGCTCTCCGCGGAGCGGGTGGTGACCGAGTCACTGGAGGCCGTTCGGCGCGGCCGGGTGCTCTGCACGCCGTCCCTCATGTACAAGGCGGCCGCCGGGCTGCTGCGGGCCGCACCGCGGTGGGCGGTGCGGGCCGCCACCGGGCCGTCCCTGTCGGCCCGGGCGATCATGTGAAGGAGTCACGCAGATGGGCAACGATCCGCAGCGGGCGCGCCTCGCCGAGTTGGTGAGGGACCTCGCCGTCGTCCGGGGTCGCGTGCGGCTGGCCTCGGGACTCGAGTCCGACTACTACGTGGACATGCGCCGGGCCACGCTCCACCACGAGGCGGGCCCGCTGATCGGCCACGTGATGCTCGACCTGCTGGATGAGAACGGCGTGGGGCCGGGCGAGATCGACGCCGTCGGGGGCCTCACGCTGGGGGCGGACCCGGTCGCTGCCGCGATCATGCACGCGGCGGCGTCGCGTGGCCTCGCGATCGACGCGTTCGTCGTCCGCAAGGAGGCGAAGTCCCACGGGCTGCAGCGCCGCATCGAGGGCCCGGACGTCGCGGGCCGCCGCGTGGTCGCGGTCGAGGACACCTCCACCACGGGCGGCTCCGTCCTGCAGGCGGTCGCCGCCCTCCGGGAGGCGGGCGCCGACGTCGTGGCCTGTGCCGTCGTCGTGGACCGGGACACCGGGGCGCGGGAGGCGGTCGAGGCCGCCGGCCTGCCCTACCTCTTCGCCCTCAGCCTCGCCGACCTCGGCCTCTAGGGTCCGCATCCGCCACGTGGGAGTCCCGTGTGGTTGGATTGAGCCACCTTCGTTTCTCCCGGGAGGTTCCACGATGGACCCGATCATGCTCACGCTGACGATCGTGGGCGTCCTGGTGCTGGCGGTGATCCTCTGGTTCATCGCCACCTACAACGGCTTCGTGCGCCTGCGGAACCTGGTGGAGGAGGCGTGGCGGCAGGTCGACGTCGAGCTGCACCGGCGCTACGACCTCATCCCGAATCTCGTCGAGACCGTCAAGGGGTACGCCAGCCATGAGCGCGGCGTGTTCGAGGAGGTCACCCGGGCCCGGGCGGCGGCCGCCCAGCCAGCGACCTCACGCGCCGAGCAGGCGGCCAACGAGAACGCACTCACCGCGGCGATCAGCCGCCTCTTCGCCGTCGCGGAGGCCTACCCGAGCCTCAAGGCGGACGCCAACTTCCGGGCCCTCCAGTCCGAGCTCACCAACACGGAGGACCGGATCGCCGCGGGGCGGCGCTACTACAACGCGAACGTGCGGGAGTTCAACACCCGGCTCGAGACCTTCCCGCAGTCCATCGTGGGCGGCATGACCGGGTTCCGCCGCGCCACCTACTTCGAGGCCGAGGGTGCCTCGCGCGACGTGCCGCGGGTGGACTTCGGCCAGGGCGGCGGTTCGGGCGCCCCGCGTCCATAGGTGGAGCTCGACGACGCCGGCGCCGCCATCCCCGGGCAGGGGGTCGGACCGTGGCCGGGAGGCCCGGAGGCCTGGCCCGCCGGCGAGTACTGGGACCCTGACCTGCTGGAACACGGGGACGCGCGCAACGTCGTCGACCGCTACCGGTACTGGCGCCTCGAGGCGATCGTCGCGGACATCGACCGCCGCCGCCACCGCCTGCACGTCGCCATCGAGAACCTCGCCCACGACGCCAACATCGGTTCCGTGGTCCGCACGGCCAACGCCTTCGCGGTGGCCGAGGTCCACATCGTGGGGCGACGGCGCTGGAACCGCCGGGGCGCCATGGTCACCGACCGCTACCAGCACCTGCGGCACCACGACTCGGCCGCGGAGTTCCTCACGTGGGCGCGCGGGGCGGGCCTGCACGTGCTCGGCGTGGACAACCTGCCGGGCTCGGTGCCGCTCGAGGGCGCTGCCCTGGAGGAGGACGCCGTGCTGGTGTTCGGCCAGGAGTCCGCGGGTCTGAGTCCGCAGATGCTCGCGGGATGCGACCGGGTCCTCCACATCACCCAGTACGGCTCGACGCGCTCGATCAACGTGGGCGCGGCCGCGGCCGTCGCCATGTGGGCCTGGGTGGTACAGCATCACCTCTGACTTCCGGGCCGCCCACGTTCCCCCCGGGACCGATCGCCCTACCCCCGCCGGGGGTCCGGGTGGAATAATCGGGGCCACTCGCTCGCACAACCAATGGAGGAACACGTGCCGATCGCAACCCCCGAGGTCTACGCAGAACTTCTCGACCGCGCGAAGAAGGGCAAGTTCGCCTACCCCGCCTTCAACGTCACCTCATCCCAGACGCTCAACGCCGCACTCAAGGGCCTTGCCGACGCAGAGTCCGACGGCATCATCCAGGTCTCCGTCGGAGGCGCGGAGTACGCCTCCGGCCCCTACATCAAGGACCGGGTGGCCGGCTCGCTGGCCGTCGCCGCCTACGCGCGCGAAGTGGCCAAGAACTACCCGATCACCGTTGCCCTCCACACCGACCACTGCACCAAGCAGAACCTCGACACCTGGGTGCGCCCGCTCCTCGTGCTGGAGGCCGAGGAGGTCAAGGCCGGCCGCCTGCCCTTCTTCCAGTCGCACATGTACGACGGGTCGAACGTCCCGCTGGCCGAGAACCTGGCCATCTCGCAGGAGATGCTGGAGCTCTCCCAGGCGGCCCGCACGATCCTCGAGGTGGAGATCGGCGTCGTCGGTGGCGAGGAGGACGGCCACGCCGCCGAGATCAACGAGCAGCTCTACACCACCCCCGAGGACGGCATCGCCACCATCGAGGCGCTCGGTCTTGGGGAGAAGGGCCGCTACATGGCCGCCCTGACGTTCGGGAACGTGCACGGCGTGTACAAGCCGGGCGCCGTGAAGCTGCGCCCCGAGCTGCTCGGCGAGATCCAGCGGATCGTGGGCGAGAAGTACGGGGTGGACCTCCCCTTCGACCTGGTGTTCCACGGCGGCTCCGGCTCGTCGGCTGAGGAGATCGCCACGGCGGTATCCCACGGCGTCATCAAGATGAACATCGACACCGATACCCAGTACGCCTTCACCCGCCCGGTGGTGGACCACTTCTTCCGCAACTACGACGGCGTCCTCAAGGTGGACGGCGACGTGGGCAACAAGAAGATGTACGACCCGCGCGTCTGGGGCAAGGCCGCCGAGACGGGCATGGCTGCCCGGGTGGTCGAGGCCGCCCAGCAGCTGGGCTCGGCGGGCAGGAAGATGACCTGATCCCCTGCACCGCTCACCCGAGCAGGAGGGCCGTCGCACTCGCGGCGGCCCTCCCGGGTTTCCCGGGTGCCCTCAGCCTCCCCAGGTCGTCCAGAGGTACTCACGCAGTGTCAGGCCGGAACTGTGGACGGCAGCCGCCGCCTGGCGGCCGACGTACCGGAAGTGCCACGGCTCGTAGGTGTAGCACGTGACCGACGGGCTCACGATCGGGGGGTAGCTCATCACGAATCCGTACCGCCACGCGTTCTCCCGCAGCCAGGCACCGGCTGCGCTCGTGCCCCAGTCCGAGTAGTCCCACGGCTCCACACCGGACGGGCTCGTGAAGTCGAGCGTGGTGCCGAGCTGGTGCTCGGAGTGCCCGGGCCGGGCGGCGGTGAGGAGCGCTGCCGAGTAGCCGATCCGGCTCACCCAGTAGTTGAAGGTGCTCACCTGGGTGGCGTAGCTGCGGTAGGCGGATGTCACCACGAACGGTGCTCCTGCGGCTCTGGCCGCCTGGGCCATGTCCCGAAGATCGTTCACCACGAGGCCGCGGACGCTGTACCCGCTGTTCAGCCCCGCCGCTCCGGTGTCCACCAGGTCCCCTGGGGCATAGGTCGAGGGCAGCAGGTAGATGGTGTCGAGGAGCGTGCGGTACCAGTCGTCGTAGGCCTGGAAGCGCGTGGGGACGTCGCCGTAGTAACAGGCCGGCAGGGGTTGCGTGCCCACGATGGCGCAGCCGAGAACGGTGCTGGCGCCGGCGCCCGTGTTCACCGCGTAGAGACACACGCGATGCTGTCCGTCGGGAACCGCGAGGGAGATCGCGAATCCGTGGTCCGGCCCGTGACTCGGGTAGACCGCCGCCACGTCCGGTCGCGGGAGGTCCGCCCACACCATCGTGTAGTCGCTCGCGTCCACGTACAGCTGCACGATGAT
>DBQX01000132.1:0-21174 GCA_002305415.1 Actinomycetales bacterium UBA1383 | reverse complement strand
TCGACCCGTCCGATCGGGTCGGCGCTGGGGACGGTCACCGTGGAGCAGCCCAGCGGGACGCTGGTCCCGGCTCCCTGGTTGACCGCGTACACGCACACCGAGTGCGTTCCGGGCGTCACGCCCAGCGAGAGCGTGAACCCGTGGTCCGGACCGTGGTAGGGGTAGGCGGCGGCGACGTCGGGTCGTGGGACATCGGCCCACGCCATCGTGGACTGCGACCAGTCCACGTACAGCTGCACGATGATCGGGCCGGTCGTGTCGGGATCGAGTGCCCACCCCGAGGCGGTCACGACGCCGGGAGCGGCGCCCACCGCCTCGACCCGTCCGATCGGGTTTCCCGCGGGCAACGGGCTCCCCTCCTCGTCCGCCACGGTGACGCTGGCATCGGCGTCCGGGTCCCCGGGCGGTGTGCTGGCCTCCGTTGCCGGCCCGGTGGGGGAGGCGGGTTCGTCCGGGGATGCGGGTTCATCCGTGGAGGCGGTTTCGGTGGGGAGGCCGGGCTCCGTGGGCAGCCCGCCAGCGGGAAGGGCGGTGAGGGCGGCGCTCACCAGCAGGGCCCAGAGCGATTGCCGAATCATTCCCACCCCCGCACCGGCCAGACGACGATGTCCCGGCGTGACTCCGAGCCTAGCGTCATGGCAACGGGAGCTGCCGCGCCTCGCGCCATTCCGGGGGGAAGTCCTGCGCCACGTCCGTGAAGACCGCGCCAACTCCCCATCCGAACAGTTCGGCGGCACGGTCGACGGAGTTGACGGTCCAGACGTTGACGGCGAGTCCGGCATCCGTGAACTGCCGGACGTGGCCGGCCTCCAGGCCCAGATCGCCGGGATGGATCGCCACGGCGCCGAGGAGGGAGGCGACCGAGCGCCAGATCCCGGTGAACCGGTGATGCTCGTAGAGGCACGCCAGCGGCCAGTGGGGCGCGAGCCGCCGGAACCCGGCGAGCAGGAGCGGGTCGAAGCTCGAGACGAGGAGTTGCCGGTCCGGGTGCAGGCGCTCGAGTTCGCGGGCGACGCCGGCGAGCAGCGGCCCGCCCGGCACCCCGCGCGTGTGCTTCAGTTCCAGGTTGGCGTCCAGCCCGGCCTCGTTCATCAGGTCGACCACCTGCCGGAGGGTGGGCACCGGCTCGCCGGCGAACCGCGGGTCGAACCACGAGCCGGCGTCGACGTCGTCGAGATCAGCGAGGGTGAGGGCGTGGACCTCCCCCTTGTGGTCCGTGGTGCGGTCGAGGGTGGCGTCGTGGATGACGACGACGGTGCCGTCCGCCAGCACGTCGCAGTCGAACTCGAACCATCGCACGCCGTGGTCGGCACAGAGCCGGAAGGCGGCAAGGGTGTTCTCCGGGGCGAGCGAGGACATGCCGCGGTGGGCGATCACCCGCGGGGCGTGGCGCAACTCGGGCACGTCCCCAGCGTAGCCGGGGCTGGCGGTAGCCTTGGGGGGCCGAAAGTCGAGAGCGAGCGGAGGGGGCCCACATGCCTGCCGTGGTGGTGCTCGGAGCCCAGTGGGGCGACGAGGGCAAGGGGAAAGCAACTGACCAGCTGGGCGCAGCCACCGACTACGTCGTGAAGTTCAACGGCGGCAACAACGCCGGGCACACGGTGGTGGTGGGCAGTGAGAAGTACGCGCTCCACCTGCTGCCCTCCGGGATCCTGACCCCGGGCGTGACCCCCATCATCGGCAACGGTGTCGTGGTGGACCTCGAGGTCCTGTTCACGGAGATCGAGAACCTCTCGGCGCGGGGAGTGGACTGCTCGCGGCTGCGGATCAGCGCGAACGCCCACGTGATTCCCTCCTACAACCGCACGATGGACCGGGTGGTGGAGCGCTTCCTGGGGAAGCGGCAGATCGGCACCACCGGGCGGGGGATCGGCCCCACCTACGCGGACAAGATGAACCGCGTGGGGATCCGCATCCAGGACCTCTTCGACGCCTCCATCCTGCGCCAGAAGGTCGAGGGAGCGCTGACGCAGAAGAACGCGCTGCTCGTCAAGGTCTACAACCGGCGCGAGGCGGACGTCGACGCCGTGACCGCCGAGCTGCTCTCCTACGCGGACCGGGTCCGTCCGATGGTCATCGATTGCTCCCTCGAACTCAACAGGGCCCTCGACGAGGGCCGGACCGTGGTGTTCGAGGCGGGGCAGGCGACCATGCTGGACGTCGACCACGGCACCTACCCGTTCGTGACGTCGTCGTCCTGCACCGCCGGCGGCGCCTGCACCGGCTCCGGGGTGGGGCCGCGCCGCCTCGACCGCATCGTGGGGGTCGCCAAGGCCTATGTCACCCGCGTGGGGGAGGGCCCCTTCCCGACCGAGCTGTTCGACGCCGATGGCGACCGCATCCGCGCGGTCGGCGCCGAGTACGGCACCACGACCGGACGCCCGCGCCGGTGCGGCTGGTACGACGCCGTCGTCGCGCGTTACGCCTCCCGTGTCAACGGGCTGACCGACCTGGTCATCACGAAGCTGGACGTGCTCACCGGGTTCGAACGGATCCCGGTGTGTGTGGCCTACGACGTGGAGGGCGTGCGGCACGACGAGATGCCCCACGACCAGACCTCGTTCCACCACGCCCGGCCCATCTACGAGTACCTCGACGGCTGGACCGAGGACATCAGCGGCGCGCGCCGTTTCGAGGACCTCCCGGCCAACGCCCAGCGGTACCTCGACTACCTCGAGCAGGTCTCGGGCTGCCGGATCTCGTCGATCGGGGTCGGGCCGGACCGCGAGCAGACCATCGTGCGGGTGCCGCTCCTCGAGACCTGAGCCGGGCCGCACGCCGTGACCTCGGACACATTGGGCCCACCCGCGCGCCCCCGGTGGGCCCTTCGTCCGTCACCCGCACCGTGGAGTGGGCAAGGATGGGAACCGGACCACGACGATCGCTCGCCGTCGGAGCGAGCAACGAGGAGAGAACAATGTCCGTTCTGAGCAGCCAGATCGTGCAGGAGGCGCCGTCGACCGCATCACCGCAGCTCGTCGAGTGGGTGGCCGAGGTGGCCGAACTGACGAAGCCGGATGCGGTGTACTGGTGCGACGGTTCCGAGGAGGAGCGCGACCGCCTTCGTGCCGAGGCCGTGGCGAGCGGGCAGTTCATCCCGCTGGCGAAGCGCCCCGGCTCCTACCTCGTCCGCTCCGACCCGGCCGACGTCGCCCGCGTGGAGTCCCGGACCTACATCTGCTCCGAGAAGGAGGAGGACGCGGGCCCCACGAACAACTGGGCAGACCCGGCCGAGATGAAGGCCACGCTCATGCCCCTGTTCGACGGTTCCATGCGGGGACGCACCATGTACGTGATCCCCTTCTCGATGGGCCCGCTGGGCGGCAACATCTCCCGGCTCGGCGTGGAGCTGACGGACTCGATCTACGTGGTCCTCAACATGCGGATCATGACCCGCATGGGCGCCGAGGCGCTCAGGCTCATCGGCGAGGGCCAGTACTGGGTGCCCGCCGTGCACACCGTGGGCTACCCGCTCGTGGATGCCGAGGGCAACCGCCGCGAGGATGTCCCGTGGCCCTGCAACGAGACGAAATACATCACCCACTTCCCGGAGACCCGCGAGATCTGGTCCTACGGCTCGGGCTACGGCGGCAACGCGCTGCTCGGCAAGAAGTGCTACGCGCTGCGGATCGCCTCGGTGCTCGCCCGTGACGAGGGCTGGCTGGCCGAGCACATGCTCATCCTGAAGATCACCGGCCCGGACGGCCGGGTCTACCACCTGACCGCCGCCTTCCCGAGCGCCTGTGGCAAGACCAACCTCGCCATGCTTCGCCCGACGATCCCCGGCTGGAAGGTCGAGACCATCGGCGACGACATCGCCTGGATGCGCCAGGGCGAGGACGGCCGCCTCTACGCGATCAACCCCGAGGCGGGCTTCTTCGGCGTCGCCCCCGGCACGTCGCTGGACACCAACCCCACCGCCCTGCAGGCGCTGGACCACGACACCATCTTCACCAACGTGGCGCTGACCGACGACGGCGACGTCTGGTGGGAGGGCATGACCAAGCAGCCCCCGGCGCACCTCATCGACTGGCGGGGCAACGACTGGACGCCGGATTCCGGCGTGCCGTCGTCGCATCCCAACAGCCGCTTCACGGTGCGGGCCGACCAGGCCGCCTCCATCTCACCCGAGTGGGAGGACCCGGCCGGTGTCCCGATCGACGTCATCCTCTTCGGCGGCCGGCGTGCCTCGAACGTCCCTCTCGTCTCCGAGTCCTACGACTGGGACCACGGCGTGTTCGTCGGGGCCACGGTGTCCTCCGAGCAGACCGCCGCGGCCGAGGGCGCGGTGGGTTCGCTGCGCCGCGACCCGTTCGCGATGCTGCCGTTCTGCGGCTACAACATGGCCGACTACTGGGCGCACTGGTTCCGCGTGGGCGAGAGGCTCGGCGACAAGGCGCCACGCATCTTCCAGGTGAACTGGTTCCGCAAGGACGCCGACGGCTCATGGCTGTGGCCGGGCTTCGGGGACAACGCCCGCGCGATCGAGTGGGCGCTGCGCCGCATCAACGGCGAGGTCGGGGCCGTGGACGCGATCTCCGGCCGAATCCCGGTGAAGGGCGACCTCAACACCGAGGGCCTCGACCTCCCCGAGGGCGCCTATGAGAAGCTCTTCGCACTCGACCCGGAGGCGTGGAGCCTCGAGGCCGACCTCACGGAGGAGTACTTCGCCCAGTTCGGTGACAGGGTGCCGGCGGAGCTGCACGAGCAGCTCGCGAAGCTCCGCGAGCGCATCGCGGCGGCCCGCCAGTCCTGAGTCTCGTCCCGGGTAGGCTCGCCCCTGTGAAGATCCTGCTGCTCGGCTCGGGCGGGCGGGAGCACGCGCTGGCGCGTGCGCTCGCCCGGGACCCCGTCACGGACGAGCTCCTCGTCGCTCCCGGCAACCCCGGCACCGCCACCGTCGCCACCAACCTGCCCCTCGACATCGCCGACCCGGCCGCCGTGGCAGCGGCCGCGACGGCGCGCGGCGTCGACCTCGTCGTCGTGGGTCCCGAGGCGCCGCTCGTCGCGGGGGTGGCCGACGCCGTCGCCGCCGCCGGGATCGCCGTGTTCGGTCCGTCGGCGGAGGCGGCCCGGCTCGAGGGGTCGAAGGCGTTCGCGAAGGAGATCATGGCGCTCGCCGGGGTGCCGACCGCCATGGCGCACGTGTGCACCACCCTCGGCGAGGTACGGGCCGCGATGGACGACTTCGGTGCGCCGTACGTGGTGAAGGATGACGGGCTTGCCGCTGGCAAGGGCGTCGTGGTCACGTCCGACCCGGAGGTCGCCCTCGCCCACGCAGCCGCCTGCCTGGACCGGCCAGGCGAACCGCGGGTCGTGGTCGAGGAGTACCTGGACGGTCCCGAGGTCTCGCTGTTCTGTGTGTGCGACGGAACAGACGTCGTCCCTCTCGCGCCGGCGCAGGACTACAAGCGTGCCCTCGACGGGGACGCGGGGCCCAACACCGGCGGCATGGGGGCCTACTCACCGCTGCCGTGGGTGCCGGACGGCCTGACCGCGGACGTGGTGGACCGGATCGCCCGGCCGGTGGTCCGGGAGATGGCGGCCCGCGGCACGCCCTTCGTCGGCATCCTCTACTGCGGTTTGGCCCTCACCGCGCGGGGCGTGCGAGTCGTGGAGTTCAACGTGCGCTTCGGTGATCCTGAGACCCAGGTGGTGCTCCCGCGGCTGCGGACCCCGCTGGCCGGCCTGCTTCTTGCGGCCGCGCGCGGGACGCTTCGCGACGCCGACGTGCGCTGGGGGACGGGCGCCGCGGTGACGGTGGTCGTGGCGGCACACGGCTACCCTGGCACTGTCCGGTCCGGCGACCCCATCACGGGCGTCGAACGCGCCGAGGCGCTGGAGGGTGTGCACGTGATCCACGCCGGAACGCGGCGCACCGGGGACGGACTCGTCAGCGCGGGCGGGCGGGTGCTGTGCGTCGTCGGCGAGGGCGACGACGTCGCCGCGGCGCGCGCGCGGGCGTACGCGGGCGTGGCGGAGATCTCGCTCGCGGGTTCCCACCATCGCAGCGACATCGCCGCACGCCTGGAGGCGATCACGGTCCCGGAATGAATGCCCGGCAAGGTCGCGCCTCATGCCATGATGAGCGCGGAGGAGGAGCGGATGTTTGATCTCGACGGCTGGGCACATGTCTCGTCTGGGAAGGTGCGGGACCTGTACGTCCCGCAGGATGCCTCGGCC
Source organism: Actinomycetales bacterium UBA1383 (assembly GCA_002305415.1). Lineage (GTDB taxonomy): Bacteria > Actinomycetota > Actinomycetes > Actinomycetales > Actinomycetaceae > UBA1383. The sequence continues at coordinate 14,991 of DBQX01000132.1, read as the reverse complement.
CACGGCAGCGGGGACGTCATCCTGGTGGTCGCCACCGACCGTATCTCCGCCTTCGACCACGTCCTGCCCACCAGGATCCCCGACAAGGGCAAGATCCTCGCGCAGCTGAGCCTGTGGTGGTTCGAGCAGCTCAAGGACGTGGTTCCCAACCACCTGGTCAGTCTCGACGTGCCCGAACCGGTGCGGGGCCGCGCCATGATCTGCCGCCGCCTGAACATGATCCACGTCGAGTGCGTGGCACGCGGCTACCTGGCGGGCTCCGCGATGAGTGAGTACCGCGCGACCGGTGGCATCTGTGGGATCACGCTCCCGAAGGGGTTGCGTGAGGGCGACGAGTTGCCGGAACCCATCTTCACGCCTGCCACGAAGGCGGAGGCGGGAAGCCACGACGAGAACATCTCCTTCGAGGAGCTGAGGACGACGGTGGGCGCGTACGCGCCGCAGCTCCGTGCCACCACGTTGAAGCTCTACCGGCGCGCGCGGCGGATCGCGTCGAGCCGCGGCCTGATCCTCGCGGACACCAAGTTCGAGTTCGGCGTGGTCCCGGAGTCGACCTCCGCCCACGACATCATCCTCGCCGACGAGGTGCTCACCTCGGACTCGTCGCGCTACTGGGACGCCGCGGACTGGGAGCCGGGGCGGCCGCAGTACAGCTTCGACAAGCAGTTCGTGCGGGACTGGCTGCTCTCGCCCGAATCAGGGTGGAACCGGCTGAGCGACGAACCCCCGCCGCCGCTGCCGGACGAGATTGTCGAGAAGACCCGCGCCCGCTACCTCGAGGCATTCCGTCGCCTGACGGGCACCGAGCCGGAACTCTAACCACTGGGCCGGGACTCCAGCCGCTGACCGCATCGTGGCATGCGCCCGGGAGCCCCGCTCGGGCCGCACTAGGCTGACCGCATCACTGCCGAGGAGGTCACCGTGGGACGCATCGTCGTCGAGGTCATGCCGAAGCCTGAGCTGCTCGACCCGCAGGGCAAGGCCGTCGCGGGAGCACTGCCCCGGCTCGGTTTCACCCAGTTCACCTCGGTCCGTCAGGGGAAGCGATTCGAGCTCACGGTCGACGGCCCGGTGGACGCCGACCACCTCGCGGCAGCGCGCGAGGCGGCCGGCACCCTGCTCTCCAACCCGATCATCGAGGACGTCGTCCTCGTCGCGGAGGCGGACGAGTGAGCGGTCCCCTGGTCGGAGTCGTCACGTTCCCCGGCTCCCTCGACGACCGGGACGCGGTCCGCGCCGTCCGGCTCGCCGGGGGCGAGGCGGTCACCCTGTGGCACGCCGACGGGGACCTCCACGGCGTCGACGCCGTCATCCTGCCCGGCGGTTTCTCCTATGGCGACTACCTCCGGGCCGGGGCGATCGCGCGCTTCGCCCCCGTCATGGAACGGGTGGTGGACGCCGCCGCCGGGGGGATGCCGGTCCTCGGCATCTGCAACGGGTTCCAGGTGCTGTGCGAGTCCCACCTCCTGCCGGGCGCACTCATCCGCAACGACCACCAGCTCTTCATCTGCCGGGACCAGCGCGTGCGCGTCGAGAACGCCTCGACCGCCTGGACGGCGTCCTACCTCCCCGGGCAGGAGATCACGATCCCGCTCAAGAACGGGGAGGGCGGTTACATCGCCGACGAGCGGACGCTTGATGCGCTGGAGGCCGAGGGGCGCGTCGTCCTCCGCTACGTCGGGGGGAATCCGAACGGCTCGGCGCGCGAGATCGCCGGGATCTGCAACCCGGCCGGGAACGTCGTCGGCGTCATGCCGCACCCGGAGCACGCCGTCGAGCCCGGGTACGGGCCGGACGGTCCCCTCGGGCCCCGCACCGGAACCGACGGACTGGGCTTCTTCACGTCGATCCTCCAGCGGGTGATGGCCGCGTTCTGAGCCCGTTCTTGGAGGTTCCCGCTAATCGGCCTTTACCATCGCAGGGCCACTTCCCGGCCTTCGAGGGTGGGCGGACCACCGCGCACGCTCCGGCCCAACGTCCCAATGGAGCCTCTTCTCCTTGGGGACAGGTGTGCATAACCGTTTGGCCCGGGAGCTGTCAAGCGAAGTCGGCGGATCGGCCACGATTGGTGGGGAGGCGCCAGAATCGTTGGAATTGCAACGGTTTCGAGCCGTCCGGCGAGGTGGGCACAGTCTGTCCACAGTCGGAGTGGCGGTATCCCGGTCCTGTGCACAGGGGTGTGGACGAATCCTGTGGAAAAGCCGATCACGTCCGGAGGGCGGCGATATTCGACGGCCGTTGACGAGGGGGCGCATCTTGGCCGGACGGCCCGTTCCTGTCAAGCGCTAGTCATGAATCCGTCGGGCGCACGTGGCCCTGGAGATGCGGCTTGCCTGATCGCGACCGGGCCACGTAGGACCAGCCACCACCATATGGCCCGAAGCGCAGGACCACGGTCCCGGGGAGCAGGACCGGTTTCGCGAACTCCGCGGTCCACTCGAAGGCGCCTCCGGGGTGGGGGAGTTCGGCCAGCGCGCGTGCGGCCGTGTACATCCCATGCGCGATCGGGCGGGGGAAGCCGAAGAGCCGTGCGCCCGCCCGGGAGGTGTGGATCGGGTTCCGGTCCCCGGTGACGGTGGCGTAGCGCCGGCCGATGTCGGCGCCCAGGCGCCACACGTGTTGTCCCGGTCCCGCGGCCGCGCTCTGCGCCTCCGCGTCCGCGTCCGCGCCCGCGCCCGCGCGTGGTCCGGCCTCCCCCGCGGCGGCGGTCCCGCCGGGAGACCGTCCCTTCGCGAGGTACGTCGACGTCCCTTCCCAGGCGACGTCGTCGCCCGCTCGCGCGACGAGGTGCACGTCGACGACGGTGCCCCGCCGGTGCGGCCGCAGCCCGTCGGCCCAGGCAGCGAGGTCCAGGTCCTCCCCGAGATGGAGGGGGCGGCGCTGCACCACCCTGTTGGCGAGGTGCACCAGCCCGAGCACGGGGAGGGGGAAGTCGCGCCGGGTCATGAGTGTCATCGCCAGCGGGAAGCCGAGCACGTGGACGTATCCCGCCGGGAGTGAGTCGGTGGCAGGGAGCCCGAGAAGGTGCTGGTAGGCGGTGAGGGTCGCGACGTCGGCGCGTGCCGTGTGCGCCAGCGTCACCGCCGGTACGTCGCCCCCACCCGTACGGCCCGCCGCAGCCGGGAGCGTGCCCCGGAGCGCCGCCCGGTAGGAGTCCGCCAGCCGGGGCGGCGCCGGGAGCCGTATGACCTCCCGGTCGTGGGCCGCGGCGCTCATCGGCCCACCAGGTGCTGGCCGCACACCCGGACCACCTCGCCGTTGATGCCACCCGCGGCGGGAGAGGCGAGGAACGCGACCACCTCCGCGACGTCGACCGGCTGCCCACCCTGCTGCAGCGAGTTGAGCCGGCGGGCGACCTCACGCGTCACCGTGGGCATGCGGCGGGTCATCTCCGTCTCGATGAACCCCGGCGCGATCGCGTTGGCGGTGCCGCCGAGCTCCGCGAGCGCCGGCGCGAGGGCCTGCGTCATTCCGACGATCCCCGACTTCGCCGCGCCGTAGTTGGTCTGGCCGCGGTTTCCCGAGATCCCCGGAGCGGAGGAGAGCGCCAGCAGTCGGGGTGTCGAACCGAGCAGCCCCGCGCGGCCGAGTTCCAGGAGTGCGCGGTTCATCGCGAGCGGTGCCTCGATGTCCACCCTGATGACGTCGTTCCACTTCTCGGGCGTCATGTTGGCGAGCAGCTTGTCCCGGACGATCGCGGCATTGTGCACCACGATGTCGAGGGAGCCGTGGCGCTGCTGGGCGTGCTCGTGGATCCGGCGGGCGGCGTCCGGAGCGGTCACGTCGAGCTGCAGCGCGGTGCCACGGACACCGTTCATGACGCCCGCCAGCGCGTCGCCCGCCGCGGGCACGTCCACCCCGATGACGGTGGCGCCGTCACGCGCGAGCACCCGGACGATCTCGGCGCCAATGCCCCGGGCGGCGCCTGTCACCGCGGCGATCCGGCCCGCCAGCGGCGTGTCCCACGACGGGTTCTCGGACCCGGGCCCGGAGACGGGGACCAGCTGGCCGTCCACGAAGGCGGACTTCGCGGAGAGCAGGAAGCGCAACGTCCCGAGCACGCTCGGGGCCGCGATGTCGAGCCCGTCGGCAACCACGATGCCGTTCGCGGTGGCGCCCGCGCGCAACTCCTTGCCGAGCGAGCGCACGACGCCGTCGACCGCGGCGCGCGCGGCCGCGGCCTCGGCGTCCGCGACCCCTGCCGGCCGGGAGAGGGTCACGATCCGGCCGGAGCGGGTGAGAGCGCGGAGGGTCGAGCCGAGTGCGAGGACGGGGGCTGCGAGGTCCCCGGGCCGCGTGACGCCCGTGAGCACCACGACGACCGCGCCCCACTTCACGTCCGGGGGAAGGTACGTGTCCCTCCGGACGTCCAGGTCCCACGGCAGCATGGCGTGCGCGATCGCGTCGGCCTCCCCGCGCGAGGCCTCGTCCGAGAGGACCAGGACCGGTCCCGTCACCAGCGGTGTGCCGGGACCCTCGTGGCGCCGCAACCGCACCGGCCGCGGCAGCCCCAGGGAAGTGGCAACCTTCTTGCCGAGGCCACCCGAGACGAAGTCGATGTAGGTGTCGCTCACCGTGCCTCCAGGATCATCGTGGTGGCCTGGCCGCCGGCGGCGCACACGGACACGAGTCCGAGCGCCCGCTCGCCCGTCCGGTGGCGGGACTGGCCACGTTCGTGCAGCAGTGCCGCGAGGGTGCCGACGATGCGGCCACCCGTCGCCGCGAACGGGTGCCCGGCCGCCAGCGAGGACCCCGTGACGTTGAGGCGCTCCCGGTCGACGGCGCCGAGGGCCCGCTCCCGGCCGAGCCGGCGGGCGAACTCGTCGTCCTCGAGGGCAGCGAGCGTGGCGAGCACCGTCGCAGCGAACGCCTCATGGATCTCGATGAAGTCGAAGTCGTCGAGGGAGAGCCCGTGGCGGTCGAGGAGGCGCGGGATGGCGTACGCACCGCCCATCAGCAGACCTTCCGCCCCGGAGGTGAAGTCGACTGCGACGGTCAGGGCGTCGACGACGGCGGCCAGTGGCCGGTGTCCGCGTTCCTCCGCCCACTCGGGCGACGAGAGCAGCACGACTGACGCGCCGTCGGACAGCGGGGTGGAGTTCCCGGCTGTCATCGTGGCGGGAACGTCCAGGTCCTTCCCGAACACGGGCTTCAGCGATGCGAGCTTCTCGAGCGAGGTGTCCGGACGCAGCGACTCGTCCCGGGCCAGCCCGCGGTACGGCGTCATCAGGCCGTCGAAGAAGCCGCGTTCATAGGCCGCGGCGAGCCTCTGGTGAGACGCGAGGGCATACTCGTCCTGCGCCTTGCGGGTGATACCCCACCGCGCGGTCGTCAGCGCCTGGTGCTCGCCCATCGACAGCCCGGTGCGCGCCTCCGCGACATCGGGGGCCACGGGCAACAGGTCGCCGGGCCGGATGCGGGCGAGGGCCGCCAGCTTCTTCTGGGTGGTACGGGCCCGGTTGAGGTCGAGGAGGGCGGCGCGCAGCCCCTCGGAGACGACGATGGGTGCGTCGGAGGCGGAGTCCACGCCCCCGCCGATGCCCACGTCCGCCTGCCGGAGGGCGATCTTGTTGGACACCCCGATGATGGCCTCCAGCCCGGTGGCGCAGGCGCGCTGCACGTCGTGGGCCGGGGTGTGCGGATCGAGGGCGGAGCCGAGTGCCGCCTCCCGGGTGACGTTGTGGTCCCGCGAGTGCTTGAGCACTGCCCCGGCCGCGACGTCGTCCAGCCGTTCCCCGGCGAGCCCGGCACGCGCCACGAGCCCGTCGATCGCGGCAGTCAGCATGTCTCGGTTCGAGGAGTGGCGGTAGGCGCCGCCGATCTTGGCGAACGGGATGCGATTCGCGCCCACGATCACGGCGCGGCGTGGTTCTGGCACGGGCCCTCCTTGGATTGCGGTACCGAGAGTACCTGATACTCTCGGTTTCATGTACTCCATCACACGGCACGACGGCGATTCCGTCAACTCGGACGCGCCGCCGGTCGTGGACGTCCAGTGGGCGGGGGCCGAGGGGGCGCTCGAGATGCTGGATGGACGGGCGGCACGCTGGCAGGACCACCGCTCGCAGCGCAGGCTCGAGCTGGTGCGCCAGGTGCGGCGGGTCGTCCACGAGCAGGGGCCGGACATCTCGATGGAGGAGATCGCCACGCGCCTGGGGACGTCGAAGTCCATCCTGTACCGCTACTTCCGTGACAAGACCGCCCTGCAGGTCGCTCTCGGCGAGTACATCCTCTCCCGTGCGCGCACCCGGCTGGCGCAGGCCTCGGAGTCCTCCCGTGACCCCCGCCGGGCCGTCGAGGCGATGGTGGCCACCTACCTCGAGATCGTCTCCCAGTCCCGCAACGTGTTCCTGTTCGTCAACCGGCCCGCGCAGGCCGCCGCGGAGGGCAACCTGCGCGTGTTCGTCTCGCAGGTGGAGGACCTGGTCGCCACGACCCTCGCCCGCCTCCTCCCGCCCGGCTCGGTGGCCCCGGCCCGGCTGCGGGTCTGGGCCGCCGCCACCGTCGGGCTCGTCCGCGGCGCCGCCGAGCAGTGGATCGCCACACCGGCCCCCGAACGCCCGAGCCACCAGGACCTCGGTGCCGACCTCACCACCATGCTGTGGGACGGCACCCACGCGCTGCTCTCGGCCAACCGAACCACAGTCCCCACAAGGGCCCGATCACAGGAGGAACCATGACCGACGTGCTGCCCACGCCGACGACGGCGGTCCCGTCCGCCACCACGCCCGCGTCGACCGGCGCCCTGGACGTCGCGACGCTCCCGAGCCCCGGCGTCGAACAGCGCCTGCCCGAGGGCGAACGGGTCGACGTCCGGGCACTCGGTGACCTCCTCGACGGCCAGTGGCGCGACATCCGGCGCGCGGTGCGCGCGCTCGCCGAGGACCCGCGCCTCCGGAAGATCGAGGGCCTCCCGAAGGAGGAGCATCGCGAGCGGGTTTTCGGCCAGCTCGCGCTGCTGCGTGACCACGGGGTGCCCGAGCGCGGCTTCCCCGAGTACGTCGGCGGCTCGGAGAACCCGGGTGGATACCTCGCGGGCTTCGACGAACTCGTACTCCTCGATCCGTCCCTGCAGATCAAGGCGGGCGTCCAGTGGGGCCTGTTCGCCTCGGCGATCAACCAGCTGGGCACGCGCCCCCACCATGACCGCTGGCTGCGCGCGGCCCTCACCCTCGACCTGCCGGGATGCTTCGCCATGACCGAGATCGGGCACGGCTCGAACGTGGCCGGTGTCCTCACCACGGCGGAGTACGACGTGGCGTCCGGTGAGTTCGTGATCCACACCCCGGTGCGCGCCGCCTGGAAGGAGTACATCGGCAACTCCGCGCTGCACGGGCATGCCGCCGTGGTCTTCGCCCAGCTGGTGACGAAGGGCGTGAACCACGGGGTGCACGCGTTCTTCGTCCCGTTGCGCGAGCGCGCCGACAACGGGTCGCTGCGCCTGCTGCCGGGCATCTCGGTCGAGGACGACGGGCTGAAGGGGGGCCTGAACGGCATCGACAACGGCCGTATCGCGTTCGACCACGTGCGCGTTCCCCGGGAGAACCTCCTCAACCGCTACGGCGACGTCGCCCCCGACGGGACCTACAGCTCACCGATCGAGTCCCCCGGGCGCCGCTTCTTCACGATGCTCTCGACCCTCGTGCAGGGACGCGTCTCGCTCTCGGGTGCCGCGGTGGTCGCGAGCAAGGCCGCCCTGGCCATCGCCGTCCGCTATGGCTCGGAGCGCCGCCAGTTCACTGGCGCGGACGAGCACGAGGAGGTCGTGCTCCTCGACTACCAGCGGCACCAGCGCCGCCTCCTGCCGCTCCTGGCGCGCACGTACGCCGCCAGCTTCGCGCAGGCGGAGCTGCTCGAGCGGTTCGACGACGTGTTCTCCGGCCGGCACGCCACCGACGAGGACCGGCAGGACCTGGAGACCCAGGCGGCGGCCGCCAAGGTGGTCAACACCTGGCTCGCCCTCGAGGTGCTGCAGGAGTCCCGGGAGGCGTGCGGTGGGGCCGGCTTCATCGCAGAGAACCGGATGGTGGGCCTCCGGCAGGATCTCGACGTGTACGTCTCGTTCGAGGGGGATAACAACGTCCTCCTTCAGCTGGTGGGGAAGCGGCTGATCACCGACTACGGCCGCTCCATGGCCAAGGTGGACATCGCCGGCCGCGCCCGGTGGGTGGCCGAGCGGGCCGCCTACATGACCCTGCACCGCACCCCGCTCCGGCGCGCCGCGCAATCCATCCGGGACACCGGGTCGATCGCCCGCTCCGCGGGGCACCTGCGCGCCGAGGACACGCAGCGCGAACTGCTGGAGGACCGGGTCGAGACGATGGTGGAGGAGGTGGCCCTCGCGCTGCGTGCGGCCCGCAAGGCGCCAGCGGAGCGCGCCGCCGCCATCTTCAACGCCCACCAGGACGAGCTCATCGAGGCCGCCCGCGCGCACGCCGAGCTGCTGCAGTGGGAGGCGTTCACCGCGGGTCTCGCACGCGTGACCGACGAGCCCACACGGCGGGTCCTCACCCGGCTCCGGGATCTGTACGGCCTCAGCCTCATCGAGCGGAACCTGGCGTGGTACCTGATCCACGGACGGATGTCCGCCCAGCGTGCCCAGGCTGTCACCGCCTACGTCAACCGCCTGCTGGTCCGGCTCCGGCCCCACGCGCTGGACCTCGTCGCGGCCTTCGGGCTCGGCGACGCGCAGGTGCGTGCCGCGATCGCATCCGGCGTCGAGGCCGAGCGCCAGGCCGAGGCGCGGGAGTACGCCCGCCTGCAACGGGCCTCCGGGAAGGAACCCATCAACGAGAAGGTGCTGCACGAGGGGCAGAAGCAGGCCGGCCTGGCCCGCCCGTAGCGCGCCGATCACGTGTCGGACGGCCCGAAGCGGCCTCCGGGGTGCTGGGTAGTATCGCCGCGTACCACCCAGCGCCCCCGGGGGATCAATGAGGAACACCGTGCCGGACACCGTCGAGAACGCTGCCGCCACCCCCGAGGTTGAACTCCCGTACCGGGATCTTGGCCTGCGGGACTTCGAGTACGACGAGATCGTCCGGCTCCTTGGCCGGCGCCCCACGGCGGCCGAGCTGGCGATGTACTCCGTGATGTGGTCCGAGCACTGCTCGTACAAGTCCTCGAAGATCCACCTCCGCCAGTTCGGCGAGAAGACCACCCGCGCGATGCGGGCGCACCTCCTGGTCGGCATGGGCGAGAACGCCGGCGTCGTGGACATCGGCGACGGCTGGGCGGTCACGTTCAAGGTCGAGTCCCACAACCACCCCTCCTTCGTGGAGCCCTACCAGGGCGCGGCCACCGGCGTCGGCGGCATCGTCCGGGACATCATCGCGATGGGCGCCCGCCCGGTCGCGGTGATGGACCAGCTGCGCTTCGGCGCGATCGACCACCCGGACACGGCGCGCGTGGTGCATGGCGTCGTCGCGGGGGTGGGCGGGTACGCCAACTGCCTCGGGCTCCCCAACATCGGCGGCGAGACCGAGTTCGACCCGTCCTACCAGTCGAATCCTCTGGTCAACGCCCTGTGCCTGGGCGTGCTGCGCCGTGAGGACATCCACCTCGCGAAGGGTTCGGGCGCCGGCAACAAGGTGGTCCTGTTCGGCGCCCGGACGGGCGGGGACGGGATCGGCGGGGCCTCGATCCTCGCCTCGGAGACCTTCGAGGAGGGCGGGCCCACCAAGCGGCCCGCCGTGCAGGTGGGCGACCCCTTCATGGAGAAGGTCCTCATCGAGTGCTGCCTCGAGCTGTTCCACGCCGGGGTGGTCGAGGGGATCCAGGACCTCGGCGCCGCCGGGATCTCCTGCGCCACCTCCGAGCTCGCCTCCAACGGCGGGTGCGGCATGCACGTCCACCTCGAGGAGGTCCTGCTGCGCGACGACTCCCTCACCGCGGGCGAGATCCTCATGAGCGAGTCCCAGGAGCGGATGATGGCGATCGTCACCCCCGCCATGCTGGACCGCTTCCTCGAGATCTGCCGGAAGTGGGACGTCGAGACGGCCGTCATCGGCGAGGTCAACGACAGCCGGCGCCTCACGATCGACCACCACGGCCACCGGATCGTCGACGTCGACCCGGACACCGTCGCCGTCGGGCCGACCTACGACCGTCCCTACCGGCGTCCCGCCTGGCAGGACGCGCTCAACGCCGACGCCGCCGAGGCCCTGGAGCGGCCCACCACCGCCGCGGAGCTGCGGGCCCAGGTGCTCGAGGTGGTCACTTCCCCGGCCGGGGCGTCGAAGGCGTGGGTGACCGACCAGTACGACCGGTACGTCCAGGGCAACACCGCCCTCGCACAGCCCGACGACGCCGGCGTGGTCCGCGTCGACGAGGTGAGCGGGCTGGGGGTCGCGCTCGCGACCGATGCCAACGGCCGGTTCACGAAGCTGGACCCGTACACGGGTGCCCAGCAGGCCCTCGCGGAGGCCTACCGCAACGTCTCGACCGTGGGTGCCCGGCCGCTCGCCGTCACCGACTGCCTCAACTTCGGTTCCCCCGAGGACCCGGACGCGATGTGGCAGCTGGTGCAGGCGATCACCGGCCTCGCGGACGGCTGCCAGGAGCTGGAGATCCCGGTCACCGGCGGCAACGTCTCCCTCTACAACTCCACGGGCGAGCCCGGGCGAATCGACTCGTCGATCAACCCGACGCCCGTCGTCGGAGTGCTCGGCGTCGTCGACGACGTCTCGCGGGCCGTGCCCTCGGGGTGGCACGACGAGGGACAGGCGATCTACCTGCTCGGGCGCACCTATCCCGAGCTGTCCGGCTCCGTGTGGGCGGACGTCATCCACGGCCACCTCGGCGGGCTGCCGCCGCGAGTGGACTTCGACGCCGAGCGTGACCTCTCCGAGGTGCTCGTCGACGCCGCCACCCAGAGCCTCTCGCGCGCGTCCCATGACCTGAGCGCGGGCGGGTTGGCCCAGGCGGTGGTCGACGGCGCGCTGCGGTTCCTCGTGGGCGCGCACGTCGAACTCACGGAGGCCTGCGAACGGGACGGCGTGGACCTCGCCACCGTTCTCTTCTCCGAATCGGGGGCGCGTGCGCTCGTCGTGGTCGACGAGCAGGATTCGCTGGGGCTCGAGGGCCTCGCCGCGAAGCACGACGTCCAGGCACTGCGGATCGGTACCACGGGCGGTGACGCCCTGGTCATCGCGGAGGTCGGGAACTTCGACCTTCGCGAACTCCGCGCCGCGAGCGAGGCGACGCTCCGGCACCACTTCCAGTCTCCGACCTCCTGACCCGTGAGGAATCCCATGAGCAACACCTACATCGAGTCCGTCTACGAGCACGTCCTTGCCAAGAACCCCGGTGAGAAGGAGTTCCACCAGGCCGTCCACGAGGTGCTCGACTCGCTCGAGCAGGTCGTCGAGCGGCACCCCGAGTACCAGGAGGTCGCCCTCCTCGAGCGGCTCGTGGAACCCGAGCGGCAGATCATCTTCCGGATCCCCTGGGTGGACGACCGCGGCAGGGTCCAGATCAACCGCGGCTACCGCGTCCAGTTCAACTCGGCGCTCGGCCCCTACAAGGGTGGCCTGCGCTTCCACCCCTCCGTCAACCGCGGCATCATCAAGTTCCTGGGCTTCGAGCAGATCTTCAAGAACTCCCTCACCGGGCTCGGCATCGGCGGTGGCAAGGGTGGCTCGGACTTCGACCCGCACGGCAAGTCGGACAACGAGGTCATGCGCTTCTGCCAGTCCTTCATGACCGGGCTGTGGCGCCACATCGGTGACGACACCGACGTGCCCGCCGGGGACATCGGAGTCGGCGGTCGCGAGATCGGCTTCCTGTACGGCCAGTACCGGCGCCTGTCGAACCGGTACGAGGCCGGCGTGCTGACGGGCAAGGGAGTCGCGTGGGGCGGTTCGCTCGCGCGCACCGAGGCGACCGGATACGGCCTCGTCATGTTCACCGAGCGCATGCTGCAGCAGATCGGGCAGGGCATGGAGGGCCAGCGCGTCGTGGTGTCCGGCTCCGGCAACGTGGCGATCTACGCCATCCAGAAGGCACAGCAGCTCGGCGCGACCGTCGTCGCGTGCTCCGATTCCTCGGGTTTCGTGGTGGACGAGGCAGGGCTCGACCTCGCCCTCATCCAGGAGATCAAGGAGGTCCGGCGCGGGCGGATCAGCGAGTACGCACAGGCGCGCTCGTCGGCCACCTACTCCACGTCGGGTTCGATCTGGGACGTGCCCTGCACCGTGGCGCTGCCCTCGGCCACCCAGAACGAACTGAACCTCGAGGATGCCAAGACCCTGGTGCGCAACGGCGTGCTCGCCGTGGCCGAGGGAGCCAACATGCCCACCGAGCCGGACGCCACCGAGTACCTCCAGCAGGCGGGTGTGCTGTTCGGCCCCGGCAAGGCCGCCAACGCCGGTGGGGTGGCCACCTCGGCCCTCGAGATGCAGCAGAACGCCTCCCGGGAGCGCTGGTCCTTCGACAAGACCGAGGCCCGGCTCCAGGAGATCATGGACTCCATCCACGACCGCTGCGCGGACACCGCCCGCGAGTACGACCGGCCCGGCGACTACGTGTTCGGCGCCAACGTCTCCGGCTTCCTGCAGGTGGCGGACGCGATGGTGGCCCAGGGCATCATCTGAGGCGACGTCTGACGAACGGCGTCCGGCTCCGGCCGGGCGCCGATCGCCTGTCTGGGGGCTCGGGTGCGGCGCCCGGTTCGCCGTGCGACTGCCGAACGACGGTGGAGATTGTGTGACCGGGGCAGCCGGACAGTCGCGTGGATGGGGCCCGGAGGGTTAGGTTGGGGTGTGACACCGCGCACATCGCAGTCCGCGGCGTCACACCGTGCATGCACACCCGTTCCCAGAAGGAAGACGAATGAGACCCACTCGCCCCCTCAGGTCGGTCGCCGCAATCGGCGCGCTCGCCCTGATGAGCGTCGCGGCGGCAGTGCCCGCCGTCGCGAAGAACGACTCCGCTCCGTCGGACACCTCCAGTTCCGTCGCCAAGCGCCCCGTGGGGCCGCCCGGGCAGGCTGTGACCTTCGACATCGCCTCGATCACCGACTTCCACGGCCAGCTCGTGCCGGTCAAGAACAGCAGCGGCGTCGTGACGAACGGTGGTGTCCTGGGCGTGAGCGGCGTCCTCGAGACGCTGCGTGCCCAGAACCGCAACACCATCTTCGTCGCCAACGGCGACTCGATCGGCGGCTCCGCCTTCGAGTCCGCGGTCCTCGAGGACGTGCCCACCATCGAGCTGCTGAACGCGATGGACCTGGTCGTCTCCAACACCGGCAACCACGAGTTCGACAAGGGCTGGCTCGACCTCCGCGACCGGGTGTTGCCGCTCGCGGACTTCGACTACCTCGGGGCCAACATCAGCGGGACGCCCGAGCTGCCGCCGTACATGATCCACCGCCTCACGGGTGGTGCCGGCGTGACGGTCGCCTTCATCGGCACCCTCACCCCCGAGCTGCCCTCGCTGGTGAGCCCGGGCGGCATCGAAGGCATCACGGTCGGTGACCCCTGCACCGCCACGAACATGTACGCGGACCGGCTCAGTGACGGACGTGTCAACAACGGCGAGGCCGACATCGTCATCGCCCTCAGCCACTACGGCCACGCCGACCTCGCCCAGTGCACGTTCTCCGCGAACGTCGACGCCGCCCTCAGCGGCCACACCCACGACCCGATCGTCACGTCCGTCATGCGGGCCGACGGCGTCGACATCCCGCTGGTCGAAGGCCAGAACGCGGGCGGCACCGTCGCCCACCTGCGGCTCACCTACGACCGGAAGGCCGACACGCTGGCCTACGACGTCGTCGAGAACATCGAGACCGAGGGTGTGGATGCGGCGGGCGTCCCGTTCGTGGAGAAGGCCACGCCCGAGGTGCTCGCCATCCAGGAGGCGGCTCTGGCAGCCGCCGCCGAGGCCGGCAAGGCCGTGGTCGGCTCCATCTCCAATGACCTGCTGCGGCCTGTCGGGGGTACCCGCGGGCACGAGTCCTCCATCGGTGACTTCCTCGCCGGTGTCGCGTTGTGGCAGGGCGACCAGATCACGGGCGCCGACTTCGGGATCATCAACCCGGGCGGTATCCGCGCGGATCTCGTGTACGCCGGAGACACCTCCACCAACCCCCTCAACGTCGACGGCGCGGTCACCTACGCCGAGGCGTTCACCGTCCAGCCCTTCGGGAACACCATGGGAACGGTGGACCTGACCGGCGCCCAGGTCGACACGCTGCTCGAGCAGCAGTGGCAGGACGGGGCCAGCCGCCCGATGCTCCGGCTCGGTCTCTCGGCGAACGTCTCCTACGTGTTCGACCCGACGCGGCCGCAGTACGACCGGGTCATGGAGATCTTCATCGATGGGGTGCCGATCGACCCGGCCGCGACCTACACCGTCGCCGCCAACTCCTTCCTGCTTGAAGGAGGGGACGACTTCACGGTGCTGACCGAGGGCGCCAACTCGGTGGACACCGGCATCATCGACCTGCAGTCGCTCCTCGACTACTTCAAGGCCATGGGCTCGGCCGACCCGGACTACGTCCAGCACAGCGTGGGGCTCGCCCTCTCCGCTCCGCTGGTGCCCGGCACCACGGTGACGGCCTCGATCTCGTCGCTTGCGCTCACCAACGTCGCGGAGGAGCCCATGCCGGCGACGGTGCAGCTCCTCATCGACGGCGCCCTGGTCGGGGAGGCTGCCGTGGACAACGAGGTGGACACGGAGACCGCCATCGACGCCGACGTCCGCTCCCTCGTGGACATGACCGGGCAGGCGACCATCACCTTCGTGGTACCGGCTGGTGTGACGGCGGATTCGCCGATCACCATCGTCACCAACGACGGCTACACCAACATCACCTTCTGACACCCACAGCGCGGCGGCCCCGACTCCCTCGTGGAGGCGGGGCCGCCGCCGCGTGCGCTCCCCGACGGGTGGGGTGGGCGCGCACTGAGGGCGCTTACTGACGGATTGGACCCGTGGTAACCGTCGGTTGGGGACGCAGGTGGGGAGGGGCCGCGGGGTGGGCGCGCACTG
>DBQX01000095.1 GCA_002305415.1 Actinomycetales bacterium UBA1383 | reverse complement strand
CTCCATCAGACCCGGGGCGATTCAAGGTGTTCGCGGATCGGCGGGCGGTGGAGGACCAGTGGTGGCGCGACCGGGTCTGGACCAAGCAGGGCCGCACCGCCCCCGGGATCAGCCGGTGACCGGAAATGCGGTGAATGCTCCCAATGCTGTGAATGAGGTGATTGGTAGCAATCACAACAATCGCGGCAAGGCCATCGGCGGCGACGGGGTGGGCGCTGAGGGCGTCTGGGACAACATCACCGCCGCGGAGGGGCCCAAGAGGGGTGGTTCGGGTTGGCTGAGCGGCCCTGAGAGGGTCAAACGGTCCCGAAACGGGACGAATTCCGGTCGCGATTATGGCGTGGTCGGCAGGGGGGAGCAGAGGGTTGGGACGATCGACGTCGGGAACCGGTGGAGGCCAGTTGGCCTTCGACCTGGAGGCCCTGTGGGGGCAGAGCGAGGAGGTTCGGGATGAACAGGTACGGCACGATCGCGATGAAACACTGGCGGACGTGGCGCCCGGAGGCCTACCGCCAGCTCCCGAATCCCGAGGACTTCTTTTCGACCTTGGGGGAGACCTTGGCGGACGAGATCGTGGACCTCGCGTTCGACCTGAGGCAACCGGACCGGCCGGGCGAGGACTACCTGGAGAAGGTGGGCCGGCTGAACATGGACCGGTTGATGGCCGAGGAGAAGATCCTCGGGGAACGGGTGTACGCGATCCGGGAGTTCGACGACGAACCGGACCAGGACCCCGAGGAGACACCGAACCCGTAACAGCGCCCGACGTCGTCGGTCGTTTCGATCGGGCCCTGGCGCCGTCGTTGGTGGGGGTGGGGGAGGTCGGCCGGGCGCGGCGGAACATGGAGGCGCTGCGCACCCTCCAGGCACTCGAGGACGGCACCGTCCCGCGCACCGCGGAGAACCTGGCAGTGGTGGCGGGGTGGACCGGGTGGGGCGCGGTGCCCCGGTTCTTCGACGACGCCGACCCCAGGTGGGCGGCGGAGCGGGATGAGCTGCGCAACATGGTCGGGGAGGACGGGTACCGGGCGGCGCGGCGGACCACGATCAACGCGCACTACACGGATGCCGCGTTCGTAGACGCCATGTGGCAGACCGTGGTCGACCTCGGCCTGCACGAGGGGCGGGTGCTGGAGCCCGGGTCCGGGTCGGGGAACTTCCTCGGCGTCGCCCCCCAGGGCGTCGCGGTCACGGGGGTGGAGCTGGACCCGACCACGGCGCGCATCTCGCGGATGCTCTATCCCGACGCGGAGGTCCGCACCGAGTCCTTCGCCGACACCCGGCTCCCGCGCGGGTTCTTCGACGGAGCGATCGGCAACGTCCCCTTCGGGGATGTGACCTTGCACGATCCGACGTTCAACGCCGGCGGCCATTCGCTGCACGACCACTTCATTCTCAAGTCCCTCGCCCTGACCCGCCCGGGTGGGGTGGCCGTCGTGTTGTCGTCCCGCTACACCCTGGACGCGACCAGCCCGGCGGCGCGTCGGGAGATGAACGCGCTGGCGGACCTGCTCGGCGCCGTCCGGCTGCCGACGGGGGCGCACCGGCGCACCGCGGGCACCGAGGTCGTCACCGACGTCCTGGTCTTCCGGCGCCGCGAACCCGGCCGGGAACCGCTGAGTACCGCGTGGGAGACCGTCGGCCCCCACCAAGTCGGCGAGGAGACCATCCGGCGGAATCACTACTTCGAGCTGTTCCCCGAGCACGTCCTCGGGGAGGAGTACGTGGGCCATGGGATGTACGGGGAGAACACCTACGGCCTCACCGCCACCCCGGGCGCCGAGGTCGCCGGCCAGGTGCGCGCGTCCTTGGACGGCATCGTGGCCACCGCGCACACCCTCGGCCTGGGCGCGACCGAGCGGCGCGCGGAGGAGCTGGCGGCTGCGCCGGTGCGGGTCGCCGCGGCCGGTAGCGACCTGTGGGACGGTCACCTGGAGCATGACCCGGCCACCGGGGAGTTCACCCGGCTGGCCAATGGGGTGTTCGAGCCGTTCCCGGTGCCGAAGACCCACCAGGCGGAGTTCGCCGCGCTGTTGGGGTTGCGGGATCAGGCCCGCGCCCTGCTCACGCTCGAGGCCGGCACCTTGGAGGACACCGCGGAGCTCGCGGCGGCCAGGGAGGCGCTGCGGGGGTCGTGGGAGGGGTATGTGGAGCGGTGGGGGCCGGTCAACCGGTTCACTGAACGCCGCACCGGCCGCACCCACCCCGAGACCGGCGAGGAGCTCCTTGCACGGGTATCGCCGCCGGCCCCACGCCTTCTGAAGCAGGATCCGTTCGGGCCGCTGGTCAAGGCGTTGGAGAACTTCGACGAGGCCACCCAGCAGGCCACCCCGGCCGCGCTGCTGCTGACCCGCACGGTGAACCCGCCGCACGAGGTGCTGGGCGCGGAGACCGCGGAGGACGCCCTGGCGATCACCCTGGAGACCCGCGGGCGGGTGGATCTGGACCACATCGCCCACCTCCTCGGAGTGGACCCTGGGGAGGCGCGTACCCAGCTCGGGGACTCGGTGTACGACGTGCCGGGCGGGGGGTTGGTGACTCGGGCGGAGTACCTCTCCGGGAACGTCCGCATCAAGCTCGAGCAGGCCCAAGCAGCGGTCGAGGAGGACCCACGTTTCGCGACGAACGTGACCGCCCTGCGCGGGGTCATTCCCCCCGACTTGGGGCCGGAGGACATCGACGCCCGCATCGGGGCGGCATGGATCCCCGCCGAGGACCACGAACAGTTCCTCCGGGATCTGTTGGAGGACTCGTATGTGGTGGTGGAGAACGGTGCCGGCGCCATCTGGGCGGTGAAGGGTGGGGACTGGGGGATCCGCGCCACCGAGCAGTGGGGCACCGACCGGATGCCCGCCGGCCGCATCTTCCAGGCCGTCTTGGAGCAGCGCACCATCCAGGTGATGTTCCCCCCGGACGACGACGGCCGCCGCGTCGTCGACCCGACCGCGACCGCGGCCGCCCAGGAGAAAGCCGCGCTCTTGCAGGAGAGGTTTGGCGAGTGGGTGTGGGAGGACCCCGACCGGGCCGCCCGGCTGGCACGGGAGTACAACCACCGCTTCAACGCCCTCGTCCTGCGCGACTACGACCCCGAAGGCACCCGGCTGCGGTTGCCGGGTCTCGCGTTGTCGTTCACCCCGCGGGACCACCAACGGGCGGCGGTGGCGCGGATGATCAACGAACCCGCGGTCGGGTTGTTCCACGAGGTCGGCGCCGGCAAGACCGCCGAAATGGTGATCGGCGCGATGGAACTAAGGCGCTTGGGGATGGTGGCGAAGCCGGCGGTGGTGGTGCCGAACCACATGCTGGAGCAGTTCACCCGGGAGTGGTTGCAGCTGTACCCGCAGGCCCGCATCCTCGCCGCCTCCAGCGCTGACTTGCGCGGCGACGCCCGCCGCACCTTCGTGGCGCGGGCGGCCACGAACGACTGGGACGCCGTCATCCTCACCCGCGGCGCGTTCGAGCGGATCGGGGTCCGCCGCGACACCGCCGCAGAGTACCTCGACCGCGAGGTCTCCTCGTTGCGGGCCGCGTTGGAGCGCATGAAAGAACAGGGTGCGGGGCTGACGGTGAAGCGACTGGAACGCATCGTGGTGGGCCAGGAGGAGGCCATCAAGAAGGCCCTCGACGGACCCCAGGAACCCGGCGTGTCCTTCGAGGACACCGGCATCGACTACCTCGTCGTCGACGAGATGCACGACTTCAAGAACCTCCGCACGGTCTCCAACATTCAGGACGCGAACATCACCGGCTCGAAACGCGCCACCGACCTGCACATGAAGATCGGCTACCTCCGGCAGACGCACGGGGAGCGGGTGATCACCGGGGCGACGGCGACCCCGATCGCGAACTCGGTGACCGAGGCGCACGTCATGCAGCGCTACCTCCGCCCCGACCTCCTCGAACAGGCCGGGGTGTTGGAGTTTGACCGGTGGGCCGCGACGTTCGGGCAGTTGGTGACCGAGGTGGAGATGGCCCCCACCGGCGGGGGTGCGTACCGGCAGAAGACCCGGTTCGCGAAGTTCGGCAACGTCCCGGAGATGCTGCGGACGTGGCACACCTTCGCCGACGTGAAAACCGCCGACGACCTGCACCTCCCGGTACCGGAGTTGGCGGTGCGGGCGGATGGGAAGCGGCTGCCGGAGACGGTCGTCATCACCCCCACCAACGCGCTGGTCGACTACGTGGCCGAGTTGGGGGAGCGGGCGGAGCGGGTGCACACCCGGCAGGTGGAACCGGCCGAGGACAACATGTTGAAGATCTCCACCGACGGCCGCAAAGCCGCCCTCGACGTCCGCCTCGTCAACCGTGACGCACTCCTCGAGGACGACGTGCCGGCGAAGGTCGAGGTGGCCGCCGACCGCATCGCCGGCATCTGGCAGGCGCACCGGGAGGACGTGTTCGTCGACGTCGCCACCGGCGCAGAATCCGCGCAGCGGGGGGCGTTGCAGTTGGTGTTCTGCGACCTCGGCACCCCCGGCGACGGGTGGAACGTGTACCAGGAGCTACGGGACCAACTGGTCGCCCGCGGCCTGCCGCGGGACGGGGTCAAGTTCATCCACGACGCCAAGACGGACGTGGAGAAGGAGCGCCTGTTCGCCGCCGCCCGGTCCGGCCACGTCGACGTCCTGGTTGGTTCCACGCAGAAGATGGGGGTGGGCACGAACGTGCAGGCCCGCGCGGTCGCACTGCACCACTTGGATTGCCCGTGGCGGCCGGCGGACATCGCGCAACGCGAGGGCCGGATCATCCGACAGGGCAACCAAAACCCCGAAGTCGGCATCCTCCGGTACGTGGTGGAGGGGTCCTTCGACGCGTACTCGTGGCAGACCGAGGTTCCGCACCGCCGCGCCGAGGTACGCGAGCCAGCCGAGGAGCGCCTTCCACCGCTCGGGCGCGTCCCGGATCATGGCGGCGTCCAGGCCCACGCCTCCCATGACGCAGAAGCGCTCCACGGGATCCGTTCCCGCGACGCGCGCCACGTCGATCGGACGATCGCGGCCGTGCAGCGCGATCCGGAGCGCGGCCCCCAGGTCGGTCACCGGCACACCGAGGGCCCGGGCCAGCAGGTTCCCCGAGCCGGCCGGGAGCAGGCCCAGGGGTACTCCGGAACCGGCCATCGTCCCGGTGACCTCGCGCACCGTGCCGTCCCCGCCGTACACGAGGACGAGGGACGCACCCTCTCGAAGAGCCCGCGCGGCGGCGCCCCTCCCGTGGTCGGCGGACGTGGTCTCGAGCCACAGCGGCTCCCATCCGGCCGCGGCCACTGCCGCGGTCAGCGTGCGGCGCAGCGAGCCGGTGCCGCCGTCCGCCTTCGTGGAATTGACCACGAGCGCCGCCACTCGTCGCGGGATGGCCATCAGCGACGGGCCTCCTTCGCCGGCTCCTCGTCCGCCCGCGCGCGCGGTGTCTCGATCGCGGGATCGAGCGCGTCGCGCTCGCGCAGCGTGGCGACCGGCTCGGAGAAGTACGGCACGTAGAGCCGGTCCGCGCTGCTGCGCCAGGGCCGCGTGACCACGGCGACCAGGTGTCCGCCGAGGGTCATGCCGGTTGCCAGCGTGAGGGCGACGCTGAACGCCGTCGCGAGGCCGTCGAGGCCGGCGAAGAGGTAGTCCGTGGACTCCATGAGCGCCTCGAACAGCGCGACGCCCGGCAGGAGCGGGAGGACGGCACTGTTGGTGAGACCGGACACCGGGATGCGGACGCGGCGAGCCACCAGGGCAGCGGTCACCCCGACCACGACGGCGGCGACGGCGGCGGACCAGACCGGTCCGGCCTGTCCCGTCAGCATCGCGGCGTACACGGCGTACCCCGCCATTCCGATGACGGCGCTGGCGAGCACGCCGCGCCACGGCAACTGCGTCGTCAGCCCGAAGGCGAGGACCAGCACGCCGGCGGCGACGATCATGTCGACCGGCCGAACCGCCCTGGTGCTGAAGTCGTAGACGACGATCCCCTCCACGCCGAGCCGGTCCGCGACCATCACCGCCGCCTTGATCCCGACGACGAGGCCGAGTGACTTGATCAGTGACTCGAACACCCGGACAGACCCGGTGAGGTACCAGCCGGTGATGGCGTCCTGGACCGCCCCCGTGACCGTCATCCCGGCGAGGGCGACGATGATCACGGCGATGATCACCGCGGAGACGTCCACCTCGGGATCGATGCGCAGCCCGACCACGGCCACGCCCACGGCCAACGCGCCCACCAGCGCCTGGATGAAGAAGCCCGGCCAGCGCCTGCCCGCCAGGATGCCGCCCAGCCAGTCCGAGAACAGTACGGCGACAAGGGCGAGGAGGGCGACCGTCCAGGAGGCGCCGAACACGATGCCGGCGGCGAGTCCGGTGACCCCTGCGGCGAGGCGGGTGAGCCACACGGGCTGCAGGCGTGCGGACCGCAGGCGCCTCACCTCGTCGAGGGCGGAGCGGGCCGTCAGCTCGCCGGTCAGGTGCCGGCGGACGACCTCGACGGTGGCGGCGTACCGCCCGAAGTTGTAGCTGCGCGAGCGGACGGCGGCGACCCGCATGTACGGCTCGGACTCGGAGTCGTCAGGTTGCAGCGCGAGGGTGACCTGGTCGTAGGTGACGACGACGTTCACGTCCGGCAACCCGGCCGCCCGGCAGATGTCCATGACGATGTCGACGATCTCGGCGGCCGCGGCACCATTGGAGAGGAGCAGCGAAGCGGCCTCGGCGGCGAGGTCGAGAGCGTCCGGGCGCGAGAGCCGGAGGGCCCGCACGGCGTCCGAGGCCGCCTGCTCCACCGATCGTCCGGCCCGTATCCGCCGCCCGCGCCGGGGACGAATCCTCGAGCCGGTCACCCGGGCATTGTCGCACGCAGCGACCGGGTCGATGGGAGAATGCGGGCGCACCCGATTGGCGCAAAGGAGAGCGGTCGATGACAACGCCGATTCCCGTGGTCGCATTCCTCGGACCCTCCGACTCCGGGAAGACCACGCTCATGGAGAAGGTCATCGCCGCACTGGCTGGGGACGGGATCCGCGTCGCGGCGGTCAAGCACCACTCGCACGCCGGCTTCGAGATCGACCGGCCGGGCAAGGACAGCTGGAGATTCGCCCGCGCGGGCAGCCGCCAGGTGGTGATCGCCGCGCCCGACAGGTTCGCGACGTACCGTCAGCTGGAGCGTGAACTCACCCTCGGGGAGATCGCCGCCGATATCACGGGCGTGGACATCATCCTCGTCGAGGGTTACCGCCAGGCGGAGGTCCCCCACATCGAGGTGATGCGCGCGGCGCAGCACCGGGAGTTCGTCGGGAACCCCGCCTGGAGGATCGCGGTCGTCTCCGACCTGCCGCTCGACGTCGACGTGCCGCGCCTCGACCTCGACGACGTGCGTGGCGTCGTCGACCTGATCAGGCAGCGCTGCCTGAGAGGGGGTGCTCCGCCGCCGGGGTGAGGCTGCGCATGCCGCTGGACGGGATGTGGCGGTACGGTGCCCTTCATGGCCAGCGACGCCACCGTGCTCACCGTCCCCGGACCCGAGGGTGACCGTGAGGTCCGCGTCTCCAGCCCTTCCCGCCTGGTGTTCCCCCGGATCGGGTTCACCAAGCTGGACCTCGCCCGCTACCTCGTCGCGGTGGGCGAGGCGTTCGTCGCCGCCAACGGTGGCCGCCCCGTATCGTTGCAGCGCTTCCCCGACGGCGTCGACGGCGAGTTCTTCTTCTCGAAGAACCCGCCGAAGGGAGCACCACCGTGGTCCCGCTCGGTGGTCGTCACCTACCCGAGCGCCCGTCGGCACCCGCAACTCGTCATCGACGAGCCTGCCACGGCGGTGTGGGCCGTCCAGATGAACACGGTGGTCTTCCATCCCTGGCCCTCCCGGGCGGAGCTGTCCGACAACCCGGACCAGCTGCGCATCGACCTCGACCCCCAGCCCGGCACCACTTTCGACGACGCCGTCCCCGCCGCCGTCGCCCTGCGGGCCGTCCTGGCGGAGGCGCACCTGGAGGCCTTCGTCAAGACCTCCGGGAACCGGGGACTCCATGTGTACGCCCCGATCGAGCCGGCGCACGAGTTCCTGGACGTGCGGCACGCCGTCATCGCCGCCGCCCGCGAGCTGGAGCGTCGCATGCCGGACCGCGTGACCACCTCCTGGTGGAAGGAGGAGCGCGGGCAGCGGGTGTTCGCGGACTTCAACCAGGCCAACCGGGACCGCACCATCGCCGGCGCCTACAGCCCGCGCGCGCTGCCGCACGCGCCCGTGTCCACGCCGCTCACGTGGGAGGAACTGGAGACCACCGATCCGACGAGCCTGACCGTGCTGACGGTGCCGGAGCGGCTGGTGTCCGTGGGGGACCCGTGGGCGGACATGCACGCCCGCCCGGGCTCGATCGCCACCCTGCTGGGCTGGTGGGAGCGCGACCTCGCCGACGGCCTCGGCGAGCTGCCGTTCCCCCCGGACTACCCCAAGATGCCGGGCGAGCCGCCCCGGGTGCAGCCGAGCCGCGCCCGGCGCCCCGCCGAGGAGGACTGAACGTTACACGAGCACCCGGCTGAGGTCGTAGGCGGCCGGAACCTCGAGCTGCTCGAAGGTGCAGGACCTCGGCTCCCGGTCCGGGCGCCAGCGGATGAACTGCGCGACGTGCCGGAACCGGTCGCCCTCCATGTGGTCGTAGCGCACCTCCGCCACCAGCGCAGGCCAGAGCTTCACGAAGGACACGTCCTTGTTCGCGGTGAAGCGGGAGCGGTCGGTCTCCCCGCGCACCGGCTCGCCGTCGTCGTCACGCATCACGAACGGCTCCAGCTCGGTGAGCAGCTCAAGGCGCCGCCGGTCGGTGAACGCCGACGCGCCGCCCACGTTGCGGAGCTGGCCGGCGTCGTCATACAGGCCGAGCAGCAGCGAGCCGAGGCCGTGCCCGCTGGTGTGGAGGCGGTAGCCGAGGGCGACGACGTCGGCGGTGCGCTCGTGCTTCACCTTCAGCATCACCCGCTTGCCGGGGGCGTACGGCAGGGCGAGGGGCTTCGCGACGACGCCGTCGAGGCCCGCTCCCTCGAACTCGACCAGCCAGCGGCGCGCCACCGCCACATCGGTGGTGATGCGGCTGAGGTGGAGCGGCGCGGGGATGCCGGCGAGGAACTGCTCCAGCCGCCGGCGTCGCTCCGCGAACGGCGCGTCGAGGAGGCTCTCCCCACCCACCCCGAGGAGGTCGAAGGCGACGAGGGATGCCGGGGTCTGCATCGACAGCAGCCGGACGCGGCTCTCGGCGGGGTGGATGCGCTGGCTGAGCGCGTCCCAGTCGAGACGCTCGCGTCCGGCTGGCCCCGTGCGGACCACGACCTCGCCGTCGAGCACACACGGACCGGGCAGGAGCCGCGTGCACGCGTCCACCAACTCCGGGAAGTAACGCGTCAGCGGCTTGGCGCCCCGGCTGCCGATCTCCACGCCGCCGTCGACGGCGATGATCGCCCGGAAGCCGTCCCACTTGGGTTCGTACGCCAGCCCGCCGGTCACGCTGTCCGGCTCGGGCACATCGGGAACGGCCTTCGCCAGCATCGGGGCGACGACGTCGCCCACTAGCGTCCTCCTGCCGAAGCCCGGCCGGACTTCGCGGCCGCCTTGACGGCACGCTTGTGCTCCCGCACCCTCGCCAGCGAGGCCTGGTCGGTGATGTCGGCGACCGAGAGGAACGCGCCCTCGGTGCCGAACGGCGCGGAGGCCTCCCGCCACCCTGGCGCCTGAAGGCCGCGGCGCTTGCCGAGCAGCGCGAGGAAGATCTTCGCCTTCTGCTCCCCGAAGCCGGGCAGGGACGCCAGGCGCCGCAGCACCTCGGCACCGTCCGGGTCTCCCCGGGTCCAGATGGCGGATGCGTCACCGTGCCACTCCTCCTGCACAGCGCGACAGAGGGCCTGGGTCCGCGCGGCCATCGAGCCCGGGAAGCGGTGGACGGCGGGGGGCTGCCGGAAGGCCTGCTCCACGCGGCCCGGATCCATGTCGGCGAGGGCGGCCGCGTCGAGGACGCCGAGGCGGTCACGGATCTTGGCGGGGCCCGCGAAGGCCGTCTCCATCGGCACCTGCTGGTCGAGGAGCATGCCGATCAGGAGCGCGAGATCGTCGGTACCGAGGAGTTGGTCCGCGTGGGGATCACCGGTGAGCTGCATGCGTTCATGCTGCCACCACGACCTCCGGCGCGCGCCTTGGGCCGACGGGCCGGATCTATGTCAAAGGTCCCTGACGTGTCGTGAGACGACTCGAAGGGTGGGAGCAAGGTCCTTCGGGCGTCCGAATGGCGGGATCGCCGGTCTGCTGCCCGGCCAGGGAAGGCCCCGGAGGCGCTGGCGCGTCCCGGCCGGAGTGGTACGTTCGCCGCGTCCCTGTCGGGTCGGAAGGGCCCTGCAGGCGTGGCGAACGCAGTCAACGGGGAAGGCGTTCGATGATCCGGCCGTGGCTGGACACGGCCGAGGGAGGACACCCATGTTCACGTCTCGTGGTTCAGGACCCGGCGTACGAAGGCGGGCGCGACTCATCGCTGCCGCATCCGTCGCGCCGCTCCTCGCCCTCACGCTCACGCCCAGCGCGCTCGCGGTCGACGAGACCGCGGACTTCGGTCCGGGGAAGTACACCGCGGACCTCCTGGCCGGTGCGAAGCAGGTCGACGTCGGCGACGTCGAGGTCTTCAACGACCAGCAGAACCTCTACATCGAGGTCCTCCCCGACGGGTGGACCATCAAGGAGGTCAAGATCTACGTCGGGGACGATCCGGTCCTCGTGAACAAGGCCGGGCTGCCGGTTCTCGGGAAGTTCCCGTACGGCGTCGGCAGGCTCCCGGCGGGCGAGACCTACCAGCTCACCCTCGACCTGCGCGAGGACCTCGGCGTGAAGTGGGGCTGGCCGTGGGCGGACACCCAGGTCAAGAATGTCGCCGTCAAGGTGGAGCTCGCGAGGGAGGGCACCGGGGAGGCCGCCAGCGCGTGGGCCGAGGGCGCCACGTTCTTCAAGGAGAAGACCCCCGCCAACGGCCAGTGGTTCAGCTACCTGATCCAGAAGCCGGGCAAGGGCCACTTCGTGGACTCGCCCGCTGGTGGACTCGGCTACACCACGGCGACGTTCGACTCCCGGACCGACGAGTCCGGCTCGTTCCTGTACTTCCCCGGGGAGTCGGCCACGTTCTCCCTCGCCGGCTACCCGCTCGGCTCCACGCCGGCCGAACACCGGGTGACGCCTCTCGACCTGTTCGGGACGGCCGAGATCGACGACATCCGCGTGGTCAACCTCGCGCGGTTGCTGCAGAGCCTGGACGCCGACGGCAACCCGAAGGACCGGATCTTCATCCCCGACGTGGTCCACGCGGCACTGGCCGTCACAGCCGATGAGTGGCTCGACTCGCCGTTCGCTGATGTCGCCACCGACGAGACGTTCGCTTTCGACTTCACGGACACGGACCAGATCGAGTTCCTCATCGATGGCACGATCGCCAAACTGGCCGGTGTCGAGGGTGTGACGCTGCGGAAGGTGGAGCAGGACGAGGCTCTGGCGAATCTCGCGCAGACGCTCGAGAACGTCAAGGACGTCGTCATGAAGAAGAACGTCTCCAAGAGCGAGGACACGCTCACGGAGAAGGCTCGCATCGACTACTCCACCAATTACGTGCCGGCCACGAAGGCGGACGGCACGCTGACCGAGATCGAGTACCTCGACGCCTACGACGACGTCATCGAGACCCGGACCGAGGCCCAGCCGATGGTGATGGCCTGGACCGAGGCGGACAACGAGACTGGCGGCTCCGACGTCTACGTGGGCGTCTCCCGCGACGACGGCACGACGTGGAAGCGGACGAACCTCTCCCGGTACGCCGACGAGCTGTTCGAACTCGACGGCGCCTCCTACCCGGCGGAGAGCTTCAAGCCCTCCATGCAGGTGCTCGACATCACCGACCCGGTGACCAAGGAGGTCATCGAGACCCAGGTCATGGTCGTGTGGACCAGTTCCTTCGCGAAGCAGGGGCGGCCACGCTACGCGATCGACGTCGCCGACGACTACTCCTACGACGACCCATACTTCACCGAGGACATCTGGGGGGTCTCCGGCTCCCAGGGCTCGCATGACTACACCGAGGACGGGTTCCCCGAGGTCGGCGTCATCCCGTACTACGCGGTGTGGTCGGCACGCGGTTCCATGGACGTGGAGACCGGCGAGGTCACCTGGTACAAGCCGGAGCGGCTCACGTCCGCGCGCCGCAACGCCATGCAACTCGCCCTCGCCAAGGCCGGCAACGGCGCGGGCTGGGGCATCATCTGGCAGGAGGACCCGGAGGGCATCCGTCCCGGATCCGGTGACGGGCCCGGCGCCGGCTGGAGCGGTGCGATCGCCTCCAACGGCACCGACATCTGGTACAGCTACCTCGGTGCATCCGACTTCGCCACGGTTGACGAGGACTTCGTCAACAACGGCGACCCGCAGAACGACGACCCGGAGCTGAGGGGCCGGCCGAAGGCGCTGGTCCCGTGGTCGCTGCCGGTGCGGGTCTCCGACAACGAGATGGTGAACACCGAGAACCTCAAGGTGGAACTCGGTGAGGACGGACTGCCGCTCACGGACGAGAACGGCGACTACATCCCACTCGTGAACGACAACGGGGACACCGAGGGCACACGGGAGTACGCGTACACGCTCGACCTCATCGACGGCTTCGTCGACGTGGTCACCGGCTCGGGCGAGACCAAGAAGGTCGCCTACGTCGACGCCGTCACCGACTCGACCGGCGCCGTCGTCGGCGCACGGCTCCTCGACGGGGACACCGGCGGAACGCGTCCCGCACTCTTCCTCCAGGGCTACAAGAAGCCGGACGGCTCCCTCAGTGCCTGGGCGATCATCGGGTACGAGGAGACCAAGGGCCTCGGCGGTGGCCACCCCGACGACGAGGAGGCACACGAGCCGGGCATCCCGCGCTACAAGGCGGACATCGGCAAGAACATCGTGTACCACTCCTTCGACTTCCGGACCCTGAACGCCACCACCCTCGTCTCCGGCGGGACCATCCTGAACCCGCAGGCCGTCCTCCACGCGCCGTCGGCTGACAACCCCGACGTCGAGGTGCTGGTCGACGAGTCCGGGAATCCGGCGAGCACCCCGGTCCCCGCGTGGGTCGTCGACGACGAGGGCGTCCAGATCCTCGACGCGTGGGGGAAGCCGATTCCGGCCACGGAGAACGCACGGCGGCCCCCCGCTTCCTCGTCCAGGGCAAGGAGGCCGCGATCGCGGGCAAGGACGCGGGTGTGAAGGGCACCGTGATGGTGATGGTGTTCAAGATGGGTGAGGAGGGCAAGGGCGGCGCCTCGGACGTGTACATCCAGCGCTGGCTGACCTCGTCCACGGACACGGGTAACCCCTATGCCGCGTCCAGGCGTGCCAAGGACTCGTCAGGCACGGTCGTGAGCACGAACGTGAGCTCCGTGACGCCCACCGTCTGGGTGGACAAGGAGGTGCCCGAGGAGACCGATGACAAGGACAAGGGCCTCCGAGTGACACGGTGGACGCAGGACCCGACCAACACGGACGACTACTCGTGGGAGTACTCGAACGACTCCGGGCAGGGTCAGCGCGGCTACCTGCGCGGCGACTTCCTGCTGCTGGCCTACACCTGGACGGCCAACTTCCGGGCGGCCGACAACGGCAACGACATCTACAACCTGTACGTGCGGCGGTCCTTCGACGGCGGGGCGAACTTCACGGTGGCGCCCGAGGAGTACGGCGGCGACGGCGTGACCTGGATCCAGCGGTTCAAGAACCCCGGCGACGCCTCCTTCGACGAGGTCACGGTGGACATCCCGGCCGGGTCGATCGACAAGAAGACGCTCCTGTGGAACTCGGGCCTCGCCGATAGCTTCGAGCCGGCGCGCAACATCACCCTGATGACCAAGAACGAGGTGAACATCATCGAGCCGCGCACCACGCCGACCGCCGGCACGATCGCCTCGTCGCCGTATACGGAAGACGTGAACGATCCCGCCGTGCACTGGCTCTTCTGGGGCACGGGCTCGCTCTATCTCGCCAACAGCAGCGACGAGGAGGACCACGGCAAGGTGCCCTACGACCTCGGCTACACCTTCAGCCGCAACTACGGCGACGATTGGGCGTACGAGGAGAAGACCGTCCCCACGGACTCCAGCGGCAACCACGCCGGCGAGGTCACGCAGCGCACCTACTGGCTCGCCAAGGGTGCCGGCGGGGAGGGTGAGGCACAGGCCAAGTTCAGCCCCGACGGCTCCCGTGCCTACGTGGTCTGGACCGACCTCGGTCTCGAGGGGGACCCGAGCGTCGCGATGGACGCCTGGTTCGCGCGCGTCATGCCCTACGCGTTCGAGCAGAACCAGGCACCGGCGGATCCGGTTGCGGAGCCGACACCATAGCCTCCATCACAGGGAGGGGCGCCCCGCGCACACTCGCGCGGGGCGCCCCCGTGTCGGGTGACGCCACGTCACCGAAGTGACGCGACCGCCAGTTCCACCGCCTCGCGCGCGAACGGCGAGCGCACCGGCAGGATCTCGATCCCCAGCTTCCCGAGGGTGTGGCGCATCCCCGCGCCCATGTGGTCCACCACCACGTGCGTCACGCCGTTCTCACGGAGGAAGCGCACCACCCGGGCGTGGTGGGCTCCCTCGGTGCCCTGGTCGTGGGCGACGTCCCAGCCGACGGCGTGCTCCGTCCAGTCCGCGATGCGTCCGTCCACCACGGAGGCGACCGCGAGCCGCGGGGCCCGGCCCCACCGCTCCTCGACGGCGCCGTCAGGGGTCACGGGAATGGCGATGATCATGGAGGGCCCTCTCAGTCGGGGTCGGTGGGGTCGATCGGGGCATGGTGGTCGAGGTTGACCACTCCCTGCCTCCAGTATCCGGTGGCCGCCACCTGATCCGCGGGAAGGCCGAGTTCGCGCCGCAGGTAACGGCGTAGCGGCACGAGGCTGCCGGCCTCGCCGGCCATCGCCACATAGGTGCGCTCGCCGATGGGCCCGAGGGAGCGCAACGCGTCCTCGACCAGGCCGGGGCCATCCGTGCGTGGCAGCCACTCGATGTCCGCCCGGGCGGCGACGTCGTCCTCGAAGTAGTCCTCGACCGTCGCGTCGGCGACACCGAGGAGCGCCGTCACCGCGACGTCGTCCCCCACCAGCCGGATCCACCGGGTCGCGGAGGGGAGGGCGGTCTCGTCGGCGACGAGGATGAGCCGGTCGATTCCCGGTGGCGGCAACTTCGACCCCTTCGGCCCACCGATCGCCAGCTCGTCGCCGACCTGCGCGCGCGAGGCCCACGCCGAGGCGGGACCGGCGTCGCCGTGGAGGACGAAGTCGACATCCAGCTCCGCCCTGCCGTTGCCGGCGGGACGGTACTCGCGCGGAGTGAAGTCGCGCTGGATGACGACGGCGTCGTCCGGCCGCTGGAGCGCACCGTCCGGCGTGACGATCGGGGTGCTCAGAACGCCCGTGGCGGGGTCGGGGAGGAACACCTTCAGGTGGTCGCCGGGGCCAAGGCTCGTGAAGCCGGCGAGCTCCTCGCCGGTGAGGGTGACGCGACGGATCGAGGGGACGACGTCGTGGACCGCGCCGACCCGCAACCGGCGCACGACCAGCGGGTGGCGGAGCTTCTCGCGGATGAACTGCACCTCCTCACTCTCGCACGGGGTGCGTCCGCCCGCGAAGCGGGCGTCTCAGGGCACGAGGATCAGCGGGGACTCCCCGGCCAGCAGCCGCCGCAACTCGGAGCGATCCACGCTCGCCACTGACACGACGACGGCGCGCCGGCGTCGCGCCAGCCCGCCCCAGGGCGCGGTCGCCGGGGCTGTGGGCAGTCCCAGGTGGGCAGCCGCCCGGCCCCGGGCGGCCTCCACGTCGGCCCCCTCCCGGAGGAGGAGAGAGACCCTGTCAGGCCGGTGGGCTGCGAGGTCGAACGCGGCGGCGAGCGCCCGTTCCCCGGCGTCGGTGGCGTCGTAGAGGGCCGCGACGGTGGGCTCACGCGCAGCTGCCAGCGGCGGCCCGACGACCCGCTGCCAGGCGGCGGTGCGGGGAGCGAGGATCACGAGGTCGGAGGCCGCGGCCGACACGGCGACCTCGAGCACGTCGCCCCGCTCGACGCGGAACGACCAGGGCAGGCCGAGCGCCGTGGCGAGGCGCTGGAGCCGGACGCGGACGTCGTCGGCCTGCCGGCGCAACTCCCGGGCCGTGGCGACCGCGTCGATGTCCCGCACCGCGCCGGAGACCAGCCCGACCTCCCGGGTGACGGGAAGTCCCACGCCGCTCAGCAGGTCGGCCTCCTCGACGAAAAGCCCGGTGAGCTCGGTGTGCAGGGTGCGCGCGAGTTCGGCCGCCTCCTCCAGCAGGCGTTGCGCGTCCGACGCCGCCCGGGCGGCGAGGACCACCCGGGCCGTGCGCCCCTCCGGCGTGCCGCTCATCAGCGTTCCTCCGGTCCGTCCTCGGGCTCCGGAGGCTGCGGCGGAGGCTCGGGCGCAGGGGGCGGCTCGGGCGACTCGGCAGGCTTCCGCCTCTTCCCGGGGCGCTTCGCCTGTATCGAGGCCTGCATGTACGCCAGGCGTTTCAGGGAGAGGTGGGTGAGGCGTTCCATGACGCGGGCGTTCGCCGTCCCGGCGGGGTAGTACCCGTCGTCGTCCGGCGCGCCCGCCTCGAGACCCGCCAGGAGCGACAGGGCCTCGTCGACCGTCTCGACCGCGTGGACGTGGAACCGCCCGTCGGCGACGGCGGCGACGACGTCGGGGCGCAGCATCAGGTGGGGCAGGTTCGCGGCCGGGATGATGACACCCTGGTCGCCGGTGAGCCCGCGGGGCGCGCACACGTCGAAGAAGCCCTCGATCTTCTCGTTGACCGCCCCGATGGGCAGGACGCGTCCGTGCTGGTCCACCGCACCGGTGACGGCGAGGGACTGGCGGAGCGGGAAGCGCCCGAGGGAGGAGAGGAGCGCGCAGAGCTCGGCGACCGACGCGCTGTCACCGTCCACTTGGCCGTACGTCTGCTCGAACACGAGGCTCGCGGAGAGCGACGGCGGCCGTTCGGGGGAGTAGCGGGTGGCGAGCAGGGATGCGAGGATCAGGACTCCCTTGGAGTGGATCGGCCC
Organism: Actinomycetales bacterium UBA1383; assembly: GCA_002305415.1. Lineage (GTDB taxonomy): Bacteria > Actinomycetota > Actinomycetes > Actinomycetales > Actinomycetaceae > UBA1383. The sequence continues at coordinate 29,006 of DBQX01000095.1, read as the reverse complement.
GGACAGGTCGACCTCACGCTGGATGTCGACGACGTCGCCCTCGCCCATCCGGGTGTTCGCGGTGATGCGAGTGGGGAAGCCGAACGCCTGGTCGGCCGAGAACGTGACGGACAGCCCGTTGACCTGCCCGACGGCGGACCCGGTGGTGTCGATGATGAGGTCGCCGCGCTGGATGGCCTGCTGGATCTTCTCCCGGACCCGTCCCGAGCGACGGCGGTGTGCCTCGATCGCCGCCTCCACCTGCGCGGCGGAGACGGTGGCCCGGTCCTCGGCGCGGGCGGCGTGTTCCGCCTCCCGCATCAGCCGGCTCAGCTCCTCGACCTGGGCGGACAGCTGTTCGGCGTCGCCGGACCAGCGGGCCGCCTGCTCGACGACGCGCGCCACGGCATCGCGCTCAAGGGGAAGCCATCCCTCCCGTGCGGCGATGGTCGCGATGAGGCGGGCGTAGAGCAGCTCGTGCTCCGGGGTGCGGGGGATCTCGTCCTCGAAGTCCGCGGCGATCCGGAAGAGCTCGCCGAACTCGGGGTCGAGCGCGAGCAGCAGGTGGTAGAGGTAGCGCTCGCCGAACAGGACCACCTTGACGTCCAGCGGGATGGGCTCGGGCTCGAGCGCCACGGTGCTGACCATCCCGTAGGTCTGGCCCAGCGACTCCGTACGGATCTCCCGCGTGCGCAGGGCCCGCTTGAGGCCATCCCACGCGAAGGGCTGGGAGAGCAACCGCTGGGCCTCGAGCAGCAGGTAGCCGCCGTTGGCACGGTGCAGGGCGCCCGGCCTGATCTGGTTGAACTCGGTGACGAGCGTGCCGAACCGGGCGACGTACTCGACCCTGCCGAGGAGGTTCTGGTAGGTCGGGTTGTCCTCGTCGATCACCGGCGCCCCCGGTGCGCGCTGCTCCTCCCCGACGATCACGTTGACGTCGTACCTGCGGAAGAAGGACTGGTCGGTCCGGATGCCGAACGGACCGGCCTCACCCTCGGCGGGACGGCGGAACTCGTCGAGGTTCCCGAGGACGTCGGCCTGGAGCTCGTCCAGGAACGCGAGGACCCCCGGCAGCGTCGCCCAGGTGGTGCGGAGCTCGTCCGCGAGCGCGCTCACGGTGGCCAGGCACATCTCCCGGTCGAGCTGCTTGATCCGGGAGCGCTTCTCCTTCTGGAGCTGCTGGACGTGGCGGATCACCTTCTGGAGCCGTTCCTGCAGGTCCCGGAGGTTGGCTTCGAGCTTCGCGCGTTCCTCGGGCGGCAACTGGTTGAACTGCTCCGGCGTCATCACCCGGTCGTCCTTCGCCGGCGCGAAGGAGAAGCCGCCCGGGGTGTGCAGGAGCGCGATGCCGAGCGACGCGGCATCCTTCCCCAGGTCCTCGAACGCCTGCTGCTGCTGTTCGGTGATCTCGGCATCGATCTGCTCGGCCCGGTTGCGATACTCGTCCGACTCGAACAGCGCCGGGATCGAGGCACGCAGGTCCTCGGCGAGCTGCGTGACGTCCTTTCGCAGCCGGAGCCCGGTGCCGTGGGGCAGCCGCAGCGCCCGGGGGCGGTGTGGCTGCGCGAAGTTGTTGACATAGCACCAGTCCGAGAGTGCGTCGGGCTGGGCGGCGTCGCCGTCGAGGAGGTCGCGCACGAGGGTTCGCTTTCCCACACCCGCCGGGCCGAGGACGTAGAGGTTGTACCCCGGGGCGCGGAGCCCCACGGCGAGGTCCACCGCCTCCCGTGCACGTCCCTGGCCGAGGATCCCGGGCTCGCCGTCGAGTGGGGCGAGGTCCGCCGTCGAGGCGAAGTCCAGGCCCTCGAAGCGGCAGGGCCGGCGGAGTTGCTCCACGCCGATCTGCATGGGACCCATTGTGGTCCGCATCACGTCGCGGCGACAGTGCTCCCGCCGGCCTCGTTGGCCAGCTCAGCGGCGAGACCGGCGAGTGCGCGAGTGAAGACGAGTCTGACCAGGCCCCGTAGCGGGCGTCCCAATCCGCCGGGGGGATCGAACTGGCAGGACCAGGTGACGAGGGTGCCGGCCCCACACGGGTCGAATCGCACGATGCCGTGGTGGTTCCGCAGCGGCATGCCCCTCAGCAGGCGGTACCGGACGAGCCGGGGTGGCCGGACGTCGGTGATCTCCTCGTCGACCCGGATCCACAGGGTCGTGACCGTGCGGACGTCGCGTCCGGACGGCCCGCCGGGCCGTGACACCGTGACGCGGCCGAGGCGCGCCCACCGATTCCACGACGGGATGTCGGCGTAGCGCGCGAACGTCGCCTCCGGAGGTGCGGCGACCTCTCGTCGGACCGTGACCTGCTCCATCACGCCTCCCGCGTCGCTTCCGCGACATTATCGTGGGTCCGACGCGCACGCGTCCCGTTCTCGGAAAGGGGTGGGGCCTGATGCGGCAGCCGGATGCGGCCTCGGCCACCGCCGCGGATCCACTCGCCCGGATCGCCGCACGCGTCGCGGGTACCCGGGCGGCATGGAAGGCCCCGAACCGGCGAAAGCGGGAGGTGAATCGCCGGCGGCCGGTCCAGGTGGTTGTCCTCGGGTTCGTGGCGGCGATCGCGGCGGGCACCTTTCTCCTGCTCCTCCCGGTGTCCGCCACGGGTTCGCACGCCAGCTTCCTCGAGGCACTCTTCACGACGGTCTCGGCGCTCTGTGTGACGGGACTGATCGTCGTCGACACCCCCACGCACTGGACGACCTTCGGACACGTGGTCATCCTCGTCCTCATCCAGATCGGCGGCTTCGGGGTGATGACGCTCGCGTCGGTGCTGGCGCTCATGCTCTCGCGGCACCTCGGCCTGGAGACCCGCTTCGTCGCGGCGACGGCGACCCGTACCCTGCGCCTCGGCGACGTCGCCGAGGTGCTGCGAGGTGTGTTCCGGGCGACTGTCCTGATCGAGGGCGTCGTCGCGGTGGTCCTCGCCCTCCGGTGGCTGGCCTGGTACGACGTGCCGCTGCCGCGTGCCCTCTGGCTCGGGGTGTTCCACTCCGTGTCCGCCTTCAACAACGCGGGCTTCGCGCTGTTCACCGACAACCTCATGGGGTTCGCGACGGATCCGTGGATCTGCCTGCCCGTCGCGGCCTCGCTCATTCTGGGCGGCCTGGGGTTCCCCGTCCTGTTCGAGGTCTACAGACACCATCGCCACCCGCGTCGCTGGACCCTCCTGACGAAGGTGACCCTCGCCGGCAGCGGGATCCTGCTGGCCCTCGGCACGGTGTTCATCCTCCTTGGGGAGTGGGCGAACCCGGGCACCCTCGGACCGCTGTCCCCGGCCGGGAAACTGCTCGCCGGCTTCTTCCAGGCGGTCGTGCCACGGACGGCGGGCTTCAACAGCGTGGACATCGCCCAGATGAACACCGGCACCTGGCTGGGCATGGACGTGCTGATGTTCATCGGCGGGGGGAGCAGCGGCACCGCGGGAGGCATCAAGGTGACCACCCTCGCGGTGCTCTCCTTCGCGGTCTGGTCCGAACTCCGGAGCGACCACGACGTCACGGCCTTCGGCTGGAGGCTGCCCCCCACAACGATCCGGGAGGCTCTCACGGTCAGCACGATGAGCATGGTCCTCGTGGTGGTCTCCACGGTCGTGATCGCGATGACCTCGCCGTTCACGCTCGACCAGATCCTCTTCGAGGTGGTCTCCGCGTTCGCGACGGTGGGGCTCTCCACCGGGATCACCGCGGACCTCGTCCCGTTCCACCAGTTCATCGTCATCGCACTCATGTTCGTGGGGCGCCTCGGCCCGGTGACCCTCGGCACCGCGCTGGCGATGCGCTCCCGTGAGAGTCGTATCCGCCACCCCCACACCACCATCCCGATCGGGTGACAGCAGTGCTATAGACTCGGGCCGCCCCAGTGAATCGCCAGAGACGGCGGAGGAGGACCAATGGATCTGCACGCTCGCGGTCACGAGAAGGTCCGGCTCCTTCTCGAGAAGGGGGTGACCATCCCCAATCCCCTCAGCCTGGACATCGCACCGGACGTGGAGGTCGGGAGGATCTCGGGGGAGGGAGTCACCATCCACTCCGGATGCCGCCTCCGCGGCAGGGACACGGTGATCTCGGCGGGAGTGACCCTCGGTTCGGAGGGGCCGGTCACGATCGACTCGTGCCAGCTGGGCCCCGGCGTGGACCTGAAAGGTGGCTACTTCGCCTCGTCCGTCTTCCTCGAGAGGGCGAACATGGGGCTGGGCGCCCACGTGCGGGAGGGGACGATCCTCGAGGAGGAGGCCGGTGGCGCGCACTGCGTCGGGCTCAAGCAGACCATCCTCTTCCCGTTCGTGACGCTCGGCAGCCTGATCAACTTCTGCGACTGCCTCATGGCCGGCGGCACCAGCCGGAAGGACCACAGCGAGGTCGGATCGTCCTACATCCACTTCAACTTCACCCCGGATGGGAACAAGACCACGGCGTCCCTTTTCGGCGACGTGCCCCGCGGCGTGATGCTCGACCAGCCACCGATCTTCCTCGGTGGGCAGGGTGGCGCCGTGGGGCCGGTGGTGACCGGCTACGGCGTGGTGGTCGGGGCGGGCTCAATCCTGCGGGATGACATTGACGAGGACGGCGTGCTGGTCCTCAGCAAGGCCGCGGCGGGCGTCAAGCGCCCGCTGACGAGGCGGGGCTACCGGCCCCTCTCCCGCATCGTGGCGAAGAACGTCCGCTACCTGGCCAACCTCGTGGCACTCCAGGCGTGGTACGAGTCCGTCCGTCGTCCGTTCTTCGAGAAGCAGGACCTCGGGATCCTGGTGTACGAAGGGGCGCTGCGGGCCCTGGCGTCTGCGAGGACGGAGAGGACCAGGCGGCTCGCGGCGCTCGTCGCGACGGTCACTCCCGACGACGCCGCCCGGGTCGAGTTGCGTGCGCGCATCGGTGACCTGCTCGCGATCTTCGACGCCCCGGCGCTCCCCGACGGTGACGCCTTCCTGGCCGCGCTGCCGGACGGGTCGGGCGGCTACGTCGAGACCATCCAGGGGCTACCACCCGAGGTCTCCGCAGCCGGGGTGCGCTGGCTGCAGTCCATCGTCGATGGTCTGTGCGCGCAGGCGCATGCGCTCGTACCGTCAATGAAGATGTTCACCACCACCGAGAACACGTAGGCACACGCAAGGAGAACCCCCATGGGGAAGTTGTTCGGAACCGACGGGATCAGGGGAGAGGCCAACCGCTACCCCATGGACGCCACGATGGCCTTCGCCGTCGGGCAGGCCGTCACCCACGTGCTCCGCAAGCCGGGACACCAGACACGGGTGGTGATCGGAAAGGACACCCGGATCTCGGGCTACATGCTCGAGAGTGCCCTGGAGGCCGGGGTGACCTCGATGGGCGGCACGGCGCAGATGGTCGGGGTGCTCCCGACGCCCGGCATCGCGTACATCACGGAGTCCATGCGCGCGGACGCGGGATTCGTGGTCTCCGCCTCCCACAATCCCTACCAGGACAACGGCATCAAGGTCTTCGCCGGGTCCGGTTTCAAGCTCTCCGACGAACAGGAGGCCGAGATCGAGGAGCTGATCCTCGGGGGGCAACTGCCGTCGATGGTGCCGGCACCGCGGGACATGGGCAAGGCCGTCCGGCTGAACGACGCGATGGCACGGTACATCGTGTTCCTGAAGAACACGTTCCCGCGGAACCTCTCGCTCGAGGGCGTCAAGATCGCGATGGACGTGGGCAACGGCGCGACCTACGAGGTGGCACCCGCCGTCTTCCGTGAACTGGGAGCGGACGTCACGGTGATCCACGACCAGCCGAACGGGCTCAACATCAACGACAACTGCGGGTCCCAGCACACCCAGGACCTCCGCCGCACGGTCGTGGAGACCGGCTCGGCCATTGGCCTGGCCTTCGACGGAGACGGCGACCGGCTCATCGCGGTGGACGAGAAGGGCCAGGAGATCACCGGCGACCAGATCCTCGTCATCAATGCCGTCCAGCTCAAGAAGGAGGGCAAGCTGGCCAACGACCTCCTCGTCAGCACCATCATGAGCAACCTCGGCCTCAAGATCGCGTGCGAGAAGTACGGCTTCGTGCACCACGCGTCGAAGGTGGGGGACCGCTACGTGCTCGAGGACATGCAGCGGTTGGGCGCCGTGCTCGGGGGGGAGGACTCCGGACACGTCATCTTCCTGCGGCACCACACCACGGGCGATGGCATCCTCACCGCGCTCCAGCTGGTGGCGTCCGTCCTGAAGGCGAATGCGCCGTTGTCCGAGCTCGCCACCCTCATGGACGTGTTCCCGCAGAAGCTGATCAACGTCGACGTGTCACGGAAGCCCGAGGTGTCCAGCGTCCCCGAGATCGTGGAGGCGATCCGGCGGGTGGAGGCCGCGCTGGAGGGGAAGGGCCGCGTCCTGGTCCGGTACTCCGGGACCCAGAACATGTGCCGGGTCATGGTGGAGGGCCCGACGGTCGAGCTCACCGAGATGTACGCCCGCGAGGTCGCGGACGTCGTCGCAGCCGCGCTCGGCTGAGGGCAGGGGAGATGTCCATCCGCATCCTTGTCACGCGCGACTTCGACCAGATGAGCGCGGTCGCCGCCGACGTCGTCGCGGCCGACATCCGCGAGCGGCAGCGCACGACGGACGAGTACGTCCTCGGCCTCGCCACCGGCAACTCGCCCACCGGCCTCTACAAGCACCTCGCGAAGGCGTTCAACGCCGGCCTGATCGACCCGCGCCGCGTGCGGTCCTTCAACCTGGACGAGTACGTGGGCCTGCCGGGCGAGAACGCCCAGCAGCGGGCCCTCCACCCCCAGTCCTACTGCTACTTCATGGTCTCGGAGCTGTTCAGCCTGCTGGACCGCCCCTTCATCGAGACGAACGTGCCGTGGGGCACGCTCATCGACCAGTCGGGCCTGTTCCGGGCGCTCGACGAGCACCCGGACTGGTTCAAGCTGGCGGGCTCGCACAAGGGGAAGTCCGTCCGGATCGCGGCGGACGCTGACGGAGTCCTCCGGGAGATCCGGGACGAGATCCTCGACGCCTACGCGCGGAAGATCGACTCATTCGGCGGCATCGACCTGCACGTGGTGGGCGTCGGCGGACGGGGCCACGTGGCCTTCCACGAGAGCGGTATCCCGTTCGAGGGCTCCCGGGTCCTCCTGGTCCAGCTCGACGACAACACGGTCGAGAACGCCGTCGCCGACGGGCACTTCGCGACCGTCGCGGACAGCCCGCGCTTCGCGATCTCGATGGGTGCGGAGCTCATCTTCCAGGCGCGCTCGGTCGTCCTCGTCGCGAACGGGGCCCGGAAGACCGCTCCGGTGTGCGAGTCGGTTCTCGGGCCCGTGACCTGCGACGTCCCGCTGTCCTATGGCCAGGCCTACGCCGAACGTGGTGGCCGCCTGGTGTACGTGCTCGACGAGGCGGCCGCAGCCGAGCTGCTCGAGCGCCGGGACGAGGTGGAGGCGCGGGGACACGAGGTCGTGGACCTGCGCGGCGAGCCATGCACTCCGGTCGCCGAGTTGTCCTTCGCACGCGACCCGCGGACAGGACACCTGCGGTAGATGGCCACTCTCGAGGAACGGATCGTGGACCTCGTCGCCACGGGGCCGCGCACAGGTGCCGAGTTGCGGGAGGCGCTCGGCGCCGAGGTCTTCGCGACGTGGAAGGCCTGTATGCTCTCACCCCGCCTCACCGTCCGGCGCGTCGGCCGCAGGTACATGCGTCTGGACCGGAAGGTGGAGGGTCTGGCCCGGCTCTCTCCGTCCATCCTGCGGGAGTTCCTCACCTACTCGGTCGTGGGCCTCAGCGGCGACGACGCCGCGTGCGACGAGCGCGTCGCGGAACTGGAGCGGTACACCGCGCAGATCAGCAGCCAGAAGCTCGCGCTCGCGACGGCGATGGTCACCGAGATCGCCACCCCACTGGTGGCGGGACACGACGTGGAGCCGCTCGCCATCCTGATGGCAGGCGACGTCGTGTTCGGCATGGCGCACGACGTCAGCCGCCCGGAGCGCAGCACCGGTGCGATGGTCCAGGGCTCGGACCTCGACATCGTGGTGATCGTCCGCGACGATGCCCCGGAGGACCTGGTCCGCGCCCTCGACGACGCGATCTACGGGAAGAAGTACCAGTTCCTCCGGAGCCCGGCCTTCCGCGAGGAGATCGACTACATCGTCAAGCGGTGCAGCAAGCTGCGCGAGCAGATGCAGTTCGACACCTTCCAGCGGATGGTTGCCTGCAAGATCCTGGATGAGTCCATCCTGATCTTCGGCAGCGAGGAGCTGTTCCAGCAGGCGAAGGAGATGCTGCGCGCCAGCGGCGTGGTGGACCGGCTGCGGGAGATGGAACGGGCGGCCGTGGTCTCGCGGGCGGAGCGGGAGAGCTACCTGCTCTCGACGGACGAGGACATCCTGCGCGCGAGCGACCTCTTCATCTTCTACACCGACGACGAGTCCGAGGAGTTCGAGTAGACATGACGGCCCGCCCGAACCTGGTACTGCTCGTGGTGGCGGGACTCGTTCTCGTCCTCCTCGTCGTGGCTGGCCTGGCGGCGAACACGCGGAACGCCCCTGAACTCGACCGGGCCACGCCCGAGGGCACCGTGCAACTGTTCCTGCGGGCGGTCTTCGAGGGGGATGACGAGGAGGTAGTGGCCCTCCTCGACCCCGCGCTCGGGTGTTCGGCGCCGCTGGAGATCTACGTCGGCGACGCCGCCCGCGTGGGCGTGGTGTCCGTCGCGGTGCGGGGCGACACCGCGACGGTCGTGGTGGAGATCACGGAGCAGTCGGGTGTGGGCGTCCTGGACTCCTGGACCCACCGCGAGTCCTACCGCCTCACGCGTGACGGGGACTGGCTCATCACCGGCGACCCGTGGCCTGTCTTCTCCTGCGAGTACCAGAAGGTCGTGAACTGATGGGCGCCGTGCTCGGGCTGTTCTCCCTGGCGATTCCCGTCGCCTTCGTGGCGCTCGTCGTGTGGGCGCTCCGGCGTCGTGGCCCGGCCGCCCCCGGCGCCGAGGCGCGGGGCGTCCGGCGCTTCTTCCAGTACCTCGTCCTCCTCGCACTGGTGGTCGTGGCGGCAATCGGGCTCTCCGATCTCCTGGCCCGGGCCCTCGGGTCCACGCCGGGGTACGACGACCGCGCCGACCTCGCCCGCTCGCTGGCGTTCGTCCTGGTGGCCGTGCCCCTCGGCGCACTCCTCGGCAGGTGGACCGCCCGGACGCACCGCGTGGACGCCGAGGAACGCGGCTCGGCCATGTACGCGCTCTACGTCGCGGGCACCGCCCTCATCACGCTCGCCGTGGCGATGTTCGCCCTGAGTGACGTCCTCGCGATAGCCCTGGGGGCGGCTCGCTTCGATGGTGGCGCCGTCGGGCGGCTCGTCGTGTTCGGCGCGGCCTGGTGGTTCCACTGGTGGCTCGGACGCCGCACCCTGAACGTCGAGCAGGCGGCGCCGCACCTGCTGCTCGGCTCGCTGATCGGACTGGGAACCGTGCTCGCGGGTTTCGTGGCGGCGGTGGCCCAGGCGCTGCGACTGCTCGCGTTCGACCAGGCGTTCCTCGGCGGCGGCGACATGCTCGGCCGGGCCGCCGCCCTGTTCGTGACCGGTGCGCTCGTGTGGGGGTGGTACTGGAACCGGGGCGCGGCGCGCCTGCCGCGCGGCGTCCTCTGGCTGGTGTACGTCCTGCCGCTCGGGGTGGGCGGGGGTCTGCTGACCGCGCTGGTGGGCGCGAGCATCGCACTGTGGCAGCTCCTCGTGTGGTTCGCCGGCGACAGGTTCGGCGCCACTGCCGCGGAGCACTTCGACTCGACCCCCACGGCGGCCGCCGTGGCGGTGGGCGGCCTGCTCGTGTGGTGGTACCACCGGACGGTGCTGGGCCGGCAACCGGAACGCACGGAGGTCCAGCGGGTCCACGAGTACCTGGTGTCCGGCATCGGGCTGCTGGCGGCGGCGAGCGGCGTTGGCATGGTCGTGGTCGCGGCGATCGAGGCCTTCACCCCCGGTCTCGACCTTGGGATGTCGGTGGTCAACACCCTCCTCGGCGCGGTCACGCTCCTCCTGGTCGGGGTCCCGGTGTGGTGGGTGTTCTGGGGCCGAATCAGGCGCGCCACGCGGGCCGAGCCGGCACCCGAGGTTGCCTCGCCCACGCGCCGCACCTATCTCGTGCTCCTGTTCGGGCTCGCGGGCGTCGCCGCGGTGATCGCGCTGATCGTGGTGGTGTTCATGCTGCTGCGGGACGTCCTCGCGGGCTCCGTCTCCGGGGAGACGATCCGGTCGATGCGGTACGGGCTGGGAGTGCTCCTCGCGACTGCTGCGGTCTCGGGCTACCACGGTGCGGTCTACCGCCAGGACCGTGGGGTGGCCACACCCGCACGGACGGAGGGCCCTCGGTCCGTGCTGCTGGTGGGCGGTCCCGGACGCGACGTGGAGCGCGAGGTGGAGCGGCGCACCGGTGCTCACGTCCAGGTCTGGGCCCGGCTCGACGGCGCGGGTGTCGCCTGGTCGGTGGAGGACCTCGTCAGCCGCCTCCTCACCCATCCCGGCGAGGACGTGCTCGTGCTGGCCGGCGCCGACGGCGTCACGGTGGTCGCCGTCGACCGCTCGGGTCGGCTGCCGGCGCCGCCCCCCGCGAGCGCGGCGGCTCCAACTCCCGTGGACGGCTGACGGCTACAACGTCCCGGCGCCCTTGACGATCAGCATGATGCCGATCGCCGTCAGCACGACGGCCACGACCGCGTCGTTGTGGGTCACGAGCCACTCCTTGGCGCGTCCCAGTGGCCGGGTGATGCGCTCTCCGAGCACCACGTGCGCGAGCACGGGTGCTGCCACGGTGATCGCGGCGAGTGCCGAGAACCCGAGCACGACTCCGGCGGAGGCCGCCAGGCCGAGGCCCGCGGTCCCGATGGCGAGCCCGGCGGCGATCGCGAGCAGGAGGGCCTTCGGGTTGGCGAGGGCGAGCAGGGCGCCCAGGCGCAGCGCGCGCCCCGGGGAGTAGGAGCTGATCGCCGCCATCCAGGCCGGAGGGGCCTCGGCCTGTCCACGGCGGATGAACTTCTTGACGCTGAGGAGGACCAGTGCGACGCCGAGGACGATCCGCACCCACGCCGCCCACGTCGGCGTCTCCTCCCAGAGATCGACCGCGGTGGCGGCGGCAGCTGCGACGCCCGTTCCCATGACGAGCCCGCCGTACCACCCGAGGAGGTAGCTTCCGCCGTTCGAACGGGGCCGGTCGGTGAGAAGGAGGAGGACGACCGGGACGATCGGGAACGGGGAGAGGGCGATCGCCACGGCCAGTGGGATGAGGTCACCGTACGGCACGGGCACACTCTCCCCGCCCGCGGGGCGGGACGTATCCCCCGCGCCGGGTGGCCCGCTCCGGGGGGCGCCCCGCGGCGTCGCACGGTAGGAAGGAGACATGACCTCCTTCGGATTCCACTGCTCGCACGAGCAGATCGCCCCCAGCCAGCTCCTCCGCGATGTCCAGGCGGCGGAGCGCGCCGGCTTCGAGATGGCCATGTCCTCCGACCACTTCTTCCCGTGGAGCGCGCGCCAGGGCCACTCGGGGTTCACCCTGTCCTGGCTCGGCGCGGCCCTGGCCACGACGTCCTTCCGGATCGGGTCCGTCAACGCCCCCGGCCAGAGGTACCACCCCGCGATCGTGGCGCAGGCGACTGCGACACTGGGCGAGATGTTCCCCGGTCGCTACTGGGTGGCACTCGGGAGCGGGCAGAACATGAACGAGCATGTCACCGGTGACCGATGGCCGCTGAAGGAGGAACGGCAACGGCGGCTCGAGGAGTCGGTGGATGTCATCCGGCGCCTTCACCGCGGCGAGGAGGTGACGCACCGCGGACTCGTCACGGTGGACCGCGCGCGGCTCTACGACCCGCCCGCGGTCCCGGTCCCCCTCCTTGCGACCGCGATCACCCCACCGACCGCGGCGCGTGCGGCCGCATGGGGCGCCGACGGCGTCATCACGATCAACCAGCCGCACGAGAAGCTCCGGGACGTCATCGACGCCTACCGCTCCCACGGAGGGACGGGCACCCTCGCGATCCAGGTGCACCTGTCCTGGGCTCCCACCCGCGCCGAGGCGGAGGCGATCGCACTCGACCAGTGGCGCTCCAACGTGTTCGACGCGCCGCTCAGCCTCGACCTGGCGACGCCGGAGCACTTCGACATCGCCTCGCGCGATGTCACCCTCGGGACTGTCGCCGGGGCTGTGCGCATCTCCGAGGACCTCGCCCAGCACGTGACGTGGATCAGGGAGTATGTAGACCTCGGCTTCGACGAGGTCTACCTGCACTTCGTCGGCCAGGACCAGGGCGCGTGGCTCGAGGTCGCCGCCGCCGAGGTGCTGCCCGCCCTGAAAGGGGCGTGACCATGCGGATCACCGACACCTCGGACCTCTGGTACAAGAACGCCGTCATCTACTGCCTGGACGTCGAGACGTTCTTCGACTCCGACGGCGACGGAGTCGGCGACTTCCACGGCCTCGCGGAGCGGGTGGACTACCTCGCCGAGCTCGGGGTCACGTGCCTGTGGCTCATGCCGTTCTACCCGTCGCCCGGCAAGGACGACGGCTACGACGTGGCGGACTTCTACGGGGTGGACCCGCGCCTCGGGACCCACGGCGACGTCGTCGAGCTCATCCGGACGGCCAAGGACCGCGGACTCCGGGTGATCGTGGACCTCATCGTCAACCACACCTCGGACCAGCACCCCTGGTTCGTCGAGTCACGCAGGTCCGTGGACAACCCGTTCCGCGACCACTACGTGTGGCGTTCCGACCCGCCGCCGGACACCTCGGACGAGGTGGTGTTCCCCGACGAGGAGGACTCGATCTGGGAGAAGGACGAGGCGACGGGGGAGTGGTACCTCCACCACTTCTACGCCCACCAGCCCGACCTCAACATCGCGAACCGGACCGTGCAGGACGAGATCGCGAAGGTGATGGGATTCTGGCTGCAGGTGGGCGTGGACGGCTTCCGCGTGGACGCCGTGCCGTTCTTCCTGAACGACCTCGGGATGTCGACGCGGGAGAAGGCGGACTTCTCGCAGCCCCACGAGTACCTGCGCGCCCTGCGGCAGTTCCTGCACCGGCGCAGCGGCGACGGCATCCTCCTCGGCGAGGTGAACGTTCCCTACCGGGACCAGGTGGACTTCTTCGGTGGCAAGGACGGCGACGAGCTCACCATGATGTTCGACTTCGTGGGCATGCAGGCCATGTACCTCTCGCTGGCCCGCCAGGACGCACGTCCGCTGGCGAAAGCCCTGCGGGCCCGCCCAACGGGCCGGATCTCCCCGGACTCGCAGTTCGCCAACTTCGTGCGGAACCACGACGAACTGACCCTCGACAAGCTGACCGACTCGGAACGCGAGGAGGTGTTCACCGCCTTCGGTCCCGAGCCGGAGATGCAGTTGTTCGCCCGTGGGCTGCGCCGCCGGCTCCCGCCGATGCTCGACGGCGATCCGCGGCGCCTGCGGATGGTCTACTCCCTGCTGTTCGCCCTCCCCGGGACCCCCGTCCTGTTCTACGGCGAGGAGATCGGCATGGGGGAGAATCTCGACATCCCTGGCCGGATGGCGGTGCGGACGCCCATGCAGTGGGCGAACGACCCGACGGGCGGCTTCTCGACCGCCGACCCCGGGGATCTCGTCCATCCGCTCCCGGGCGGGTCCTACAGCCCGCAGCACGTCAACGTCGCGGATGCCCGCCACGACCCGGAGTCATTGCTCGCCCACATCTCCGCGATGGCGCGCCGCTACCGCGAGTGCCCCGAACTCGGCTGGGGACGCCACGAGATCCTCGCCCAGCCGCATGCCGCGGTCCTCGTGCACCGGGTCACGTGGGACACCGCCTCCATGGTCCTGCTGCACAACTTCGGCCCGGACGCGCTGACGGTTCCCCTCGAGCTCCCTGACGAGGAGGGGACGCGGCTCGTGGACCTCCTGCGGCAGGGTGACTGCGAGGTCGGTCCCGACGGCGCCGTGGAACTCGCCCTCGACGGGTTCGGCTACCGCTGGCTCCGGGTCCAGCACCCGGGGGAGCGGCGGCTGGTCTGATCAGCGTTCGTCGACCAGGCGGCAGTCGACGCCCGCGGTGACCGCTGTCGTCGTCTGGTCGGCGAGCGCCACCAGCGCGCCGTCACCGGGCGTGCAGCTGAGGTCCACCGTGCCCGCGCTGCGGCCGTTCGCGAGCAGGGCTCCGGCCGCCGCCGCTGCCGTGACGCCAACGAGCGTGGGGGAGGCGTCGTCGCTGAGCTGCAGCGCGAGGCGGGGCCCGACGACGCTGACGCCGGTCGCCGTCCCGGCGCCGCGCTCTGCCCAGATCATGCCGACCTCTCCCGTGGTCTCGACGCGGCCGCCGTCACAGGTGGGCGCTGCCTGCCCGACGACGGCGACGCCGACGGGGGTGCTGCCGGTGACCAGCAACTCGCTGAGGGTGGGCCGCGCGGACCCCGAGACCCTGACGCCGACGTCGACGCTGTCCGCGACCGTGACGCCGGCGATGACCGCCGGCCCGTCACCCGTGACCTGGATGCCGGTCGTGTTCTCCCGCAGGGCCCCGCCGGTCACCCGGGTGGCGCCGGATCCGGTCAGGGCCACGCCCACCTCGGAGCGGGTGACGGTGGCCTCCCCGACATCGGGCGCGGCCTCGTCGTCCACCCGCACACCGACCTGGGTGTCGGAGATCGTCGCCCCCGAGACGGTCCCGGCGGAGCGCTCGACGAAGCACAGCCCGCATCCGGCGGAACCCGTGACGGAGACGTCCCTGATCGTGGGGGCCTCCTCGCCCGCGACCACCACGCCACCCGCCGGTGTGCCGACGAGCGTGACGTCGTCGAGGACGCGGCGCGTGCCCGTACCGAGGAGCGGGTTGCTGGCTGGGCAGAGGACGACGCCGTAGCCCCCGGACCCGACGGCGGCACCACCGTCGATGCGCAGCCGCTCCAGGACGTATCCGCCGCCCGCGACCAGCACGACCGACGCAGGCTGTGGTCCTTCGTGGGCGATGGCGAGGTCACGGACCACCGCGTCCCCGTCGGTGGCGAGGACGAGCGCGGCGTCGGCTGCGGTCGAGACCAGGACCGTCGCCGCGGCGCCGGCACCCACGAGGGTCACGGGCCGCAGCATGACGAGCGGTTGGCTGAGGCGATACTCCCCGCCCGCGATCCGGATGACGGAGCCGCTGCCCGCCACGGCGAGGGCAGCCACGAGTTCGTCCGCGGTTCCCACGCCGAGCTGCAGCGGGCCCAGGTCGGAGGGGTCCGCAGTGCCGAGCGGACCGGCCCTGAAGGTGTCCGCGATGGCGTCCTGCAGCGGGGTGCCGCCGCGGAGACGGGTCAGCTCCTGCCGTACGCCAGTGGCGAGCTCCTCCCGGTCGCACCCCAGCTCCTCGCCGAGCCTGTTCAGTGCCGCTGTCACCTCCGCGAAGTCCGCCTGCCGGGCGGTCACGGCACCGCCCACACCGGACGAAGTGGTGGCGGCGAAGCTGTCCACGTAGTCCTGGACGGCGTCGACGATCCTGGCCGGGAGGTCAGCGCAGCTCGGCGCCGTCGTCCTGGTGTCGGGCGTCGGAGCCGGCACACATCCGGCGAGCGTCAGGACCCCGATCGTCACCCCTGCGACCCACCGCCTCGCCATCATGGACCGAGACTACCCGCCTGTGACCTTGTGCCGTGGGCGGAGGGGTCGGCATGGGCCACACTGGTGCCGCAGCGACGAATGGAGTGGTGATGGCAGCAATCGACGTGACGGGTCTGCGCAAGTCGTACGGGTCCCTCGCCGCCGTTGACGGTCTCGACCTGACCGTCGAGGTGGGCGAGGTCGTGGCGCTCCTCGGCCCCAACGGGGCGGGCAAGACGACGACGGTCGAGATCCTCGAGGGCTACCGGCGACGTGACGCCGGCGAGGTGCGGGTGCTCGGCATGGATCCGCAGACCGGCGGTCGCCCCTTCCGCGAACGGATCGGAGTCGTCCTGCAGGAGGCGGGATTCGAGGAGAACTTCACCCCACGTGAGCTCATCCGCCTCCACGCCGGCTACTTCCCCCGCCCACGCGCCGTCGACGACGTCATCCGGCTCACCGGGCTCACGGAAAAGGCGGACGCGCGCGTGCGTACCCTCTCCGGCGGGCAACGCCGCCGCCTCGACCTCGCGCTGGGCATCGTGGGGAACCCGGAGATGATCTTCCTCGACGAGCCGACCACCGGTTTCGATCCCTCCGCGCGGAGGAACGCGTGGGAACTCGTGGACGGGCTGCGTGACCTCGGTGCCACGATCCTGCTCACCACGCACTACCTCGACGAGGCGGAGCACCTCGCGGACCGCGTGGTCATCATCGACCACGGTCGCGTCGTGGCGTCCGGGACGCCGGCGGAACTGTCCGCCGCCGCCGGGGGGGCCACCGTCATCTCGTTCCGCCTGCCCACCGGAGTCGCCTCGGCCGACCTGCCGGCCGTCGGGGGCGAGCACCGGGTGGCGGGGAACGTCGTCGAGGTACGAACCACGTCGGCGACCGCCGACGTCGCCACGCTGTCGGCGTGGGCGGTCGGTCGTGGGCTCGAGTTCGAGGATCTCACCCTGGCGCGTCCGAGCCTCGAGGACGTCTACCTCGACCTCGTCGGACGGGGCACGCAGGAGGAGGTGGAGGCGTGAACGGCGGCCTCCCCGTGCTCGTCCGGCAGGTCCGCCACGAGCTGATCGCGCTGCTGCGGACGCCGCTGACGATGATCCTGTCCGTGGCGTTCCCGCTGCTGTTCTTCGTGCTGCTCGCCGCGCTGATCGGCAACGCGGTGGTCGACGAGCGCACCGGCGTGCGCCTGGTGCAGTTCCTCGCCCCCGCGCTGGCATCCTTCGGCGTCATCATGGCGACGTTCTCGTTCCTCGCCTCCGGGCTCGCCGAGGCACGGGCGACGGGGGTGCTGAAGCGGCAGAGCGGCACCCCGCTCCCGCGGTGGGCGCTGATCGGCGGGCGGATCGGCGCGGCGGTGCTGCTCGGCCTCATCGCCGTGGCCCTGGTGCTCGGTGTGGGCGCGGCGCTGTACGAGCTGCAGATCCTCGGCCGCTCGATCGTCGCGCTCGTGGTGACCCTCCTCGTCTCCTCGTTCACGTTCGCGGCACTCGGCATCGCGCTGGCGCTGCTGCTGCCCACCGTGCCGATGGTGGTCGCCGTGACCAACGGCATCGCGATCGTGCTGTCCTTCATCTCGGGTGTGTTCATGGTGAGCGGCGAGACGCCGGAGTGGATGAACACGATCGCGTGGATCTTCCCGCTCAAGCACATGGTCACGGTGTTCTCCGACGCGCTGAACCCGTACCTCACCGGCTCGGGGTTCCAGTGGGACCACCTCGCGGTGATCGCGTTGTGGGGAGTGGCCGGCGCGCTGATGGCACTGTGGGCGCTGCGGGGCGGACGGGAGGCGCGTCCCGCCGTCGAGCGGGCGGGCGGGGCCCGCGTGGTCCCGGCTGACGCCTCGCCGCTGCGGGCGGGACGCCCGTCCCTCTGGACGCTGTTCACCGGCCAGGTCGCCCACGCGCAGGCGATCCTGTGGCGGGACGCCTCCTCGGTGTTCTTCGCCGTCGTCTTCCCGCTTCTGCTCGTCGCGATCATCCCGACTGTCAACGGGGGTGGGGACCTCGAGATCCGCGAGGGGCTCCTGCTCGGCACGTTCTTCGCCGCGACCATGGCGATCTACGGCTCGGCGGTCACCTCGTTCGTGAACATGCCGCAGGGCCTCGCAGAGGACCGGGAGCGGGGCGTGCTGAAGCGGACCCGGGCGACGCCGCTGCCCACAGGCGTGATGCTCGCCGGCCGGGTGGTCGCGGCGCTCGTCGTCTCGCTGCTCACGCTCGTCGCGATCGCCCTGCTCGCGGTCGCCATGTACTCGCCCCCCGTGCCTCCCGGCTGGCCGGTGGGCCTGCTGGTGTTCGTGTTGTCGGCCACGACGTTCGCGCTCGTCGGGCTGGCAGTCGCGTCCCTCGAGCACTCCGGGCAGGCGGTGCTGGGCGCGACCCTCGGCACGTTGCTGCCGCTCTGCTTCATCTCGGACATCTTCGTCGCCGGCGTCGACCTCCCCGACGTCCTCGACACGATCGGCTGGATCTTCCCGCTCCGCCACGCCGCCCGCGCCATGACCGACTCCGTCACGGCGGTCGCCGGACCGTTCCCGTGGAGCCACGTCGCGGTGATCCTGGCGTGGGCGGCGGTCTCCGTCGTCGTCATCGCCACCCGCTTCCGCTCGGAGGCGGTGAAGGAGGGGCGGCCGGCCCGCGCCCGCGTCAGCGCAACGCGGGGATGACCTCGCGGGCGAACAGGTCGATGCCGGAGCGGTCGTAGGCGGCCTCCGGGAAGTAGAAGATGCCGTAGTCCATCCCGAGCGCCGCCAGCTCGCGGAGGTTCTCGACGACCCGCTCGGGCGTGCCGACGGCGGGCATGCCGTCGAAGGACCGCAGCTGCCCGGCGAGCTGCTCCTCGGTGAGGTGGGGGCGGAGCCGTTCGACGTACCGCGTCCGGCGTTCGGCCACCTCGGCCTCGTCGCGCCCGATGAAGACGTTGTAGTTGGCGGACCGGGTGATCCCGGCGTAGTCGCGGCCGACGTCGTCGCAGTGGCCCCGCAGGATCTCGCTCTTCCGCGCGAAGCCCGCCGGGGTGCCGTCGAAGTTGGTGTAGTCCGCGTACCGCGCCGCGATCCGGAGGGTGACCTTCTCGCCGCCGCCGGCGATCCACAGCGGGATGCCGCCCTCCTGGAGGGGGAGGGGCTGGCAGATGGCGCCGTCGACGTCGTAGTGGCGGCCGTGGAACGTCGCCACACCTTCCGTCCACGCCTGCCGCATGATCTGGACGCCCTCGTTGAGCATGCGCAGCCGCTCCCCGGCGCGGGGGAAGCCATAGCCGTAGGCGCGCCACTCGTGCTCGTACCAGCCGCCGCCGATGCCCATCTCGAGGCGGCCACCGGAAATGTGGTCAACGGTGGCGGCGGCCTTCGCCAGGTACATCGGTGGGCGGTAGCCCATGCAGGTGCACATCTGACCGAGCCGCACCCGGCTCGTGACGGCGCCGAGGCCCGCCATGAGGGCCCACGCCTCGTGCGTGGCCTCCCCGGACGGCTGCGGGGTGGTGTGGAAGTGGTCGTACACCCACACGGAGTCCCAGGGGCCGTCGTCGGCGTGCCGGGCGAGGTCCCGCATCACGCCCCACTGGTCGGCGGGCGCGATGCCCACCAGGTCGAAGCGCCAGCCCTGTGGAATGAACAGCCCGAATCTCATTGACCCACCCTACGCGGAGGGTCGGGTTCAGTAGATGGAGGATGACGTCGGGCGCCGGCCGTGCTCCCGCCACTTCAGCACGAGCCAGATCACGCCCACGATGAGCACCACGAGGACGAGGGCCACGAGCAGTGGGAGGAACACGGACACACCGACCAGCGCGGCGGAGGAGACATCCTCCGCGGTCGAGACCACGGGGCCGCCCGCCCCCGCGGTCGACACGTTCACGATCGGCCGGCCGATCGCCTTCGCCGTGTGGGTGGTGAGGGCGAGGAAGACACCCAGGGCTATCGGAACCCAGGCGCCCGTCTGGAAGATGGTGGCCGGGTCCTCGATCGCGATCGTCTGGGAGCCGGACCCCGCCGCGAACACCATGCCGCCCGCAGCCGGGCGGATGACGGTCTGGATCGCATCGTTCACGCTGTCGACCGCCGGGATCTTGTCGGCCACCACCTCGATGGCCAGCAGGATCGCGAGGATGATGAGGGAGGCGGGATGCTCCAGCCATGTCCAGCCACCTGGAAGCTGAACCAGGTCCGTGAAGCGGGAGAGCAGGCCAAGGGCCAGCAGGGGGATGTAGGCGTTCAGGCCGGCCGCGACAGCGAGACCCGAGCCCGTCAACAACTCCAACACATCCACAAGGATGGCATGATTTCGGGGGAGGGGTCCGTCGTGGCCCGATGACGCACACCGAGGGGAGCACGTGAACGAGCCCAGCGCCCGCGTCTGGACGATCCCCAACCTCATCTCGATGCTGCGCCTCGCCCTGGTCCCCGTGTTCGCGGTCCTCATCTTCTCCGGCGCCGACGTGGCGGCCGTCATCGTCCTGATGGCCGCGGGTGCCAGCGACTGGCTCGACGGCGTGATCGCCCGGCGGTTCAACCAGACGAGTCGCCTCGGACAGCTGCTGGATCCGGCCGCGGATCGGCTCTACATCTTCGTGACGCTGCTCGGGCTCGCGTACCGCGGGTTCGTCCCCTGGTGGCTGGTGGGCCTCATCGCCTCGAGGGACATCCTCCTCACCGCGCTCCTTCCCGTCCTCACCCGCCACGGCATCGCCCCATGGCAGGTCCACCTCGTGGGCAAGGCGGGGACGTTCGCGCTGATGTACTCCTTCCCGCTGCTGCTGCTCGCGAAGTTCGGCGACACGTTCGGCTATCTCTGCCACGTCGTCGGGTGGGCCGCGGCGCTCTGGGGCGTTGCCCTGTACTGGGTCTCCGCCGGGATCTACCTCGGCCAGATGGCGCGTGCGATCCGCGGTATGGCCGCATGAGCGGCACTCCGAAGGACGAGGGACGTGCGGGTGCCCGGGACCCGGTGGTCTCCGCGAGTGAGTGGGCGCTCCGTCGGCTGCTGGAGGACGCCGTCGGAGGTGGCTACGGCGCGGCGGGGGAGCGCGACGCGCGCGAGGCTCGCCCGCTCTTCCAGCGTGCGCTGGCAGCCGCGCTGATCGCGCTGCTGGTCGCCGCCGCGCTGTGGGCGGCGAAGGATCTCCGGGGAGTCCGGTTCGGGTCCTCCAGCGCGGTCGACCTGCTCCGTGAGCAGGCACAGGACGCCCTCGGCACGCAGGAGTCGCTCGAGGGGGAGCTGGCCGCGCTCCAGGGCGAGGTCCAGGAACTCCGCGCGCAACTCCTCGAGACCACGAACGACACGATCGTGGCTCAGGGGCGGACGCTGGGCGCCCTCATTGGGTCCGAGCCGGTGCGGGGCCCGGGCGTGACCATCACGCTCGACGACACCTCGGCCCTCAACTCCGACCAGACGGTCCAGGACTTCGACCTCCAGGTCGTGGTCAACGCACTGTGGTCCGCTGGAGCGGAGGCCATCGCCATCGACGGCCAGCGACTCGCCACCCAGAGTTCCATCCGCAACGCCGGTGAAGCGATCCTCGTCAACCTCACGCCGCTGGCCAGTCCGTACACCATCGAGGCGATCGGCGACCCGACCGACCTGCAGGTGCGACTTGCCCGCACCCGGGCTGCGGGACATCTCGCCGTCCTGCGCGATACTTACGGCATCACCGTGACCGTGCAGGCCACGGACTCGATCACGATGGCGGCGGCAGCCGGCGGCCGGATCGAGCACGCGGTCACGGTCGATGACGACGCCGGGGCCGGCAGGAGCTGAGGAGAGGAGAGGACAATGCTGGTGATCATCGGTGTCGTGATCGGCGTCGTCCTCGGGCTGGTCACCCAGCCGACGATCCCCGCCGGCCTGCAGCCCTACCTGCCAATCGCGGTGGTTGCGGCGCTCGATGCCATGTTCGGCGCGCTGAGGGCCTACATCGAGGACTCCTTCTCGGATCGGGTCTTCATCACCTCCCTGCTGTTCAACACGACCATCGCCGCCTTCATCGTGTTCCTCGGCGACCAGCTCGGCGTGGGCTCGCAGATGACGACCGCCGTCGTCGTCGTCCTGGGGATCCGGATCTTCGCGAACGCCGCCGCCATCAGGCGGCACGTCTTCAAGGCGTGAGCATGGACGCGAGGGCACGGCTGCGGAGGCTGGTCACGCTGCGCCCCAGCCGGACCCAGTCCGTGGTGGCGCTGCTGTGTGCGGCGGTCGGCTTCAGCCTCGCGGTCCAGGTGGGCCGGGACGACGCGGATGCGCTGGACGCGCTCAGCCAGAGTGATCTCGTGCGCGTTCTCGACGAGGTCACCACCCGCAACGACGAACTCGCTGCCGAGCGGGACGCGCTCCGGATCGAGCTGGAGGAACTCCGTAGCGGCGTGACGTCGCAGGAGGCGGCCCGCGCCGCGGCCGAGCAGCAGATCCTCGTCCGGTCGATCCAGGCGGGCGTGGTTCCGGTACGCGGACCGGGCATCATCGTCACCATCGAGGACCCGGACGCCGTGGTGCGGGCACAGTCGATGGTCACGCTGATCGAGGAGTTGCGGAATGCCGGCGCTGAGGCCATCGAGGTGAACTCGGTGCGGATCGGGACGAGTTCCTGGGTTGGCAGTGCCGACGGTGGCATGGAGGTCGACGGGCTCAAGGTCGCCGCGCCCTACCGGGTCACCGCCGTGGGGTCACCCGACAACCTCAAGGTGGCCCTCGAGATGCCCGGCGGGATACTGTCCTCCATCCGGGCCACAGGCGCCTCGGCCCGCGTGGAGACGCCCGATGAGGTGCGGATCGAATCGGTGCGGGCCCTCCCCGACCTGCGGTACGCCGAGGTCGTGGAATCCGGCGACTAGACGTGAGACGAACCCTGTCGACAGGTAGTGTTGACGCAAGATGGAGGAGGCGACGACATGAGCGAGAGCCCACGGCCGGAGAGCCTTGGTAGCACCACCCAGTTCGGGGCTATCGGCGCCGAGCCTGAGGACGCCACCCTCGCCGAACTGTCGAGGAATGACCAGGAGGCCGTCGAGGCACTGCCACCCTCGTCCGCGCTCCTGATCGTGCAGCGTGGTCCCAACCTGGGTGCCCGCTTCCTGCTGGATGCCCCGCGCACGACCGTGGGGCGGCACCCGAGTTCCGACATCTTCCTGGACGACGTCACCGTGTCCCGCAAGCACTGCGAGTTCCTCGCGTCTGACGACGGAGGATACCTGGTGCGCGACGTCGGCTCGCTCAACGGCACCTACGTGAACCGTGAGCGGATCGACTCCGTGGTCCTCAGGGCCGGCGACGAGGTCCAGGTCGGCAAGTACCGCCTGACATACCACCCGTCGCCCGCCCGGCTCCGCCAGATGGGTGCTGGATGAGTACGCCGCGGCCTGAGTTCACGCCGCGGGAACAGCCCCCGCGGTCCGGGTACTGGCCGTTCGATGTGTCACATACGGGCACGATGACCATCGGGGCGGTGCTGGCGGTGCTGCAGGCCGAGTTCCCCGCCGTCACCGTCTCAAAGCTGCGGTTCCTCGAGGACCAGGGCTTGGTGACCCCGACCCGGACCGGCTCCGGCTACCGCAAGTACTCCCAGGCGGACGTCGCCCGGCTGCGTCACACCCTGATCCAGCAGCGTGACCACTACCTGCCACTCCGCGTGATCCGCGAACAGCTCGACGCCCTCGACGCCGGCCGCGACGTCGAGGAACCGAGGACCGCCCGCGTGGTCGCCAGCAATGGCCGGCTCGTCCTCCCGGCGTCAGGCGCACGAGTGACCGCGCGCGAACTCGCGGAGCTCACCGGTGTGCCGGTCGCCGACATCGACGAGATGGTGCGTGCCGGCTTGCTCGTGCCGGACGGACGCGGCCGCTTCGCCGCGCAGTCCGTCTCGGCGGTCCACCTGATCGCCGAGCTCGGGACGCAGGGCATCGCGCCGCGACACCTGCGGTCGATGCGCGCGAACGCCGACCACGTCGCGGACCTCGTCGACCAGGTGGTCGCACCGATGCGCGCGCAGCGCACCTCCGTGGCCCGTGAGCGCGGCGCCGCGCAGGCTGCCGAGCTGGCCGAGACCGCCGCCCGGCTCTACGCGGACCTCCTGCGCATCGCGGTCGAGAACCAGGACCACTGACCTCACTCCCTCGGCGCGGGGTCGTCCCACACCCGTCCCACGACCCGGGCAGAACACTCATGCTCGAGTTGAAGGTTACGCCTCGATTTCGTCGGCGTGTCCCGCCTCCGGGGGAGGGGTCGAGGCCCTAGCGTGGTCGTCGGAACAGCCGGTATCCTGAGGAGCCGGCAACGAATGGGAGTGACCGTGACAAGCACTGATGCGACCGCCGCTTCCTCCCGGAGCGGGCAGGGAATGCTCTTTGGTGACACGTTGGCCGAGATCGATGCCGACACCGGGTACCGGGGCCCCACGGCCTGCAAGGCCGCGCAGATCACGTACCGGCAGCTCGACTACTGGGCCCGAACCGGTCTGGTGGAGCCCTCCGTCCGGGGTGCCAAGGGGTCCGGCTCCCAGCGGCTCTACTCGTTCCGGGACATCCTGGTGCTGAAGGTGGTCAAGCGGCTCCTCGACACGGGCGTCTCCCTCCAACAGATCAGGCAGGCGATCACCCACCTCAAGGAGCGTGGCGTGGAGGACCTCGCCCAGATCACGCTGATGAGCGACGGCGCCTCGGTGTACGAGTGCACGAGCGCCGACGAGGTCATCGACCTCGTCCAGGGCGGACAGGGTGTCTTCGGCATCGCCGTCGGACGGGTGTGGCGCGAGGTCGAGGGATCTCTCGCGCAGTTGCCGTCCGAGCGGGCGGAGGGTCACGATGACGGGACTGACGAGCTTGCCGCCCGCCGTGCGGCGAAGCGGGTCTCGAACGCCTGACGATGGCCCACATCGATACCCTGCTGCGTCTCGACCGTCGTGACCTCGAGTTCATCTGGCTGCTGACAGCCGGGTGGGACCAGGTCGGGCTCCACTCGACGACACCCTTGTCACGCCGGCTCTTCCTCGTCGACACGGGGGTGGACGAGGACCTCGTGCTCGCGTTCCGCATCGGAGCGGCCGCGGCCGGTTTCCACGTCCTCGACGTTCCGGCGAGCATCCTCGCCGCCCCGGCGAGCATTCTCGAGCGCATCGGATCCGTCGCTGACGGCATCGCACTGGCCGACCGGACCGGCGCGTTCGACTTCCTCCACGGCCAGGGTGCGGTGCCGGTGGTGACCGTCGAGGAGGCCCGCGGCGCTCCTGTCCACGTGCTCGGACACCTCTACCGCTGGTTCGTGACCGGCAAGCCGATGCGCGGCCTGCGGGTCGTCTGGCAGGACTCGCCGCAGCCCGCGCTGCGTTCCTGGTGCGAGGCCACCGCCGTCGTCCCGCTGGACGTGACGCACGTGGGGGAGACCGACTACGTCGACGGCGAGAACCTCCATGCGGTGCGTCGCGCCGGCCAGCAGGGCACGTTCCGCCGCCTGCGCACTGTCCCGGACCACGACGTGACCGCGAGCCAGCCCCTCGGAGTACGGACGCTGGCATGCACGTTCGCCGCCCTGCTCGAGCACGCCCTCTGACAACCGGTCAGCGGGCCATGCTGAGGGCCTGGGTGTGGGTGTACCCGGACTCGAGATCGGAGATCCGCACCTCCACCATGCCGTGGCGGTCGATGGTGTAGGTCTCCTCGACCAGGGGACCGTCCGCGGTCCGCCGCACCGGGACCAGGCGCACGTCGCCGCGCTGCTGGAGGGCGTGGTCGAAGGGGAACACCACTTCGGCGAACGGGACGATGTCCCCGCGCGGTTCACCGTCCGCGATACCCGCGTACTCCACGAACCGGAACCATCCGACGTTGTGGGCCGCGCGGTAGCGTCGCCTGACAACGGTCGTGCCGCGCGCGGCCATCCGCTCCTCGCGGCCGAGGATGGGGTCGAAGGTGAGGTAGCGGCCGTCAGCCGCCTCCCGGAACACGCCGAAGCCGCGGGAGAGCCGGTCGGTGAGGGAGAAGCCGGCGCCGTCGTCAGCCGCGATGGCGAGGCCGATCGCGGTCGAGGCGGCGGGATTGGGGGAGCGGTGGACGCGCCGCCCGAATCGTTCACGCAGCAGGCGCGGGACGAGGGGCAGCCCGCTCGCGCCACCGACGAGGTAGATCCCGGCAACCTCCGTCAACACGTCGTCGAGTCCGCTGGCGAGCGGCTCCATCGCGGCCACCGTCGCCGTGACGAGGGGGGTCGCGGCCTCGTAGAAGTCGGCGACGGGCACGACGACGCCTTCGCCGGCCACGTCGAGCACGAGGCGCCGTGACTGCGGTGCGAGGCGTTCCTTCGCCTCACGGGACTCCTCGAGGAGCGCTGTCCAGGCCGCGTCGTCGAGGTCGGAGCGCGACCGTCCCGCGACCCGCAGGGCGCAGGAGGCGAGGACGGCGTCGAAGTCGTCGCCGCCCAGGTGGTTGTGGCCCGTCGTGTCCACCACCTCGTGGTTCGTCCCGCTCACGGCGACGAGGGACGCGTCGAAGGTGCCGCCTCCCAGGTCGTAGATGATGACCCGGGTGCGCCGCGAGTTGAGGGTGCGGCCCTGGCGGTGGGTGTACTCGAATCCGGCGGCCGACGGCTCGTTGATGAGGCCGGCGACCCGGAACCCGGCAGTCCGGAACGCCTCGAGCGTCAGGAACCGCTGGGCGCCGTGGGCGTGCGCCGGCACGCCGACGATCACCGTGCCGATGTCCCCGTGGGTCGACTCGACGGCGATGCGCAGCGCCTCCGCGAAGCCGGTGAGCACCTCGAGGAGGGGGACCTCGGTCTCACCGACGCTGACGGTCGTGGCGGTCGAGACGTCCGGGGCGGCGAGGGCCCTCTTGAAGGATCGCAGCATGGGTGCGCCCTCGGCCGCGGCCGCAAGGGCCTCGAAGCCGAAGACGAGTCCGCCGTCCGTCAGCGCGACCACGGACGGGAGAAACTCGTGCGAGTCGCCGTCCGGGTCGGTGAAGGGGAGCACCGGGTAGTTGCCCCGGTCCACGGCTGCGACGATCGTGCGTGTGGTCCCGAAGTCGATTCCCAGTGGCATGCCCTCGAGGGTAGTTGGGCGTTCCGCGCGACGTGCCGGGCGACCGCATGGCGGCTGCCGGCGACGCGGACAGGTGGGACGCGCGATCCACACCCTCCGGAACGGGGACGCTGTCCACACGTCGCCGACGCGGGAGGCGCCGCCGCGGCCCGGACCCGGCAGGGTGGGGACATGGACGCCCAACGATTCCCGCGCATCAGTTCGACCGACGACCTCTGCCGGACCTGGCAGATCATCCTGGAGGAGCAGGGCCAGGGGCTGGGACGCACCCTCTGGCTGGCGTGGCTCGATCCCTTGGGAGTGCGCGATCCGGTGGTGGCCGGGATCGAGGATGTGCCCGCCCAGCCTGATGCCAGCGACATCCGCCACATCCGCGACCTGCTCGACCACTTCACCGACGTCGAGGCGCCCTACATCCTGTTCAGCCGTCCCGGCTCGTCCCGGGTGACCGACTCCGACCGTCGCTGGGCCGCCGCCATCCGGGAGCTGCACCGGCAGGGGGGAGTGGAGCGACCGGTCCTCCGGGGAGTGGGAACGCTGGTCTCGGTCGTGGCGTCATAATGACATAATGTACATTATCGGCAGTAGACTAGGACGAGTTGAAACAGATGAGACGACTCGTCCTTGTCTGCCTGAACGGTGTTGACGCAGGTCAGAGGTGCCGTTGACCCTCTGTGTGGGATCACGGTGGGGTCGCCTGGCGCCGTCGTCGTCGCAGGTCGGCATGCGAATCTCTCGTTTAGTGAGAGTTTCGCGCGTACGGTTCGCATGTGGAGCTGCTTCCGGGGCGTGTCCCCGACTTCCTGACAGACCGGGACATCGGTCTGCTACGCGCCGAGGACCGGGTGTTCGAGGCGATGCTGGACGGCTGGCGCGCACAGTTGCTCGCGCGCGGGCTGACGACGGCGTTCATCCAGTCGTCCTGCCGGTTGGTCGAGCGGTTCCAGGAGCACTCCAACGAGTACCCGTGGACGTGGTCGGCGCACCATGCCGACGAGTTCTTCGCCGACCGGCGCAGCGGGGAAAAGACGCTCGCCCTGTCCACGCTGCGGGCCAACGCCGGCGCCATCCGGGCCTTCTGTGCCTACCTCACCGACTCCCGGTATGGCTGGGCAGCATTGTGCGAACGCGTGTTCGACTCTGTTCCGACGCAGGTGGTCTTCGAGTGGAACTCGCCCCGCCACACCACCGACGACGCTGTCCCGCCCCGGCGGCGCAGCTTGACGAAGCCGGAGCTGCAGACCTTCTTCGACACCGCCGACGACCTGGTCGACGCGGAGTTCGCCAAAGGATCCAAGCGCTGGTTGCCGGCCCTGCGGGACTCGATCGCGTTCAAGGTGGCCTACGCCTACGGGTTGCGCCGCCGGGAGCTCGCGATGCTCGAGTCCGTTGACTTCGGCCCAAACCCGCACGTCCCCGCCTACCGGCACTTCGGCGCGGTCCAGGTCCGGTGGGCGAAGGGCACCAGAGGCTCCGGACCACGGCGCCGCACCGTCCTGACCACGCCGGAGTTCGACTGGGTCGTCGCCCTGCTGGAGTTCTGGCTCTCGCCCGACGGGCGGGAACGTTTCCCCACCGCGGACCGCTCCACGCTCATGTGGCCGTCCGAACGCGCGGGCGGCGCCGCGCTCCGCACCTTCGACCGTTCCTTCCACCAGTTCCGCGAACTCGCGGGCCTCCCGGCCGAGCTGTCGCTGCACGCCCTGCGCCATTCCTACGTCACCCACCTGATCGAGGCCGGGTACGACCCGCTCTTCGTCCAGCAGCAGGTCGGTCACAGCTACTCCTCCACCACCGCGCTCTACACCTCGGTCTCGGCCGACTTCAAACACAAGACGATCCAGCGCATGATTGCCCGCCGCATCGGCACGGAAGGAGCCACCCATGAGTGAGCAGCGACGCATCGGATACCACTGGAATCTGCGGCAGGTGATGGCGCAACGGAACCTGTGGAAGACCACGGAACTCATCCCGCTGCTCAAGGCCCGCGGGATCAACCTCTCCAACGCCCAGGTCCATCGCCTCGTCACCGTGCCGCCCGAGCGCATCCCCGCCCGCACCTTCGCAGCCCTGTGCGACATCCTCGAGTGCACCCCGAACGACCTGTTCGAGCCTTACATCGAGTTGCGCGCCACCGCCACCGCCAACGCACCCCGCCGGCCCGAGGACATCGGCGTCAGGCCGGGCGATCCCATCGCCCGCCGGATCCGCGTCATCCCACCGGACCACGATGGCTAGACCGCGCAGGCCCAGCGACCCCACCACCTGGCCCGAGCCGTGCTCGCGCTGCGGTGAGCACCACCAGCTCGTCGTGTCCTGGCCCGACGGACGGATCTGCGGTTACTGCTACCTGGCCGCCAAACGCACCCGGGGCACCTGCTCCTGCGGCCACACCGGGGTCCTGCCCGGGCGGATCAACGGA
>DBQX01000083.1 GCA_002305415.1 Actinomycetales bacterium UBA1383 | reverse complement strand
CACGGAAGCGTCAGGAGAGCCCGATATCGAAGCCGCGCTCCTGCGCGCGGCGACTCTGTTGCAGCAGTTCGGCTACAACGAGCGGAACCTCACCGTCGACAGCGTCATCATCCCGATCGCCTACTACCTGCATCGGCGAGGAGCGAACGACTCCTACCTGGCCTCCGCCGGCGACGCCGCCGATCGCCTCGCCCTCCAGGGCTGGGTCACGCGCTCGCTCGTGAAGCGGGGCGTGTGGGGATCCGGCCTCGACACCACACTCTCCCGCATCCGTGACGCCATCTCCCAGAGTCCGTGCACGTCGTTCCCGGTCGTCGAGGTGGAAGCAGCGATGGCAGCTGTGGGTAAGCCGCTGACCTTCGACGTCTCGGAGATCGACGAGCTGCTGAACCTCAAGTACGCCGGACAACGGACATTCTCCGTGCTGTCGATCCTCTACCCCGGCCTGGACCTGTCAAAGAAGTTCCACGAGGACCACATCTTCCCGCGCTCACGGTTCACGAGGAAAAGGCTCCTCGCGGTCGGCGTTCCAGCCGATCAGGTCGACCAGTACCTCGACTCCTACAACCTGCTCCCCAACCTCCAACTGATGGCCGGGACCGCCAACATCGAGAAGCAGGACTCCCTCCCCGCCGACTGGATCGCATCAGGTTTCCCGACCGACGAGAAGCGGAAGACCTACCTCGACGAGAACGACATCTCCGGTCTGCCCCTTGAGATGACCGAGTTCCTCATCTTCTTCGAGGCGCGCAAGAACCGAATCCGCGACCGCCTCGTCAGGGCACTAGGAGCATCGGTGGTCGTCGACTCGAACGCGGAGGAGTCCCCGTAGCTCAAGCGGCCGCCTCCTGGTGACTCGGGGTGCCGGATGCGACGGCGGATCATCAGGCCGGGGGCGTCAGGCGATCCCGCCTGTGTGCAGGAGTGCACGCAGGATATCGGCTGCGGCGCCGCGTGACAGGATGTCGTGGTCTCGCTGGTTGCGGTATCCGCGCAGGCAGGCGTAGCACGAGGTCTCCGGGCCGCACTCGCAGTCTTCGACTCGCCGCAGCGCGGCGGCGAGCGCGGCCTCGAGGTGCTCCTCGATGCGCAGCACGTTCCCGCCCCCGCCGGGCACGGCGTCGAAGAGTTCGAGGGAGCGCCACGTCGCTCCCGGCGACAGGGTGCCACCGATGTCGTCCCGCGCGATCTGGAGGGTCTCGGAAGCGGCTTCGAGCAGGGCGTAGAGCACCGACTTCCAGGGGCCCTCGCCGACCACGGGGCGTGTCACTCGCATGTCCAGGGTGAGGAGGTCGGTCTCGTAGTGGTGGGCGAGGTCGAGCCAGGCGAGGTGGCCGCGGCACTCGCGGGTGGAGCGGAGGAGGTGGGTGTGCTCCCGCGGGACGCGACCCGTGCTCGCGGTGGTTGCCCACCCGCACGATTCGCAGACCAGGAACCCGCGGCGGCCGGGCCCGTCCGCGATGGAGACGAGGCGGCCGCGCGGCCCGACCGCCGCCCGGATGAATCCGCCCGGGAGCATGAGCGTTCGCTCGCGCGCCTCGTCGGATCGTCTCACCACGTACGTCGCGCCACTCCACGAGGACTGCGGCGGCCGCTTGCCCGGCGCCCTGGTCTCGCGTGCGGCAACGAACCCGAACTCGGGGACGATGAACCGGCGTGGCGAGCCCGTCCCCACGTGGCCGCAATCGGGACACGCGGCGTCGACGGCCACCCGGTCCTCGCGGAAGAGTCCGCAGGATTCGCACACGCGGTAGGCGAACTCCTCCAGTTCCCGTCCCGGCAACCGGTACACGCCCCGGGAGGTCCACAGTCGTCCGCCGGCGACGACCTCCGCGCCCGGGGCGTACTCGTGGATCGCCTGGGTGAGGTCCCGCGTCAGGTCCAGCCTCGCGCCCACACCGTCCTTCGCGTCGCTGAAGTTCGTGCGCAGTTCCACGGTGTCGACCGGGAAGCCGTACTTGGGGATGATGTTGCGGTTCGCGAGGTAGCCCAACAGGTCACGGCGCCTGATCGTGGTGGCGACCCTCTCGAACCGGTCGGCCTGGCCGAACTTCCGTTCCGCGGCTGCCGCGTCGCCGAGTTCCTTCAGGATGGCGACGTCGTTGACGAACTCGGCGCGGACGTCGTCGAGCTGGCCCAGGAGGACGGGGACCCACGCGTCCGTCGCGACGCCGATCTCGTCCTGGACTGCCGGGGGCAGGACCCGTCGCAGGGAGGTGCGCACGGTGTCCGGGACGGGCGAGAGGAACGCGGAGACGGCCGCCACGGGCGGAGTTCCCCCGTCCTCGGCGAGGAAGAAGTCCGCGGCGGAGCGTGAGATGGTCCCTGCCGTGGCGAGGTGCCAGCGGAAGAACGCGGACAAGGCCACGGAGTGGGCGTGACGCCGATCGATGCGTTCGTTCTCGAGGGGCACGTACGGGGCCCGGATCTCGCCTGTCATCATCGCCTCGGGCGCCGCGTACTGGGTGAGGTCGTGGGACCGCCGCTGCGCGTAGGTGACGACGAGCGCCGCCGAGCCGGCCCGGCGGCCTGCCCGGCCGGCACGCTGGAGGTAGTTCGCCGTGCTGGGCGGCACGTTGCGGAGCATGACGGCCTGGAGTTCCCCGACGTCGACCCCGAGCTCGAACGTGGTCGAGCAGGACAGGGCGTTCACCTGACCCGCGACGAACTGCTGCTGGATCCGGGCCGCCTCGGTCGCCTGCCACTGGGCCGTGTGCTCCTGCGCCGTCAGGGGTACCGGGCGCATCCCACGGTAGATCGCCCGGTAGTGGTCCGTGTCCGCCTCCACCTCTGGAGGGGTGAAACGTTCGAGCCTGCCGCCGCACCCGATCGCCGGGCACACGCCTCGGACGGAGACCGGAGCCACGCGCAGACACGTGGTGCAGCGGAAGACCGGCGAACGGTCTGTCACCAGCTCGAAGCGCAACAGCTCATGGTCCACCTGGTGGACGGTCCCCAATCCCTTCGGGGTCGACGTCCGCAGCCACTCAACCTCGGAGTGCGTCAGGAACCTCCACACCCCTTGCAGCAGCTCGCGGGGATCCTGGGTCACTCCGAGCACCTCGAGCACGCGACTCACGTAGTCGACCCGGCCGTTCGTCCCCCGCCCCGGGAGCCACGAGAGTACCCGCCGCACCCGCTCCGGGCCCTCGAGACGCACCCAGATCGGACCCAGGCGGGGCGCGAAGATCTGGTGGTCCGCCGGCACCTCGCTCTCCGGCATCGTCACCGCACCCTGCTGCCGCACACTGCGAACCAGCTCGGCCACGAAGTCCCACGCCTCAACCTCCGTGAACCCCAGCGCTCGCAACGGTTGCGGTGCACGCCACCGCGGATCCCGCGCGAGGGCGATCCGGACGAGCCCGAGTCCCTCCAGCGACTGCCGGTCGTCGACGCCCACCGCCTCCGCCATCACCCACGGTGCGACCTCACGCTTCTTCTCCTGCGCCGTCATCCGGTAGGAGAACATGCCGACGTTGGACGCCGCGCGGCTGGTCGCGAAGACCACGTCGTCGTAACCCAGCCCCTCGTCCGCTGCGCCGCCGCGTTCCAGGCCCAGGGTGATGAGCCGACGGCGCTGCAGCTGCCCGTAGGTGTCGTTCAGGTAGGGAGCGAAGAACGCGGCCGCCTGCCGACTGTCGGAGAACAGCAGGAGCTTGCGGCCCTCACCGGGCAGCTCCTGGTCATGGTCTCCTCGTCCGGATGGCAGCTGCTGGTACAGCGCGGTCGCGATCACCGCTCCGGCAGCGTCCGCGCCGGTCTCGAACGCCCGCACCGTGCCCGCACCCCGGGCCCCGCACACCACACAGCCCGCCAGCTCCGTGCCGCGCCGTGTGAGGCGACGCACGCGCCGTGGACTGGCGTACCCGCAGTCCGGATTCGGGCAGCCGGCCACCGATGCCTGACCGATCGCCCCGCACCGCGGGCACAGGGTCGCCTCGTCGCTGCCGACGTCCCCTTCCTCGCCCTGCTCCACGGCCTGCTCGTCCTCGTCGACGACGCCGGCCTCCCCTGCGAGCGCCAACCACACCGAGGCCGTCTGCGACGTCCGGGGGACCAGCGACATCACGCCCCCGGTGGTATCCAGGGATCCCACGACGTGGAGCGCGCCGCAGCGTTTGCACGAGCCGACCTCGAAGACGGCGTGCCCACAGCTGTCGCAGTGCACGTGGCGGGCGAGACGCACGTGCGGCCCGCTGTCCGACAGGCAGGTGAACGCACCCTCCGTCGCGCGGAGGAACAGGTGGTAGCGCGCCGACAGTGGCGGCACACCATCCGGCGTCCGCAGGGCACTGGCCACGTCGACCATCGCCGCCAGCGCGCGCCCGGCGTCGGGGTCGTCGCCGAAGACCCGCTGCGCCAGGGTCGCGAACGTCTGCGGCCCCTCCGCCAGGATCGAACGCACGTACCGCAGGCGATCCTCGTGCGCCAGGGCGGTGGCGCCGTCGCCCGCGCTGTACCCGCGCGCCCGGGCCGCACGGACGACGGCGGCGTCGGCGTCGCGCGCGAGATCGAGGTACTCGGCCGCCGTCAACGGCCCCCAGCCGGGGCCGGTGAAGGGGTCGGTGCGCGTCGCCGTCACCAGGTCCTGGCGGGAGGGGTCGCCGTCCACCCATTCGAAGGGCACGCCGAACAGGTTGCTGGCGAACGTCGTCACGGGCCGGGGTTCCGAGCCCACGGTTGCCGACGTGGTGAGGCACTGCAGGGATCGGGTGGGCGCGACTCGGTCACGCAGCCGTCGCACCAGCATCGCGATCTCGGCGCCCTGCGTCCCGTCGTAGACGTGGGACTCGTCGATCACCAGGAACCGCCAGGTGGACGAGCCGTCCTCCGCGAAGATGGTCATGTCCTGCGGGCGCAGGAGCATGTACTCGAGCATCGCGTAGTTGGTGAGGAGGAGGTGGGGCGGTGTGGCCTGCATCTCCTGCCGGCTGAGCAACTCGTTCGGGAGCCGCGGTTCGCCGGGGTTGAGGTCCTCGAAGCGTTCCCGCGCCCGGACCGGATCCTGCTCGGTCTCGCCCGTGTAGCGCCCGAACGTGATGTCCGGGTGGCCCGCGAGCAGCGATCGGAGCCGTTTCATCTGGTCGTTCGCGAGCGCGTTCATCGGATACAGCAGCAGGGCCCGCACACCGGGGTCGTGTGTGCCCCGGACCCGCTCCCGAACCAGCGAATCCAGGATCGGGATGAGGAAGGACTCCGTCTTGCCCGATCCGGTGCCGGTGGCGACGACGACGTTCCGTCCGGCGCGGGCCTTGCGGATGGCTGCCTCCTGGTGCCGGTACAACGGGCGATCCAGCGGAAGGGCTGGGCTCGCGAGCGCTGCGAAGCGGTCGCTGAGCACCCCCTCGGTGATCAGTTCACGCAGCGTGGCGCCGGGGGCGTACGGTGGCGTGGCCTCCAGGTAGGGTCCCTTGTCCAGCATCGGTGAGGACGGTGACGGACGCGAACGAGGCCGGCTTCCTCGACGGTGACGTGGTGGCCGCGGTCGCGGCGGTGGGGGTGGTGGACCGGGCGGTGGGCACCGCCCTGCCGGTGGACGTGACCTCTGCGAGTGTGGGGGCCGGTGGGAGCCGGGTGCCTGCCTGGCAGGTGATCGGGGACATCCGGGACGTTGCGGAGGTGACGTGGGGGCGGTGGCCCCGCCCGGGTGAGGCCCTGGTCTCGGCGACCGCGATGGAGGTCCTCGCCCTGGACGCCCCGGTGGGGGCGGTGCGGACCCGCGCCGGGGTCACGGTCCCGGTGGTGGGCGCGTTCACCGCCCGGGACCCGTTCGACGACGTCGCCGCCGGGGTGCTGATCGCCGCGCCGGCGGGGGTGGTGGCCCGGGTGCTGCACGTCGTCGCGACGGACGCGGCCACGGTGCCATCCACCCAGGGCGCGGTGCTCGCCATCCTGGCCCGGCCACCGACCGACCTGCAGGTCGTCTCCCCGGTCGCGTTGGCCGAACTGCAGGGCGAGGTGATGGGCGACCTCGCCCGGTACGGGCGCGGGCTGCTGCTCGCGGTCCTGGCCGCCGGGGCGCTGCTGACCGCCGTCGTCGTGCTCGCCGACGTCCTGGTCCACCGCGCCGACCTCGGCCGGCGCCGTGCGCTCGGCGCGCCCCGCTGGGTCATCGTCGCTCTCGTGACCGGGCGGGTGACCCTCGCCGCGACGGTGGGTGTGGTGGTGGGGAGCGTGGTGACCGCGGTACTGCTCGCCCGTACCGGCCAGGCGCCCGTCCCCGCCTTCGCCCTGGGCACCGCGATCCTCGCGGTCCTGACCGCCGCGGTCGCGGCTCTCCCACCAGCCCTCGCCGCCTCCCACCGCGATCCCGTCCACGTGCTGCGCACCCCATGAGACGCGTGGCGAGGCGGGAGCGGGCGGCGCGGGAATCGTGATGTCATGGGGTCACGGGAGGAACGATCGATGAGGAGCACGCGAAGGCCACGCACCCCTGCGGCGATCACTGCGGTAGTCCTGCTCTGTGCGGTGGCGGTGTCCGCCTGCGGGTCGGACAGCCGGTTCGGGGATGACGCGGCGACGGCGTCGCCCACCGTGGCGGCAACCGCCACGGCGGCCGGCTCGACGCCGTCCGGTCCGGCGGGATATGCCGGGCTGCTGGAAGCGCAGGCAGAGCAGTACGGCATCACCGATCCCCCGGTGGTCGAGGTCGTCCGGGTGGTGGAGCCCTCAGAGCAGCCCGCGCTGATCGAGGACTGCATGGCAGAAGCCGGCTTCGAGTCCGACGGTGGCGGGTGGGAGGTCCCGATGGACCAGAAGGACGCCCTCGGCCTGGCGATGTACGTCTGTTATGCGCAGTACCCCATCGACGACAAGTACCTGACGCCCCTGACCGACCTGCAGCGCGAGAAGATCTACCGGTACTGGGTGGACGTCCGCTCACCATGCCTGGAGGACATGGGCTACGAGATCCCCGACCCACCGACCCTGGAGTCCTGGCTCGCGGGCGGCGAGGACTGGGCGCCCCACTACTACCTCGGCCACCTCTCCCCGGATGAGGCGGCGGAAGCCCAAACCCGCTGTCCGGAGAACCCACCCGACCTCTACGAACCGTGACGAGAACCTCGTCAGTGCAGACGACTTCGGAAGAGGGGGGCAGGCGACTTCGGACCACTGACATCGAGGTCACCGAGGGATGCGATGTGAGACCGCGCGCCGCGGAAGCGACTCGGAGCGATCCCAGAACGCCGCCATGAAGCGCTGAACTACACAAGTGTTGCGTTCGGGTGTGCCCCAACGCCCCTGTGCAACACCTACAAGTTGGTGAACCTCGGCCATCGCGATGGTCGTGAACTCACCAAGGTAGCCCTGAGAGGGACGCGCGCACTGATACCGCCGCTCCTGCCGGGTCGGATCAGCTGGCGAGGTAGGCGTCGAGGGCGGCGCGGAGGGCTTCGGATCGACTCGTGTGGTCGCGGGCCGCTCGCTCGTCGAGCCGCGCCAGTTGGGCTGGCGTCAAACGCACGGGTACCACTTGGGTGGGTCCGCTGATGTCGAGCAGCGGTCGTCCCATCCGGCTGCGGAGGTGGTCGACGTCGTAGCCGCGCTCGGCCTCGTCCGCCCAGTCCTGGATCTGCTGCTCTGTTGGCTCATTGTTCTTCATCCTCAGCTCCTCTCCCGGAGTAGGTCTCGGTACTGCTCGCGGGCTGCCATCGCGTGAATCACGATGGGCTCGCGGTCGTCGTCGAAGACGAGGACCACGATCTCCAGCAGCCGGGCCGCGGTGTCGAAGCCGAGGACAAGTTGGCGCTGGGGGCTGTCGTCGTCGAGGGCGATCCTGAAGCGGTGGTCGGCCACAGCGGTCTGGATGTCGATGTCGTCGACGCCGTGTTTTCGTGCCGAAACCGGCCAGCCTCACGCGACTATCGTATACGTAAGTAGGACGTCAGTGAAGGGGCAACGCGCACACCTCACTCGGTGCGACGTGCCAGCAGGTCCTGGCGGCGTGTCAGGATGGGCCGGAGGCGAGGCCGGTGACGTGGTCGCAGTACCGGGAGTCGACCGGGGACCGCTCGGGTCTGTTCCAACTGCTGGCGGGCGCCACGCCGGTCGAGAGGGGGTCACGATGAGGCGACTGGTGGTATCTGCGGTCCTGGCCGCCGGAGTGACCGTGGGTGGGTGCGGGAGTGACGTGACGACCTTCGACTCTGCCGGTTACGTCACCGTGGAGGACCTGAATGCCAATGCAGACGCGATGGTCATCGGCACCGTTGGTGATCTGCTCGCCACCGAGCGCGACAACGGCGGAGAGCCGGAGATCGACGATGAGGGCCGCGCTGCCGGCATCCCGATGGCGTTCTACGAGTTCAGCGTCGAGAGGGTGGTGCGCGGGCAGGTGCCGGGGACGATCGTCGTCTCCTGGCTTGACCTGGGACAGGCGAGTAACACGGAGGAGTTGTCGGCCCTGTCCAAGGGGCAGCACGTGGTGCTCTGGCTGGATCACCTCACGGCCGACGACATGCCCGGAATCGAGAGTTTCGCCGACGTCTGGGTGCCGCTCAGTGGCGACAACGGCGTCATGGACATCGCCGGCGATCAGGCCACCGCCAGAAGCTCGGTCCTCACCGGACTCGACAGCGGCTCCAGGGTGTCAGATGAACCACTGACAGTGGACCTGGACAGCCTCGAGGCGACCGCCCGCGGCTGATCGTCACGTGGAGGCGTGGGCGATGACGTGTCCGGCGCTCCAGCACGTCGAGTCGCACTGTTCTTGTAGCTGCCTCCTCGGCGACGACGCGCTCGAACTCGGGGTCACGGTGCGTCATGGCCGCGCTGGATTCATTACACACGCTTCTCTGGTGGTTGTTCGCACCTCTCAATCGTCGAGTCCAGGACCGCGGGTCGACAGGGCGTTGCAGAAGCATCGGAAAGGACTTGGTGCAACACTCCAGTTCGGGCATGTTGCGTTGGGGTGTGCCCCAGCGACCCTGTGCAACGGCTACAACTCAGTGTCGGTGTCACAGAATTCAATCGCCCACGGCTGGGGAATTCATCTGTGCACAATGGGGGTTGG
Source organism: Actinomycetales bacterium UBA1383 (assembly GCA_002305415.1). Classification (GTDB taxonomy): domain Bacteria; phylum Actinomycetota; class Actinomycetes; order Actinomycetales; family Actinomycetaceae; genus UBA1383. The sequence continues at coordinate 77,943 of DBQX01000083.1, read as the reverse complement.
GGTAGAGGAGTGGGAGTCGATCCACCAAGGACGCTTGGACGCTGTTCGCCCCAGTGATCGAAGGTAAGGCTGGCACGACTTCGTGTCTTTGAGATTGGAGAGAGTGCGCATGCCGTCACGTGTGACCACCCGAGGGCTCTTCTGGACTGGAGTGGTGTGCGTCATCGCGGCCGCGCTGGCGTCATTCTTTCCTGCCCTGTATGTGGGCAGCGCATTTGACTCGGGCTCGGCATGGTTAATGCTCTACTCCGGATTGTTGTCGACCCTGCTGACCGTGGTCCGTGACTTCGGAGTCCTTGCCATCGTAGCGTCACTGGCACTGCGGGTGCTGGAGCAGAACAGCGGGACCGGCCGTGTGATCACTCCCGTCAATGAAAGCAGTGATAGGCACTGAGGTCCTTGGTCCGTCCATATCCGCGGCGTCACGCGGCGGTCCCTTGCCATCGTTCGGCGCTCCTGGCGATCAGCCCAGGCCCACCTAACCCGTTGCAGAAGCCACTTCGAGGACTTGGCGCAACAGGACAAATTCAGGCATGTTGCGTTGGGGTGTACCCCAGCACCCAGCACCCTTGTGCAACGGCTACATACGAATTTGTGACGGCGCCAACGTGTCACGCTCTGGCCATCACTCCTTGGCCGCAGGCTCATCCGCGACCAGTTCCCCCCGCGGAGATACTCCGGTGGGCGGCACGGGCGGCCGGCGGCGTGACCCCTGAGCATTCTTCATCATCCCTCGTTGATGCCCAGAGGCGTGGCCGTGAGTTGTACGTGCAGCGCCTGCTTGCCGGCGATGCGGGGGCGGTATTCGCCGCGTCAGCGCGCGTGCATCGCTTCAGCGATCCTTCAGTTGGTCGAGGAGGGTGCCGGTGGGTCGCAGGCCGATGAGCACGACCAGTGTGCTCGCGCCGAGCAGGGTCAGGGTGGTGTGCCAGGTGACCTGGGATAGCGCCTGGGCCGGTGTGGTTCCGGCGGCGAGGGCCCCGACGACGCCGAGTGACCACCCCCAGAGCCCACCGAGGGCCGTGAGGGTGATCCATTCGGTCATGGTCATGACGAGTCGGGAGGCGGCCGGCATGCCGAAGGTGGCGTAGATGGCGAGGTAGGACCGGCGGGTCCATTGCACCAGGGCCCACACGAGGGCGGCCAGCACCGCGGTGGCGATCCACGCCCAGCGCAGGGCCCGCGTGTCGTAGGCCGTGGTGTAGTCGATGGTGAAGGGGCTGTCGATCAACAGCGGGGTGGCGCGTGCGGGCGTCCCGTCCCAGGCGAGTGCGGAGGGGAGGAGGTCCTCGACGGCGGCGGCGTGGCTGGGGTGGGTGCGGACCAGGCAGAGGTCGGCCCGCTCCTCTGGCGCGCCCGGGACGAGGATGGTGCCGGCGAGGTCGGTGCCGAGTTGGTCGGTGGGGACGACCCGGGTGGTGAGGACCGTGGGGGTGTCTGCCGGCGTGGCGCCGTCGGGGGTGGTGAGGAGTTGGATGGGGTCGCCGTCGGTGACGCCGATGCGCTCGGCGAGTTCCTCGGTGACCAGGGCGACCCCGTGTGGGTGGCTGGCCGCGGCGAGGAAGCCGAGGGCGCCGGGCGAGACGTGGATGAGGGAGATCCTGCCGCCTGGTGCGGCCGTGGTCCGTGCGGGCGTGGTGTCCCTGCGGGCGGCGAAGGCGGCGTCGATCCCGTCCGTCTGGGCGAGTCGGTCGCAGGCGCCGGCCGGCACCGGGTTGGTCAGCCCCGACGTCGTGGCCCCTTGTACCCGGTAGACGAACGCGCCGGCCGCGATCCAGGCCTGTTCGCCCTTGACGAGCCGGTCGACGGTGATCGCGTCGACGGCGCCGGGTGCCGCGCACAGCCAGGCCAGCACGACGACGACGATCGCGGAGGCCCAGCGCCCCGTCCTCGCGGTGGCCACCCCCTCGGCCGCGGCCAGCCGCCACGGCCACACCGGCCGGCTCATGGCCCCACCGCGGGGCGGACGACGCCGTCCCGCAGTTCGAATACGAGGTCACAGCGGGCGGCGACCTCACGGTCGTGGGTGACGAGGACGACCGTCTGCCCGGAGCGGGCGGTGACGAGGGCGTCGATGACCACCGCGGAGGTCGCGGCGTCCAGCTGCCCGGTCGGTTCGTCGGCGAGGATGATGGGCCGCTGCGAGGCCAGCGCCCGCGCGGTGGCCACCCGTTGGGCCTCACCACCGGACAGCAGCCTCGCCGGCGCCTGTTCGCGCCCGGCGAGACCAACCGCGGTGAGGCAGGCGGCGGCCCGTTCCCGGGCCTCGGTGGGGGTCGCCCCGGCGGAGTAGGCCCCCACGGCGACGTTGTGGGCGGCGGTGCGGTCCGGGAGCAGCGACACCGTCTGCAGCACCCAGGTCGCCTTCGCGGCCACGGGGTGCTCCTGGCCGTGGGCGTCGACGGCGAGGACGCGGCCCTCCCGCAGCGGCAGCAACCCGCCCATGAGCGCCAGCAGGGTGGTCTTGCCCGACCCGGACGGCCCCATGATCGCGACGGCGGCGCCCGAGGGCACCTCGAAGCTCACCTGCCGCAGGACCGGGTCCTCCCGGCGGGGGTAGGTGAAGGAGACCCCGGAAACGCGGACCAGCATGACGGCCTACCCGCAGTCCAGGTCGTGCCTCACCTGGCGGGGGTTGACCAGCACCGGCCGGCCAACCAGCCCCACGTCCAGGTCCACGGTCCCCAGGCTCCCACCCGCCGGTGTCACGGCGACGGGGCCGGCCTCGGCGTCGGGAAAGATACACGTCCGCCCCTGGGTATCGGTGACCACCGCGGAGGACGGGACGGTGCCGACCTCGACGGGTTCCGCGAGGCGCAGCACCCCGACACCCTCGGTGACATCCCCCCACACCCGGGCCACCGCGGCGGCGAACTCCGCGTCCTCCACGATTCGGGTCCCCCCGGGCAGCGGTGCGGTGAGCCCGGCGATGTCCAGGACACGGTCCCCCGGCACCGCCGGCGCCTGGGTCGCCGCAACCCTCACCCCCGATGGCACCGCCTCGGCGATGAAGAGTCCCGCCCCGGCAGTGACGTCCTCCCCGGGCGTGGCCAGCACCTCCCCGACAGTCACCGGGTCCGGGCCGATCCACGTCAGCCCGGCGAGATCGAGCACCGCCGACCTGCCGAAACCGTGCACCTCGTTGAACGCGAGGATCGCCGCGGCCGTCACCGGCCCCACCACCCCGTCGACCGGACCGGCGTAGAACCCCAAGGACGCCAGCACCTCCTGGGCCGCTCTGGCCGCGTCCCCCCGCGCGCCACGGTCCACGCTGACGTACAACGGACGCGCCGCCTGGTAGGCCACCACATCCCGGCCCGCCACCGTCGCCACCACGACCCCGCTCGCGACCTGATCCCCCGCAGCGACCTCCACCGAGGTCACCCGGCCGGCCGCGTCGGTGCGCGCAGTGAACGGCTCCGCCAACTCCAGGGCCACCGCGACATACGCCTGGTCACTACGCACCGCCCGCTCAACGACCCCCACGACAGGCCCAACCGGTCCCGCCGACTCCAACGGAGACTCGTTCGAAGCCACCACCACGACAACCACACCGGCAACCAGGGGCGCGAGCAAAGACACCGCAACGAAGGACGTCATCGCTGACGGGCGCATACCGTGCTTCCTCTCCAACGGAGGGCGATTCCCGGCCAAGCAGACCAACAATGTCTCTACAGTAAATGATCAGGCGGAACGGCTCGGCGGAACAGCAGAAATGGCCAGCCGCCGCGAGTGGCAGGAGCAGAGACGATGGTGAGCAGCGGTGTTGTCGCGGGCAGCACGGCGGTCACGGCTGCGCAATTGTCGCGCTCGGAGCACAAAGTCGTCATTCTTGGTGACTGGTACACCTATGGGGTTATTCCGTGATCGTCCGCGGCAAATCCGCAGCAGGAGCCCTGGCCGTACTCGCAACTGTGGGCGCTGCTGGATGTGGCACCGCGGACGAGGATGTTGCGACGTCGGCGGCGGGCACCTCGTGGGAACTGGCGCTTGACGCCATTCTCGAGGACGCCCGTGCCGGTGGGGCCGGACAGCGCCAGATCGAGGTGTTGGAGACCGCGCGCGCGGCAGGCTCCCTGGAGTACGAGACGGTTGTGGACCTCACGCACGACACGTTCGCCTGCTTCGAGGCAGCAGGCATCGGCTATCGGGAGCTTCCGGGCTGGGAAAGAGCGCCGGGATGGACAATCGTCCAATACTCCTTCAGCGCAGAAGCCCCAGGCCTGACCGAGGCTCAGGTCCTGGCGTTGGCGGATGCGTGCATGGCCGAGCACAGCAGGTTCGCTGAGTTCGTCCTTCAAGACGCCGCCCTGCACCAAGAGGCGCGAGACGAGCGGATGCGCGCCCACCTCCCGACAATCCTGGCCTGCCTCGCCGACAACGGCGTGCACGTGGACGCCGACGCCACCCTCGACGAGGTGCGCCTGGCCGCCCTCGAACTACTCAACGCCACGGCGGACTTCCCAGAGACGGTAGCGTGTTGGGACGACCTGGCGACGGCGCCGAACTGAGCTCTCACTGCGCGAGCGTCCTCGTGCCGTGGGTGTGGAAGCAGGTCAAGGGGACTTTCCCCGTGCACCACACCGCCCTCGGTGTGAACTCAGGAGCCTGTGCCAGTTGGTGCCCCGAACAGGACTCGAACCTGCGGCCTTCTGCTCCGGAGGCAGACGCTCTATCCACTGAGCTATCGGGGCGACGCCGGTCAATGCTACCAGCCATCGGCAGTCCACTCCGCATCCCCCAGGGGGCGGGACGACGTCGGCAGCGTGGCCGTGCTCACGTCGGCCGGGCCGGGGGGAGGGTCGGTGCCGCCCACTAGACTGGCGCGGTGACCCCTCAGCAACTCGCCGATGCCATCCGCGCCGCCATCCTCGACGCCGTCGCCCGCGGGGAGCTGGCCCTCGATCCCGCGGACGTCCCCGAGGTCCGCGTCGAGCGGCCCCGCCAGCGCGAGCACGGCGACTGGGCGTCCAACGTGGCCATGCAGCTGGCGAAGAAGGCCCGCACCAACCCGCGTGATCTCGCGGCCCGGCTCGCCGTGGCCCTGCGCGCCGTCCCGGGGGTGCGGGAGGTCGACGTCGCCGGTCCCGGCTTCCTGAACGTCCGCCTCGAAGCGGGCGCCGCCGGGGAACTCGCCCGCGACATCCTCGAGGCCGGCGCCACCTACGGCCACACCACCACCCTCGCCGGCCACGTGATCAACCTGGAGTTCATCTCCGCCAACCCCACCGGCCCGCTCCACATCGGCCACACCCGCTGGGCCGCGCTCGGGGACGCCCTCGTCCGGCTCCTGCGCGCCGCCGGCGCGGACGTCACGCCCGAGTACTACATCAACGACGCCGGCGTCCAGATGGACAAGTTCGGCGAGTCCATCCTCGCCCGCGCCCTGGGCGAGGAGGTCCCCGAGGGCGGCTACGCCGGGGAGTACATCACGGACCTCGCCGTTCTGATCCGGGCGGAGCGGCCGGACATCCTCACCATGCCGCGCGAGAAGGCGATCGCCGTCGCGCGGGACGAGGGCTACCGGCTCCAGATGGCGGAGATCCGCCAGACCCTCGCGAACTTCAACGTCACCTTCGACGTCTGGTTCTCCGAGCGCGAGCTCCACGAGTCGGGCGCCGTGGCGCAGGCGGTCGAGCGGCTGCGCGAGCAGGGCCACGTCTACGACGCCGACGGCGCGGTCTGGCTGCGCACCACCGACTTCAGTGACGACAAGGACCGCGTCCTCATCCGCTCGGACGGCCAGCCCACCTACTTCGCCGCCGACGCCGCCTACTACCTCTCCAAGAAGGACCGCGGCTACCCCGAGAAGATCTACCTGCTCGGCGCGGACCACCACGGGTACGTGAACCGCCTCAAGGCCCTCGCCTCCTGCGCCGGCGACGACCCCGAGTTCAACATCGAGGTGATGATCGGCCAGCTCGTGAACCTGGGCGGCGCGAAGATGTCCAAGCGTGCCGGCACGATCGTCGAGCTGCGGGACCTCATCGACTGGATCGGCTCCGACGCCGTCCGCTACACCCTCGCGCGCTACCCCGCGGACTCCCCGCTCACCATCGACGGCGAGAAGCTGCGCGAGCAGAACATGGACAACCCCGTCTACTACGTGCAGTACGCGCACGCGCGGATCCGCAACGTCGCCCGCAATGCCGCCTCCCACGGCGTCCGGCGCGAGGACGCCTTCCGCCCCGAGCTCCTCGACCACGAGACGGAGACCGTGCTCCTCGGCATGCTCGCCGAGTTCCCCGGCGTCGTCGCGCTGGCGGCGTCCCTTCGCGAGCCGCACCGCATCGCCCGCTACCTGGAGGAACTCGCCGCCGCCTACCACAAGTGGTACGACAACTGCCGCGTCACGCCCCGGGGCGAGGAGCCCGTCGACGACGCCCACCGCACCCGCCTGTGGCTCAACGACGCCACCGGCCAGGTGATCGCCAACGGCCTCGCGCTGCTCGGCGTCTCCGCGCCCGAGCGGATGTGACCACCCGCCCCACCGGGATGTGGGCGCCTGCCCGGCCTCCCGCCCACAGCCACTAGGCTCGGTGACATGCCACAGCAGGAAGTTCGCGTGTCGGTGCTCGGCGCCGGGACCGTCGGCTCCCAGGTCATCCGCCTCCTCGGCGAGCGTGCGGAGGACTTCGCGCAGCGGTCGGGAGCCCGCCTCGTCATCACGGGTATCGGGGACCGCAAGTCGGCCTCCGAGCAGCCCCCCTTCATCGACCCCGCACTGGTGACGCCGGACCTCGAGAGCCTCGTCGACGGTGTCGACATCGTGATCGAGCTGCTCGGCGGCATCGAGCCAGCCCGGGGCCTGGTGCTGCGCGCGATGGCGAACGGGGCGTCCGTCGTCACCGCGAACAAGGCCCTGCTCGCGACCCACGGTCCCGAGCTCTTCGAGGCCGCGGCGCGCGCCGGGGTTGACCTCTACTACGAGGCCGCCGTCGCCGGGGCCGTGCCGGTGGTCTACGCCCTGCGGGAGTCCCTCGCCGGTGACACCGTGACCCGGGTGCTGGGCATCGTGAACGGCACCACGAACTTCATCCTCGACGAGATGGCCACCCGGGGGCTCTCCTTCGCGGACGCGCTCGCGGACGCGCAGCGCCTGGGGTACGCGGAGGCGGATCCGACCGCGGACGTCGACGGGCTCGACGCCGCGGCCAAGGCGGCCCTGCTGGCGTCGCTCGCGTTCCACACGCGCGTGGGGATCACCGACGTGAGCGTCGAGGGCATCCGTCACGTCACCCAGGCGGACATCGCGCAGGCCGCCGCGGACGGCTTCGCGCTGAAGCTGCTCGCCGTGTGCGACCGGGTGGGGGACGACGGCGTGTCCGTGCGCGTCCACCCCACGCTCGTCCCGCTCGCCCATCCGCTCGCGACGATCCACGGCCCGTTCAACGCCGTCGTCGTCGAGGCGGAGGCGGCCGGCCGGCTCATGTTCTACGGCCGCGGCGCCGGCGGGGCGCCCGCGGCGTCAGCGGTGCTCGGTGACGTCGTCGCCGCCGCCGCGCACCGCGTGCACGGCGGCAACGCCCCCCGCGAGTCCGCCTACGCGGCGCTGCGGGTGCTCGGTCCCGACGACGTCCGCACCGCCCAGTCCGTGCGGCTGCGCGTGGCGGACGAGGTGGGCGTGCTGGCAGCCGTGGCGGGTGTGTACGCCCGCAACGGCGTGTCCATCGAGTCCGTCCGCCAGGTCCCCTCCGACGAGGATGCCACCATCACGATCGTCAGCCACATCGCGCGTGCGGGGGACCTCCGCCGCACCGTCGCCGAGCTGCGCGAGACGCCGGTGGTCCGCGAGGTGGTCGCGGTGACCGCGGTGGAGGCCGGCTGAATGGCCCGGCCGTGGCGCGGGATCATCGCCGAGTACGGTGACCGCCTCCCGCACGTCGAGAACGTCGTCACCCTGAACGAGGGCGGCACCCCCCTGGTCCACGCGCCCCACCTGGACGCCCTGACCGGGGCCACCGTGTACGTCAAGGTCGAGGGGGCGAACCCCACGGGTTCGTTCAAGGACCGCGGCATGACGATGGCGATCTCCCGCGTGGTGGACGAGGGCGTCACGCTCGTGGCCGCGGCGTCCACGGGCAACACCTCCGCGTCCGCGGCGGCCTACGCGGTGCGCGCGGGCATCGGCTGCGCGGTGATCCTCCCTGCGGGGAAGATCGCTGCCGGCAAGCTCGCGCAGGCGATCGTCCACGGGGCCACCCTGGTGGCGGTGGACGGCAACTTCGACGACTGCCTCCGCATCGTCCGCGGGCTGACCGACTCCTACCCGGTGGCGCTCGTGAACTCCATCAACCCGTACCGCCTGCAGGGCCAGAAGACGGCGGCGTTCGAGGTCGTGGACGTCCTCGGCGACGCCCCGGACATCCACGTGCTCCCGGTCGGCAACGCCGGGAACATCACCGCCTACTGGATGGGCTACAGCGAGTACGCCGGCCGGCGCACGTCCGCAGCGTTCGAGGACTCCGCCGGGCGGCTCGCCCCGGTCGCCTCCCGGGTGCCGCGGATGTGGGGTGTCCAGGCCGAGGGTGCCGCGCCGCTGGTCAAGGGCGTTCCCGTCGAGCACCCCGAGACCGTCGCCACGGCCATCCGCATCGGCAACCCCGCCTCCTGGGGTTACGCCATCGAGGCCCGGGACTCCTCGGGAGGCTGGATCGAGAGCGTCACCGACGCCCAGATCCTCGACACGCAGGCCATGCTCGCGGCCAAGGTGGGCGTGTTCGTGGAGCCCGCCTCCGCCGCGTCCGTCGCGGGGCTGGTGCAGGCCGCGGGCCGGGGACTCGTGCCCGAGGGGGCGACGATCGTCTGCACGGTCACCGGCAACGGGCTGAAGGACACCGCCACCGCGCTCGGCTCGCACATCGTCGAGCCCACCGTCATCGCCCCCACCGTCGAGGCGGCCGTGCAGGCGCTCGGCCTCTGATGCGATGCGGCTGATCACCGACCACGCGACGCTGACGGTCCCCGCGACGTCGGCGAACCTCGGGCCGGGCTTCGACGCCCTCGGCATCGCCCTCGAGCTGAGGGACCGGGTGACGGTGCGTGCCGTCGCCGGCGAGACCCGGGTGACGGTGCGCGGCGAGGGGGCCGGCACCGTCGGCCGTGGCGAGGACCACCTCGTGGTCCGGGCGATCCGTCTCGGCCTCGAGTACGCCGGCGCGCCCCAGGCGGGCCTCGAGCTCGTGTGCCACAACGCGATCCCCCACGCCCGGGGGCTGGGATCGTCAGCCGCGGCGGTGGTCGTGGGACTCGCCGCCGCGCGCGCCCTGGTCTCCGAGCCGGACTCGCTCTCCGACGAGACGATCCTCCAGCTGGCCACCGATCTCGAGGGCCACCCCGACAACGCCGCCCCGGCGGTGTTCGGGGGCGCGACCCTCGCGTGGACCGACGAGGGCCAGGCACGCGCCGTACCACTGGAGGTCTCGCCGGCGATCAGCGTCGTCGCCCTCGTGCCACCCGTGAAGGCGTCCACGACGACGGCGCGCGCCGCCCTGCCGCGGACGGTCTCCCACCGGGACGCGGTCTTCAACCTGCAGCGGGCCGCCCTCATGGTGGAGGCACTGCGGCACCCGGAGCACCTCATGGCCGCGACGGAGGACCGGCTCCACCAGCCCTACCGCCGCGCCGTGATGCGCGAGTCCCTCGAGGTGGTGGACGCGTTGCGGGGCCGCGGGGTGCCCGCGGTCCTCTCCGGGGCGGGACCGACCGTCCTCGCGTTCGGTGCGCCCGATCCGGGCCTCGCGGAGGCGCTCGAGCGCCACGACTGGCGTATCCTCCCCCTGCCGATCGCCCACGAGGGGGTGCGGGTGCTGCGCTGAGGCCGTGGCATCCCCGCGATCCTGCTGCTACGCTGGGGGGCGCACGAACGCGACACTGGTCGCCCATCTGGTGCGCACAAATCCCCCGTTCATCGGCGTGGCGCGCACTGTGTGCTCATCCATTTCACTCTCGGCTCCGCCGCCGGAGGAAGGAAATCCGTGACCCAGACCGTCGACGCCCTGGCGATGAAGCGTCTGCCGGAGCTGCAGTCCATGGCTGCCGCGCTCGGCATCAAGGGCGTCTCGAAGATGCGCAAGAACGAGTTGATCGCCGCGATCTCCGCTGTGGAGCCGGGCTCCGCCGAGGAGCATGCGGCGCCCGCCGGGGAGCCCGCCGAGGAGTACGTCCCGGCGCCCGCCGGGGAGCCCGAGACCCAGCCCACCGAGAACGCGCCCGCGGAGGGTGGAGGCCCAGGTGAGCCCACCGAGGAGCCCGCCGAGGGCGGGGAGCCCGCCGAGGGCGGGGAGCCCGCCGAGGGCGGGACGCAGGACCTGCCCCCCGCCGAGGCCGTCGCCCCGGCGGCGGGGGAGGGGGAGTCCCGCGGGCCGCGCGAGCGGCGACGCGGCCCCCGGCGTGCCAGCTCCCCGGGCGGCGCTCCCGTCCCTCACGACCACGAACAGGCCAAGCTGGACCTGATGCGCGAGCTGCAGGAGACCACCCAGGGGCGTGCGGTCGTCAACGCCGAGCAGGCGCTCGAGGCCGTCTCGGAGGCCGCCGCACGGCGTCGTGAGGAGGGTGAGGAGCGGCGGGACGGCACCGCCAACAACCGCCGCCGCAGCCGCGACCGCAACCGGGACCGCAACCGCCGCCGCGAGGGCGGCACTCGCCCGCAGGGTGACGAGCCGGAGTACGCCGAGGACGACGTCCTGATCCCGGTCGCCGGCATCCTCGACATCCTCGAGAACTACGCCTTCGTGCGGACCTCCGGCTACCTGCCTGGACCCAACGACGTGTACGTGACCCTCGGCCAGGTCAAGAAGTACGGCCTCCGCCGCGGCGACGCCGTCACCGGCGCCATCCGGCAGCCCCGGGAGGGCGAGCCGGTGCGCCAGAAGTACAACGCCCTGGTGCGCCTCGACAGCGTGAACGGGATGGCGCCGGATGACGCGCGCAGCCGCCCCGAGTTCACCAGGCTCACGCCGCTGTACCCCCAGGAGATGCTCCGGCTCGAGACGTCCCCCAAGGCCCTGACCCCGCGGCTCATCGACCTCGTCGCGCCGGTCGGCAAGGGGCAGCGTGGACTCATCGTGGCGCCCCCCAAGGCAGGCAAGACGATCGTCATGCAGCAGATCGCCAACGCGATCGCCGTGAACAACCCCGAGGTGCACCTCATGGTGGTGCTCGTCGACGAGCGGCCCGAAGAGGTCACGGACATGCAGCGCATGGTCAAGGGGGAGGTCATCGCCTCCACCTTCGACCGGCCCGCCACCGACCACACCATCGTGGCGGAACTCGCCATCGAGCGGGCGAAGCGCCTGGTGGAGCTGGGGGGCGACGTCGTCGTCCTCCTGGACTCGCTGACGCGCCTCTCCCGGGCGTACAACCTCGCGGCACCGGCCTCCGGCCGGATCCTCTCGGGAGGCGTCGACGCCTCCGCGCTCTACCCGCCGAAGAAGTTCTTCGGCGCCGCCCGGAACATCGAGGGCGGCGGATCGCTGACGATCATCGCCTCCGCGCTCGTCGAGACGGGTTCGAAGATGGACGAGGTGATCTTCGAGGAGTTCAAGGGCACCGGCAACCTCGAGCTCCGGCTCTCCCGCCAGCTGGCCGACAAGCGGATCTTCCCCGCGGTGGACGTCAACGCCTCCGGCACACGGCGGGAGGAACTGCTGCTGCAGCCCGAGGAGCTGAAGATCATCTGGCGGCTCCGGCGCATCATGGGTGGTCTCGAGAAGGAGGCGGCGATCGAGCTGCTGCTGAACAAGCTGCGCGAGACGCACTCCAACGCCGAGTTCCTGCTCGCCGTCCAGCGCACCACGCCGGGAGCGCGGGACGAGATGGGCGACATCACGATCGGCTGACGGCCACCCGCCTTGGTCGCGACCACCAGTCGATGGCACAATGGACGGTCGGTTCCGGTTCACGCCCCGCGGGGGCGACCCGGGGCACCACTGAGACAAGGAGAACCCCATGAAGCAGGGAATCCACCCTGACTACCACCTCACGCAGGTGACCTGCACCTGCGGCAACACCTTCAGCACGCGCTCGACCGCCAAGGGTGGCGTGATCCACGCCGACGTGTGCTCCGCGTGCCACCCCTTCTACACCGGCAAGCAGAAGATCCTCGACACCGGTGGTCGCGTGGCCCGCTTCGAGGCCCGCTACGGGAAGCGCAAGTAGCCGTGCCGCAGCGCCGGCGGGGACGTGGGTCCCCGGCCGGCGCTGCTGCTGTGTGGGGAGGACACCATGAGTGACGACTTCGCCGCCGTCGCCCCGCTGCTCGCCGAGCACGCGGAGCTCGAGGCGCTCATGTCCGACCCCGCGGTGCTCTCGGACCAGGCCCAGGCCCGCCGGATCGGCCGGCGCTACGCCGCGCTCGGCCGGGTGGTCAGCGCCTGGCGCGCCTGGCGTGCGGCGGCGGACGACCTGGGGGCGGCGCGGGAGCTCGCCGTCGACGACCGCGACTTCGCCGCGGAACTGCCAGCCCTCGAGCAGGCGGAGGCCGCCGCCGCCGAGCACCTGCGCGAGGTGCTCATCCCGCGGGACCCCAACGACGCCTCGGACGTGATCCTCGAGATCAAGGCCGGCGAGGGCGGGGAGGAGTCCGCGCTCTTCGCCGCGGACCTCCTGCGCATGTACCTCCGCTACGCCGAATCGAAGGGCTGGAGCACCCAGATCCTTTCCGAGACGTTCTCCGACCTCGGCGGCTACAAGGACGTCTCCGTGGCCATCCGCTCCCGCGGCACGCCCGAGCCGGAGGAGGGCGTGTGGGCGCACCTGAAGTACGAGGGCGGCGTGCACCGCGTCCAGCGCGTCCCGGTCACCGAGTCCCAGGGGCGGATCCACACCTCCGCCGCTGGCGTGCTCGTGATGCCGGAGGTCGAGGACGCCGGTGAGGTGGAGCTCAACGACGCCGACCTCCGCATCGACGTCTACCGGTCCTCCGGCCCCGGCGGGCAGTCCGTGAACACCACCGACTCGGCCGTGAGGATCACGCACCTGCCGACCGGCGTCGTCGTCTCGATGCAGAACGAGAAGTCGCAGCTGCAGAACAAGGAGGCGGCGCTGCGGGTGCTGCGGTCCCGTCTCGCGCAGATGCGCCGCGAGGAGGCGGAGGCGGCCGCGGCCGAGGCCCGCAGGTCCCAGGTCCGCACGGTGGACCGTTCCGAGCGGATCCGCACCTACAACTTCCCCGAGAACCGCCTCACCGACCACCGCACCGGCTTCAAGGCGTACAACCTGGACGTCGTGCTCGCCGGGGCCCTGGGGCCGGTCATCGAGTCCGCGATCCGGCTCGACGAGGCGGAGCGGCTCAAGAACGTCGGGAGATGACCGCCACCGCGTGGCAGCTGCTGCGTGAGGCCCGCGAGGTTCTCCGCGCGGCCGGCGTGGACCCCGACGACGCCCTCCGGCTGGCCCGCGACCTGCTGCCCCGCCACACCACCACCCCCTGGGAGCTGCTCGACCAGCCGCCCGCCGCGTTCGCCGCCGAGCTGCGCGCCGCGGTCGGCCGGCGCGCGGCGCGGGAGCCGCTGCAGCTGATCCTGGGGGAGGTGGACTTCCGGGGTACGCGCATCGCGACGGCCCCCGGCGTGTTCATCCCCCGGTTCGAGACCGAGCTGGTCTGCGGCGTCGCCGTCGAGGCAGCACGGGAGGCGCGGGGAGGCGGCGCCGTGCGCGTGGTCGACCTGTGCACCGGCTCGGGCGCGATCGCCGTCGCGCTCGCCCGCGAGGTACCGGACGCCCAGGTGTGGGCGGTCGAGATCTCACCCGCCGCGCTCGAGCTCGCGGCCCGCAATGCGGCCGCGGCCGGCGTGCGGGTGACCACGGTGTGCGCCATGGCCGGTGACGCGCTGCCCGAGCTGTCGGGGGCGGTCGACGTCGTCGTCGCGAACCCCCCGTACGTGCCGCCCGACGGCGTGCCGCGCGACCCCGAGGTGCGGGACTGGGACCCGCCGGCGGCCCTCTACGGCGGCGGGCCGGACGGCCTGGACGTCCCGCGCGAGGTGATGCGGGCGGCCAGCCGGCTGCTCCGCGACGGTGGGGTGTTCGTGATGGAGCACGCCGACGTGCAGGGCGCCGCCGTCCGCGGCGCGCTCGCGGAGGTCGGCGGCTTCGACGACGTGCGGACGCTGAGAGACCTGACCGGGCGTGATCGCATGGTGCGTGCCACTCGCACCCGCGGGACCCGCCAGGTGGGAGACTGGCACCCGTGATCGTCTCGTACAGCGAAGACCCCGCGCGCGCCCTCGACGCCGCCGTCCGTGCCCTGGAGAAGGGTGGGCTCGTGGTGCTCCCGACCGACACGGTCTACGGGATCGGGGCCGACGCCTTCTCGCCCACCGCCGTCGGCCGGCTGCTGGAGGCCAAGGGGCGCGGCCGGCAGATGCCGCCGCCCGTCCTCGTGGCGAATCCGGGGATGGTCAACGCGCTCGCCGTCGACGTCAGTCCGCAGGCGCGCGCGCTCGTCGAGGCGTTCTGGCCCGGCGCCCTCACCGTCATCCTGCGCGCGCAACCCTCGCTCGCCTGGGACCTGGGCGAGACCGCCGGCACGGTCGCGCTGCGGATGCCCGCCAATGCCTGCGCGCTCGCCCTGCTCGAACGCTTCGGGCCGCTGGCCGTGACCAGCGCCAACCTCACCGGCCAGCCCGCCGCCCAGGACATCGCGAGCGCCGAGGCGTACTTCGGTGCCGACGTCGCCGTCTACCTCGACGACGGAGCGAGTGCGGGGCCCGTCCCGTCGACCATCGTCGACGCGACGGGCAGCGAGCTGCGGATCGTCCGGGAGGGGGTCCTCGACCGCGGGCGTCTCGCCGAGGTGGTCCCGGCGCTCGCACCGGAGCAGCCGAACCCGTGAGGACCTACCTGCTGGTGTTGGTGGTCGCGGCAGCGGTCACGTTCATCAGCACGCCGGTCGCGCGGGTCCTCGCGCGCCGGATGCACGCGATCACCCCCGTGCGCGACCGGGACGTCCACACGATCCCCGTTCCGCGGCTCGGCGGGATGGCGATGCTCCTCGGGCTCGTGGTCGCGTTGCTCATGGCCTCGCGGATCCCGTTCCTCGCCCCGGTCTTCGGGGAGACCAGCGAGGCCACCGGCCTCCTCCTCGCGGCCGTCTGGGTGACCCTCCTCGGCGCGGCGGACGACATCTGGGACCTGGACTGGTGGGCGAAGCTCGGCGGTCAGGTGTTCGCGGGACTGATCCTCGCGTGGAGCGGCGTCCTCCTCGTCACCTTCCCCATCGCCGGCCTGACCATCGGGTCCTCGCGGCTGTCCGTCACGGCCACCGTCGTCGTCGTCGTGGCCGCCATCAACGCGGTGAACTTCGTCGACGGCCTCGACGGACTGGCCGCGGGCATGATCGGGATCGGCGGCGCGGCGTACTTCGCCTACACCTACGTGCTGACCCGGGTGAGCTCGCCCGAGAACTTCTCCTCGCTCGCCACCGCGATCCTCGCCGCGCTGGTGGGCGTGTGCGTCGGCTTCCTGCCCCACAACTTCCACCGCGCCCGGATCTTCATGGGCGATTCCGGGTCGATGCTGCTCGGCCTCACGATCGCGGCCGCCACGATCGTGGTGACCGGCAAGATCGATCCCACCCGGATCTCGCTCGGCCAGGCCGTGCCCGTGTTCCTGCCCATCCTCCTGCCCCTCGCAGTGCTCGCGGTGCCC
The DNA here is from genome assembly GCA_002305415.1 of Actinomycetales bacterium UBA1383. Taxonomy (GTDB): domain Bacteria; phylum Actinomycetota; class Actinomycetes; order Actinomycetales; family Actinomycetaceae; genus UBA1383. The sequence goes on along the minus strand of DBQX01000083.1, from coordinate 62,292 downwards.
CTGCTCGACCTCGCGCTGGCCGTCGTGCGGCGGCTGCGGGCGGGACAGTCGCCCTTCCACGCCGACAGGATGCATCTCCACCACCGCCTGCTCGACCTGGGTCACTCCCATCGGGGCGCGGTGCTCATCATGTACCTGTGGACGGCCGTCCTCTCCTTCGGCGCCGCCTCACTCGCCCTCTTCCCGAGCAGGTGGGTGGCCGCCGGGACGCTCGGGGTGGGCCTCGTCGTGCTGCTGCTCACGCGGCGGCACCTCGCACCTAAGGTGGAGGGGTGAACGAGACCGACGCCGCGACCCGCACGATGTTCCGGACGATCCTCCGGCACCTCCTCATCATGCTCGCCGCACTGCTGGCGTTCTCGGTGCCGGCGGGATGGTTCGTGGCGGGCCGGCCCGGGATGTGGGGCGCGCTGATGGCGGTGGGAATCGCCGCGTTCTTCACGCTGACCACCGGGGCCCTCATGCTCGCGACGGCGGACAAGCCGCTCGCCATCGCCTCCGCCGCCTTCGTCGGGGGGTGGCTTGTCAAGGTGCTCGTGCTGTTCGGCGTCCTGCTCGCCGTCCGCGGGGCGGACTTCTACCACCGGGGCACCTTCTTCGTCGTCCTCGCGGTGGCCATCGTCGCGTCCACGGCGATCGAGATGCGCGCCGCCGCCATCGCCCGGATCCCGGTCGTCGAGCCCGGCGGGCCAGCCTGACCTGTGGGTTCCTCCGCCCTCAACTCGCGCAAGGTGTGAACGGCGACACGTCGTATCGGCTAGGCTCGGACTGTCCATCACCCACTGTGTCGTGGGTTCGTTCGGGAGATCCGGGGGTCCTGTGCTTGAAGTCGCCACAGCCGCGCTGAGCCGAGCGATCCTGCCGATGGCGGAGGGCGAAGGGGGCTTCCACGGGCCCACCATCGACGACTTCTTCCCTCCGGCGATCCTGTTCGAGGGCACGATCTTCGAGTTCAACCGCATCATGATGGTGCGCCTGATCGCCACCGCGGCGCTCGTCACGCTGTTCCTCCTCGCCTCGCGGAACCTCCGGCTCGTCCCCGGGCGCGGGCAGAGCATCGCGGAGATGGCCCTCGACTTCGTCCGGGTGAACATCGCGGAGGAGGTGCTCGGGAAGGAGCGCGGCAGGAGGTGGGTGCCGCTGCTGACGATCATCTTCTTCTCGGTCCTCGCGATGAACATCACCGGCGTGATCCCCGGCCTCAACATCGCGGGATCGTCCGTGGTGGGCTTCCCGTTCGTCGTCGCGATCGTCGCGTGGGTGGCGTTCATCGTGGCCGGGATCCGGACGCACGGGGGATGGCACTTCTTCCGGGACCAGATCTTCCCGCCGGGGGTGCCGTGGCCGCTCTACATCATCCTCGCCCCGATCGAGCTGTTCTCGACCTTCATCCTCCGTCCGCTCACCCTCACGATCCGTCTCCTCGCCAACATGATGAGCGGGCACTTCATCCTCGTGCTGGCGTTCGCGGCCACCAACGCCCTCTTCCTCGAGGCCTCCCTCGCGCTTAAGCCGCTGGGACTGCTGACGTGGGGAGCGTCCATCGCGTTCTACGGACTCGAGATCTTCATCGCGCTGCTGCAGGCCTACATCTTCGCGCTGCTCACGGCGGTGTACATCTCGCTCTCGGTCGAGAGCCACTAGGGACTTCCCGTTCCAGGACGGGGAAATCAGGGGACCGGGCCACCGGGACCGACAACACGGAAGGAAACCACCTCATGGAAGGTATCACCGGTAACATCGCGACGATCGGCTACGGCCTCGCGACTCTCGGCCCCGGTCTCGGACTCGGAATCCTGGTGGGCAAGACCCAGGAGGCGACCGCACGGCAGCCCGAGATGGCCGGCCCGCTGCGCATCAACATGTTCATCGGCATGGCGCTGGTCGAGGCTCTCGGCCTCATCGGCCTGGCCACCGGCTTCCTCTTCTAGGGTTCGCCGTGGCTCCGGCTGCAGCATCCGGCAACATCCTGCTCCCTGCCGGCTACGACATCTTCTGGTCGGCGGTCGCGCTCGCCGTGATCGCGTTCGTGCTGGGCAGGAAGGTCCTTCCGGCGTTCACGGCCATGCTCGACGAGCGTGCGGCGAAGATCGAGGGTGGTCTGAAGGCAGGCGAGCTGGCGCGCGAGGAAGCGGCACAGTTGCGCGCGAGCCTCGAGGCCGAGCGTGCGGAGGCGCGTGCGGAGGCGGCGAGAATCCGGGCGGCTGCCACCGAGGAGGCGCGCCAGATACTCGTCGAGGCCCGGCAGAAGGCAACCGCCGAGGCGGAGGAGATCGCCGAGAACGCGAGACGGGCGATCGACGCGCAGCGGCTGGCCGCGGAGGTGTCCCTCCGCACCGACGTCGGGCGTCTCGCCACCGACCTCGCCGAACGGATCGTCGGTGAGTCGCTGCGGGATTCCGAGCTCCAGTCCCGCGTGATCGACCGGTTCCTGACCGAGCTGGAGGCCTCCGCCGCGGTCCGCGCCAAGGAGTCGTGATGCGTCCGCCTCCCTTCCGGGCCGCCAGCGAGGTGGCCGTCGCTGCCGCGATGGACCGGTGGAACGCGGTCCTCGAGACGTCGGACGAACTCGATGTCCTGCGGATCGACCTGACGAGGGCGGTCGACCTGATCGACGGCTTCCCCCCTTTGCGGCGTGCCCTGACTGATCCGTCCCGGAGCGGTGAGGACAAGGCCGCGCTGGTGACGGACGTGCTGCAGGAGGCCTTCCACCCTGACGTCGTGGACCTCGTGGCGGGCATGGTCCGGTCGCGCTGGTCACAGGAGGGGGACCTCACGCGGGCCCTCGAGCGGATCCACGGCGTCACCGCGGTGGCACGCGCCGAGCGGCGGGGAGAGATCGAGCGCGTCGCCGACGAGCTGTTCCAGGTTTTCCGGCTGTTGGGACACGAGCGCCGGCTCCGCAACGAACTCCAGGGGCGGGACGACTCAGCCGAGCGCCGCCTCCAGCTCCTCGACGACGTCTTCGGCGGCTACCTCCTCCCGACGACGATGGAGATCCTGCGCAGGCTGATCACCTCACCACGGCACCCGTCGCTGACCTCGGCCGTGCTGCGGATCGCTGAACTGGCCGCAGAACGGCGCAACCGACTCATCGCGGTGGTGACGACTGCTGTCCCGCTGTCGGACCAGCAGATCGAACGGCTCCGTGGCATCCTGTCCCGGCAGTACGACAGGGACGTCCACATCAACGTGGCCGTCGACCCGGAGGTCGTCGGAGGCGTGCGTGTCCACATCGGAGACGACCTCGTCGACCGAACCGTCGCAAAGCAGCTAGAGAACGTTCGGCGCCAGGTCGCCGGCTGACACATGAGACAAAGACCCCCAGCGGTCGAGAAGAAGGAACGGCGATGACCGAACTCACGATCAGGCCCGAGAGCATCCGCGCTGCGCTGGACAGCTTCGTGCGCTCCTACAAGCCGACAGAGGCGGTGACGGAGGAGGTGGGTCGTGTGACGCTGGCGGCCGACGGCGTCGTCCACATCGAGGGCCTTCCGGGCACGATGGCGAACGAACTGCTGCAGTTCGCCGACGGCACTCAGGGACTCGCCATGAACCTCGACGTCCGTGAGATCGGTGCCATCGTCCTCGGCGAGTTCACCGGGATCGAGGAGGGGCAGGAGGTGCGCCGCACCGGCGAGGTGCTCTCGGTCGCCGTCGGTGACGGCTACCTGGGACGCGTGGTCGACCCGCTGGGGAACGCCATCGACGGACTCGGGGCGATCGAACCACTCGAGGGGCGGCGTGCGCTCGAACTGCAGGCGCCGGGCGTCATGATGCGCAAATCGGTCCACGAGCCGCTGCAGACCGGCCTCAAGGCGATCGACTCGATGATCCCGATCGGCCGCGGCCAGCGCCAGCTCATCATCGGGGACCGGCAGACGGGCAAGACGGCGATCGCCATCGACACGATCCTCAACCAGAAGGCCAACTGGGAGAGCGGCGACCCCACGAAGCAGGTGCGGTGCATCTACGTCGCGATCGGCCAGAAGGGCTCCACGATCGCGGCGGTCCGTGGGGCGATCGAGGAGGGAGGGGCCCTCCCCTACACCACCATCATCGCGGCTCCGGCCTCCGACCCCGCGGGTTACAAGTACCTGGCCCCCTACACCGGCTCGGCGATCGGCCAGCACTGGATGTACGAGGGCAAGCACGTCCTCATCGTCTTCGACGACCTCTCGAAGCAGGCCGAGGCCTACCGGGCCGTCTCCCTGCTGCTGCGGCGGCCTCCGGGCCGCGAGGCGTACCCCGGCGACGTCTTCTACCTCCACTCCCGGCTGCTGGAGCGTTGCGCCAAGTTGTCGGACGAGCTCGGGGCCGGATCGATGACCGGCCTGCCCATGATCGAGACCAAGGCCAACGACGTCTCGGCCTACATCCCGACGAACGTCATCTCCATCACCGACGGGCAGATCTTCCTCCAGTCCGACCTCTTCAACGCCAACCAGCGGCCCGCCGTCGACGTCGGCATATCGGTGTCCCGTGTGGGTGGCGCGGCCCAGGTCAAGGCGATGAAGCAGGTCGCGGGCACGCTGAAGATCACGCTCGCCCAGTACCGTTCGATGGAGGCCTTCGCGATGTTCGCCTCCGACCTCGACGCCACCACCCGCCAGCAGCTGACGCGCGGCTCCCGCCTCATGCGCCTGCTGCGGCAACCCCAGTACACGCCGTACGACGTCGGCTCGCAGGTCGCGGTCATCTGGGCGGGGACGAACGGCTACCTGGATGACCTGGAACTCGACGAGGTGTCGGTGTTCGAGCACGGACTGATCGACCACCTCCGGCGCAACACCTCGGTGATCAGCACGATCAACGAGACCGGACTGCTGGGCAAGGAGACGGAGGACGAGCTCAGGCGAGCGGTCGAGGAGTTCCGCCGCGGCTTCATGAGCAGTTCCGGGAAGCCCCTGGAGGGCGTCGCCGAGTTGCCACCGGAGGAACACGAGGTCGTCGAGAGCCGGGAGCAGATCGTCCGCGCGAAGCGGGGCTGACCCATGGGTGGCAAGCAGCGCATCTACAAGCAGCGCATCAGGTCGACGCAGACGCTGAAGAAGGTGTTCCGCGCCATGGAACTGATCGCGGCGTCGCGGGTCGGCAAGGCCAAGGCTCGGGCGCTCCAGGGCACGCCCTACGCGAACACGCTGGCGCGGGCCGTGTCGGCGGTCGTCGCCCACACGCGTGGGGACCACGAGATCCTGAGGGAGCGGGACGACACCAACAAGGTGGCGATCCTCGTCGTCACCTCGGATCGGGGCATGGCCGGCGCCTACAGCGCGAGCGTCCTCCGCGAGACGGAACGCCTCGTCGAGGACCTCGAGGGGCAGGGCCGTGAGCCCGTGCTGTACGTCGTCGGCCGGCGCGGCGCCTCCTACTTCCGCTTCCGCGGGCGCCCGGTCGCCCGGGTCTGGGACGGGCACTCCGACTCCCCGAAGGCACGCGAGGCGACCGAGATCGCGGACCTGATGCGCCACATCGTCCACTCCCGTGAGGAGGACGGCGTCCGCGAGGTCTACGTGATCTACACCCACTTCATCTCGATGATCAAGCAGGTGGTCCAGGTGCACCGCCTGATCCCGATCGAGGTGATCGAACAGGTCCAGGTGCCCGAGTCGGTGCCGCTCTACCCCGTCCGGGTCGAGCGGACGCAGCCCGGTCCGGAGGACGAGGAGCCCACGCCCCTCTACGAGTTCGAGCCGAACGCGGACGAGGTGCTCGAGGCGCTGCTGCCGTTGCACGCGCGCGCGCGGATCCACAACATGCTCCTGCATGCCGCGGCCTCCGAACTCGCCTCGCGGCAGCAGGCGATGCACACCGCCACAGACAACGCGGAGGACCTCATCCGCGACTACACCCGCTTGGCCAACTCCGCGCGCCAGGCCGAGATCACCCAGGAGATCTCCGAGATCGTGTCCGGTGCCGACGCCCTGGCATCAAGCTAGTACGAGTGAAGGAAGTTCAATGACTGCCGTTGACACCGAGAAGCAGCGCGCCGATTCCGGACGGGAAGGCCGTGTGGCGCGGGTGATCGGGCCGATCGTCGACATCGAGTTCCCGCCGGACGCGGTTCCCCCGCTGTACAACGCGCTCACCACGCGAATCGACCTGACCGCGCAGGGGGAGGGGGAGAGCGTCGTCGAGATGACGCTCGAGGTGGCCCAGCACCTCGGCGACAACCTCGTCCGGGCGATCGCGCTCAAGCCCACGGACGGCCTCGTCCGTGGTGCGAAGGTCCTCGACACCGGTGCGCCCATCACGGTGCCGGTAGGCGATGTGACGAAGGGCCACGTCTTCAACGTCACGGGGGAGTGCCTCAACCTGAAGCCCGGTGAGGTCCTCGACATCAAGGAGCGCTGGCCGATCCACCGCAAGCCCCCGGCGTTCGACCAGCTCGAGTCGAAGACCCAGATGTTCGAGACGGGCATCAAGGTCATCGACCTGCTCACCCCCTATGTGCTCGGCGGCAAGATCGGCCTCTTCGGCGGTGCCGGCGTGGGCAAGACAGTCCTCATCCAGGAGATGATCCAGCGCGTCGCACAGGAGCACGGCGGTGTGTCCGTGTTCGCCGGCGTGGGAGAGCGGACCCGTGAGGGCAACGACCTCATCGTCGAGATGGAGGAGGCCGGGGTCTTCGACAAGACCGCCCTCGTGTTCGGCCAGATGGACGAGCCGCCGGGGACGCGGCTTCGCGTGGCCCTGACGGCCCTCACGATGGCGGAGTACTTCCGCGACGTGCAGCGCCAGGACGTCCTCCTCTTCATCGACAACATCTTCCGGTTCACGCAGGCCGGGTCCGAGGTGTCCACCCTGCTGGGTCGCATGCCCTCCGCGGTGGGCTACCAGCCGAACCTGGCGGACGAGATGGGGCAGCTGCAGGAACGCATCACCTCGACGCGCGGCCACTCGATCACCTCGCTGCAGGCGATCTACGTGCCGGCCGACGACTACACCGACCCGGCGCCGGCGACGACGTTCGCGCACCTCGACGCCACCACCGAGCTCTCGCGGGAGATCGCCTCCCGCGGTCTCTACCCCGCGGTGGACCCGTTGACCTCGACGTCCCGCATCCTTAACCCCGCGTACGTGGGGGAGGAGCACTACGCCGTCGCCACCCAGGTCAAGCAGATCCTGCAGAAGAACAAGGAGTTGCAGGACATCATCGCGATCCTCGGCGTCGACGAGCTCTCCGAGGAGGACAAGGTGACCGTCGCCCGCGCGCGCCGCATCCAGCAGTTCCTCTCGCAGAACACCTACATGGCCGAGAAGTACACCGGCGTTCCCGGCTCGACCGTGCCATTGGAGGAGACGATCGAGGCGTTCCGCAGGCTGGTGAACGGCGACTTCGACCACATCGCCGAACAGGCGTTCTTCAACATCGGCGGGATCGAGGACCTTGAGCGCAAGTGGGCGCAGCTCGAGAAGGATCTCCGGTGAACGTCCGGGTGGTCACCACCGACGAGGTGCTGTGGGTCGGGAAGGCGCGTTCCGTCGTCGTCCCGTCCGCGGACGGCGATCTCGGCATCCTGCCGGGCCGGCAGCCGATCCTCGCGGTGCTGCGGCAGGGCAAGGGACGGGTGACGGCGGAGGACGGCCAGGTGTTCACCTTCCCGATCGTCGCGGGGTTCGTCTCCTGTGACAACGACGAGATCGAGGTGGTTCTCGACAACACGGGTGAAGGCTACGGGGACTGAGATCCGGTGGACTGGGTCTGGGGCGCGATCGGGTCACTCGTCGTCGTCGCCGGCCTGATCCTCGCCGTGTACCTCACCCGCTTCCGGGCCATCGTCACCCGGGTCGGCTCCTTCGAGTGCTCCCTCCGCGAGTCCGGTTCCCGGCGGTGGCGGGAGGGGTACGCCTCCTACGGCCTCGACCGCCTCGACTGGTTCCCCGTCGCCTCGCTCCGCGTCCGCCCGCGATACAGCTGGCGGCGCGGAGACCTCGAGGTGGAGCGGGTCGAGCGGCGAGTCTCGCGGCAGACGGGGCGCGACGTCGTCGACGTCGAAATCCACGCGGCCGGGGCCCGGTACCACCTCGTGGTGGTGGACGAGGCCTATTCCGGGCTGCGGTCGTGGCTCGAGTCGGCCCCGCCCACCCCGGCGAGCTTCCAGTAGGCTGCGCGTGTGCGAATCGTCGTGGCCACCTGCACGGTGGAGTACTCGGGTCGCCTCGACGCCCGCCTCGACCGCGCCCGTCGTGTCCTGATGCTGAAGGCGGACGGTTCGGTCCTCGTGCACGCCGACGGCGGGTCCTACAAGCCGCTGAACTGGATGTCACCGCCCTGCAGCCTCACCGTGCACGCCGCCGACACGGAGCAGCAGGACCTGGGCATCCGCGAGCGCTGGGTGGTGCAGCACGCCCGCACCGACGACCGCCTCGTCGTCCACATCCACGAGATCCACTCGGACACCTCCCACGAGCTCGGGATCGATCCCGGGCTGGTGAAGGACGGCGTCGAGGCCCACCTGCAGAAGCTGCTCGCGGAGCAGGTCGAGATCCTCGGTCCGGGGCACACCCTGGTGCGGAGGGAGTACCCCACCGCGATCGGGCCTGTGGACCTGCTGGTCAGGACGCCCGACGGAACCACGGTCGCGATCGAGGTCAAGCGACGCGGCGAGATCGACGGGGTCGAGCAGCTCACGCGGTACCTGGAGCTGCTGAACCGCGACCCGCTGCTCGCGCCGGTCAGTGGTGTGTTCGCCGCGCAGGAGATCAAGCCCCAGGCGCGGCTCCTCGCCGAGGATCGCGGCATCCGGTGCGTCCTGCTGGACTACGACGCGATGCGGGGCGTGGACGACTCCCGGGATCGCCTCTTCTAGTGGGGGGCGGGCGGGCAGGGTCCGCCGTGCGCCCGGCGTCCTTCCCGCCGCGATCTAGGATGGCGGCATGATGACCATGCGAGGGCGCATCGTCCTGCCCGGAGGGATCATCCCCGACGGCGTCGTGCAGGTCCGGGGCGACCGCATCACCGCCGTCGGTCCCGCCACCGACTTCCCCGAGGGCGGGATCCCGGACGCCAGCGATGACCTGATCCTCCCGGGACTCGTGGACGTGCACTGCCACGGCGGGGGTGGGGCGTCCTTCCCCGATGCGGCGAACCGCGCGGAGGCGATGGTGGCGGTGCTCGAGCACCGTCGCCACGGCACGACGACGCTCGTCGCATCCCTCGTCACCGCTCCGCCGCAGCGGTTGCGTGACCAGGTGGGGCTGCTCGCAACCCTTGCCGCCGCCGGCGAGATCGCCGGCATCCACCTCGAGGGCCCCTTCATCTCCGCCGCCCACCGGGGGGCCCAGGACCCGGACGCCATCACCGCACCGGGCCCCGGCCTCACCGAGGAGCTTGCCCGTCTCGCCGACGGGCACCTCGTCAGCATGACCATCGCCCCGGAGTGTCACGGCGCGGTCGAGGTGGCCACCCGGCTGCTCGTCCACGGGGCGTTCCCGTCCTGGGGCCACACGAGCGCGACGGCTGCCGAGGCCGCGGCCACGCTCCGGGCGGTCGGGGAGGGCCACGCCACGGTCACCCACCTCTACAACGGCATGGCACCGCTGCACCACCGGCAGCCGGGACCCATCCTCGAGTTCCTCGCGGCGGCCCGGCAGGGTCGCCTCACCGTCGAGCTGATCGGCGACGGCGTGCACCTGGATCCGGCAACCGTGCGGGCCACGGTCGAGATCGTGGGACCGGACAACGCCGTCCTCGTGACGGACGCCATGGCGGGGGCCGGCATGGCCGACGGCGACTACCAGCTGGGCGGCCACGACGTCGCCGTCCGGGACGGCGTGGCGCGCCTCGCCGACGGCGGTGCGCTCGCCGGCGGGACCGCGCACCTCCTCGACGTCGTGCGCGCCACCGTGGCAGGCGGCGTGCCTCTCGTGGACGCCGTGTCCATGGCGTCGGCAGTCCCGGCCCGCCTCCTCGGCCGTGGGGACATCGGTGTGCTCGCCGTCGACATGCGGGCGGACATCCTGGTCACCGACACCGACCTCGCCGTCAAAGGGGTCTTCCGCCACGGGGTCCTGGTCCGATGAACCTCCCGCCCGGCTTCGTCCTCGGGGCGGCGACCTCGGCCTACCAGATCGAGGGGGCGGTCGCCGAGGATGGCCGCGGGCCCTCCATCTGGGACACGTTCTCGCACCTGCCCGGGCGCACCCGCGACGGCGGGACCGGGGACGTGGCCGCCGACCACTACCACCGGTGGAGGTCGGACGTGGCCCTCATGCGGGAGCTGGGGCTACAGGCCTACCGTTTCTCCATCTCCTGGCCGCGGGTGCAGCCGGCCGGGCGCGGGGCGCTGAACGACGCCGGGCTCGCCTTCTACCGCGAGCTCATCGACGAGCTGGCCGGCGCGGGCATCCGCCCGTCCGTCACGCTGTATCACTGGGACCTTCCCCAGGCGCTGCAGGACGAGGGCGGCTGGGCGAGCCGCGGGACCGCCCACGCCTTTGCCGAGTACGCCCGGGCGATGGCCCGGGAGTTCGGCGACCGGGTGTGGCTCTGGACCACGATGGACGAGCCGTGGTGCGCCGCCTTCCTCGGCCACGCCTCGGGCGAGCACGCCCCCGGCCACACGGACCCGGGTGAGGCGCTCGCCGTCGCGCACCACCTCACGCTCGCCCACGGTCTCGCCGTCGCCGCGATCAGGGAGGAGCGGCCGGCGGCCCAGGTGTCGGTGACGCTGAACCTGCACGTCACCCGCCCGCGGGACGAGTCGGACTCGACCCACCTCGAGGCCGTCCGCACGATCGACCTCGTGGGGAACCATCTCTTCCTCGGGCCGATGCTCGACGGCTCGTACCCCGTGGACCTTATCGCCGCGACGCGCCACCTCACCGACTGGTCGTTCGTGCACGAGGGCGACCTCACGCTCACCCGTCAGCGGCTCGACGTGCTCGGCGTGAGCCACCGCACCACGTCGGTGGTCCAGCCGGGCGCAGGAGTTGTCCCCGGTCGCCCGAGCCCGTGGGTGGGGGCCGAGCGGGTCAGCGTCGTCGCCATGGAGGCGGACCCGGGCGGCCTCCGCGACGTGCTGACCGCGCTGGGCTTCGTGTACCCCGACCTGCCCCTCCTCGTGACAGTGGGTGGCGCCGGATTCGGGGACGTCGTCGAGGACGACGGGTCGACCGTCCAGGACATCGGGCGCCGCGACCACCTCGCCGCGCGCCTCGCGGTGATCGAGCAGGCGATCGCGGACGGCGTGGACGTCCGCGGCTTCTTCCCTGCCCTCCTGGACGGCTTCGAGTGGGCGAAGGGGTACACGGAACCCTCCGGGATCGTCCGGGTCGACCGCGCCACGCTCGAGCGGTCGGTCAAGGAGTCCGGGTGGTGGTACGCGGCGCTGCTGGCCAGGCATCGTGCCGCCGCCCCGGAGCCGTCGCCCGAGCCGGCGACGGAGAAACCCGGATTCGTTGCCCGCCTCCTGCGGCGGAGGCGGCGGTGAGGCGGTCGTCGAAGCGACCGTGGGGCGCCGAGCACCGTCCGCTTGACCCCCAGCGGCTGCGGGGGATGGCCCGCACGGAGGAGGGTCCCGGCGGGGTGAGCTTCACGGTGCGCCAGGTCCGCAACGATGCCCGGTCCTACACCTGTCCCGGCTGCAACCACGCCATCGCCCCGGGTGTGGCGCACGTCGTCGCGTGGTCGAACGAGCACCTGTTCGGCGCCGAGGCGGCTCTCGCCGAGCGGCGCCACTGGCACCTCGCCTGCTGGCGGCGTGCCACCTGAACGCCGGTTGCCGGTGCCGCGGAGGTGGCAGTCTTGTTCCATGAGTGATATCGCGCTCCACTCCGCCGGGCGACCCGAGGGCATCCCACTGGTCCTCCTGCCCGCCTTCCCCCTCGACGGCCGCATGTTCCGCGGGGTGCGCCAACACCTCGACGGCTGGGTGATCACCTCCGATCCGCCCGGTTTCGGCGATTCGGCCGCCCCTGCGGCGGTCGCCACACACCTGGGGGACTCCAGCGTGCCCGCGCTCGAGACGTGGGCGCGGGGACTGGCGCGCGCCCTCGACGAGGCGGGAGCGGGGAGGATCGTGCTGGCCGGGGTCTCCATCGGCGGCTATACGACCATGGCGTTCGCCGAGCTGTACCCGGAGCGGCTGGCCGGTATCGGCCTGCTCGACACGCGCGCCAGCGCGGATGACCTCGAGATGCGGGAGTACCGCATCCGCATGGCGGAGGCGATGACCTCCGACTCGGCACCCGGCCGGTATCTCGCTCCCCTCCTGGAGAATGTCGTCTCACCTGTGACGCGGCTGGAGCGGGAGCCGCTCCACGACCAGCTGGCCGAGTGGTTCGAGCAGGCCTCGCCCGCCGCCATCGCGTGGGCGCAGCGTGCCATGGCCGCGCGGCCTGATCGCCTCGAGGTGCTGCGCCGGCTCCGGATCCCCGCTCTCGTCCTCCGTGGCGTCGACGACCACGTGTCGGGCGCCGAGCAGGCGGAGGCAATGGCGGAGGCGCTCGGCACGACGGTGGTCGAGATCCCCCGGGCGGGCCACATGGCGGCGGTGGAGAACCCCGAGCCCGTCGCCGCGGCCCTGCGAGACCTGTGGGACCGCGCGCGCGCGGCGGCCCAGGACTAGCGTTCCGGCCGGACTAGCGTTCCCGCCACCCCGGGAGCAGCCGTTCGAGCGCGTCGGCGAGGTCGATGGAGTCGCCGTCGCGTCCCCCGGCCCCGAGGACGAGCGGTGGCGGGATCGGTTCGAGGTGCACGCGGCGCCACCGGTCCATCAGGCCGAGCGGCGCGGTCAGGATGTACAGCTTCCCATCCGTCCCGACACCCATCGACCGGTCCTGCCGCACGTACCACCCCGTGACGTCGGAGGTGGCGCGTCCCTTGCCGCCGTAGCCGGTGATCCGCAACGTCTCGGCGGGCAGCCCGGCACGCAACGCCGCCGCGGCGAAGTCGTCGAGGATCTGCTGCGCCTGCGCGTTCTCCGCGGCCTCTCGCCTTCGCAGGCGTTCGGCGTGCTCGGCGGCGGCCTCCCGCCGCTGGTCGCTCCACTCGGTGCTCACCGCACCATGGTAGGCGGATAGCATCTCCTCCATGTGGTCACCGGAGCGGGGTGTGACGGGGCACGAGCAGCTGACGGCGTGCGTGGTCACCGCGGTGGCCGCCGGCGACCTCGTTCCCGGCGAACGACTCCCCACCGTGCGGGGGCTCGCCGAGTCGCTCGGGCTCGCACCGAACACGGTGGCGCGTTCCTACCGCGACCTCGAGAGGTCAGGGGTCATCGAGACCCGGGGACGGAGTGGCAGCTTCGTCGCGTACCCCGATCGTTCCCACGCGCTGCGGGCGTTGGCCACCCGGTTCGTCGCGCAGGCACGGGACATGGGCGCCGACCGGGAGTCCGCTCTCGCTGCGGTCGCCCACGCGTGGCCAGCGGGTCAGTCCGCGGGTGCGGACTCGTCCGACGTCGTGATCAGGGACCGTACCTCGTCGATGTAGGTGGAGACCGACTGCCGCTGCCGGTCCAGTTCCGCCAGCTGTTCATCGGCCTCGCGCCGCGCAGCGTCGGCGGCGTCACGGGCCTCGTCCCGCATCCGGGACGCGTCCGCCCGCGCGGACGCCAGCATCTCCTCGGCCTCGGCGCGGGCGCCCTCGATCCGTGCGCGTGCCTGCGCGTCAGCCTCCCGGCGGACCTCCTCAGCCCGGGCGATCGCCTGGCGCAGCTGCTCCTCCGCCACGCGCGCCTCGCGGCGGGCGGTCTCGACCACCGCGCCGAGGGACTCCCGGGCACTGGCCAGCCGTTCGCTGGTCTGTTTCTCGGCGAGTTCACGCGCCAGTGCGAGCTCGCGGTCGAGGGCTGCCCGCACGGTGCGCGCGTCGTGCGCGGCCCGCGCCCGCTGGTCCGCGACCTCGGCAGCGGTCGTGGCCCGCATCTCGTCGAGTTCCCGGGCCACCTGGTCGCGCTGGGACTGCAGCTCGGCATCGTGGTCCTGCTGCTGCTCCAGGAGCTCCCGCTCGGCCGTCGCACGGGCGGCTGCCAGCTCGTTCTCCACCTCGGCCCGTCGCGCGGCCAGCTCCGACTCCAGCTCGGCCCGCTGGCGCGCCGCCTCGCGCTCCGCGGACGCCACCAGCTCCACCGCCGTCACGCGGGCGTCCTCGCGGGTGGTCTCGGCGTCCCGCTCCGCCGCCTCGAGCGCGTTGGTGGCGTTGACCCGCGCGTCGGAGAGCATCGTTGCGGCCTCCTGCTCGCTGCGGGCCGCGAGCGCGGCCGCCTCGGCCCGCGCCCGGCCCAGGGTCTCCTCCGCCTCGCGCTGTGCCCGCTGGGTGAGCGACTCCGCCTGTTCCTCGGCGGTACGCAGGAGCTGCTCGAGCCGGGCGCCGAGGCCGGCGTATGAAGGCCGCTCGTGCTCCTTCAGCTGGCGCGTCGCCGCCGCGAGTTCGGACTGCAGGCGTACGACGCGGGCGTCGAGGGCGGCGACCTCCTTGCGCGCCCCGGCGAGCGCGTCGTTCAGCGCCGCGATCCGCTGGTCCACCTGGGCACGGTCGTAGCCCCTCATCACAACCGGGAATTCCTCGCCGCTCACCGTCTTGTCCCCTCAATCCGCACGTTGCCGCCAGCCTACCGGTGCGGTCCCCATCGCGGCGGCGCGCGGCCGATCTGCCGCATCGCCGGGGGTGTGGGGGTACACATGAGGCGCTTTGCCCGTAATCTGGCTTGTTGAGCCTAACGTGAGGATGTGTGATGCGACGAACACTCGCGGCCCTCCTGGTCGTTCTCGGCATTGTCGTGATCGGGCTTGGGATCGCGTCCGCGACGGTGTGGCGGTCCTCGGAGACAGTGACCGCCACGATGCCCGCGCAACCTGACACCCCGGTGGTCCTGGTGGTGCCGGGGGTCCTGGGGATGGTGAGCCCGGAGACCGTGACGGTCCGGGCCACCGCTCCGGACGCGCCGGTCGTGCTCGCCTTCGCCCCCGCCAGCGACGTCGCCGCGTGGGTCGGACCCGCGGCGCACACCGACGTCGTCGGGCTGGCGTCGTGGACGGAGCTGGCGGTCGAACGGGTTGACGGGGAGGGGACGGTCCCCAACCCCGCGGGGGCGGATCTCTGGACCGCGGAGGTCACCGGACAGGGCGAGGTCACCCTCGACCTCGTGCCGGATCCCGGCCAGGTCACGCTGCTGGTGGCGACCGACGGGACCCAGCCGGCGCCGCGCGTGACACTGTCGTGGCCGGCGACCGTGACCACGCCCTACCTCGTGCCCCTGCTGGTGGGCGGGCTGATCCTCGCGCTGGTCGGGCTCGGCCTGCTCACCTGGGACTTCCTGGTGCGCCGGGAGGTGCGGGCACGGACCGCGGCGAGGCAGCAGAAGGCCGCGGCGGACGTCACGGAGACGGCGACGATGCGGGTGGTGGAGGAAGGCGGCCCCATGGCGTCCGCCGCGCCGACGGCGGCGCGCCTCACCCGCCGTCAGCTCCGGGAGCGGGACCGGGCCCAGGCGGCCTCGGACCCGCGCGCGGCCCCCGACGGCCCGATCGCGTCCACCGGGGGCACGGTGGGCGCCGGCATCGTCCCGGCGGCCCTCGATCCGGAGCGGCACCGGGCGCTGCGTCACGTCGAGCTCGACGAACCGGTGTACGTGCGGACGGAGGTCGACGCCGCCGTGCGGGACGCGGGGCCGGCGCGCGGGAGTGCCGTGGTGCCCGGCGTGCGCGACGCCGCACGCCACCGCGATTCGCGCGACGAGACCGGGTCGTGGCGAGCACTGTGGGACGTCCAGGAGGAGGACCGATGAACGCCGGACGACGTCGCTGGGCGGCCCTCGCCGTCGTGTTCGCCGTGGGTGCGTGCGCGTCGGCACCCCTTCCGGAGCCGTCCGCCAGCCCCGCGCCGGACACCCCGCCCGCCGTGATCATCGACGCGCAGCTCGAGCGGATCCTCTCGAGCGTCTCGGAGACACTCGTGGCCGCGGACGCCGCGTCCTCCCCGGAGGCGCTGGTGGGACGTGTGACCGGGCCCGCGCGGGTCATGCGCGAGGCGGAGTACGCCCTCGCGGCCGCGACGGACGGACAGGATCCGGTCACGCCCCTGGTGACCGCCCCCCAGGTCGCGATCGTGTCCGCGACGACCGAGTGGCCCCGCCTCGTCAGCGTCGTGACGGAGATCCCGGAGGGCGCGAACCTCCCGCTCCTGCTCGCCCTCGTCCAGACGGAGGCCAGGGACAACTACCAGCTCTGGTCGTGGGTGCGGTTGCTCCCCGGTACGGAGATGCCCGCGACGGTGAACCCGGAGGTCGGCTCGCCTCCCGTCGCGGCGGACAGCGACGCCCTGCGGATCTCCCCGACAGTCGCAGTCGAGCACTACGCCGACCTCCTCGCGGGCGGTGACGAGTTCGCCGCCGAGTTCGCCGAGGACGCTTTCCGGACCCGGTTCCTCAGCAGCGTCGCGACGTTGTCGGAAGGGGTGTCGGTGGCCGGCGAGGCCGAGACCACCGCGACGCCCTCCGAGCACGGCGTGCAGGCGATCGGCACGAACGACGGCGGCGCGATCGTCTTCGCGGCGATCGACCAGCGCCTGATCGTCCGGCGCACGGTGGCCGGCGCGACCCTCCAGGTGGGCGAGGGCCTGGCCTACGGCGGGGACCGTGAGGTGCGCGGTACGCTGACAGCCAGCTACCTCGTGTCCATCGCCCTCCACGTCCCGCCCGCGGGCAGCGAGGAGCAGGTTCGGGTCCTGGGCTTCGAGCAGGTCCTGACCGGCGTGGAACGCGACGATTCGACCTCCCCCGACTGAGACTTACGATTGGGGGCATGAGAGAACCACTCAACGTCCACGGGGCCGTCGATCTCGCAACCCTGGCGCGACCCGCCCCGGCCCCCACGGCCTCCGCCGTCCCCGGGGTCGTGGTGGACGCGACGGATGCCGACTTCCAGCAGCTGATCCAGCGATCCCTCACCGTCCCCGTCGTCGTCGACCTGTGGGCCTCCTGGTGCCAGCCCTGCAAGACACTCGGACCGATCCTCGAGAAGCTGGCGGCCGAGTATGGTGGCCGGTTCCTGCTCGCGAAGGTGGACGTGGACGCGAACCCCCAGGTCGCCGCCGCCTTCCAGGTGCAGTCGATCCCGTCCGTGGTCGCCCTGCTCGGCGGTCAGGGCGTCCCGCTGTTCCAGGGTGCGTACCCGGAGGCGCAGGTGCGGAAGATCATCGACCAGCTGCTCGCCGTCGCCGCCCAGAACGGCGTCACGGGGACGGTGGCCGCGGGGGCGCCCCCCGCGCCTGCTGAGCCAGAGCTGCCGCCGCTCCACGCCGCGGGCCTCGCCGCGATCGAGGCGGGGGACTACGCGGCGGCCGAGGCGAGCTACCGGCAGGCGCTCAAGGAGAACCCCGGCGACCGTGACGCGAAGGCCGCCCTCGCGCAGGTGCAGCTGCTCTCCCGTCTCGAGGGCGTGGGCCTCGACGCGGCGATCGCAGGCGCTCGGGAGGACGACGTCGACTCCCAGCTCCTGGCGGCGGACGCCGAACTGGCGAGCGGCCTGTTGCAGGCTGCCTTCGACCGGCTGATCGCCGTGGTGCGCGCCGGGGGGCCGGGACGGGAGCCGGCGCGGGCGCGGCTCGTGGACTACTTCGAGATCCTCGGTGGCGGCCCAGAGGTCGCCCGTGCTCGCCGCGATCTCGCCAGCGCGCTCTACTGACGGCGGAGGCGCCGGAGGGGGGCCCTTCGGGGCCCCCCTCCCGGCGGCGTCCTACTCGGTGGCCGTGCCTCGGTCAGGCACCAGCCACAGCGCTCCCAGGGGCGGCACCCGCAGCCGCACCGAGAACGGCCGGCCCTGCCAGGGGATCTCCTCAGACTCGACCCGTCCGAGGTTCCCAACCCCTGAGCCGCCGTAGTCGATCGCGTCGGTGTTCAGCACTTCAAGCCAGTCTCCGCCGTGGGGAAGTCCGACTCGGTACCCCTCGTGGGGGATCCCCGCGAAGTTGACGATGCACACCATGTGCTCGGAGAAGTCAGGGGTCTTCCGCATGTAGACCAGCACGTTGTGGTCCGCGTCGCCGGCCTCGATCCACTCGAAGCCCTCGTGCGAGAAGTCGTCGGCCCACAGTGCCGGGGAGTCCTTGTAGATCTGGTTCATCGTGCTCACGAGGTCCGCGACGCCCGCGTGTGTCGGGTTGTCGAGGTGCCACCAGTCGAGGCCGCGGGACTCGTTCCACTCGGCCTCCTGGGCGAACTCCTGACCCATGAACAGCAGCTGCTTGCCCGGGTGGGACCACTGGTAGGCGAGGAGCGCCCGGACGCCGGCGAGTTGCTGCCACCAGTCCCCGGGCATCTTCCGCATGAGCGACCCCTTGCCGTGCACGACCTCGTCGTGGGAGAGCGGCAGGATGAACTGCTCGGAGAAGGCGTAGATCAGGGAGAAGGTGAGCTCGCCGTGGTGGTAGCGCCTGTTGATCGGCAGCTCGGAGAGGTAACGGAGGGTGTCGTTCATCCACCCCATGTTCCACTTCAGGCCGAACCCGAGGCCCCCGATGTTCGTGGGTGCGGTCACGCCGGGCCATGCCGTGGACTCCTCCGCGATCATGATCACCCCGGGCACCTTCTTGTAGGCGGTGGCGTTCGCCTCCTGGAGGAAGGAGATCGCCTCGAGGTTCTCGCGGCCGCCGTGCGCGTTGGGCCGCCACTGCCCGTCCTTGCGGGAGTAGTCGAGATAGAGCATCGAGGCGACGGCGTCCACCCGCAGCCCGTCGATGTGGAACTCCTGCAGCCAGTAGAGCGCGTTCGCGACGAGGAAGTTGCGGACCTCGCGCCGGCCGAAGTTGAAGACCATGGTGCCCCAGTCGGGGTGCTCACCGCGCAGCGGGTCCGGGTCCTCGTACAGCGCGGTGCCGTCGAAGCGGGCGAGGGCCCACATGTCCTTCGGGAAGTGGGCGGGCACCCAGTCGAGGATCACGCCGATACCGGCCTGGTGGAGCTTGTCCACGAGGTAGCGGAAGTCGTCGGGGACGCCGAGGCGCGCCGTCGGCGCGTAGTAGGAGGTCACCTGGTAGCCCCACGAGCCACCGAACGGGTGCTCCGCGACGGGCATCAGCTCCACGTGCGTGAACCCGAGCTTCGACACGTACTCCACGAGTTCGTCCGCGAGGGCGCGGTAGCCGAGCCCGTGGCGCCAGGACGCGAGGTGCACCTCGTAGATCGACAGCGGGGCGGCGTGCGGCTGGGTGCGCGCCCGCTTCTCCAGCCACTCGTGGTCGCCCCACACATAGGACGAATCGGTCACCACGGAGGCCGTCGACGGCGGCACCTCCGTGGCCCGGGCCATCGGGTCCGCCTTCTCGTGCCACGAGCCGTCCCGCGACGCGATCTCGTACTTGTAGCGGTGACCGATCTCCGCGCCCGGGATGAAGATCTCCCAGACCCCGGAGGCGCCCAGGGACCGCATCGCGGAGACCGAGCCGTTCCAGGAGTTGAAGTCGCCCTTCACGCGTACCGCGCGTGCGTTGGGGGCCCACACCGCGAAGGAGGCGCCGTGCACCTCGCCCATCTCGCTCGGGTAGCTGCGCACGTGGGAGCCGAGCACCTTCCACAGCTCCTCGTGGCGGCCCTCGCTGATCAGGTAGAGGTCCATCTCCCCGAGTGAGGGCATGAACCGGTAGGCGTCGTCGAGCGTGCTCGTGACCTCTCCGAGGGTGACCCGGACGCGGTAGTCGGGCACCCGGTCCCCCTCGACCACGGCGACCCAGATCCCGTCGCACTCATGGGTCGCCGGGTAGGCCGCGTTCGCTGTCACGATCTCCACCGCGTCCGCCATGGGGCGCAGCGTACGGATGGTGACGGCACCGTCGAAGATGTGCGGACCGAGCACCTCGTGCGGGTTGTAGTGCAGGCCGCGGGCGACGGTGGTGAGGACTCCGGCGTCGACAGGGAAGTGATCGGTCATGGGTCTACTCTCCCACTTCTTGGGGGCTCTGGTGAACGTGATTGGGCGCGCCGCGACGTCCATTCGCACGCAGGTCGGGGGCGCGGCCGCGCCGGTCAGGGAAGCAGCCGGGTGATCGCGGCGAGCGGGATCCAGAGCCAGTCCGGCCGGTTGAGCGCCTCGTAGAGCGCCTCGTAGAGCGCCTTGTCCAGCTCGAGGGCGGCGAGCAGTTCGCCGTGTCGCCGGGGGTCCGCGCCCTCGGCGGCGTACCCGGTGAGGAAGGCCTCGCGCGCGTCGGCGGCCCACGTCGACGACGCGGGCGCGGCGGCGGACGCGGCCGCGTAGTCGAATGAACGGAGCATCCCCGCCACGTCGCGCGGCGCCAGGTCGGGCAGCCGGCGCTCCGCGAGCGGGCGCAGCGGCTCTCCCTCGAAGTCGAGCAGGACCCACCCACGACCGGGGGCGTGGATCACCTGGCCGAGGTGGTAGTCGCCGTGGACGCGCTGGAGTGCGGGCCACGAGGCGCCGGCCCCCCTGCGGAGGACGGTGTCGATCCGGTCGGCGAGGGGGGAGAGGTCGGGCACGGCAGCGGACGCGGTCGCTGCGCGGGCGCGCCACTGCGTGAGGATGGCCTCCCGGTCGGCGTCGTCCGGCGGGCGCGTCCCCAGCTCGGTGGCGAGGAGCCGGTGCACCTCCGCGGTGGCACGGCCGAGGGCCTCGGCGTCGAAGGGGTCGCCGGTGCGGATGCAGTCGAGGGCGACCCGCCAGGCGTCGCGCGCGCCCCCGATGAACTCCTGGGTGACGGCGAGGTCGCCGGACTCACGGGTGCCGTGCCGGGCCCACCCGCCTCGCAGCGCCCCGATGAAGCGGGGCACCCGGGTGGTGCCCGCCCGGCTGAGGACCTCCTGCAACTCGATGTCGGGGTTCGTGCCGTCGGCGAGGACCCGGAACACCTTGGTGATCAGGGTGGTGGGCCGACCGGCGCCATCCGTGACGTCGCAGATGATGGAGGTGTTGGACTGCTCCCCGGAGAGGACCCGGGACGAGCGCAGCTGGACCTCTGGTGCCGTCCTCTCCAGGAGCCAGGCGGTGTGCCGGGGGTCGGCACATCCGTCGTACACCCAGCCGTCGGCGACGCGTCCGATCAGCGCGGCCTCGGCCAGCTCGGCGGCCGGTCGGGGGTGCACCGTCACGGGCACCTGGTAGACCACAGGGTGGTGCGGAGCGTCGTCGCAGGCGATCAGCCGGGCCACCGCCACCCCGTCGCCCTCGGCCAGGGGCTCGAGGTCGACGGCCGTGATCCGCGGGGAGAGGTTCTTGGTGGAGTACCAGCGTTGCCGGGGCATCCACGCCTCCAGGAGAGGCCGGAGCTCGTCCGTCATGCCACCACCAGCCAGAAGAAGTCGCGGGCGCCGATCGTGATCGTGTATGAGCCATCCCTGGGAACCGTCGGGAACTCCGCGCCACCGAAGATGTCCCGAACCCCGTTCCCACCAAATCCCTTCAGCGCCACAGTGGTCGCGCGGGCGGTGTTGGCCAGGTTGGCCACACACAGCACCGTCTCCGACTCGTTGCGGCGCAGGTAGGCGAGCACGGAGTCATTGCTGGACTCGAGGATCTCGAACGTGCCGTTGCCGAAGACCGGGTGGAGACGGCGCACGGTGAGCATGCCGCGTACCCAGTGGAGGAGGGAGGTGGGGGAGGCGAGGGCGGCCTCGACGTTCACCCCGGTGAAGTTGTGGACGAGCGACTGGATCGGGGGGAGGTACACCTTCCCGGGGTCGGCCACGGAGAAGGCCGCGTTGCGGTCCGGTGTCCACTGCATGGGGGTGCGCACCGCGTCGCGGTCCGGCAGCCAGATGTTGTCCCCCATGCCGATCTCGTCCCCGTAGTAGAGGCACGGGCTGCCCGGGAGGGACAGGAGGAGGGCATGGGCGAGCTGGATCTCCGGACGCGAGTTGTTGAGGAGGGTCGCCAGACGGCGCCGGATGCCGATGTTGGCCCGCATGCGGGGATCCTCGGCGTACCAGCCGTACATCGCGGCGCGCTCCTCCGGGGTCACCATCTCGAGGGTGAGCTCGTCGTGGTTGCGCAGGAACGTGCCCCACTGCCCGCCGGCGGGGATCGGGGGCGTGTCCGCCAGGATCTCCCGGATCGCGGTCGCGCGCTGCTCCCGCAGCGCGTAGTAGATGCGCGGCATCACGGGGAAGTGGAAGCACATGTGGCACTCGGGCTGGTCGTCGGTGCCGTAGTACTCCACGACGTCGCGCGGCCACTGGTTCGCCTCGGCGAGCATGATCGTGCCGGGGAACTCCTCGTCCACCATCGCGCGGAGGTCCCGCAGGAACCCGTGGGTCTGGGGGAGGTTCTCGCAGTTGGTGCCCTCCTCCTCGTAGAGGTAGGGCACGGCGTCGAGGCGGAAACCGTCCACGCCGACCCTGCACCAGAATCGCACGGCGTCGAACAGGGCGCGGTGGACGTCCGGGTTCTCGAAGTTGAGGTCCGGCTGGTGGGAGAAGAAGCGGTGCCAGAAGTACTGGCGGCGCACCGGGTCGAAGGTCCAGTTGGACACCTCGGTGTCGACGAAGATGATCCGGGCGTCGGAGTACTCCGTGTTGTCATCGGACCACACGTAGAAGTCGCCGTACGGCCCGGTCGGGTCGGAGCGGGAGGCCTGGAACCACGGGTGGGCATCCGAGGTGTGGTTCATGACGAGGTCGACGATCACCCGCATGCCGCGCGCGTGGGCTGCCTCCATCAACTCGGCGAAGTCCGCCATCGACCCGTACTGGGAGGCCACGGCGGTGTAGTCCGCGACGTCATAGCCGCCATCGCGCAGGGGAGAGGGATAGAAGGGTGGGAGCCACAGGCAGTCGACGCCTAGCCAGGCGAGGTAGTCGAGGTGCCCGATGAGCCCGCGGAGGTCACCGGTGCCGTCGCCATCCGAATCGGCGAAGGCACGCAGCACCACCTCGTAGAACACGGCGGTCTTGAACCAGTCAGGGTCCGGCTCGACCGGCTTCCTGCCGTGATTGCGGACGCCGGCGAGGATCGCCGACGTGGGGACCGTGATCGGGATCTGGGTCACAGGCTCCTCACTGCCATGACGTGCGCGACCTGGACCCGCGGATCCAGCCGGACCCAGGGTGTCGCGGACCATTGGTGGTCGGAGTTGCCGAGCTCGTCGTGGACGCGGAAGGGCTGCGCCGGATCGAGCCCGAGCGCCTCCATGTCGAGGTACACCGTCGACTCGTGGGTCAGGAACGGATCGAGGTTGACGATGACGAGCACGGTGTCGTCGGCGCCCGTGGGCGAGAACCGCGCCTCGATGCGCTTGGAGAACGCGAGGACGAAGTCGTTCGACGTCGGGTGGATCGTGAGCTGGTGCAGCTGCTGCAGCGCGGGGTGCTGGCGGCGGATCCAGTTCAGCGTGCCGAGGAGCATCGCCAGGCCGGCGTCGTTCGCACGGCTCCAGTCCCGCGGCTTGAACTCGTACTTCTCGTTGTCGATCTGCTCCTCGACCCCCGGCCTCGCCACGTTCTCGACGAACTCGTAGCCCGAGTAGATGCCGTAGGTCGGTGCGCCCGTGGCCGCCAGGACGGCGCGCAGCGCGAAGGCCGCCGTCCCGCCCTGCTGCATGAACGGGGTGAGGATGTCGTGGGTGGTCGGCCAGAACGCCGGCCGCAGCATGTGCGACGTCTGGGTGGCGACCTCCGTGAGGTACTCCGACAGCTCCCACTTGGTGTTGCGCCACGCGAAGTACGTGTAGGACTGGTGGAACCCGACCGCCCCGAGCGTGCGCATCATGGCGGGCCGCGTGAAGGCCTCGGCGAGGAAGACCACCTCGGGGTGCTTCTCGCGGAACTCGGTCAGGAGGCGCTGCCAGAACACGAGTGCCTTGGTGTGCGGGTTGTCCACGCGGAAGAGGGTGACGCCGTGGGAGACCCAGAGCTCGAGCATGTCGCGGATGGCCACGTAGATGCCCTCGGGGTCGTTGTCGAAGTTCAGCGGGTAGATGTCCTGGTACTTCTTCGGCGGGTTCTCGGCGAAGGCGATCGTCCCGTCCGCGCGGGTGGTGAACCACTCCGGGTGGTCGCGCACCCACGGGTGGTCGGGGGAGCACTGCAGCGCGATGTCGAGGGCCACCTCCATTCCGCGTTCCCTGGCGCGGGCGACGAAGGCGTCGAAGTCCTCGAAGGTACCCAGCTCGGGGTGGATCGCGTCGTGCCCGCCCGCCTCCGAGCCGATCCCGTAGGGCGAGCCCGGGTCCCCGGGCTTCGCGTGGAGGGTGTTGTTGCGGCCCTTGCGGTTCGTGGTCCCGATCGGGTGGATGGGCGTGAGGTACAGGACGTCGAAGCCCATCGCGGCGATGGCGTCGATCCGTTCCATCGCCGTGCGGAAGGTCCCCGAGACCCAGCGGCCGGTCATCTGGTCGAAGTAGGCGCCCTCGGAGCGGGGGAACATCTCGTACCAGGCGCCCGTCTGCGCGAGCCGGCGGTCCACCTGCAACGGGTAGGCCACCGACGGCGAGACCATGTCGCGGAGCGGGTGGTCGCCCAGCACGCGCACCACGTCCTCCGAGAGTCCGGCCGCCAGGCGGTCGGCGGGGTCACGGGTGGTGTCGGCGAGGATCGCCGCGGCGGTGCGGAGGACGGCGACGACGTCGTCGGGCAGGTCCCGGTCGGCGGCGCGCGTGAGCAGCCGCGCGCCCTCGGTGAGCATGAGCTCGACGTCGACACCGGCGTCGACCTTGATCGTGGCGTCGTGCACCCACGTGGCATAGGGATCCGACCAGCCCTCGACCCGGAACCCCCACAGGCCGGGAGCGTCCGGGCACAACCACGCCTCGTAGCGGTCGAGGCCCTTCGCGATGTCGCGCATCGGTGCCCACGAGTGGTCGGTGCCGTCCGGTGCGATGAGGACGGCGGTGGCGGCGACGGCGTCGTGCCCCTCGCGGAAGACGGTCGCCCGCACCGGGAAGGGCTCGCCCACGGTCCCCTTCGCGGGCCATTGCCCGTCCTCGATGACGGGGAAGACCTCCGTCACAGGGATACGGCCGATTGCTCGCGCCGGCATGGCAGGGAACAGGGAGGGGCTCGTCGTGCTCACATCTGCAAGCTACTAGCCAACCTGCCCGCGCGCATGGGGTCCGGGGGGATTCTTGGCGCAACGCGCGGTGCCGGGCGTCAGCACGAGGTGGGGCGGCCCATGTGGTCCGAATCTCATCCGGGCGGAGCACGTGCGGGCAGGGCGAGTGACGTTGGTCCCCTACACTGGCCAGAGTGAAAGCCATCCGCAGATTCACTGTCCGGCCCGTGCTGCCCGAAGCGCTCGCCCCCCTCAACACTCTCGCGATGAACCTTCGCTGGTCGTGGCACGCGCCCACCCGCGAACTGTTCCGCTCCCTGGACCCCGAGTTGTGGGAGGAGAGCCGTCAGGACCCGACCGCCCTGCTGGGACTGATCGGGGTGGAGCGGCTCGAGGAGCTCGCCGGCGACCCCGACGTCGTCGCCCGCGTCCGCGAGGCCGACGACGACCTGAGGGCGTACCTGACCGACCCCCGCTGGTACCAGGAGTCCTTCGACGTCGACGAGAAGCCAGACGCCATCGCGTACTTCTCCGCGGAGTTCGGCATCACCGCCGTGCTCCCGCAGTACTCCGGCGGCCTCGGCATCCTCGCCGGCGACCACCTGAAGTCGGCCTCCGACCTCGGGGTGCCGATCGTGGGCGTCGGGCTCCTCTACGGTGCCGGCTACTTCAAGCAGTCGCTCACGCGGGACGGCTGGCAGGCGGAGACCTACCCCGTCCTCGATCCGGACAACCTCCCGCTCAGCCTGCTCCGCGAGGACGACGGGACGCCGGCGCGCGTCATGCTGACGCTGCCCGGGGCGCGGGTGCTCGCCGCGCAGGTGTGGCTGGCGCGCGTCGGCCGCATCCCGCTCCTCCTGCTGGACTCCAACGTGCCGGAGAACGACGAGGCGGCCCGCCACGTCACCGACAGGCTGTACGGCGGCTCGGCGGAGCACCGTCTCCAGCAGGAGCTGCTGCTCGGCATGGGCGGGATCAAGGCGATCCGGCTCCACTCCCGGCTCTCGGGGGCGGCGACCCCGCAGGTGTACCACTGCAACGAGGGCCACGCCGGGTTCCTCGGCATCGAGCGCGCCCGCGAACTGGTGGCGCACGAGGGCCTCACCTTCGCCCAGGCGCTCGAGTCCGTGAAGGCCGGCACCGTCTTCACCACCCACACCCCGGTCCCCGCGGGCATCGACCGCTTCGACGCCAACCTGGTGCGCGCCCACTTCGACGGCGACGCCGCCATCCCCGGGATCCCGGTGGACGAACTCCTCGCCCTCGGCGCGGAGGACTTCGAGGGTGGGACCCCCGGCGTGTTCAACATGGCGGTCCTCGGGCTGCGCAGCTCGAAGCGCGCCAACGGCGTGGCGAAGCTGCACGGCAAGGTCTCCCGGGGCATGTTCCAGGCCATGTGGCCGGGCTTCGACGTCTCCGAGGTGCCCATCACGTCGGTGACGAACGGGGTGCACGGTCCCACCTGGACCGATCCGCTGCTCGGGCAGGCGGCAGAGTCCCGCTTCACCGCCGAGGAGCTGGCCTCGGGTGCGGGATGGCTGCTCTCCGGTGAGGAGCGGGGCATCACGGATGCCGAGCTGTGGGACCTCCGGCGCACCCTGCGGGAGAAGCTCGTGCAGTCGGCGCGCGTGCGGGTGCGGAAGTCGTGGCTCGACCGCGGGGCCTCTCCCGCCGAACTGGGCTGGGTGGACGACATCCTCGACCCTGACGTCCTCACCATCGGGTTCGCGCGGCGGGTGCCCACCTACAAGCGGCTGACCCTCATGCTCAACAACCCCGACCGGCTCCGCGCGCTGCTCACCCATCCCGAGCACCCGATCCAGATCGTCGTGGCCGGCAAGTCCCACCCGGCCGACGAGCAGGGGGTCGGGCTCATCCAGCGGCTCGTCCAGTTCGCGGACTCCGAGGGTGTGCGGCACCGGATCGCCTTCCTGCCGAACTACGACATCGAGATGGCCCAGACCCTGATGCCTGGTTGCGACGTGTGGCTGAACAACCCCCTCCGCCCACTGGAGGCGTCCGGCACGTCCGGCATGAAGTGCGCCCTCAACGGCGCGCTCAACCTCTCCATCCTCGACGGGTGGTGGGACGAGATGTACGACGGCCAGAACGGGTGGGCGATCCCGACGGCGGACGGGGTCGAGGACCCCGGACGCCGGGACGCACTCGAGGCCGCCGCGCTGTACGACCTCATCGAGAACGTGGTGGCGCCGCGCTTCTACGACCGGGACGAGAACGGCATCCCGCGCCGCTGGATCGCCAACATGCGCCACACCCTGGCGGACCTGGGACCCAAGGTGCAGGCCACCCGCATGGTGCGTGAGTACGTCGAGCGGCTCTACACGCCCACCGCCGTCTCCTACCGGCAGATGAACCACGACTTCGCGGGTGCGCGGGAACTGGCCGAGTGGAAGGCGCGGGTGCGGGCCCAGTGGCCCCACGTCAGGGTGGAGCACGTCGAGGCGGAGGGCCTGCCTGACGAGGTCCAGATCGGGGACACGTTCTCCCTGAACGCCCTCGTCGCGCTCGGTGAGCTCTCGCCGGCCGACGTGCAGGTGCAGCTCGTCTACGGCCGGGTGGGTGAGGATGACACGATCGCCAACTTCCGGGTGGTCGGGATGCCCCTGGCGCAGGACCTCCAGGGGGGCCGCTACCTCTTCCGCCTCTCCCACGAGCTCGGGGTGTCCGGGCCGTTCGGGTACACCGTGCGTGTGGTGCCGCACCACGCGATGATGGCCGACTACACCGAACTCGGACTCGTGGCCAACGCCTAGCGTCGGGGGCCCCGCGGACATCCGCGGGGCCCCCGGTCGTGGTGCGGGTCAGTACACCATCTGCATCGCCTGCCGCACGTCGTCGAGGGTTGCCTCGGCGACTGCGTTCGCGCGCTCGTTCCCCTCGCGCAGCACCTGCCACAGCATTGCCGGATCGGAGAGGTACTCCGCCCGGCGTGCGCGCACGGGCGCGAAGCGCTCGTTGACGGCGGCGGTCACCAGCTTCTTCAGGCCGCCACCCCCGCCGTCGCCCACCTCCTCGGCCACGGACACCGGGTCGCGGTCGAGGCAGAGGGCGGCGAGGAGGACCAGGTTGGACACCTCCGGACGCGAGACGGGGTCGAAGGTGATGTGGCGGTCGGCGTCGGTGACCGCCCGCCGGATCAGCCGGGCCGTGGTGTCAGCGTCCGTGCCGAGTTCGATCGTGTTCCCCTTCGACTTCGACATCTTGGTTCCGTCCATCCCGAGCAGGAGCGGCACCGCCGAGAGCAGCGCCTCCGGCTGGGGGAAGACGGGCTCGGCGGGAACCGCGCGGCCGTAGCGCTCGTCGAAGCGCCGGGCGATCACGCGGGTCTGCTCGATGTGCGGCAACTGGTCCTTGCCGACCGGGACGAGGTTGGCCTTGCAGAAGAGGATGTCGGCTGCCTGGTGCACCGGGAAGGTCAGCATCAGGCCCGTCATCGGCCGCCCGGAGCCCTCCAGCTCGTCCTTCACCGTCGGGTTGCGCCGCAGCTCGGAGTCGCTCACGAGCGAGAGGAACGGGAGGAGCAGCTGGTTGAGTGCGGGGACGGAGGAGTGGGTGAAGATGGTTGTCCTGGCGGGGTCGATGCCGATCGCGAGGTAGTCCGCCAGTGCGTTCAGCACGTTGTCCTGGATGTCCCCCACGCCGTCGCGGTCGTAGATGACCTGGTAGTCGGCGATCACGAGGAAGGACTCGACCCCGAGGTCCTGGAGCCGCACCCTGTTGGCGAGCGAGCCGAAGTAATGGCCGATGTGCAGGTGACCCGTTGGCCTGTCGCCCGTCAGTACCCGGAACCGGGCCGGATCGGTGGCGAGTTCGTCCTCGATCTGGGCGGACCGCCGCCTGGTCCGCTCCAGGGAGTCGGGCGAGACGGCGTCCGCGATGTCGGCGTCGGGCAGGTCATCGGGTTCGCTGGACATGCTCACACCTTCCGTGAGGGATCGAGGGACCGGACGAGGGAAGGACTTGGGCGCCGCAGGGGACCCCACAGCATCCTAGGAGTCCTTGGTGAGGTAGACCTGCATGCTGAGGGCCTCGACCGTGACGACCTCCCCCGGGGCCACAGTGTCGGGATCCGGCTCCGGGCGCTCCCACTCAGAGTCCCACACCAGCACGTAGTTGAGTCCCCGACCCTCCGGGATGGTGACCATGACGGTGTCGAGCGCCCCGTTGATGACGACGAGCGAGTCGCGCCCGTCAGGGTACCCGGACCGGAGGAGCTGGATCACGCGCTGGTGGGGATCGTGCCAGGTGTAGGGCTGCTTGTGGGCACCGTCAGCGCCGTACCAGGACAGGTCTGCGAGGCTGTCCTCGCCGATGGGACGTCCGGAGGCGAAACGGGTGGGCCGGAGCGACGGGTTCTCCCGCCGCAGCCGGATCAGGTGCGAGACGGTGGTGAAGAGGTTCTCCTGCCACTGCGCGAGGTTCCAGTCGATCCAGGAGAGCTCGTTGTCCTGGCAGTAGGCGTTGTTGTTCCCGCTCTGCGTGCGGCCGATCTCGTCCCCGCCGAGCAGCATGGGCGTCCCGGCCGAGACGAAGAGCGTGCCGAGCAGGTTCCGGATGGAGCGCCGTCGGAGGGAGAGGATGATCGCGTTGGGGTCCTCGTTGGTCAGGATGCCCTCGGAGCCGTGGTTCCACGAGTGATTGTCATTCGTGCCGTCCCGGTTCTCCTCCCCGTTCGCCTCGTTGTGCTTGCGGTCGTAGGACACGAGGTCCAGGGCGGTGAAGCCGTCGTGTGCCGTGACGAAGTTGATGGAGGCGAGGGGGGAGCGCCCCCCGGGAACCTCGCCGTGGCCGAAGAGGTCCGCGGATCCGGCGAGGCGGTAGCCCAGGTCAGCCGGCGACTGGCCCACCGCCCCCTTCGAGAGCGCCGCGGCGTCGCTGAGCCAGTAGGTCCGCACGGAGTTGCGGAAGCGGTCGTTCCAGTCGGCCATCGGAGCGGGGAACTGACCCGTCCTCCAGCCGTATGGCCCGAGGTCCCACGGCTCGGTGATGAGCTTCGTGTCGCGCAGGATCGGATCAGTGGTGAGGGCGACCAGGAACGCGTGGTAGGGCGTGAAGTGCTCCTGGTGGCGCCCGAGCGTCACCGCGAGGTCGAAGCGGAAGCCGTCCACGCCCACGTCCGCCACCCAGTAGCGGAGGGAGTCCAGCGTCAGCTGGACGGCGCGGGTGTGGCGGAAGTCGACCGTGTTGCCACAGCCGGTGTAGTCCAGGTAGCTGTTGTCCTCGCCGAGGAGGTAGTAGGTGGGATTGTCGAGGCCACGCAGGGAGAGCGTCGGGCCTCCGATTCCCCCCTCCGCGGTGTGGTTGTACACGACGTCCAGGATGACCTCGATGCCGGCCTCGTGGAGGAGGTGGACCATGCCCTTGAACTCGTCGAGGACGGCCTGGGCGCCGCCGGCCTGCGCCTCCTCGGTGGCGTAGGACGGCTCCGGGGCGAAGAAGGCGAGCGTGTTGTAGCCCCAGTAGTTGCTCCTGCCCCGCATCGTCAGGGCGGGTTCGGCCATCTTGGCGTGGATGGGGAGCAACTCGAGGGCGGTCACCCCGAGGCGCTGGAGGTGCGAGATCGTGAACGGATGGGCCAGCCCGGCGTAGGTTCCCCGGAGCCGGTCCGGCATCCCGGGGAGCCGCTTCGTCAGGCCGCGGACGTGGGCCTCGTACACCACCGTCGTGTCCCACGGGTGGCGCGGGCGGGAGGAGTACGCCGAGAAGGCCGAGTCCACCACCACGGAGCGCGCCATGTGGGTGGCCGAGTCGAGCGAGGACGGGGTGTGCGGAAAGCCCGGGGCGTTGCCGTGCCAGTTGTAGTCGTAGATCTCTGGCCCGTGGGTGACCGCACCTTCGAGGCCCCGCGCATACGGGTCGATGAGCAGCTTCGCCGGGTTGTGGCGGAGCCCGGCCTGCGGGTTCCACCGCCCCCACACCCGGAAGCCGTACTGCGTGCCGGCCCGGATGCCCGGAACGTGGCCGTGGAAGATGCCCAGCATCGGGCCGATGAGCGTGTGGTTGACCTCCCTGCCCTCGAGGAAGAAGCACACGTCGACCCGGCTGGCGCGGGAGGCGACGACAGCGATGTCGACCCCGTCCCCCACCACGTGCACGCCCATGCGGTGCATGTCCGAGGCTGCGGAGCCGACTGGTCGGGGCGCGGCTTCGACGTACAGCACCCACACATTAAACCGCATCGGCAGGGGTGAGCCGTGGTCGCTTGCCGTTGCGTGCCTGGGTCGATGGTCCCGGGTTGGCCGCGGGCAGGGGTCGGATGGCACGCTTGGTCCGTGAAAATCGTCGTGTGCGTGAAGCGCGTCCCGGACATCAACTCCGATCGCCGCATCGAGGGTGGGCGGGTCGTCCGGGGGCCGGAGGACGTCCTCAACGAGCTGGATGAGAACGCGGTGGAGGCGGCCGTCTCCCTCGCCGAACAGGTCGGGGGAACCGTGACCGCCCTGACGATGGGACCGCCTGCCGCCGTCGACGCGCTGCGCCGCGCCCTCCAGATGGGCGCGGACGACGCCGTCCTCGTGTCCGACGAGCGGCTGGCGGGCTCCGACGTCGTCGCCACCGCCCGCGTCCTGGGTGCCGCGATCACCCGGCTCGGGGACGTCGACGCCGTGGTCACCGGCATGGCGACGATGGACGGCCTGACCTCGATGCTGCCCGACGCCCTGGCCGCGGTCCTCTCCCTCCCGGCGCTCACCCTCGCCGCCTCGGTCGAGTGCGACGGCCGGACGCTGCGGGTGACGCGCACCCTCGGGGATGCCGTCGAGACGTGGGCGACGGACCTCCCCGCGCTGCTGTCGGTCACGGACCAGGCGAACCAGCCGCGGATCCCCAACTTCCGCACCATGACGGCGGCGCGCAGGAAGCCCGTCGCCACGTGGGGGCTCGACGACCTCGGCCTGGACGCCGTGGATCTCCGGCCTGCAGTAGCGCTCCTCGACGCGCGGCGTCGCCCGCTGCGGCGCGAAGGTGTGATCGTCACCGACACCGGCGACGGCGGCCGTCGCCTGGCGGCGTGGCTGGCGGAGAAGGGGGTGGTGTGATGCGCCTGCTAGTCGTCGTGCCCGCCACGCCCTCGTCCGCCCACCGCGAGGCGATCACCGCCGCCCGTGGCGTGGGAACCCCGGTCGCGGTGACACTGGGGGATCCCGACCTCGCGGCGCTCGCGGAGCTGGGCGTGTCGCAGGCCGTGGCACTCGACCTGGGCGGTCGGCCGCAGGAGCCGACGCTGGTCGCCGACGGCGTCCTCGCCGCCGTGCGCCAGGTCGAGCCGGACGCCGTCGTGCTGGTGTCGTCGTTCGCCGGCAAGGCGGTGGCGGCCCGGCTCGCCGTCGCCCTCCGCTCCGCCGCCATCGTCGACGTGACCGGCCTCCGTGTGGAGGGGGACCGGGTCATCGCCTCGAAGACGGTGCTCGCCGGCACCTGGCAGACCGAGTGCACCGTCGTCGAGCGGCCCGCGATCCTCGCGATGAAGCCCGCCGCCGTCCGGGCTGTCCCCGCGCCCGTCGACGGCGTCGAGGTGACGCGGCTCGCCGTCGAACCCTCGCCGGCGGCTGGGGCGCTGCGCCGCGAGTCCCGGATCGAGCGTCCGCGCTCGGGGCGCCCTGCGCTCGACGAGGCGCGGGTCGTCGTGGCCGGGGGCCGCGGGACCGACGGCGACTTCACCCTCGTCGAGGAGCTCGCCGACCTGCTCGGCGGGGCGGTCGGCGCCACGCGCGTCGCCACCGACGAGGGATGGATCGACCACAGCGCCCAGATCGGCCAGACGGGGACGATGATCTCGCCCACCCTCTACATCGGCGCCGGAATCTCGGGAGCGGTCCACCACACCGCGGGCATGCAGGCCGCCCAGACCGTCGTCGTCATCAACTCCGACCCCGAGGCACCCCTCTTCGAGTTCGCCGACTTCGGCGTGGTGGGAGACCTGCACGACGTCCTCCGGCAGGCCATCGACGCGTTGCGAGCGCGGTGATGCACTACCTCGACCACGCCGCCACGACAACCGTGCGCCCGGAGGCAGCGCAGGCGTACGCGGCGGCACTGCGGGTGACGGGGAACGCCTCCTCCGTCCACGCGGCGGGGAGGCAGGCGCGGCGCGCCCTCGAGGAGGCGCGGGAACGGATCGCCGGACTCCTCGGCGCCGCCCCCGCCGAGGTGGTCCTCACCTCCGGTGGTACCGAGGCGGACGCCCTCGCGGTGATGGGAGGTGCGCGCGCGGGCCGCACCCGGGGTCGGGACCGGGTGGTCGTCAGTGCGGTGGAACACCACGCCGTCCTGGACAGCGCCCTCGCGCTGGGCCGCGAGGGCTTCGACGTCCGCCGCCTGCCCGTGGACCGCGACGGGCGCGTCCGCCTGGACGCACTGGAGGCGGTTGACCCGTCCACTGCCGTCGTCTCGGTGATGTGGGCCGGCAATGAGACCGGCGTGGTGCAGCCGCTTCCCGAGGTCGTCGACGCCGCCCACCGCAGCGGCGCACTCGCCCACACCGACGCGGTGCAGGCCGTCGGCCACGTCCCCGTGGACTTCCACGGCTCCGGCGTGGACCTGCTCAGCCTGTCGGGGCACAAGATCGGTGCACCGGCGGGAACCGGGGCGCTGCTCGTCCGGCGAGACGTGACGATCGAGCCGCTCCACCACGGCGGTGGCCAGGAGCGGGGCCTGCGCCCGGGCACGGTGGACGTCCCCGGCGCGGTCGCGCTCGCGACGGCGCTGGAGTCCGCGGTGCAGGCCCTCCCTTCCGAGACGCCTCGCCTGCGTGGCCTCCGCGACCGGCTCGCACGCGGTCTCGCGACGCTGGACGGGGTCCACGAGAGTGGCGCGACGCTCGCGGAGGAGCAGCGGCTCCCGCACATCGTCCACGCCGTGGTGGAGGGCGCCGACGCGGACTCGCTCGTCTTCGCGCTCGACCGCGCCGGGATCGCGGTCTCGGCGGGCGCGGCCTGCAGGGCGGGGGTACAGGAGCCGTCGCACGTCATCGTCGCGATGGGCATCGGCCAGGAACACGCACGCTCCGGACTGCGTTGCAGCCTCGGGTGGGATTCCACCGACGCCGATGTGGACGCCTTCGTCCACTCGATCGGCGATGCTGTCGAGCGGGCGCGGCGCGCCCGCGGGAGGTGAACGATGCTGGTCCTGGCCGCGATGTCCGGCGGCGTCGACTCCGCGGTGGCGGCCGCGCGCGCCGTGGAGGCGGGGCACGACGTCGTCGGCGTCCACATGGCGCTCTCCCGGAGCCGCGCCGAGAACCGCAGCGGGTCACGGGGGTGCTGCTCGATCGAGGACGCGTCGGACGCGCGCCGCGCGGCGGACGTCCTCGGGATCCCCTACTACGTGTGGGACCTGTCCGAGGAGTTCGAGGAGCGCGTGGTCGCGGACTTCCTGGCGGAGTACGCCGCCGGTCGCACCCCCAATCCGTGCGTCCGGTGCAACGAGCACGTGAAGTTCTCGGCGCTCGCCGACCGGGCCCTCGCACTCGGCTTCGACGCCGTCGTCACCGGCCACTACGCCCGCATCACCGGTGAGCCGGCCGAGTTGCACCGCGCCAGGGACCCCGGGAAGGACCAGTCCTACGTGCTGGCCGTCATGGGACCGGAGCGGCTCGCGCGCGCGCTCTTCCCGCTGGGTGAGGTGCCGTCGAAGGCCGAGGTGCGCCGGGAGGCGGCCGCCCGTGGTCTGCCGGTGTCCGAGAAGCCCGACTCCTACGACATCTGCTTCGTCGCCGACGGCGACACCCGGGGATTCCTGCGCTCGCGCCTCGGTCCGGCACCCGGTCCGATCGTGGACGAGTCCGGCCGGCAGGTGGGGGAGCACGATGGTGCGTACGCGTTCACCGTCGGGCAGCGCAGGGGCCTGAAGCTGCCGCGGCCTGCTCCAGGGGGAGCCCCCCGGTACGTGCTCGAGGTGCGGCCCGCGACCAACACCGTCATCGTGGGGCCTGCCGCCCTCCTCGCCGTCGACACGGTCGTGGCCTCGGACGTCGTGTGGCTGGCCGACGACGTTCCCGCCGCGGCGCCCACGCCGGCCGAGGTCCAGGTGCGGGCCCACGGCGAGCCGGTGTGCTGCACGGTCACCCGGTCGGGCCCGGGGATGCGGCTTGTCCTCGACTCGCCGGTGCGCGGGCTCGCAGCCGGCCAGTCCGCGGTGGTCTACCGGGGGACACGCGTTCTCGGCCAGGGGACCGTCCAGGAGACCGGACGGAGGGGGTCCGCGTGAGGGAGGGCACTCCGTCGGCAGCACTCGATCCCGACACCGAGGCGCGCTCGCGCCCGCACGTGATCGAGGGACTCCTCGCGGCCGCGACGACGCGGGTGGTGCTCGCTGATCCACAGGGACGACTGCGCTGGACGGGGACCGCCTCGATGTCCTCACCGGGCCGGTCGCCGCGGATCTGTACGTCTACCTCGGGAAGGACCCCCACGGCGACGCCCACGTGCTGGCACTGGGGCCGGAGCACCCGGGGAGGGAGTATCGCGACCTGCGGATCGCCGTCCACGAACTGCCGGAGGCAGAGCGTGCGGTGGCGGTCCCCGCCGTCGCCATGGCGCAGTGGCACCGGCTGCACCCGCACTGCCCGCGCTGTGGCACCGTGACCCGCGTGTCGGAGGCCGGCTGGGTCCGGCTCTGCCCCGCGTGCGGGACGGAGCACCATCCCCGGACCGACCCGGCGGTGATCGTGGCGGTCGTCGACGACGCCGATCGCCTGCTCCTCGCCCACGCCGCGCACTTCCCGGCCGGCCGGTGGTCGGTCATCGCGGGCTACGTGGAACCGGGCGAGTCGCTCGAGCGCGCCGTGGTGCGGGAGGTGCGCGAGGAGGTGGCGATCGAGGTGGACCGCGTCCGGTACCGGGGCTCGCAGCCCTGGCCGTTCCCGCGCTCCCTGATGTGCGCGTTCGTGACGCGTGCTCCGGGGGCCCAGGAACCGCGCGTGGACGGCCGTGAGATCCTCGCGGCACGCTTCTTCACGCGGGCGGCGCTGGCGGAGGCCGTCGCTGCGGGTGACCTCACGCTGCCGGGTCCGGCCTCGGTGGCCAGCGCGCTCGTGGCGGCCTGGATGGCCGGCTGAGGGAGGCTGTCGGCGCGCCGGGTGACAATGGGGGAGTGACTGCCGACCTGACCGACCTGGATGACGACCAGCGGGTGGTCGCCACACACCTCACGGGACCCCTCTGCGTGCTCGCCGGCGCCGGCACGGGCAAGACCCGCGCCATCACCTACAGGATCGCCCATGGGGTCCACACGGGTGCGTACGGTCCCCACGATGTCCTCGCCGTCACCTTCACGGCACGTGCGGCGGGGGAGATGCGGTCGCGGCTGCGTGATCTCGGGGTCCCGGCCGTCCAGGCGCGCACCTTCCACGCCGCGGCGTTGCGGCAACTGGGGTTCTTCTGGCCGCGGGCGATCGGGGGGACGTTGCCACGGATCCAGGAGCACAAGGCGCCGATCGTGGCCGAGGCGGCCAGCCGTCTCGGGCTGGGAGCGGACAAGGTGCTCGTGCGTGACCTGGCCGCCGAGATCGAGTGGGCGAAGGTCAGCATGGTCACCGCGGAGGACTACCCGAGGCGAGCCGCCTCGGCCGGTCGCCCCGAACCCGGCGGCATCGAGGCCGGCACCGTGGCGGCCGTCCTCCGGACGTACGAGGAGGCGAAGTCCGGGAGGGGCGTGATCGACTTCGAGGACGTCCTGCTCCTCACGGTGGGGATACTCGCCGAGCGCGACGACATCGCTGCCGAGGTACGCCGGCAGTATCGGCACTTCGTGGTGGACGAGTACCAGGACGTCTCCCCACTCCAGCAGCGGCTCCTCGAGCTGTGGCTCGGTGGCCGTGACAGCGTCTGCGTGGTCGGGGATGTCTCGCAGACCATCTACTCGTTCACCGGGGCCACCCCGCGCTTCCTCGCGGACTTCCCGTCCCGCCATCCCGGCGCGCCGGTGGTCCGGCTGGTGCGCGACTATCGTTCGACGCCGCAGGTGGTGTCCCTGGCGAACCGGCTGCTCACCACTCGCGCGGGGCGCATGAGTCCCGGCGCGGTCACGCTCCAGGCGCAGCGTCCCTCGTCCGAACCGGTGCGTTACGAGGCCTTCGACGACGACGTCGCGGAGGCCGCCGGGGTGGTCGGACGGGTGCGGGAACTCTCCGCACGTGGCGTGCCCCTTCGCGAGATCGCGGTGCTGTACCGCACGAACTCGCAGTCGGAGGTCCTCGAGGATGCCCTCTCGCGCGCGGGGATCGGCTACCAGGTGCGCGGCGGCGAGCGGTTCTTCGCGCGTCCCGAGGTCAAGGCCGCGCTCGTTGCCCTCCGGGCCGCCGCGAAGGCGGAGTCGGCCGCCGCGCTTCCGGACCGGGTGCGGGAGGCGCTGTCGGCCGTCGGGTGGTCGCCCGAGCAACCCGCGGGCCGCGGTGCCGTGCGGGAGCGCTGGGACTCGCTCAACACCCTCGTATCCCTCGCCGACGATCTCTACGCCCGCCGCGGCGCCTCGCTCGCGGAGTTCCGCCAGGAGCTCGACGAACGAGCGGCGGTGCAGCACGCCCCGATCGCCGACGGGGTCACCCTCGCCACCATCCATGCCGCCAAGGGGCTCGAGTGGGACGCGGTGTTCCTCGTGGGTCTGTCGGACGGACTCCTGCCGATCTCGATGGCGAGCACCCCGGACCAGCTCGCCGAGGAGCGGCGGCTCCTCTACGTCGGGGTGACCCGCGCGCGCGAGCACCTCCAGCTCTCCTACGCCCGGGCGCGGACCGCCGGCGGCCGTGCCGCGCGGAAGCAGTCCCGCTTCCTCGCCGGGGTGTGGCCCGAGGAGGAGCGGGAGGTCCGGCCGCGGGCGGCCGCGGCGGCGTCGGCGGAGGAGATGGACCCGGCGGAACGGGAGCTGTTCGAGCGGCTGCGTGCGTGGCGTGCCCGTGAGGCGGCCGAACGGTCGAAGCCGGCCTTCACGATCCTGCACGACACCACCCTCGTGGCCATCGCCCGTGCGAAACCGCGAACCACGCGCGAGCTCACCCTCCTGCGCGGCATCGGCGCGACCAAGCTGGAGAGCTACGGACCCCAGCTCCTCGACCTGGTGGCGGAGTGGTCCCGTGAACAGGCGGAAAAAGGGGTGGACACGCCGCCACGGGGGTCACTATCGTGACCGGAGGTCACACGGCTCCCGGAGGAGGTGCACGGATGTTCACGATCGCAGCAGGCGGTGGGCGGCCCCGTGGCGCCACCCTGCCCTCCGCGAGCCCGTTCGTGCGGGCAATCCAGACCCCCGAACCCTGATCCCGGCGGCGAGCCGGGAAGACCCGGCCAGGAGACCGTCGTGCATCTCACCGAGATCCGTACATCCTCGACGCCCTGTCAGCGCGAGGACCCCGACCTCTGGTTCGCTGAACGTCCTGAGGACGTCACGCGCGCCCAGGCCCTCTGCGGTACCTGCGCG
Source organism: Actinomycetales bacterium UBA1383 (assembly GCA_002305415.1). GTDB lineage: Bacteria > Actinomycetota > Actinomycetes > Actinomycetales > Actinomycetaceae > UBA1383. The sequence continues at coordinate 23,919 of DBQX01000083.1, read as the reverse complement.
TTCCGCGACGCCTGCCTTTCCGGCGCCCTGGAGCGCGCCGAGCCGTGGGGGGTCTGGGGCGGCCAGATCTTCCTCGACGGCGCCATCATCCCGGTCAAGCGGGGACGTGGGCGTCCCCGGAAGGCGGCGTGAGTCCGGCGCAGGCGCACGCGGGGTGGACCGGAATCGGGTCGACGGGCAGGAGGGTGTGCGCCGTGATCCGGAAACCACCCCCGTGGACGTGGCCCGCGAGGTGGGCGTGCGCCACCCGGGAGGCGATCGGGATCGCGACCCGGGCGACCTCGACGTCCACCGGCGGGGTCGGGAGCACCCGGAGTTGTGTCGCGAGTGCCGGCCAGCATTCGTCCGCGTCCGTGCGCGCCAGTTCGAGGCAGCGGCAGCACCCGGTGACCCCGGGCCGCACCACCGGGCCCAGCGTGACGCCGTCGTCATCCACCACGATCGGAAGGTGGGGGATGTCGTGGCGCAGCAGTACGGCGGTCCGCAGCGGGTCACTGACGTACGCGTCGGTCAGGAGGGCGAGTGCCGGCAGTGCGCCGGGCCCCTGCCCGTCGCGGACCAGCCGTGCCCCGCGACGGGCGAGGTCCGCGCCGGCCCGGACGGTGAGTTCGTGGTCATCCAGGAGGGCGATCACCTGTCGGTCGGGATGGTCGGCCCTCCGCGGGGGCGGGGTGCTGGCAGCCCGCCACAGTGACTCCCACCGGTCCGCCGCGATGCCGTTCCGGGCGAGCGCGTCCTCCAGCCACTCCCTGCTTCGAGGGACCTGGAGATCGAGCAGCAGCGCGGCCTCCGCGGGACTCAGGCCACGCAGCGTCACGGCGCGCGAGGCGCACGTCCCGATCTGCAACTCGCCTGTCCGCCGCCACAGCACCTGATCCCGCACCTGCACCGGACCAGCCTCGCATGGCCGTCCCCGTGCCCCTGCGAGGCTGTGGACAACGGCGTCAGGACGGCCCCTCGGTGCCCTCCTCCCGGAGCAGGGCCTCGAGGGCGTCGTCGAAGTCGGCGGACGCGGCCCGCGCGTCCGCGAAGACGGTGGGGTCGTCGAGTTCCGCCGTCGAGGGCATCAGGTCGGGGTGGGACCACAGCCGGTCGCGCTCCTCCGCCCCCCGTGCCGTCGTGAGGGTCCTCCACAGGGTGGAGGCGTCGCGCAAGCGGCGTGGACGAAGCTCGAGTCCCACGAGGTGCTTGAACGTGTCCTCCGCGGGACCACCAGCCGCCCGACGGCGTCGCATGAGCTCCGTCAGCGCGATCACGTGGTCGAGCTGGCCCTGCGTGGCCTCGGTGGTCACCTCCTCCACCCAGCCCTCGATGACGGCGAGCGCCGTCTCGAGGCGCGCGAGTGCGTGGCGTTGGGCGTCGCTGACATCGAGCGCGAACACCCCTGACCCCATGGCCTCCCGCAACTGCTCCGGATCAGCCGGATCGATCTGGCGGAAGGCCTCCTCCATCGCGGCGGTGTCGATCCGGATCTCCCTGGCGTAGGCCTCCACGAACCCGAGGACGTGCGCGCGGAGCCACGGGGCCCCCGCGTAGAGGCGCGCGTGTGCGACCTCGCGGACGGCGAGGAACTGCATCAGCTCGGGCATCGGGACCTCGACGCCCTCGCCGAATGCCTCGACGTTCCGTGGCACGAGGGCCACGGCGCCGTCGGCGGTGAGGGGCAGACCGATGTCGCTGAACCCGAACGCCTCCCGGGCGAGCGTGGCGACGGCGCTGCCCAGCTGCATGCCGAACGCGGCGCCCCCGAGGCGTCGCAGCAGGTCGGTGGCCTGCGGTCCCTCGAGCCCGAGGCCCTCGACCCGACCCGAGCCGGACTGGAGGGTTGAGGCGATCGCCTGCACCACGGACCCCGCGACCGGCTCCGCGAGGCGCTGGAACGTCGGGAGGGTCCGCTCGACCCATGCGGCCCGGGAGAGGCCCGAGCGGGCGCCCCCGGAAGGGGGCAGGGGGGTCACCGGATCCAGCCAGAGGTCAGCCACCTGGAGGTACTGCCGCACGCGGGCCTCCTCCGCGGCGGTCACCGACGGGTCGCCGCCGAGGTGGACCTGCTGCCGGGCGAAGTCCCGGGCCAGCGTCCAGTTGACCGGGCCGTCGCCCGAGGTGGCGAGCATGGCCTGGACCTGGTTGATCATCATCATCAGCTGGTTGCGGTCCTTCGGCAGGCCGGCTGCCTCTCCCAGCGCGGACGGGTCGATCCCCGCGGCACGCATCGACTCGATCGCCTGCTGCGCGGCATCCTCGCCCAGGAGCGATCGCAGCACGTCCTCCCACGACTCGAACTCGTTCGACATGGGCATTCCTTCCGTCCGACACAACCGTAACGAACAGCGGCACCCGGGCGTTCCCACGAGGCGTGTGATGGGGCGCACCCGGGTGTCGCCGGCGCGGTCTGGGGCACAATGTGGGGGTGACGCTGCCCTTCGAGAACCTGGACCGCCAGGACCGGATCCTCGCCGTCGCCGGGGTGACACTCGCGGTGCTCCTGGCGGCCATGATGCTGCTGCCGGTGCCCTACGCGGTCCAGCGCCCGGGTCCGACGGTCGACACCCTGTCGGAGCGTGACGGCACCCCCCTCATCGAGGTGGACGGCGCGCCCGTGTACCCCGCCAGCTCGGGCGAGCTCCGGCTGACGACGGTGTCGGTCTCCGGGGGCCCGGACAACCCCGTCGGCGCCTTCGAGGCGCTCGAGGGATGGATCCGGGGCGACACCAGCGTGATGCCGCGCGAGGACGCGTTCGGCGAGGCCGACGCCGAGGAGCTGTCGGACTTCCAGCAGGCACAGATGGCGGCGTCCCAGTCCAACGCCGCCGCCGCCGCGCTCCAGGAACTCGGCTATGTGGTGCCGATGGCCCTCCGTGTGGCCGAGACCATCCCGGACTCCAACGCGGCGGGGGCGCTGGACGTCGACGACGTCCTCACCGCCGTCGTGCGCCTCGACACCGGGGCCCGCGTGGACCTGGTGGACTTCCGCGACCTCACGGACTTCATGCGCGGCGTCCCGCCGGGGACCACGCTCGAGGTGGAGTACGACCGGGGCGGTGCGGCCGGCAGCGCTCGGTTCGAGACCTCGCCGAGGCCGGACGGCGACACGCGGCCGGGTTCCGTCCTCGGCGTGTACGTCTCGGCGGACGTCACCCTGCCAGTGGACGTGAGCTTCGACATCACCAATATCGGCGGCCCCTCCGCCGGTCTCATGTTCGCTCTCGGCGTCATCGAGGTGATGACCCCCGGCACCCTCACCGGCGGGGAGGCGATCGCCGGAACGGGCACCATGAGCGTCGACGGCTACGTCGGGGGCATCGGGGGGATACGGCAGAAGATGCACGGCGCGGCCCGCGATGGCGCCACATGGTTCCTCGCACCCGTCCAGAACTGTGCGGAGGTCGTGGGGTACGAGCCGGCGGGGCTCTCGGTGGTGGCGGTGGAGGACCTGACCCAGGCGGTTGACGCCGTGGAGGCGATCGCGGCCGGCGACGTGGACCTGCCGCGCTGCCCGACGCCCTAGTCCACGAGGGTCCCCTGGATCATCCCCAGGAGGTCCGGAACCAGGTCGGCCGCCGACAGCACGAGGTCGTCCGCGTCGTGCTGGCGCATCCGCACCGCGCACCACGTCTCACCCGTCCGGAGCGCTCCGCCGACCAGCCTGACGTCGCCGCCCCGGCCCTCGAGCACCTGCTCCACGACGACGGCTGCTCCGTCGACCGTCGGCGGCCACCACAACTGCTTCAGGAGGGAGGCGAGCGAGGTGGCCGGCGGAAGGCCGGTCTGCTCGATCGCGGTGAGGCCCGCGTCGCCCGGCCCGGCGGGAGGGGACGCCTCGGGCCCGAGCCCCGGTCCGTCCCCGGCGACGAGCGCGAACACCCGCACCGGACCGTCCCAGCCGCCACGGGCGGCGAGACGCTCGAGGTGGAGCACGGCGGTGGCGAGGGCCTCCTCCCGTGCGCTCCGGGGGCTGGTCACGAAATCCACATCGTAGTGGAAGTGTGTAAGGCTAGGGGTGCCCACTGTGATCCGGAGGACACCCATGGCCTTTGCCGATTTCCCATCGTCCGAGAGACCGCGGCCCGCGCGTCCCGCCGGTACGGCGAGAACGCCGGGACGGGGCGGCGCGTTCGGCCCCACCGTGGTCGTGCTGCTCATCCTCGCCGGAATCGTCATCGCGCTGGCGGAGGTCTGGACCGACGTGCTGTGGTTCGGCCAACTCGGGTTCCTCCGCGTGTTCTGGACCGAGTGGCTGGCCCGTGCCGTCCTCTTCCTCCTCGGGTTCGTCCTGATGGGCGGGATCGTCGGCCTGAACACCCTGTTCGCCTACCGTGCCCGGCGCGCCTACGTGCCGGTGGGTGCCGCCGACAGGAACCTGGAGCAGTACCGCCAGCAGCTCGCACCGCTGCGCCGGATCATCTTCTTCGCCATCGTCGGTACCACGGGCCTCTTCATGGGCGCGTCGATCAGCGCGCAGTGGCGCGCCGTGCTGCTGTGGTTCAACCGGGTCCCGTTCGGGGAGACGGATCCCCAGTTCTCGCTGGATGTCTCCTTCTTCGTCTTCACTCTCCCCTTCCTGCGCCTCGTCCTGTCCGCCCTGATGTGGACGCTGACGACCTCCCTGATCGCCGCGGCAGCGGTGCACTACCTCTACGGGGCCATCGTGGTCACCCCGCGGTTCTCCGTCGCGCGTCCCGCACGGCTGCAGATCGCGATCCTCGCGGCGGTCCTCGCCGTGCTCGGGGCGGTCTCGCTGTGGCTGGACAGGTACTCACTGCTCCTGCTCGAGGGTGACAAGTTCGACGGCGCGGGTTACGCGGCGGTGAACGCCTCGATGCCGGGCAAGGCGATCCTGGCGGGCATCGCCCTCGTCGTGGCGATCCTGTTCATCGTGGCCGCCGTCCGGGGGAACTGGCGGCTGCCCGTCGTGGGCCTGGCGCTGATGGTGGTGTCCTCGATCGTGGTGGGCGGTGCCTATCCGGCCATCGTGCAGCGCTTCCAGGTCGACCCGAACGCCGTGGAGACCGAGAGTCCCTTCATCCAGCGCAACATCGACGCGACGCTGGCGGCATATGGACTGCAGCAGATCGAGAAGTCACGGTACTCGGCCCGCACCGACACGGAGGCCGGACAGCTTCGTGAGGACAGTGAGTCGACCGCGTCCATCCGGCTCCTGGATCCCACCATCGTGGACCAGACGTTCCGGCAGTACCAGCAGAACAGGCAGTACTACGACTTCCCGGACACCCTCGCCGTCGACCGGTACACCTTCGACGGGGAGAGCCACGACACGGTGATCGCGGTGCGGGAACTCAACCAGGACGGACTCGGCACGGCACAACGCACCTGGGTGAACGACCACACCGTCTACACCCACGGCTACGGCGTCGCCGCCGCCTACGGCAACCGCACCGCCGCGGATGGCCAGCCGCAGTTCTTCGAGCGCGGCGTGCCATCGACAGGCGCCCTTGGCGAGTACGAGCAGCGGGTCTACTTCGGCGAGGACTCCCCGAGCTACTCCATCGTCGGTGCGCCCGAGGGCACGGAGCCGTGGGAGTTCGACTATCCGGACGACAACGCGGAGAACCAGTACGTCTCCTACACCTTCCAGGGCGACGGCGGACCCTCCGTGGGCAGCTTCTTCAACAAGGTGCTGTACGCCATCAAGTTCCAGTCGTTCAACATCCTGTTCTCCGATCGAGTCACCAGCGAGTCGCAGATCCTGTATGACAGGGACCCGCGGCAGCGGGTCGCCGAGGTCGCGCCATTCCTGACGCTGGACGGCCGGACGTATCCCGCCGTCGTCGACTCGGATGACGACCCGGACACGCCCAAGGACCTGCTGTGGATCGTCGACGGGTACACGACCTCGAACGACTACCCCTACTCGGCCCGGGAGGCGCTCGAGGACGCGACGCTGACATCGCTCGGAGCCCAGGCACAGATGCTGACCCCCGTCAACGAAGTCAACTACATCCGCAACTCGGTCAAGGCCACCGTCAACGCCTACGACGGATCGGTCACCCTCTACGAATGGGACTCCGAGGACCCGGTGCTCCGCGCGTGGAAGGGCGTCTTCCCGAACATCGTCACCCCGACGTCCGCGATCTCGGGCGACCTGATGACGCACCTGCGCTACCCGGAGGACCTCTTCAAGGTGCAGCGCGAGCTCCTGACCAGGTACCACGTGGATGACGCGGCGTCCTTCTACTCCGGCAACGACTTCTGGGCCAACCCGAGCGACCCCACTGCCGGAGAGGCCGTGCCGCAGCCGCCCTACTACATGACGCTGAAGATGCCCAGGGCCGAGCGGGCGACGTTCTCCCTCACCTCGAGCTTCATCCCCGGCGGCCAGTCCGGCAGGCAGATCCTCACCGGCTTCCTCGCCGTGGACGCCGATCCCGGGAACGAGGCCGGCGTGATCGCGGAGAGCTACGGGACCATACGGCTTCTCGAGTTGCCGCGCGACCTGACGGTACCCGGCCCCGGCCAGGTGCAGAACCTCTTCAACGCCAACCCGACGGTCTCCCAGCAGCTCAACCTGCTCGAGCAGAACGCCTCGCAGGTGCTGCGCGGCAACCTCCTGACCCTGCCGGTCGGCGGAGGGCTCCTGTACGTCCAGCCCGTCTACACCCAGTCGGCACGGGGTACCCAGGTGCCGCTCCTGCACCGTGTCCTCGTGTCGTTCGGCGACGAGATCGGCTTCGCGCCGACACTCTCCGAAGCTCTCGATCAGGTGTTCGAAGGGGATTCGGGGGCCGCCACGGCGGACGGTGGCACCGTCGAGCCCGGCGACGGCGGTGGCGAACCGGTCGAGACAACGGCCGAGGAGGACCTCCGCGCTGCGTTGCGGGCCGCGGCCCAGGCGATGCGCGACGCCGACGCGGCGCTCGCGGAGGGCAACTGGACCGCGTACGGGGCGGCGCAGGCCCGGCTCGACGCAGCGCTCCAGGACGCGATCGACGCGGAGGCGCGTATCTCCGGCGAGTCTCCTGTGGACGCCCCGGCGATCCCGGAGACCCCGGAGGAGGGCATCGCGCCCACGGCCGAACCAACGCCGTGAGAGGCGCGTGCGCCTGACGTGTGAGGCACCGCACGCGCCCTCCCGTTTGCGTTGGCGGCTGGGTGCGACGTAAGGTGGTGAGGCCGACGCGGGGTGGAGCAGCTCGGTAGCTCGCCGGGCTCATAACCCGGAGGTCGAAGGTTCGAATCCTTCCCCCGCTACCATCGAGGAGTCCCGGTCCAGTCGACCGGGACTTCTTCGCGTCAGGGTTCCCGTGGTTTGGCCTGGCGCCACACTCCGAAGGCATAGCGTGCCCCGGCCCGGGAGACCTGCCACGGACCCCACTCGATCTCGTCCTCCGGGAGTTCCGGCGCGTGGACGTCTCCCGGCGCGTCGACGTCGATCTGCGTGACCAGGACCTCGTCGGCGTACGGGAGGGCCTGGGCGTAGACGTCCCCGCCGCCGATGACCCAGACCTCGTCGTCGGCACGCAGCCCCTCCCGGAGGCTCCGGACGACCTCCGCGCCCTCGGGCCGGAAGTCGGGGTCCCGGCTGAGGACCAGGTTGCGACGTCCGGGGAGCGGCTGGAAGTCGGGTTCGAGGGCGTCCCACGTGGTGCGCCCCATCAGCAGCGTCTTGCCCCTTGTCTTCTCCTTGAAGTACGCGAGGTCCTCCGGCACGTACCAGGGCATCACCCCGCTCGCGGCGATCACGCGTCCACGGGCCTGGGCCCAGATCAGGATGATCACGTTCCGGCCTCCTCACACGGCGATGTCCGCGCGGATCGCGGGATGGTGGCGGTAACCCTCGACGACGACGTCGTCCCAGGTGTACTCGAAGAGCGAGGGGGCGCGCCGGAGCCGAAGGGTCGGGAACGGGTAGGGCTCCCGGGTGAGCTGCTCCCTGACCGCGTCGACGTGGTTGGAGTAGATGTGGCAGTCGCCCCCCGTCCAGATGAACTCGCCGACCTCGAGATCGCACTGCTGCGCCACCATGTGGGTGAGCAGGCTGTAGGACGCGATGTTGAACGGGACGCCGAGGAAGAGGTCCGCGGAGCGCTGGTAGAGCTGGCACGACAGCCGGCCCTCCGCCACCCAGAACTGGAACATGGCGTGGCAGGGCTGCAGGGCCATGCGCTCCAGGTCGGCCACGTTCCACGCCGAGACCACCATGCGGCGGGAGTCCGGGTTCGTGCGCAGGGTCTGGAGCACCTGCGAGATCTGGTCGATGGACCCGCCGTCGGGGGTGGGCCACGATCGCCACTGGACACCGTAGATCGGGCCCAGTTCGCCGTCGGCGTCCGCCCACTCGTTCCAGATCCTCACGCCACGCTCCTGCAGCCACCGGACGTTCGACTCGCCGCGGAGGAACCACAGCAGTTCGTGGACGATGGACTTCAGGTGCACTCTCTTGGTGGTGATCAGCGGGAAGCCCTCGGTGAGGTCGTAGCGCATCTGGTGACCGAAGACCGAGAGGGTCCCGGTGCCGGTGCGATCGCCCTTGCGCGCCCCATCCTCCAGCACGTGGCGCAGGAGGTCCTCGTACGCGGTGTTCACGTGACGACCACCTGCGCGATCCGTGACACCTCCCCGACGCGGCGGCTGAAGGCGGTGGGAGGCGGCCCGAACGCGTCGCGGGCCCCGGTGATCACCTCCTTGCCCATGGCGCGGCCCGCCGTGTAGCCGATGACCGCGCCGATCCCGAAGGGCAGCAGCCTGCCGAGCAGCGCTCGGGCACCCACCTCGGCGCTCTTGCGCATGGCCCGCTGCCGCAGGACGCGGTTCACGGCCTTGACGGTACCGAGCGGCAACCGGGTCAACAGGGTCCGACCCCAGTACAGGGAGCCCACTCCCAGCTGGGTCTGCACCGCGGTGGCACCCTCCTCGCCAAGGAGGGAGGCCAGCAGCAGGCTCCGCCGGCGCTCGAGGTCGTCGATGGGCACGCCGTGGACGTCCGCCACCGCCATGACGTGAAGTGCCGTGTCCTTCAGGAACGAGGTCACCTGGGCGCCCGTCAGCAGGAACGCCACGCCGGTCCCCAGCGCCGGGAAGGCCGCGAGCAGGCCGACCAGTCCGGCGTTGCGCGCGGCGCGGCTCCGGAACCGGTTCTCCAGGATCTGGATCACCTCCGCGGGGGTGGCATCCGGCACTGCGCGCCGGATGTCGTCCACGCGGTGGTGGATGGTCGCTGAGGGCAGGGCGACGGCCCGGTCGAGGATCGGGCCGAGCCTCCCCTGGAACGTGCCCTCCGATGTCCGTGTCATGGCCTCTCCCCGGGGTTGGTCGTGTCGGCTGAGGTGTATCGCCGATTCTCCTCCATCGCGGCGTGCCTGCGCGCGTCGGGACATGCGCCACCCTTCGCGGGAGCACCGGGGCTGTCCTACGGTTGGTGGATGACCACACCCAGGCCCACAGCCGTCGTCGTCGTCCTCTTCGGTGCCACCGGGGACCTCGCCCGCCGTATGGTCATGCCGGCCCTCATGGAGCTTCGTGCGCGGGGCCTCATGCCCCCTCACTGGCGGCTCATCGGGAGCGCTGCGGATGACCTTGACGACGCCGGGTTCGCCGTGGTGCTCCGGGAGTCGCTGGGCGGTGCGGGCGGCGTCCCCGATGACTTCGACGAGATCGTGGCACGCACCCGCTATGTGGGTGGGCTGTTCTCGGCCGGGGATCCGGGCCGCCTGCCGGTCGCGCTCTCACGCGCGCGTTCGGAGTTGCACGAGTCGAGCGGAGTGGATCCCCTCGTCGTCTTCTTCCTCGCCGTGCCGCCCCTGGCCTTCCCCACGATCACCGAGGGACTCGGCGCCCACGGCCTCGCAGCCGGTGCGCACGTCGTCTTCGAGAAGCCCTACGGCACCTCGCTGGAGTCCTTCGAGGAACTCGACTCGCTCGTCAAGCGGACCTTCACCGAGTCCCAGGTCTTCCGCATCGACCACTTCCTCGGCAAGGAGGGCGTGCAGGCCATCTACACGCTGCGTTTCGCGAACAAGGCGTTCGGGACGCTCTGGGACCGCCACTCCGTCGCCCAGGTCCAGGTCGATGTGCCCGAGGACCTCAACGTCGCGAACCGGATCGGGTTCTACGAGGCGACGGGTGCGGCGCTGGACATGCTCGTCACCCACCTCTTCCAGGTGGTGTCACAGATCGCGATGGACACCCCGTACGATCTCGACGATCCGCACTCCGTCCTCCTCGAGCGCGACTCCGTCCTCCAGCGATTCCGGCCCCTTGACCCGGCACGGGACGTGGTGCTCGGCCAGTTCACCGGTTACCGTGACCTGCCGGGGGTAGCGCCGGACTCCCAGCAGGACACGTTCGTCGCCGCGCGGCTGTGGGTGGACTCGGACAGGTGGCGCGGGGTCCCGTTCATCCTCCGGACCGGCAAGATGATGGCGCGCAAGGCCCAGCGTGTCACCCTCGTCCTCAGGCCCGACGACGGGCCGCTCCGCCAGGTCGCGTCGCGGCCGAACACGATCGAGATCGACTTCGCCGGGGCAGGCGAGATCTTCCTGGGCCTGACGGTGAAGGCTCCCGGGCCCGAGATGCGGCTCTCGTGGGGCCGGGCCGGCCTCGACCTCGACGACGTGCCCGGCGGTGAGCCGATCAGCCCGTACGCCTCGCTGATCGACGACGTCTTCCGGGGGGACCGCTCGCTCTTCACGACTGAGGCGGGCCTCCGGGCGGCGTTCCAGGCGTTCGAGCCACTCCGGCACGGGGACCGTCCCGCTCCACTGCCCTACGAGCAGGGAGGCTGGGGGCCTGTCGAGGCCAACAGGCTGACGGCACCGTACGGATGGATCCTCCAGCAGGAGGGATCCGTCGCGATCCCCGGTCAGCCCGCGAGATAGGCACGTGCGGCAGCCTCCTCGGCCCGCACGACCTTCTGGATCGCTCCGACGGCCGCGGCTTCGAGCTTCCTCCCGACGAGGGGGATGCGGGCGCTGACCTCCCCGGCGTAGTGGCGCTCGGATCCCGCGGCCACCCCGTCGAGGCGGAAGGAGGCGGAGGCGCGCGCGGGGATGCCGTCGAACTCGACGGTCATCATCCCGCCCGGTGAACGGTCACCGGCCTGCGGGTGCCAGGTCTCGACGAGCGTGAGGACCAGCCGCGGGGGCACGAACCGTCGGTAGGCGGCGGGCACGAGGCCCGGCGGGATGACCGCCCGCACCCGGAAGAGCGGCGCTGCGGGGTCACCGGTCACCGTCTGCTCGAGCACCTCGACTCCCAGTTGCGAGATCCGGTACTCCATGTACGCGGGGTCGATCAGCATGCGTGCCACGGTCGCGAGGTCCGCGGGATAGTGGACGGTGGATTCGAATTCCATCAGCTTCCCTCCTTCGACCAGCCTACTGGCCGAACGCCGTACGCTGGGGGCGTGGCAAACCTCGGCGAGATGCTCCGCGTCCACGGGAACCTGTCTCCGGCCGAGACCGAATGGCTCCACCTGCTCGTCGTCGACTGGCAGGTCGTCGCTGACCTCTCGTTCTCTGACCTCGTCCTCTGGATCGAGCGGGACGGGGGTTTCGTGGCGGTCGCCCACTCCCGTCCGTCCACCGGCGTGACCGTCCACCAGGACGACGTCGTCGGTCTCCGCCTTCCCGTGACGCGCCTGGACCTGATGAGGAGGGCGCTGACGGAGGGGAAGATCCAGCACTCCCAGGAACCGAGGTGGACGGGGTCATACGCGGTCCGGGAGGACCTTGTCCCGGTGGTGTGCGCGGGGCGGGCCATCGCCGTCCTCTCGCGGGAGGCCAACCTCGGCATCGCGCGCTCGCCGTCGCGCCTTGAGGTGAACTACCTCGCCCTTGCCGACGAGCTGTGCGGGATGATCGCCCGGGGGGAGTTCCCCCACAAGTCCGCCCCCGCCGCCCGGCGGGGCCTGCCGCGCGTCGGGGACGGCATCGTCCGGCTCGACCCCGAGGGAGTGGTGGTGTATGCCAGCCCGAACGCGATGAGCGGGTTCCACCGTCTCGGGCTGCAGGGCTCCATCGTCGGAACGCTCCTCGCGGCCGGCGTGACGGAGCAGCTGGACGCCAGCGCACCCGTCGACGAATCCCTCCCGCTCGTGCTCACCGGCCGGGCGGCATGGCGGACGGAGGTGGAGTCACGTGGTGTCGCGCTGTCGCTCCGGTCGATCCCCCTCACCGAGTACGGGAGGAAGAAGGGTGCCCTGATCCTCGTCCGCGACGTCTCCGAGCTCCGGCTGCGTGAGCGCGAGCTGATGACGAAGGACGCCACGATCCGCGAGATCCACCATCGTGTGAAGAACAACCTCCAGACTGTCTCGGCGCTGCTCCGGCTCCAGGCACGGCGCAGCGGGTCGCCTGAGACCAGGAGCGCGCTGGCGGAGGCGCAGCGCAGGGTGTCCACGATCGCCGTGGTCCACGAGACCCTCTCCCAGACCATCGACGAGACCGTCGACTTCGACGACCTGATCGGGCGGATCCTGTCGATGGCAGCGGACATCGCCACCCCGGAGAAAAGGGTCTCCACCCGATTCGAGGGCACGTTCGGCATGATCCCCGCGGATGTCGCCACGTCGCTCGCCGTCGTGCTGACGGAGCTGGTGGCGAACGCCGTCGAACACGGACTCGGCCGCCTCGGCGGCCTGGTCATCGTCCGCGCGACCCGTACCGGAGAGGAACTCACGGTGGAGGTCATCGACGACGGTGCCGGTATCGGCTCTGAGGGGCCGGGGTCGGGGCTCGGCACGCAGATCGTGCGCACGCTCGTCAACGCGGAACTACGGGGCACCATCGCGTGGGCTCCCGGCGCCACGTGCGGGACGGTCGTGACCGTGCACGCCCTGGTCAGGGATGACGCGTCAAGCCGGCAGGCACCGTGAGGGTCGGCGAACGGGGTGCCGCCCAGTCCCCGGGGAAGGCGGAACGGTGCCGCCCAGTCCCCGGGAAGGCGGAACGGGGGCGCCGTCCGGCACCCCCGTCACGACCTGCGTCTGCGCCCGGCCTCAGCTAGCCCTGCGCGCCCGGGCAGTGCGGCGCTTCAGCGAGCGTCGCTCGTCCTCACTCAGGCCTCCCCAGACGCCGGCGTCCTGGCCGGTCTCGAGAGCCCACTTCAGGCAGGTGTCGACGACCTCGCAGGAACGGCAGACGGCCTTGGCCTCCTCGATCTGCTGCAGGGCGGGGCCGGTGTTGCCGATCGGGAAGAACAGCTCCGGGTCCTCCGTCAGGCACGCTGCACGGTGGCGCCAATCCATCACGTGACTCCTTCATGGGCGTGAAAAGGCCGCCAAGAATTACCGACGGACTTTCACGCTGGACAATCAGTACTGCAATCAAGCTTCACACGGCCTCCACAGGCTGACAAGGCAAGCGCGCCCATCGCCGCGGGTAAGCTTGCTCACACTGCCGCGCCGCCCGCCAGCGGATCGAGCTCGTCGCGCGGGTAGTATCTCGGAATGTGACCACCGCCCGGCCTGCGACGATCACGGTTGCTGCCGTGATCACCGCTGCGATTGCGCTGCTCGGGGCCGGCGTGGCCGTGTGGGACCTCGCGGCCACGGCGGGCACGCTCACAGTCGCCGAGATTGGGACGGACCTGTACTACATCGTGGTCGCGGTGATCCTCGTGCCCGCCGCACTCGGTCTGCTGTCTGGCCGCGGGTGGGCCCGCAGCGTTGTGGCGACCGCCCACATCCTCCTCGTGCTGTCCATGGTCGCGCTGGCGGGGTATCTCGGGTGGCTCGTCGGGATCCCCCTCGTCCTGAGCCTGACCACACTCGCCTGTCTCGCGTCGCCGTCCGCGCGGCGCTGGGTCGCGGACAACAGTGGCCGTGTGTTCGGCGAACCGGACTGAGAGGTCAGCCGACGGTCCTCGCCAGTCGCAGCGCCCGTGCACTCCCCTCGTGGATGACGATGGCATAGCCCGGCCCACCGGGCTCCAGCTCGCTCGTGTAGTCGAGACCCGCGATCCGGGGGTACAGGTCCGGCCGCAGCAGGATCAGGGTTGCGGAGTTCCGGAGACGGGCGAGCGGACCGGACCACGTGGCCGCGATGGCCGTGGGTGTCGTTGTCACGATCAGCGGGCCCGGGTGCTCGCCCACCGGTCCGTCGACGATCGTCGCGGCTCCGTGTTGGGACCTGATGAGCAGGGCGGTCGTCGAGCGTCCCGAGCCCGGCGGCCCGACGATGAGGACGTCACCGCGTGCCGGGATCTCGACAGTGCCGCAGCCGTCGTACCCCAGCATGATCCGGTCCACGCGCGGAGCGACGCGCGCCTCGCCGGGCAGCGGCACGAACCGGCGGGCGGGGTGCGGGCTGCCACGGACCGCCGTCGCCTCCGCGAGGACCACCTGGACGAGGAGTCCATCCGGGCAGAGGGCACCGCGCCCAGGGATCGGGGTCGGAGCAAGGAGGGAGATCGCGTCACGCGACAGCCCGGCCAGCGCGATCGCGGCGGGGTCGCTTCCCGAGAGGAACAGACGGCTGCGCAGGGGTTCGGCCCACCGGGCGCACCCGTGGGCTGGCTGGGCCGCCACCACGACGCGGACGCCGTCGACCCGCGCGGACCGGAGGAGGACGCCCAGCCTCGAACTCGCCGAGCCGGCGCCGTGAAGTGCGTCCGTCGTGTCGATCCAGGTCTCGACATCGTCGAGGACGATCGTCCGCCTCGTCCTCGCAGGCCGGGTGACGTGGTCGAGTAGTTGCGAGATGAGGCGGGTCTGGCGTGGGTCTATCACGCCGCCGAACGATGGCGGGGAGGTGGCGAACACAGGGGCCGGCGCCGAGGAGACGAGCCACACGTCGTCGTCACTGGCGAGGGCCGCAGCCACCGCGGCGTGGGCGGCCGTCGTCCGGCCCGCGCCCGTGGGTCCCAGGATCAACAGCCCGGCCTCGGGGAGTGGCACGGCCCGCTGCGCAAGTTCCTCGGGGACGTCAGCGATGGCGAAGGTCCCGAGTGGCGCCCCCGTGGCTCGCACGCGGGTGGGCAGGGGCGGGCGCCACGGTGGCGTCGCCCTGCACCCGGCGGCGGCCCCCCGGATGCGCTGGACGAGTTCCCGTACGTGGTCGCTGTCGCCACTCCACGCTATCTGGGCGCGGCACGACGCCCCACCGCGGACGAGGACTCGTCCGGGCACGTTCTCGATCCCCGCCGCGTCGGGCACGCCGAGGACGTCGAGCGAGTCGGCGGGTTCCGCGACGCGGAGGCACACCCTCAGCGGCATGTTGGCGCGCAGTTCGGGACTGACGGCGCCCGCTGGCCGTTGCGTGGCGACGATCAGGTGGATCCCGAGCGATCTCCCCTGGTTGCCGAGGCGCAGGAACTGGTCCAGCAGGTCGGGATGGTCGGTCGCGAGGGCACGGTACTCATCGATCACGACGAGGAGGACCGGCAGGGGATCGTGCGACCGTGCGTTGTGTTCGGCAATGTCCCGGGCGGCGGAGGCCCGCAGTTCCCGCTCCCGGCGCCGCAGCTGGGCCCGCAGGGACTCGAGTGCCCGCCGGGTGGCCAGCTCGTCGAGGTCCGTCAGCACACCGGCACAGTGGGGCAGGTCGTGGAGCACGTCGAACGCCGCCCCGCCCTTGAAGTCCACCAGGACGTATTGAAGGAGCTCGGGCCTGTTCCGGAGGGCGAGTGCCAGGAGCCAGGTGGTCAGGAGCTCGCTCTTACCGGCCCCGGACATGCCGGCGATCAGTGCGTGCGGACCATCCCGCACGAGGTCCAGGTCAAGGACCTCACCTGACTCCGTCACCCCGACCGCGACCCGCAGGCTCAGCCCCACCGCCCAGCGTGCCCGGATCGACGGCTCGTCCGCGGACACGAGGCTGAGGAGGTCGACACGTGCGGGCAGGGAGGTCCCGGTGGTGGCGGCAAGCGCGTCGATCCACGGGGGCGCAGCACGGGCCCATGCCGGGGGCCGGAGGATCGCGGCCCAGGCCGGCGGGCGATCGGGATGCCACGTGACGAGCGCGCCGTCGCGCGCGGGACCGCTCGGTGGGTCTGGCTCGAAGACGACCTCGAGTCCGCTCCCCGCGGTCGTGAGCCACGGCGACGTGACTCGAAGCACGTCGGGGTCATTGTGGACGGCGAGGAAGCCAGCCAGCCAGATCGCGTGCCGCTCCGACTGTGCTCCGGTGAAGGCCCACCCCGTGCCGGCGAGGGACACGGATTGGAGTACACCGAGCGAGGCCGGCATGACCGCCTCCGCGTGGAAGGCGCGGCCCTGCGAGGCCATGGCGAGGATGTCCGCCGGGCGCTCCGCCCGGCGGTGCTGATAGCCACGGGGCCGAGGGCCGGCGGTGGCCGCCGCCATGAGCGGGATCGCCATGATCAGCCATCGTGACGGGGGGCCGGCGGCGGCGAAGGGCGCCAGCGCGAGCACCAGCACGAGGGGCACGGCGAGGCGTGCCACCCGAGCGGGACCCCACGGCCGAACCACGCTCGGGCGCGGTGGCCCCTCCAGGCGGTAACGGCCCGCGCCCGCATCGAGCCGCGCTTTCCCGGGCAGGCGCGTCCAGCGACGACCCAGGGGGCGGCGAATTCCCCAGAGCGAGAGCCAGGCGCCGTTCGTGGCACCCACGTGGCGGATCCTGACCTGACCCCCGCTGGTGCGCAGTTCGCAGTGGTATCGCGACAGCAACGGGTCCGGGACGGCGATGTCACCCGCGCGGCCCAGCACCTGGGTGCCGGAGATCCGCCACGCGATGCCCTGGCTCGGGCCCTCGATGGCGACGATCCGGTCGGCTCTCACGATCGCCAGTCAAGCACTCCGGCCTGCGCGGACCCGGTGGCCTGTGCACAACCGCGCGGTCACATCGTCCGCCACCTCCGTCCTGTCGGTGGTGCCTGCCAAGATGGGGGAATGGACCTGAGCAAGGCTCGTGAGCGCTGGACGGAACTGGCGTCGCTGATCGACGATGCACAGTTCAACTACTATGTGCGTGACGCCCCCACGATCTCGGACGCCGAGTACGACTCGGCGATGCGGGAACTCGAGGCGATCGAGCGGCAGTATCCGGAGCTGCAGTCCGCGGACTCGCCGACGCGGCGGGTCGGTGGCTGGCGCGCGTCGGAGTTCGCACCCGTCACGCACCTGGAGCGCATGCTGAGCCTCGACGACGTCTTCTCCCTCGACGAGCTGCGGCAGTGGGTCACGCGAGTCCGCGGTGCCGCGGGCCTTCCCGAGGTCGCCATGACGGCCGAGTTGAAGGTCGACGGGCTGGCGGTCAGTCTGGTGTACGAGGCGGGACGGCTCGTCCGTGCCGCGACCCGCGGGGACGGCCGGGTTGGCGAGGACGTCACCCAGAACGTCCGGACCATCCGGGACATCCCGCAGGTACTCAGCGGCGAGGTGCCGGACCTGGTCGAGGTGAGGGGCGAGGTCTTCTTCCCGGTCGCCGCGTTCGAGCAGCTGAACGCCTCCCTGGTGGAGTCGGGGAGAGCTCCTTTCGCCAACCCCAGGAACGCGGCGGCCGGTTCCCTACGGCAGAAGGACCCCCGCGTCACTGCCTCGCGTCCGCTGGCCATGGTGGCCCACGGCGTGGGCGCGCTCATGATGGAGGGACCGGCGCCGCAGTCCCAGTGGGAGCTGTACGGAATGCTCCGTTCGTGGGGGGTCCCGGTGTCGCCCCACACCGTCCTCGCCCCGACGCTGGACGAGGTGGAGGGCATGATTGCCTACTATGCCGACCATCGGCACGACGTCGAGCACGAGATCGACGGGATCGTCGTCAAGGTCGACGATCGTTCACTCCAGGCGGCGATGGGGGCGACCTCCCGAGCCCCACGGTGGGCTGCCGCCTACAAGTACCCTCCCGAGGAGGTGAACACCCGACTTCTCGACATCCGGACGCACGTGGGGCGGACAGGGCGGGTGACGCCCTTCGGCGTGATGGAACCGGTGCGCGTCTCCGGGTCGACGGTGTCGATGGCGACCCTCCACAACCAGTCCGAGGTCAGGCGCAAGGGCGTCCTGATCGGCGACGTCGTGGTGCTGCGGAAGGCCGGAGACGTCATCCCGGAGATCGTGGCGCCCGTGGTCGCCCTGCGGGATGGCACGGAACGCGAGTTCGTGATGCCGACCCACTGCCCGTCGTGCGGGACGGCGCTCGCGCCGGCGAAGGAGGGCGACGTCGACCTGCGCTGTCCGAACGCGGAGTCCTGCCCTGCCCAGATCACGGAGCGCCTCGCCCACATCGCCTCGCGCGGTGCGCTCGACATCGAATCGCTGGGGGACGAGACCGCGTTGGCGCTCACCAACCCCGAGGCGAACCGGGAGTTCGTGACGGGCGTGGAGCCGATGCCCGCCCCCCAGACCCCTGTCCTGCGCAACGAGGCGGGCCTGTTCGACCTCACGGCGGAGGACCTTGCCCACGTGCGGGTCTGGCGTGAGCGGAGGAGGGATGGCCAGCCGACCGGTGAGTGGGAGCAGGTCCTCTTCTTCTGGACCAACGAGCAGCGGCGACGCGACGGGACAGTCCTGCGTCCCTCCACGCCGACCGCCAACACACGGAGGATGCTCGACCAGGTCGCCGCCGCCACGCAGCGCCCCCTGTGGCGATTCCTGGTCGCACTCTCGATTCGACACGTGGGTCCGACCGCGGCGCGGGCGCTGGCCGACCGGTTCCGGACGCTCGAGGCCATCGAGGCCGCGTCCGTGGACGAACTCGCGGAGACCGAGGGGGTCGGCCCGGTCATCGCGCGTTCGATCCGGGACTGGCTCGAGGTCGATTGGCACCAGCGGATCATCGCCGCCTGGCGTCGGGCCGGGGTGACCTTCGCGGACGCCAGCCAGGTTCGTCACGAGGTGCGCCGCACGCTCGAGGGGCTCACGATCGTGGTGACCGGCACGCTTGACGGCTACACGCGTGAGGCTGCGGAGCACGCCGTCGTCGAGAGGGGCGGGCGGGCGGCCGGCTCCGTCTCGCGGAGGACGGACTACGTCGTCGCCGGCCGCAACGCCGGCTCCAAGGAGGCCCGCGCTCGCCAACTGGGGATCCCGGTCCTCGACGAGGAGACCTTCGCCCGCCTCCTGGCCGACGGGCCGGTCGGCGTGTCGACCAGCTCGTGACAGTCGCAGGCCCGGAGCAGACGGCTGTCAGAGGAGCGGCCCCAAGGGGTGCACCACACGCTCGGCGACCCTGTGGTACCAGGGCCGTGCGTCCCACTCGTCAAGCGTCAGTTCCCGCGCGTTCGTGAGGTCGGTCTCGAAGATCTCCTCCATCACATGGGCGAGCCCCTCGTCGTAGATCTCGAGGTTGATCTCGAAGTTCCCGGTCAGGGACAGCCGGTCGATGTTCGTGGTGCCGATCGTGGTCCAGCGTCCGTCGACTGTGGCTGTCTTCGCATGCACCATGGCGTGCTGGAAGAGGAAGATGCGCACACCGCCGCGCAGGAGGCGGTCGTAGTCACCGCGCGACACCCAGTCGGCGATGACGTGGTTCGACACCTCGGGAATCAGGACGCGAACCTCGACTCCCCGTTTCACGGCACGGAGGAGCGCCGAGGCGATCTCCTGGTCCGGGAGGAAGTACCCCTGGGTGATCGCGACCCGGGAGACGGCTCGTTCGATCCCGTCGATGTAGAGGCCCCGGACGGGAAACAGCCACCGGTTCGGCAGGTTGAGGGCGGCCCGGATGCGCGCATCCCACCTTCGTGCGCCGAGGTCCGGGAGCTCGGGGTCGGACCGCCTCTTGTAGTAGTTCCAGAAGTCGACGAACGCATTGGAGAGTTCCCAGACCGCCGGACCCTCGATCCGCAGGTGCGTGTCGCGCCAGCTGTCGGCGTACCGCCGTCCGATGTTGTACCCCCCCACGTAACCGATGCGCTCGTCCACGACCAGCAGCTTGCGGTGGTCGCGCGCGTAGGTGCGTGGCGAGAGGGGCGATCGCCCGTTGATCAATCCGAAGGGGAGTACCTCGAGGGCGGGGTCGAAGTCCTTGAAGGCGCGGGGGACGACGAGGTTGGCGAAGGTGTCGTAGATGACATGGACCCTCACGCCCCGATGGGCCGCCGCCGTGAGCTCCGACTTGAACGCCTCGCCGACGTCGTCGCCCTTCCAGATGTAGGTCTCGAAGTAGATCGACTCGGTCGCGCCCCGGATGTCCCGCATCATGGCGGCGTACAGTTCGTCGCCATCGGTGAACACGCTCAGCGTGCTCTCGTGGGCGTGCACGACTCCCGGGCTCCGTCGCGGGAAGTATCCGCTCGGGGGGCTGCGTCTCTTCCTGACGGCGTCGACCACGACGAGCACGGCTGCCATCCCCAATTGGAGGGCGACGGCGCCGGCGATCCCGTACGTCGCCGCACGGGAGACCAGGCGCCTGCGCGCCGGGGAGAGGATCATCCACCAAATCTAGCCTGCCACCAGCCGCCGGACCCGCCGCCGGGCTCCTCTCGCCCCCAACTAGACTTGCGCGCATGTCCACGATTTCCCGTCAGGAGGTGGTGCGGGTGGCTGCCCTCGCCCGCATCGATCTCACCGAGGCCGAGATCGACCGGCTCGCTGGTGAGCTCTCGGTCATCGCGGGCGCTGTCGCGCGCGTGAGCGAGGTGGCCACGCCGGACGTCCCGGCGACGTCCCACCCGATTCCGATGGCCAACGTGATGCGTGACGACGTTCCGGTCGTCCCGCTCCCCGCCGCCGAGGTCCTCGCCGCCGCGCCCGAAGCGGAGGACGGCTACTTCGTGGTACCGCAGATCCTGGGGGAGGACGCGTGACGGACCTGACCCGGCTCTCCGCGGCCGAACTGGCGAACACCCTGCGGTCCCGGGAGGCCTCGAGCGTCGAGGTCACCCGCGCGCACCTTGACCGCATCGCCGCCGTCGACACGACCCTCCACGCGTTCCTCCGCACCAGTCCCGAGGAGGCCCTCGCGGCCGCGAGGAGGGTGGACGCTGCGCGCGCGCAGGGCGAGGAACTGCCGCCGCTCGCGGGGGTGCCCATCGCTGTCAAGGACAACGTCGTGACGAGGGGTCTTGAGACGACGGCGGCCTCGCGAATCCTGGCCGGCTGGATCCCGCCGTATGACGCCACCGTTGTCTCGAGGCTGCGCGCGGCGGGCATGCCGATTCTCGGGAAGACCAACCTCGACGAGTTCGCCATGGGCTCATCCACGGAGCACTCGGCTTATGGTCCCACCCGCAATCCGTGGGACGTCGGACGTATCCCGGGTGGCTCCGGCGGAGGGTCGGCGGCGGCGGTGGCGTCCTTCGCGGCGCCGCTCGCGATCGGCTCGGACACCGGGGGATCGATCCGCCAGCCGGCTGCGGTGACCGGGACGGTTGGCGTCAAGCCGACGTACGGCGGGGTGTCACGGTACGGCCTCATCGCGCTCGCCTCCTCCCTGGACCAGATCGGTCCGGTCGCGCGGTCCGTGGAGGACGCCGCGATGCTGCACGAGGTCCTGGCGGGCCACGATCCCCACGACTCCACGTCGCTGCCTGATCCGGTGGCCGGTTTCGTCTCGGCGGCTCGGTCGGGCGACGTGCGCGGCATGCGCATCGGAGTGGTCAGGGAACTGGGCGGGCACGGGTACCAGGACGGTGTGCGGGCCTCCTTCGAGCAGGCCCTGGAGGTGCTGGCGGGCCTTGGCGCCGAGCTCCTCGAGGTCTCCTGCCCGTCCTTCGACTACGCGCTCGCTGCCTACTACCTGATCCTCCCCGCTGAGGCCTCGTCGAACCTCGCCCGCTTCGACGGGATGCGTTACGGGCTGCGCGTCGAACCCGACGACGGCGAGGTCACCGCCGAGAGGGTGATGGCGGCCACGCGGGGTGCCGGATTCGGAGCCGAGGTGAAGCGGCGCATCATCCTGGGGACCCACGCGCTGTCGGCGGGCTACTACGACGCCTACTACGGGTCCGCCCAGAAGGTGCGCACACTCATCCAGCGCGACTTCGCCGCAGCCTTCGAAAGGGCGGACGTCCTTGTCTCTCCGACCACACCGACCACGGCGTTCCGCTTCGGGGAGAAACTCGACGACCCACTCGCGATGTACCTCAGCGACGTCGCCACCATCCCCGCCAACCTCGCCGGCATTCCGGGAATGTCCCTCCCCTCCGGGGTGAGTGGGGACGGGCTGCCGGTGGGATTCCAGATTCTGGCTCCCGCGCGGGCCGATACCCGGTTGTACGAGGTCGGCGGCGTCCTGGAGAGGGCACTGAAGTCCGCCTGGGGGGGCTCCCTGCTCGACGTCCACCTGATGGGAGGCGCCAGTGAGCGCTGAGTACGCCGAAACCGTCGCGCGATGGGATCCGGTCCTCGGAATCGAGGTGCACATCGAGCTCGGGACCCGGACGAAGATGTTCGACGGCGCCCCGGTCGGCTTCGGGGCGCCGCCAAATACCCAGACGACGCCCGTGTCGCTCGGACTGCCCGGCACCCTGCCGGTCCCCAACCGTGAGGCGGTCGAATCCGCGATCCGGATCGGTCTGGCGTTGAACTGCGAGATCGCCGCATCGAGCCGGTTCGCGCGCAAGAACTACTTCTATCCGGACATGCCGAAGAACTTCCAGACGTCGCAGTACGACGAACCGATCGCACGCGATGGCCATCTCGACATCGAGCTCGATGACGGTGCAGTCTTCCGGGTCGAGATCGAACGCGCCCACATGGAGGAGGACGCGGGCAAGAACACACACGTCGGTGGCGAGACGGGGCGCATCCACGGTGCGGTCCACGCACTCGTCGACTACAACCGCGCAGGGGTTCCCCTGGTGGAGATCGTCACGAAGCCAATCACCGGGGCGGGTGCGAGGGCGCCTGAGGTGGCGCGCGCCTACGTGCAGACTCTGCGTGACATCTTCCGGGCCCTCGGGGTGTCCGATGCGCGGATGGAGCGCGGCAACATGCGTGCCGACATCAATGTGTCCATCCGGCCGAGCCCGGCGGACCCCTTCGGGACCAGGACTGAGACGAAGAACGTGAACTCGTTCCGCTCGATCGAGGGCGCCGTCGCCCACGAGATCGTGCGGCAGGCCGCCGTGATCGAGGCCGGCGGCCTGGTGGTCCAGGAGACTCGGCACTGGCACGAGGACACGGGGACGACCTCACCGGGACGGGAGAAGTCGGACGCCGAGGACTACCGCTACTTCCCGGAGCCGGATCTCATGCCGATCGTGCCCGATCGGCAGTGGGTGGACCGGTTGCGCGAATCCCTGCCGGAACTCCCCGCCGCCAGACGGCGGCGACTCGGCGCCGCGTGGGGATTCAGTGACCGGGAGGTGCGCGACGTCGTCAATGCCGGGGCGCTCGAGCTCGTGGCCCGGACGGTGGACGCGGGGGCCACCCCGAGCGCAGCGCGGAAGTGGTGGATGGGAGAGTTGTCGCGCGCGGCCAACGCCGCGGGGCTCGAACTCGAGGCTCTGCCGATCTCGCCGAGTCAGGTGGCGGAACTTGCCTCTCTGGTGGCAGATGGGCAGCTCACCGACAGGCTCGCCCGCCAGGTGCTGGACGGCGTTCTCGGTGGGGAGGGCGATCCGGCCGATGTGATGGCGTCGCGTGGGCTCAGGGTGATGTCCGACGACGCCGCGTTGGTGAGCGCGGTGGACCACGCCATCCAGACACATCCCAGTGTGGCCGATAGCGTACGGGCCGGTCGTGTCCAGGCGATCGGCGCCCTCGTCGGGGCGGTCATGAAGGCCACGGGCGGACAGGCGGACGCCGCTCGCGTGCGTTCCCTCATCGCCGAACGACTCGGAGTGGGATAGGACGCCCCGCTGGCCGGAGCACGGAGTGACCGCCACCACACGGTGGCGGTTTGACTGCGGCTCCAGCCCGTTTGTAGTCTCGTGGAGCCCGCTCGGGATGCAGGTGAACACCGAATCGCGAACGGGCCCGGAGCCAGAGGATGGTTCGCACGATTGACAATCGGTCGGGCTATCCGTAAGATGGAGCGGTTGCCCCAGATCGGATCGCTCGTCGCTGATGAGTGATCCGCATCGGATCGGGCTTGTTGTTTGATATCTCAACAG
>DBQX01000097.1 GCA_002305415.1 Actinomycetales bacterium UBA1383 | reverse complement strand
CGAAGTAGTGCACCCACTTGTCGAGCAGCAGGCCGTCCCGGCCTGCGAGGAAGAGCGCGTAGAGGGGGTTCCCCGCGAGTGCACGGCTGCGCCCCGAGAGATAGAACGCTGCGCGATGACATTCGTTGACCGCGTCACGGTTGGCGGGGTCCTGGCGGAGTGCTGCCGCCATCTGTCCGGCGAAGTCCGCCGGGGAACGGAGCCGTGCGTCGCGAGCGAGTTGCTGGCGCACGTCCTCGCGCAACTCCTGCGCCTCCCCAAGCAGCGCAATCGCCTCTTCAGTCTCACCAGCTGCGACGTGGGCGAGAACAGCGGACACTCGTTCCACCGTGGGATTCATCCTGCTCCTCCACTCTGAGTTGCGGGCAGGCCGACTGCCGGGCTCCAACGGCCGGAGATCCGAAGGAGCCCGTTGCCGTCGGCTCCACTTCCCCGCACGCTGAAGCTGACCTCGCGGTCTGCGTAGTCGTAGGAGTGCCCCTTGTCGACGAAAGCGGTGGTCAGCATGTACGTGCCCGGCAGGAACGGCATCGGGTCGAGGACGAAGTCCGCGAAGCTGTCGCCCGGTTCGATGTCATACAGCACACCGCCCTCCCGCGAGTTCGGCCCGGCGAGGATGAGGCCCGACTCGTGGTGGAAGGCGAGACCCAACTCGACGTGTCTGACGGACTTGCGAGCGTGGAAGTGAACTCGAACGGTACAACGCTTGCCCACCGTCAGAACGCCTCGGTGTCCATGCTCGTCGAGGAACTCCACGCGTGTCATCCTCACATCGCCCGAGCCCTTTCGGGGGATGGCGCTGGCAACCGAGATCGAGTAGTCGTCCTCCGGGTCATCCGCGCGTGCCGCCGCCTCCTTCTCGTTGACCGCGCCCAGGTAATGGGAGATCACATCCCGCACGCCTCCGACCAGTCGTGCCTTGCCGTGGTCGAGCCAGACTGCTTGATCGCAGAGGTCCGCGGCGAGTCCCATCGAGTGGGTCACGAGAGCGATGGTGGTGCCCTGCTTCCGCAGTCGGTAGAGGTAGTCGAAGCACTTCCGCTGGAACTCCTCATCACCCACCGCGATGATCTCGTCGACGATGAGGATCTCCGGGTCGAGGTTCACGGCGATGGCGAAGCCGAGCCGCACGTACATTCCGGAGGAGTACACCTTGACCGGAGAGTCGATGAAGGCTCCAATGTCCGCGAAGTCGATGATCTCATCGATCGACCGGTCGATCTTCTGCTTGCTCATCCCGAGAATGGCGCCGTTGAGGTAGATGTTCTCCCTGCCCGTGAGTTCGCCGTGAAAGCCCGCACCGAGTTCCAGCAGCGCCGAGACCCTCCCGTCGACGAGCAGGCGTCCCGACGACGGACGGTAGACACCGGCAAGGATCTTCAGCATCGTCGACTTGCCCGAACCGTTGTGCCCGATCAGGCCGAACGTCGTTCCCCTCGGTACCTCGAAGCTGACATCGTCCAACGCCTTGAACTGCGCCGTTCCCCGTGAGCGGCCCCGAATGAAACGCTCCTTCAGGGAGTCTCGCCGCTCGTTCTGGATGGTGAACACCTTGGAGAGTTCCTCGACCCGGATCGCGTGGTCGCTCACAACTGCTCCCCCAGGTCCGCGCCACGGCGGCGATTCACCCAGGCAGCCCAGAGCAGCGCCACACCGGTCCATGCCACGACGCTGAGCCAAGCGCCCGGGTCACCGGGCGTCAGGTCATAGGTGATGTTGCGGAAGAGCGTGATGAAGTCTGCGAGCGGAGACAGCATCACCGCTTCGCGCAATGGGATTCCACGCCAGGACTCGGGAATGAAATCCGTGGTGTAGAGGATCGGAGTCAGGTAGAAGAGCAGTTGCAGGGCAACGTTCACGAGGTGGGCAAGGTCCCGGTAGTACACGTTCATGATCGCGATCCCTGTGGCCAGCGACCAGCAGAACACCATGTAGGTGCCGAGGAGCAGTGGAACGAGGAGCCACGTCCATCCGATGTTGCCGAGGATCAGGAGGATCACCAGGAAGATTCCGATCTCGATCAGGCTCTGCACTCCGACCGCCAGCCCCGCCCCGAGGACCGGGGCATAGGGCGGGAAGTAGACCTTCTGCAGCATTCCACCGCTGGAGCCGAGGCCCGCGATCCCGGAGTTGATCGACGAGGCGAAGAAGGTCCACAGTGTCAGGCCCGCGAACAACCAGACCGCGAAGATGCCGTCCCTCCCGTTGCCGAGGTCGGGCGGCGCCATGCGGAACACGATCGAGAAGATGAGCGTGTAGATGCCGAGTGAGGCCAAAGGGACCAGGAGGGACCACGCCCACCCGAGCCACGTGCCCTTGAACTTCGCCTTCAGGTCGCGACGCCCGAAGTTGCTGATCAGGTTCCACTGCTGCCAGATGGGGGGCGTCTTCCGGACGGTGCTCACCGCTTCAAGTTCCGCCAAGGTCCCTCGATTTCGCTCGTGGCCGCACGGCATGCTCCGCCCGGCCCGTCGCGAACCAGACTAGCGCCCGCGCGACGCGCCAGCGGGCAGGTGGGCCGGGCCATATCATGGACGGGTTCGTGGAGCCGCCGTGAGATGGAAGGTGTCGGATGCGCGTTCTCGTCACAGGAGGTGCCGGCTTCATCGGCGCCAACTTCGTCCACCAGACCGTCGCAGAGCGTCCCGACGCCGCGGTCACGGTCCTCGACAAGCTCACCTACGCCGGCAACCCGGCCTCGCTCGCAGGTCTCGACGCCGTCACCCTGGTGGAGGGCGACGTCGCCGACCGCGACGTCGTCGACCCGCTGGTCGCGGAGT
>DBQX01000020.1 GCA_002305415.1 Actinomycetales bacterium UBA1383 | reverse complement strand
GGTCCGCTGTCCGCGATGGACGCCTTCGCCCACTACGACGGCGCTGCCACGCCGTTTCCGCAGACGCAGTCGCCGGCGCTGTTCTGGCCGGCGGACCGTGCCTGGTGTGTGGCCACCGAGATCGACTTCACCTCCACCCTCGTCGCCGCCACGGCGGCGGCCGTCGATGACGTCGTCGCGCACCCCCTCCTGGAGGCCATCCCTCTTACCGGTGCCGAGTCCCTCCGGCACGACGCCGACAGCATCAACCAGTAGCACCGCGCGGGGAACCCGTGGCCCGGGCGGTCAGTCGGTGCTGAGGATCGCGTAGCCTTCCACAGCGCTGGGGGGTACCTGCCGGAAGGTGATCTGCATGGGCCCGGAGAACGGTGCCGTGGTGGCGACGATGGTCTCGGTGCCGTCGCACTGCAACTGGCCGCTCATGACACTGTTCAGTTCCCCGGTGCTGTCGACGCGGGCGTCCAGTACCTCGAACGACGCCGTCCCCTTCTCTGGGTCGAGGCAGGCCACCCGGGCCTCCAAGGTCAAGCCTTCCACCGCATCGCCCGAGACGACGTCCGCCTGGTCAACGCCGAACACGGACCGGGCGATCTCTCCCGGCAACGCGGGGATCGCCAACTCGCGGGGCGCCGCAGGAGAGGTCGCGGTATCCGAAGTGGTGGGGGACGGAACACCCGGGGTCGCCGTTGCCCCCTCAGGGGAGGATGCCGTCGGAGATTGGTCGGTGGTGCTGCTGCACCCGGCGAGAAGGAGCGCGGCCGCCGTCAGGACAAGGAATCTCATACTCACCAGTGTGTCGGGACACCTGCGACCTTGCTCCTGCTTCGCCGAGACCGGCCTCAGCGGAGAGGCGACGGACCCACGCGGAGCCCCCACCCGAGAGGACCAGCGCGCGTGGGAGGGCGGTGACCTGGACGCGATCGTGGGCATAGTTGTCGTGGCGACTGTCGTGATCGCCGGGATCTCGTCGGAGACAACTCGGCTGGGCGTAGTCAGGGCGACATCGCCGGGCGCCGGCCAACACGCTTGTGACAACCGCGCTTCATGCAACTGCTACCGCAACTGCTACCGGCGTTTCCAAGATCGTTGCATCGCAGAACGACAGCGGGCCCGTCTCCTGCATCACCGCAGGTCACGGGCCCGATCTGATGGCGGAGGATGGGGGATTCGAACCCCCGAGGGCTTGCACCCAACACGCTTTCCAAGCGTGCGCCATAGGCCACTAGGCGAATCCTCCAAGCCAGAAGATCGTACCGGATGGAGCGCCGGATGCCCGAATCGGCCGAGCGCCCGAACCGGCCGAGCGGCCGAGCCACGCGGCCCTCCCCCGCGCGCACGGTATGCTTGGCAGTGGACCTCCCGCGTGACGTCATCCCACCGAACTCCCCCAGGGCAGGAATGCAGCAAGGGTAGGCGGGCTCTGCCGGGTACGCGGGAGGTTCCTGTGCGTCCCGCCTCTGGCCTCCTGCCCCAGTGGATGGGGTGTGCGGCGTGTCAGTGCAGGCGCATACCATCGTCCTTGTGACCACAGCCCTCTACCGCCGCTACCGGCCGGACACCTTCGGTGAGGTGATCGGCCAGGAGCACGTGACGGAGCCGCTGATGGCTGCCCTCCGCACCGGCCGGGTCACCCACGCCTACCTCTTCTCGGGCCCGCGTGGCTGCGGGAAGACCACCTCCGCCCGCATCTTCGCCCGCTGCCTCAACTGCGCCGAGGGCCCCACGGACACCCCGTGCGGCACCTGCGACTCGTGCCGCGAGCTGGCGCGAGGCGGCAGCGGCTCGCTCGACGTCGTCGAGATTGACGCCGCGTCCCACAACGGGGTCGACGACGCGCGCGAGCTCCGTGAGCGCGCCGCCTTCGCCCCGGCCCGGGACCGCTACAAGATCTTCATCCTCGACGAGGCCCACATGGTCACCACCCAGGGCTTCAACGCGCTGCTGAAGCTCGTGGAGGAGCCGCCGGACCACGTCAAGTTCATCTTCGCGACCACCGAACCGGAGAAGGTCATCGGGACCATCCGCTCGCGGACCCACCACTACCCGTTCCGGCTGGTGCCACCGCGGGTGCTCACCGCTTACCTCGAGAGGCTGTGCGGCGAGGAGTCGGTCAGCGTGGGTCCCGGGGTGCTGCCGATGGTCGTCCGCGCGGGGGCCGGCTCGGTCCGGGATTCGCTGTCGGTGCTCGACCAGCTGATCGCCGGCGCACCTGACGGGGAACTCAACTACGAGCGTGCCGCGGCGCTCCTCGGCTTCACGTCCGCGAGCCTGCTCGATGACGCCGTCGAGGCGCTCGCCGCCCGCGATGGCGCCGCGCTGTTCCGGGTGGTCGACGACGTCGTCAGCTCGGGACACGATCCGCGCCGCTTCGTGGAGGACCTGCTGGAGCGGCTCCGCGACCTCGTGATCGTGGCCCTGGCCGGGGAGGCGGCCGAGCCTGCGCTCGCGTCCACACCTCCCGACCAGCTTGAACGTATCCGGCTCCAGGCGCGGCACCTCGGCGCCGCGTCGTCCTCGCGCGCCGCCGACCTCGTCAACGCCGCCCTGTCCGAGATGAGCGGTGCCACCTCTCCACGGCTGCAGCTCGAACTCCTGTGCGCCCGACTACTGCTGCCCGCCGCTGATCCCGACGGCGGGCTCGCGCCACGCGTCGAACGGCTGGAGCAGGTGGTGTCCGGCGCCGCGACTGGCCCGGTGGCCTCCTCGGCGTCGTCGGCGCCCGTCGCTGCAGCACCCGGGACCGCCGAGTCGGCGGCGAGCGCTGTTCCATCCCGCGAGACGCCACCACCGACCCCGCCGGCCTCACCGCAGCCTGTGCGGCCGACGCCGCCGACTCCAGGGCCGCCAGCCCCAGCTCCGGCGCCCGGATCTGCCGAGGAACGGCGCGTCGCGGCGGCCCGCCAGGCGAGCGCCACACTCCGGGACCGAGCGGCTGCTCCGCCCCCGCCCGGGCTGGGTACTGCGTCACCCGCGTCGCCGTCCGTCCCGCCCGCGGACCGCCCTCCGTCGGATCCCGGCGTTGGCGCGAGCCCGGATGCCGACTCCGCGCTCGTGCGGCGCCGCTGGGGCGAGGTGCTCGAGACGCTGGGTCGGATCCGGCGCACCTCGTGGGCGCTGGTGGCCCGCAGTGCCACGGTGGGCGAGATCAACGATGGGGTCATGACCCTGATCTTCGAGACCGACGGACTCTGCAACGCGTTCCGTTCCGGGCGGCACGACGAGAATGTCGTCCTGGCGCTCTCCGAGACCCTCGGCATCGGCGTGCGCGTCCGCGCCGTCACCGCCGGGGAGACCGCCTCCACGCCGCACCCGCCTGCGCAGCGTGGACCCGAGCCCGCACCCCGGGAGGCGCCCATCCCGGAGGGCGGGAGTACCGTGCGCGGCCCGCAACAGGCGACACCGCAGCAGCGGTCCGCGCCCACCAGCCGCCCCGCGCCCGGTGGCCGGTCCACGCCCTCCGCCCAGACCGCGCCCCCCGCCAAGCCCGCGCCCGGTGGCCCGTCCACGCCCCCCGCCCGGCCCATCCCCAGTGGCCGGTCCACGCCCGCTCACGGGTTGCCGCCCGCCCCTGCTCCCGG
>DBQX01000042.1:6129-10944 GCA_002305415.1 Actinomycetales bacterium UBA1383 | reverse complement strand
AACTATCTCTCGAAACGCTTGACAGCAAAACAGATTTCTGATACTGCTTCATGTAGACGGGTCATCAGCAGCGACGCGGGATGGTGAAGTGGCTAACACAGGGCGCTCATACCGCCCCATCCGTGGGTTCGAATCCCACTCCCGCCACCACAACGTAAAGCGAGGCGGCTGTCCGTGGAGCTCATAGACAAGCGACTGACGGATGAGGCCCCACACCCCGGCCCGCTCTCCGAAAAGGAGAAGCGCGACCGCCTCGATGAACTCGTGCAGGCCGCCAGGCTCGAAGCCGAAACACAACGCTCCGGCCTCGGACCCGCCGGAGACAAGTCGTGGGCCGATCTCCGCGACTTCTACGACGGCCCCGGACAGAACTGGTCCGTCGTCGCTCCCGGCCTCCCCTCCTTCCTCGAACAGGATTGGTCCGTCACCAACCACACCAAGGCCGCCTGCCAGGTCTTCGTCTCCACCATCGTCAACGCCCTCCCCGTCTGGTACGTCGTGGAGGCCGATACCGCCGAACAGGACGAAGCCGCCGGACGCACCACCACCTACCTGCGGGCATGGCGCCAGTTCGTCAACTACGACGCCCACGAGAAGGCGGCGATCTCCAACTCCCTCCAGGTCGGCCTCGGCGTCCTGAAGGTCTGGTGGAACCGCAGCCGCGGCAAGAACGGCGAGGTCGTCGTGGACAGCGTGAGGCCGGAGAACATCTTCCCCGACCCCACCGCCACCAAGCTCGAAGAGTGCAGCTTCATCGCCATCCGCAACCTCTACGGCATCGAGCGGGCCCTGCGCCTCTACAACGGCGAGGGCGGCACCGCCAAGCTCGATCTCACGAAGGTGGACCTCACCTACGGAGAGACCGACGAGTTCGCCTCCGATACCGTCATGGTCAACGAGACCAAGGCCAGCCAGCAGGTCGTCGTCTGGGAGGTCTACTACGACTTCGGCGAGCGGCTGATGATCTACTCCGGCGAGCAGACGTTGTTCGACGCCGAGACGCCGGTGCCCGAGAGCGATATGCTCCCGCACCGCTACCCGCTGCACTTCTACGAGTTCGAGCCGCGCGAAGACTGCTTCTGGCCGCGCGGCCTCGTGCAGGAACTCATGGACCCGCAGAACCGCGTCAACAAGACGAACTTCCGCATCGCCGTCTGGCAGCGCTACCATGCGACGCCGATCTGGGATACCACCGACCAGGGCGCGAAGGACGCCTGGGACGCCACGCCGGGCAGCATGAACTACCACCCGCCCGATACCGAGGTGAAGCCCCACTACGCGCCGCCGCTCCCGGCGGACGTTTTCAGCTTCCTCGAAAGCTCCAAGGGCGACCTCGACAACATCTCGGGGAGTGTGGAGGTCACGAGAGGCCTTCGCCCAACCGGCGTCAACACCGGCATCGCCCTGCAGGTGCTCCACGAGGCCGCCCAGCAGCGCATGACGGGGCCTGCGTCCAACTGGACCTACACCAAGGCCCAGATCGGTCAGCGGATCGTGGAGCTGATGCAGAAGCACTACTCGGACGACCGGAAGCTGGCGATTGTCGAGGAGGCGGAGGGGACCTTTGCCGCGATCACCGCCGACGACCTCAGCCGCGAGGAGCCGACCGGGAAGTTCATTGACGACCCGGAGATGCCGGGGGAGAGCATCCCGGAGATGGAGGCCAGGCCGCGCGAGTATGTGGTGGTGACGCAGCCGGGCGGCGACCTGCCGTTGAGCGCGTCGGCCCGCGCGGAGATGGCGATACAGCTTGCGCAGATCCCGATCGCGGACACGATTGTAGACCAGCAGGCGGTGCTCGACGCGGTGCAGTTCCCGAACCGCGACGCGATCCTGGAGCGGCGGGCGCAGATGGTGCAGGCGCAGGAGCAGGGGCAGATGGAAGCGATGCAGGCGCAGCAGCAGATGCAGACGGCGCAGGTGGCGCAGCAGCAGATGATGGCGATAGCGCAGCAGCTTCAGCAGGTGTTGCCGCCGGAGCTTTACACGTTCCTCCAGCAGATCATGCTCGGGACGATGACGGACGAGCAGATGATCGAGGAGTTCATGGTAGCGGTGCGGGAGCTTGGCGAGGACGTGTATACGCTGGTGCTGCAGTACCTGTCGCTGGCTGAGCAGGCAGGGCCGATGCAGCCGCAGCCGCAGGGGCAGCCGACGTTGAGCATGGTATGAAAGGAGTAGCACATGGCACTTGACGACCTCGACCTGACTGTGGACGGACCCGGCGCCGACCCGGACGAAGAGGGCGTGGCCGTCGGGACGCTGGTGGATGACGCCAGCGACCCGATCGCCTTCCTCGACGACCGGACACCGGAACCCGGACAACCGGACGGGCAGGGCGTTTCCGACGCAGGAGTGCAGACCGCACCCGGAGCCGCACCCACCACCGACACGCAGGCCCCGCCGGAACCCTCCGGCGACACGCCTCCGAAGCCGTGGGAGGGGCAGCACCCGGACAAGCTGGACCTCGCCTCCATGACCGACGAGCAGTACGTGGAGTGGGCCTCCGCCCACCCCGACGCCGCAAAGCGCGCAGCGATGCGGCAGGACGACTACTCACGAAAGACGGAGGACTTGGCACGGCAGCGAGAGGAGCTGGACAAGCGGGAGCAGGCATTGGCCGCCGCAGAAGCCCAGCTTCGCGAGCAGCAGCAGTCCGGTGTGCAGCCACAACAGGGGCCACAGCAGGCAGGCGACCTTGACGGGGACCTCGCCTTCATGCAGCAGCACGGCATGGAGATGTACAACCAGCTTCGCGAGAAGCTCGGCCGCGAGCCCAACTACGTCGAGTTCGCCTCCTACTCCGCCAGCGTCGCAGCACGGGCACAGACCCAGCAGGCGATGCAGCCCCTCGCCCAGCGCGTTGATGAGACGGCTTCGCAATTTGCCCGCAGGCAGCAGGAGGCCCTTGCCTCCCGCCTCAAGGCCGAGACCGAGGCCCTCGTGGAAGACATCCCGCAGGCCGCCGACCCGCAGCGGCTCGATCAGGTTGGGCAGTTCCTCCAGAGGAACCCCAACATGCTCGACGAGCCCGGCTGCGTTCGCAGGGCCTACAACGCGCTCTTTGCCGACGCCGATGCCCGCGCCCTTGCTCAGGGCCGCGGCTACGCCCGGCAGCAGCAGGCGGCTACCTCCCGGACCACACCCGGCGTCCCCCCATCGGGACAGGACGCGCCCCCGCAGGGCGTCCCCACCGATCTCGACGCCGCCTACAACCTGTTCCGCAGACACGCCGAACAGGGGACGCTACTCGATACCTTCAGGCCGTAGCCTCCTCTCCTCCGTCACTGGAG
The DNA here is from genome assembly GCA_002305415.1 of Actinomycetales bacterium UBA1383. GTDB lineage: Bacteria > Actinomycetota > Actinomycetes > Actinomycetales > Actinomycetaceae > UBA1383. The sequence continues at coordinate 7,651 of DBQX01000042.1, read as the reverse complement.
GTAGAGACAAATGGCCGATTCGCAACTTGCCATTGACCAGGCAAAGGCGACGTTCGCCGCGCTTACCCGCGCCATGCGTCCCCGGACGCTGGTGGACAACATCTTCCAGGCCCGCCCGATCTGGAACAAGATGCGCCAGAACATGAAGCCCGTCTCCGGCACGTCCTTCCAGCCGGCCATCGAGCTTCGCCAGATGACCGGGCGCAAGTACACCCGCAAGACCAACCTCAATCTCGGGGCCGAGTGGGCGCCTGAGATCGCGACCACAGCGGACTACGAGACCTACGAGTACCTGATGCACGTTCAGATCCCCATGCAGGACATTCTCAAGCAGGGGACCCAGGGCCTCGTAGACCTTCACCAGGCGTACATCAAGAACGCCATCAAGTCCGTGCGGACCGACTTCTCGACCGACCTCTTCCAGACGCGCGGTTCCGACGGGACCGGCGCCATCGGCACCGGCCGCGCGGTGGACGCCACCACATCCGTCTCGGGCATGAACACGCTCGACCAGTGCATGTGGTACGGCAACACCTACGGCGGGGTGAACCCGCTCACGACCAATCAGGAGACGTGGGAGGCCCACGTCGTGCAGGGGCAGGCCAACGCCTCCTCGGAGATCGAGGCTGTTGCGCCGTCGCTGCAGAACTTCGAGTTCGCCATCGAGCAGGTCGAGATGACCTGCGACGAAAAGCCGGACCTCATCGTTGTCACGGAGGATACGTGGCAGGCGCTGAAGGCACAGGTTCCGGCACAGGACTACGCCATGCAGCGGGCCGCCTACAAGGGCACCGACATCGTGCGCTGGGGCTACTCGGCGCTGTGGGTGCTCGATGTCCCGATCGTGCGCGACCGCGACTGCTACGGTGAGGACTTCACCCCCGGACAGGCGACGACCGTGCTGGCCAAGGGCCATGACGCCTACGGCATCAACTTCAACCACTTCTGGTATATCTTCAACCGGAACGCGAGCTTCCGGTGGCATGAGGACGGCTGGGAGCGGGGCCGCACGAGCTACGACTGCCTCCACAACCAGTACTACGTGTGGGGCAACACGGCCTGTGACTCGCGCCGGGCGCAGCTGCGCTTCATCAACATCGACCCGACGATGGACATCTCCGACTTCGAGCTGGCGACGATGCGCCTTCCGGGCGCTGACGCCTAACATCCGACACCACAGGGAAAGGAGCTGACGGATCATGGACATGCCTGTCCAGTTTGTGCAGCAGAACGCGAAGGCGGCGATTGATCGCACCGTCTACATCCCGCTGGTGTCGGGTTCGGACTACGTGAAGCCGTGGAACAGCACCCCCTCGGGCTCGCCGAAGGCGAAGAGGGTGTTCAACGGCGGCACCGCCGCGAACACGACGAACGCCTGGGAGATGGAGGACACGACCAATCTGCCGGGCGTGGCGAAGGTGGAACTGACGGAGGCGGAGGTTGCCTCCCTCGGCCACTACGTGGTCGGGATCAACGCCGGCAATGCCTTCGGGCATGTGCTGGTGATCGTGACGGAGGAGAG
>DBQX01000042.1:4630-6069 GCA_002305415.1 Actinomycetales bacterium UBA1383 | reverse complement strand
TGGTCCGCGAGGGGGAGAACGAGGACGGGCACTTCCGCATCGAGCGGTACGTGCCTGCCGCAGCACCGCTGGAACCGACGTTTCGCATGGGGCTGCATCGCGGCGGTCCCTGCTGTATCAACATCTCGTCGCGGAACATCTGCGAGATCGGCTCGATGCTCGCCGCGGGCTTCCTGCGCTACACCAACTGGTCCTACTGGGGCGTCATGACCGCCGACCCCTCGTGGCTGCTGGAGCGGCACTTCTGGAAGCTCGACTACAAAGACCTCGCCGGGCGCGAGCAGAAGATGCTCGACGAACTGATCCTCAGCGCCGACGTGCTGCACCTCAACAGCATCCGGGGCTGGGAGTTTCTCAAGCGGCTGGCTCCGGACCTTGAAAACCGCACGAAGATCGTCATGCACCACCACGGGGCGAACCTGCGCGAAGACCCCCGGATCGCCGAGGAGGAGCGCGACGCGGGCTGGGAGGTCGTGGTCTCCACCCCCGACCTGCTGCGCGTCGTGCCATGGGCCGAATGGCTCCCCTCCCCGGTAGACTTGGAGGAGATTGACGGGAACTACCCGCGCTGGATCAAGCCCGAGCACGAGTTCATCGTGGGGCATGGCTACACGGTCCCGGAGAACAAGGGCACCTACGACATCATGTATCTGCTCGACCACTGCCACCGCCGCGACCGGAGCATCCGGTTCGTGCCGTGGAATGGCATCGGGAAGCGGCAGAGCTTGTGGCTCATCAGCCAGTGCGACCTCTACTTTGCGACGCTGCTGTATGGGCCGGGGGTGGCGACGCTGGAGGCGATGGCGATGGGTGTGCCCGTGCTGGCGTCCTGCACGGAGGAGGAGCTGGAGCATCAGATGGCGGTGGTGGGCGTCCAGACGCCGGACGGCCTGCCGTGGATCTACGTCACCCGCGAGACCGCAGGCGAGTGGGTGCACGAGTTGCGCAACGACCCGGAACTGCGCCGCGTGTGGGGGCTGAAGGGCCGCCGCTACGTGGAGGAGTTCCACTCGATCCCTGCGGTGGTAGCGCGGGCGAAGGCGGTCTACGAGAGGGCCACCCCATGCCGGGAGGTGCTGTACAGTGGCGAATGAGGCGGGACATGACGACCACTTGGGCCAATGGGAAACCCCTGATGGCTTCACGGTCACCATCGAAGCAGAAGACCTGACGATGGCGAATGACTACGGCGTGGGTGTCTGTTGCCTCGGCCTGCGACTGACGGTGTGCGGCTACGGCGGGCAGCGGATGGAATGGGTTCACAGTCACCACGGCTGGTTCCGGCGCTACCGCGACAAGAGTGCAGATGAACTCGAAAAGGAAGTCCACAAGCGTGTCGCTGACGCGAAGCACGACATCCTGAAGATGGCTGAGCTTCGTCGTCGTCTCACGACCGTGGGGAGGCGGTTGCAGTGAAGACGGTGATCGCTCTGCGAGGT
>DBQX01000042.1:0-4547 GCA_002305415.1 Actinomycetales bacterium UBA1383 | reverse complement strand
GTCACCTACCCGGCGCTGGTGGACGAGACGCCCGAGGACGTGCGGCTGGTGAACTGCTACGTGGTGGCCCCGCCGTGGATGGTGGCGGCGCGGCGCCGGACGCGCTACATCATGGACGGGCGGGCGACACCCGCGAACATTAACAACTTCTGGAACTACACCCGCTGGCAGTTCACGCATACGACGGCGGCGGAGGTGGCCGCACGAGCCGCCGACGGTGGGGAGCCGGTGATCGTGGACACCACCGACTACCCGGTACGGCAGGTGGGCGTGGCAAAGGCGCAGGCGCTCCTCTCGGCCCCGTGGCGCAAGCCCGACTTCGCCGAGGTGGGGGAGCCGCAGTATCAGCAGCAGGTGCATGTCTCGGCGGTGTGGTTCGGGCGCGGCGACGCCGGCCGCCGCACGTTCGAGCAGAGCCGCCTCGACGCCGTGCTGCCCGAGCGCATGGACGGCATGACGGTGCTCGACATCGGCGCGATGGAGGGCGGCTTCTGCTTCGAGAGCCTCAACCGCGGCGCGACCTACGCCGTGGCCGTGGACATCCTCGACAGCGCAATGGCCTGCCTGAAGCATGTGCGGACCTGCCAGTGGCAGCCGGTGTCATGCGCCTGTGTTGACGTGGACACGGAGGCTCTGCCGACGCTCAACGACCTCTACGACGGGCGGCGCTACTCGCTGGGGCTTTTGCTCAACGTCCTGCACCGCGTCGCCGACCCGACGGTGGTGCTGCGCAAGGTCATGGAGGTGTGCGACGCGGTGGTGGTGGAGGCGCCGTTCTCGATGGGCGACGCCCCGGTGCCCCCGCCGGTGGGGGCGCTGCACAGCCCGAAGTGGCATCTGCCGCCGCTGTGGGTGAAGGAGACGGCGCAGAAGGCGGGCTTCGCCGTGGAGGGGATCGTGTCGGGGCCGTACTGCGCCGAGCAGAGGCTCATCTACAAGCTGCGCCGGGAGGCGAGGGGCGAGTGCTGAAGCAGGCGACGGGGAATGTCATCAGCAAGTTGGCGCTCATCTGCGACGACGTGACGCTGGGGCGCAACGTGAAGGTGTGGCACTGGGCGCAGCTGCGCGGCTGCACCCTCGGCGATGGCGTCATGGTGGGGGCGAAAGCCTCCATCGGCCCCGGCTGCGTCATCGGCGACCAGACGCGCATCGGCGAGGATGCACAGATCCACGAGCCCGCCGCCGTCGGCAAGTACGTCTTCATCGGCCCGCAGGCTTTCCTCGGCAACGACGTAGCGCCGATGGTGCCGCGGGAGGGGTGGGTGCCCGAGCCGGTGGTGGTGGGCGACCACGCGGTGATTGGGGCCGGGGCGAAGATCATGGGCGGCGTCACCATCGGCACCGGGGCGTTCGTGGCAATGGGGGCGGTGGTGATCCGCGACGTGCCCGCCGGGGCGGTAGTCGCAGGGAACCCGGCGGTGGTGAGGAAGATGAGGGCCAAGCACATGGAGGGGACGGCGTTCGAGCATTGGGGGCCGGTGCGCGACAGCGAGCCGTGCGCCTGGTGCAAGCTCTACGAGGGGAAGGCTACGCCATGACCGTGACGGCGTATGGGCTTGAGCAGCTGCACAACGGCCCCGACCCGGAGGCGTCCTGCACGGACTGGACGACGATCGTGCTGCGCAACGCGCTTGGGGCCGACCTCGGGAGCATCGCCGCGACGGTGACGAACGACGGGGAGAGCCTCGTCTTCTACGGCGAGTGGACGAATGGGGCAACGCCGGTGACGATCGCGGAGGTGGCCCTGAGCGACGGGGTGGAGGACTGCAAGGCGGATGCCGTAGATCAGGCGGTGCAGGCGAACCAGAAGGTCGAAGTGACGGTGACGCTGACGATCCAGAACGCGGCGTAAGAAAGGGAAAGGCGGGACAGATGAGCAGCGCAGCGAGGGAGAAGCTGTATGGCGTGGTCGTGTTCGTCGTGGTGTTCGTGGGGGTCGTGGGATACGGTCGGCTGGCGACGTGGCGGGCGGAGCAGGCGGCAGTGGCGGAGCGGGAAGCGCAGATCGAGCGTGTCACACCGACGACGCAGCCGAAGCCGACGCAGGAAGGCGATGAGGATATGGGGTACTTCGGCAACAAAGGTTCCGGGGGCTTCGGCAACGGCATCGAGGATACCATGATCCTCGCGTCCCTGTTCCCTGCCGGGGGCGGAGCGGCAATCAGGACGGACGCATGGGGAGGCAGCAGTTCCCCCCTGTGGCCGACGTGGCCTGCTGGTCTCGGCGACGTGGCGACAGAGTATGGGGACGCCAACCTGTCCATCTGGGCGACCTACAACGAGAGCAATCAGGTTACGTCGGCGCAGGCGTACATCTGGATTGATCCGGCACCTGGCCTCGTGAGCGCCTCTGTTGTCGTGGCCGTCTACAACTCCGCGAAAGAGTTTCTCGGCTCGTCGCAGGTGGTGGCGCTCACTCCGGGTGATCCAGCGTGGGTGGACTTCAGCTTCAGCAGCCCGGTGGCGATTGACCCCGAAGAGGACTATTACCTGTGCATCTGGACCGACAGCCCGACGTGGATGTTCCCCATGTACGTCATGATGGGGGACTACAGTGGCCCGGTGAAGATCAGCGTCTCCAACGTCGTGGAGGTGGCCTCGGCGGGCGTCGTCTTCGAGATCAACACCACCGTCAAGACGGTGCGCGACGTGGTGGTGGCCGCCGACAAGCCTATCGGCCTGAAGCGGTTCGTGACGATCAACGATCAGGTCTCGCTCTCCGAGGGCGACAAGCCGCTGATGGTCTCGCCCTGCTTCGGGCGCTACATCGAGCTTGAGACGATGCTGGGGATCACAGCACACCGCGGCCGAGCTTGATGCGTGGTACGCATAGGAGGCTCTGCTGATGCCGACACTGACTGACCCGGCGAAGATCGCGCTGCTCACACAGAAGGTTGCAACCATGGAGGGCACGGCGGCAGAGATTGCCGCCGCGCTCAACACACCGGCCACAACACAGATCGTGCGCACCGTCACCACCTCCGAGTTTCTGGAGGCCGTCAGCCCCACCGCCTACGCGAAGTTGCTGGCGATAGCAGAGGACGCGACGAAGCCGGGTCACGCACAGGCAGCATGGCTTATCCAGGCGCTTGATGCAGGACAGGTCTCGGCAACCGAGGGTACGCAGGGGCGCGCGGTGCTCAAACTACTGCTGAGCAGCGGCATCCTGTCGGCGGCGGAGTCGCAGGCGCTCGTGGCGGCGGCGAAAGAGGAAGCGGCGGCAGGACCGTCGTGGGCGGCAGCAAACGGCATCGGCTACGTATACCCCGAGTTCGTGGAGCAGGTGAGGAACTGATGGCAATGGCGATCCTGGACGTCAACAAGACGGCCGCGCAGGTGGGCATTGACACCGTGACCATCAACAACGCGGCGGAGGCGGTGGGCGACGAACTCGACCGGGGCGCGAACACGGTGGTGAACATCATCACCGCGCTACTGACGGTGACCGGGTTCGCGGCGCCCCCCTCCGCAGGCGGCTACATGAGCGTGCGCCTCGCGCCGCTGGACGGAACCGGCGGCACCCTCTTCGACGACCAGACAGCCCCCGCCGTAGTGCCCGTGACCGCCGACGCCCTCTACAACGCGCCGGTCGAGCTTGCATGGCCCGCAGGCTACCGCTACGCAAAGGTCATCGTGAAGAACATGAGCGGACAGAACACGGACGCCGACGCCGTGAGCGTCGAATGTGGCTGGCAGGCGGTGACGGTCTGATGCCGCTCGTGGGAGCCTCACCAATCTACCGCCCGCCCGTCGCGGGGGAGCCACTGCGTCTGCGCGAGGACGGGCACTGGAGCACGGATGGCCTCGTGGGCTACTGGCCGATGAACGAGATGGTCGGGACCACCGTGCGCGACCTCAGCGGGCGGGGGAATCACGGGACCTTCATCAATGGGCCGACCTGGGCAGTACAACCCGACGGTCATGGGTGTGTGGCGCTGGTCAGAGCGTCCTCGCAGTACGTTCAGGGCGCGTCGTTGCGGTTGTCGTGGCCGTTTACGGTAGTACATCCCATATTTGCGGTTTCGGGCGGTATTGACCGACCGCTCTCGGCGGATGGGACATACGGATATATCGCGTCAGGCTGGCACTTCCAAATACTCTTCACCGGGCAACTCAGGATGACGTGTTTTGATAATATTCATTCCGGTTCGGCTGCGGGGGGGCGCACGGTTACTTCGACATCCCGCGTGGATGACAATAAGTGGCACACATTCGCCGCCGTGGTGCGCGATGCCACGGATATGGCACTCTATAGAGATGGAGTCCTGATTGATACCGCACTCAGCGGCGAGGGAGACCCTATCGGATACAAGGCAGAAGCAGTGCTGCGCGCTGGCTGGGCCGTAGACCGATTCCTCAATACACGATGCGGGGGTCCGTTGATCTATAATCGTGCCCTCTCCACCGATGAGATCGCCGCTCTCTACGCCGACCCCGACCTGCCGATCTGGCGGCCCCGGCGGGGGATCAGCCTGGCGCTGCTGGGGGCGGAGGTCGTCCTGCTCACCGTCACCGACAGCGTGACCGTCGCCGACAGCGACGCCTTC
>DBQX01000065.1:240-43304 GCA_002305415.1 Actinomycetales bacterium UBA1383 | reverse complement strand
CCCGCCGTGGCCGCCGCGCGGGAGGCGGCCGCCGCCGGCGCCGATCCGCTCGCGGTACTCCGCGCCGCCGCCGACGCCGCCGCGGCGGGAGCGGCGGCGACCGAGCCGATGGTCGCCACCAAGGGCCGAGCCTCCTATCTCGGGGAACGGTCGGTGGGGCACCGGGACCCGGGCGCACAGTCCACCGCCCTGTTGTTGCGCGCGGCCGTGGCCGCCGCGGACGCATGACCGTCGCACTGGTCGTCGTGTCCCACTCCGCGCGGCTCGCGGAGGGAGTCGTCGAGGTGGCGGCGCAGATGGCGCCCGGCGTCGCGCTGCGGGCCGCGGGAGGAACCGACGACGGCGGGGTCGGCACCTCCTGGGACAAGGTCGCCAGCGCGGTCGCCTCGTTGCGGGAGGCCGGCCACGACGTGGTCATCCTGACCGACCTGGGGTCCGCCACCATGACGGCCGACGCCGTCGTCGAGTTCCTCGGGCCCGGTGCCCGCGTGGCGGTGGCGGACGCGCCGCTGGTCGAGGGCGCGGTCGCCGCGGCGGTGGCAGCCCGCATGGGGCGGAGCCTGGCCGGGGTCGTCGCCGCCGCGGAGCAGGCCGGCGGCCCGGCCGCGGCCCCCACGCCCCCACCGCCCGCCGCCGGACCTGCGGTCCGCACCCTCACCCTGACCAACGAGATCGGCCTCCACGCCCGTCCGGCCGCGATGCTCGCCGAGCTCGCCGGGCGCTTCGACGCGCAGGTCACCGTGAACGGGCAGGATGCCACCTCCGTCATCTCCCTCCTCACCCTCGGCCTGGAGCGGGGCGCGTCCGTCGAACTCGCCGCATCCGGGCCTGACGCGGCCGCCGCCCTTGACGCCGTCGAGCAGCTGATCCGGGCCGGCTTCCCCGAGACCTGATGTGGCACGCTGGATGACATGACCTCCCGACCGGCCCGCCCTCCGGCGTCCGCCCGCCGCATGTTCGCCTCGTCGGTGCTCGCCAGCGAGGCCCTCGTCGTGGTGCTCGCAGCCCTGGTCGCGGCGCGTCTCGACCTTGCCCCGGCCGCGGTGGCCTGGGGCGCGGGGGCGGCGCTCGCCGTGCTCTGCCTCCTCGCAGCGGGCCTGCTGCGGTGGCCGGTGGGCTACGTCCTCGGATGGGTGGCCCAGACGGCGCTGCTGGTGCTGTCGGTGCGGGTCCCCACGATGGTGATCCTCGCCGTCGTCTTCGTGCTGCTCTGGGTCGGCGGTCTCGTCCTCGGGACACGCGTGGACCGCGAGCGCGCGGAGCGTGGCGAGCGGGAGCGCGCCGTTAGGCTGGGGTCGTGAGCACTGAACGCACCCTCGTCTTGATCAAGCCGGACGGAGTCCGGCGCGGCCTGGTCGGGGAGGTGGTGCGGCGCGTGGAGGCGAAGGGCTACACGCTGGCCGCCCTGCGGCTCGTCCGCGCCACCCCGGACCTGCTCGCCGCCCACTACGCCGAGCACACCGCGAAGCCGTTCTACCCCGCCCTGGTCGGCTACATGCTCTCCGGCCCGGTGGTGGCGCTGATCGCGGAGGGTGAGCGCGTGGTGGAGGGCTTCCGTTCCCTCGCGGGTGCGACGGACCCGACGACGGCGGCCCCCGGCACGATCCGTGGCGACCTGGCGCGCGACTGGGGCTCCAACCCGATCCAGAACATCGTCCACGGCTCGGATTCGCCCGCCTCCGCGGAGCGCGAGATCGCGATCTGGTTCCCTGAGGCCTGATGCACCTTCGGACGCTGACGCTGCGCGGCTTCAAGTCCTTCGCGTCCGCGACGACCCTGCACTTCGAGCCGGGTATCACCTGCATCGTCGGCCCGAACGGCTCCGGCAAGTCCAACGTCGTCGACGCCCTCGCCTGGGTGATGGGGGAGCAGGGGGCGAAGTCGCTGCGCGGCGGGGCCATGGCGGACGTGATCTTCGCCGGCACCGCCACCCGGCCGCCCCTCGGCCGGGCCGAGGTGTCGTTGACGATCGACAACACCGACGGCGCGCTGCCGATCGCCTACTCCGAGGTGACGATCTCCCGCACGCTGTTCCGGAACGGCGGGTCGGAGTACGCCCTCAACGGCTCACCCTGCCGGCTCCTCGACATCCAGGAGCTCCTCTCCGACACCGGCATGGGTCGCGAGATGCACGTCATCGTCGGGCAGGGGCAGCTCGACGCGGTGCTGTCCGCCGGTCCGGACGAGCGGCGCGGCTTCATCGAGGAGGCCGCCGGGGTGCTCAAGCACCGCCGCCGGAAGGAGAAGGCGCTGCGGAAGCTCGAGGCGATGGCCGCGAACCTGCAGCGCGTCACCGACCTCGCCACCGAACTCCGCCGCCAGCTCGGACCGCTGGCCCGGCAGGCGGACGTCGCCCGCCGGGCCGCCGTGATACAGGCCGACGTGCGCGATGCGCGCTCCCGGCTCCTCGCCGACGACCTCGTGCAGGCGCAGGCCCTGCTGGCCTCCGGGACCGCCGACGAGGACGCGGCCCGCCGCCGGCTCCAGGAGGCGGAGGCCCGCAGCGCGGAGCTGCGCGGCAGGCTCGCCGCGCTGGAGGCGGACGCGGCGCGCCTCTCCCCCCGGCTCCGGGAGGCCACCGACACCTACTACGCCCTGGTGTCGCTGCGCGAGCGGCTCGTCTCCGTGCACAGCCTCGCGCAGGAGCGGGTCCGGCACCTCGGCACCCCGGGCCCCGCCAGCACCGGCGAGGACCCGGAGGTGCTGGAGGCCCGCGCCGAGCGTGCGCGCGCCGAGGAGGAGTCGCTGCGTGCGCTCGCGGACGAGGCACGTGCCCGGCTCGACGCCGCCATCGCGTCCCGTAGTGCCGCCGAGGAACGGGAGCGTGCCGCCGAGGCGCGTCTCGCGGCGGTCAACCGCGGCCTGGCCGATCGTCGGGAGGGGCTGGCCCGGCTCACCGGCCAGGTCGCCGCGCGCCGCTCCCGGCTCGAGGCGGCCGAGGCGGAGGCCGGACGGCTCCGGGAGGCGCACGCCGCGGCACTGCGGCGCGCCGAGGCCTCCGAGCGGGAGTACGCCGCGCTCGAGCGAGAGGCGGTGGGCGCCGAGGACGGTGAGCTCGACCTCGACCGGGCGCACGAGGCGGCGCTCGCCGCCCTGGCCGCTGCCGAGGAGCAGCTGCGTGAACTCGATGAACGGGAGAGCGCGGCGAAGGCGGCCCTCGCCCATGCCACCACCCGCCACGAGGCGCTTGCCCTCTCGCTGCGCCGCACGGACGCCACCGGGGCCCTCCTGGCGAGCGACGCCGCCCTCGCGGGCGCGCTGCCGGACCACCTCCACGTCGCGGAGGGCTGGGAGACCGCCGTCGCCGCGGCTCTCGGGCCGCTGGCCGACGCCGCCGTCGCCACATCGCCGGACACGGCCGTGGACGCGATCCGCGCCGCGCGCTCCGGGAACCTGGGAGCCGTTCGCCTGGTCGTCGCGTCCGCGGGGGAGCCACATCCGGCAGGCGGCGCCCCCGCCGGTGCCCTGTGGGCCCGCGACGCGACAGCGTGCGACGATCCCCGGCTCTCCGGGACGGTGCACACCCTGCTGGAGGGTGTCGTCCTCGTCGAGGACCTCGCGGACGCCCGCCGCGTCGTCCGTGAGAACGCCACGCTCGTCGCGGCCACCCGTGACGGGGACGTCGTCGCCGCGTCCTGGGCGAGCGGGGGAGGGGACGCCGAGTCCAGCGTGTTCGCCCTGCACGCGGCGGCGGAGGAGGCGCGCGCCGCCGCCCGGGCCGCGGCCCGTGACCTCGAGGGCATCCGGTTCGAATACGGTCCCGCCCGGGCGGCGGTGGACGCCGCCCGTGCCGAGGCGGAGGCGACCCTCGCGGCGTTGCACCGGTCGGATGCGGCGATCGCCGCCGTGGCCGAGCGCCTCGCCCGGCTGGGCGCCGCGGTCCGGGCGGCGCAGGCGGAGGCCGAACGCACCGCGCCCCTGATCGCCCGGGTGGAGGACGAGTGCGCCGGCCACCGGCGGGAACTGGAGGCACTCGTGACGCGGCTCNNAGCCGGCCGAGGCGGAGGAGTCGGTGCGGAGCGCCACCCGGGAACGGGACGCGGCGAGCGCCGCGGCACGGGAGGCCCGGCGGGCCGAGACGGACGCCCGCCTCGAGGTGCGCACGGTCGAGGAGCGCGTCACCTCGATCGCGGGGCGCGCCAGTTCGCTCCGGGTGGCGGCCCGCGCCGAGAGGGACGCCCGCCGCCGGGCGGAGGACCGTGAGCGTCGCCGGGCGTGGGCGGCAGCAGCCGCCTCCTCCGTGCGGGACGACGCCTCCGCGACGCTCGCCGCACTGGCCAGCTCCATTGGGCGGGCCGCCGACGAGCGCGCCGCCCTCGAGTCGGAGCGCACCGCGGGCGACGCCGAGCGCACCCAGCTGCGCGCGCAGCTGGACGAGGCGTCCGCGCAGGTGGCGGCACTGTCCGACGCCGCGCACCGCGACGAGGTGCTCCGGGCCGAGCGGCGCCTCCGGGTGGAACAGCTCGCGGAGCGGGCGATCGCGGAACTCGGCATCGACCCCGCCACCCTGATCGATGAGTTCGGCCCCCACGTGCCCGTCCCCGGCGCGGACGGGACTTCCCGCCCGTACGACAGGGAGGAGCAGCAGCAGCGCCTCGCCCGCGCCGGCCGGGATCTCGAGCGGCTCGGGAAGGTGAACCCCCTCGCCCTCGAGGAGCACGCCGCCCTCGCGGAGCGCCACCAGTTCCTCACGGCCCAGGTGACGGACCTGCGTTCATCGCGGGCGGACCTCCTCGAGATCGTGCGCGAGATCGACGACCGTGTCGAGCAGGTCTTCGCCCAGGCCTTCGCGGACACGCGGGACGCCTTCCGGACGGTCTTCGCCCGGCTGTTCCCCGGTGGCGAGGGCGACCTGGTGCTCACCGATCCCGAGGACCTGCTCTCCTCCGGCATCGAGATCGAGGCCCGTCCCGCGGGCAAGAAGGTGAGGAGGCTCTCACTGCTGTCGGGCGGCGAACGCTCGCTCGCCGCGGTGGCCTTCCTGGTGGCGATCTTCACGGCGCGGCCCTCGCCGTTCTACGTGATGGACGAGGTGGAGGCCGCCCTCGACGACGTGAACCTCGGGCGGCTCCTCGAGATCTTCCGTGAGCTGCGGGAGGACTCGCAGCTGATCGTGGTCACGCACCAGAAGCGCACCATGGAGGTGGCGGACGCGCTGTACGGGGTGACGATGCGCGGCGACGGCGTGACCACCGTGATCTCGCAGCGCCTGCGCCCGGAGGAGGCGTAACGCATTTGACACCGTGCCGTGCTGGGGTCGGACACGCCCGCGCGCGATAATCGAGGAGTGACTGGACCCTTCATCTTCGTCGTGCTGTGCCTCGCGGTCGCGTTCGCCGCCGTCCTCCCCCTGCTCGTGCAGCGGCGGCCGGAGGAGGGGTGGCTCCGGTGGATCCGCGACTCCTTCCGCTCGCTCCGTTCCCCGGAGGAGGTGGACGTGCCGGTGCGGGACACGAGCCTGGCCCAGCTCCTCCGTGAGGGTGACCCAGAGGCGCTCGGGTACACCACGCCGTCGGAACTGCGGGAGAACCTCCACACCACCCGCTCCGCGATCCGGCGCTGACCTGACCGCGGGCCGCCCGCAGCGTGGCGGCCCTCCATTCGCCGTCCCGGGGGCGGCGCCCAACCCGGGGGAGAACCCATGGACACCTACCAGATCATCATCGTCGCCGTCTTCGTGCTCCTGGTCGTCGTCGCGGCCTTCTTCGCCGTCCGCGTCCGTGGGACCCGCAACGCCCAGCTCCCGCCCGAGGAGGCGAGCCCTTACCCCGGAGACCTCGGCGCCGAGTCGACGACCGCGACCCTCGAACTCCCACGCGAGGAGGTCGAGGTCCCCACACTGGAGCGGCCGGAGGCCCCCGCCACCCGGTGGCGGCGGCTGCGTGCCCGGCTGGCGCGCTCCGGAGCGATCGGGAACGCCATCCTGGCGGTCCTCTCCCGGGGCCGCCTCACGGAGTCCGACTGGGAGGAGATCGAGGAGACCCTCCTTCTCGCCGACGTCGGCATGGGCCCCACCACGGAGCTGATGGACACGCTGCGCCGCGAGGCCCGGGTGCTGGACACCTCGGACCCGGCGGCGGTCCGGGAGGTGCTGCGGCGTGAGCTGGTCGCGCTCGTCGACCCCGCGATGGATCGCACCCTCAACGTCGGCCCCGTCGTCGGCGACGACGGCAGGCCCCACCCGGCGACCATCCTGGTCGTCGGGGTCAACGGCACGGGCAAGACGACGACGGTCGGCAAGCTCGCCCGCGTCCTGGTCGCGGAGGGGCTCAGCGTCGTGCTCGGCGCGGCCGACACCTTCCGCGCCGCCGCGGCCGACCAGCTCTCCACGTGGGGAGCGCGCGTCGGTGTGGACGTCGTGCGCGCCGACCGGGAGGGCGCGGACCCGGCCTCGGTCGCGTTCGACGCGATCAGGGTGGGCCGGGAGCGTGGCGCCGACGTCGTCCTGGTCGACACGGCCGGGCGGCTGCAGAACAAGGCGGATCTCATGGACGAGCTGGGCAAGATCAAGCGCGTCATGGGCCGGGGTGCGCCCGTCCGGGAGGTGTTGCTCGTGCTCGACGCCACCACCGGCCAGAATGGGCTACGCCAGGCGCAGGTGTTCTCCGAGGTGGTGGACGTGACCGGGATCGTTCTCACCAAGCTGGATGGCACCGCGAAGGGCGGCATCGTGATCGCCGTCCAGCGGGAGCTGGGGGTGCCCGTGAAGTTCGTCGGGCTCGGCGAGGGACCCGACGACCTCGCCCCGTTCGACGCCGAGGGCTTCGTCGACGCGCTGCTGAGCTGACGCGTTACACGATCGTCACGCGTCCGGGACTTTTGTCACCCGCCGGTAACCTCGCGGTGCGGCTCCGGAAACGCCCGTCGTGGATCCTCGAACCAACCCAGCCAGAAGGGCTGGAACGGGAGGAGAACGATGGAACTCGACACCGGAGCAACCGCCTGGATGCTCATGTCCGCCTCGCTGGTCCTGCTCATGACACCAGCGCTCGCCTTCTTCTACGGAGGCATGTCCCGAGCCAAGTCCGTGCTCAACATGATGATGATGTCCTTCTCGGCCATCGGGGTCATCGCCGTCATCTACGTCCTGTGGGGATGGTCGATGTCCTACGGGGGCCGCGACATCGCCGGCATCCTCGGCAACCCGTTCGACCAGTTCGGGCTGCAGGGCACCATCTACGACGACGCCGGGAACTTCCTGATCGACGGGTTCGGCGTCCCGGTCATCGTGGGGGTGGCCTTCCAGGTCACGTTCGCGATCATCACCACCGCCCTCATCTCGGGTGCGATCGCCGACCGCGTGAAGTTCTCGACGTGGCTCGCCTTCGTCGCGCTGTGGGTCACGTTCGCCTACTTCCCCATGGCGCACATGGTCTGGGGTGGCGGCCTGCTCTCCGGGGACGGCCCCTTCGCCTCGATCGCGGCCCCGATCGACTTCGCCGGTGGCACGGTGGTGCACATCAACGCGGGCGTCGCGGCGCTGGTCCTGGCACTCGTCGTCGGCAAGCGCAAGGGTTTCGGGAGTGAGCCGATGCGTCCGCACAACATCCCCTTCGTGATGCTCGGTGCCGCGCTGCTGTGGTTCGGCTGGTTCGGCTTCAACGCCGGCTCCGCCTTCACCGCCGACGGGATGGCAGGTCTCGCCTGGGTGAACACCACCGTCGCGACCTCCGCCGCGATGCTGGGCTGGCTCCTCGTGGAGCGGATCCGCGACGGCCACGCCACCTCGCTGGGTGCCGCCTCCGGCGTCGTCGCTGGCCTCGTGGCCATCACACCGGCCGCCGGCTCCGTCTCGCCGGTCGGCTCGATCGCCGTCGGCGCCATCGCCGGTGCGCTGAGTGCCCTCGCCGTGGGCCTGAAGTTCCGGTTCGGCTACGACGACTCGCTCGACGTCGTCGGCGTGCACCTCGTCGGTGGCCTCACCGGAACGGTGCTGATCGGGTTCTTCTCCACCAGCACCGGGCTCTTCTACGGCGGCGGGCTCAACCAGCTCATCGTCCAGGTCATCATCGCGGTGGTCGCCATGGTGTTCTCGGCGCTCGTCACCCTCGCGATCGCCGTCCCGCTCAAGGCCACCATGGGCTGGCGGATCGCCGAGGCCGACGAGGTCGCGGGCATCGACTCCGCCGAGCACCGCGAGACCGCCTACGAACCAGTTGGCGCCACCAGGTAAGGAGAAGCACAGCAATGAAACTGATCACCGCCATCATCCAGCCGCACCGCATCGAAGAGGTGAAGGACGCGCTCGAAGCGGTCGGCATCCAGGGCATGACGATCTCCGAGGCCTCCGGCTTCGGCCGCCAGAAGGGCCACACCGAGGTCTATCGCGGCGCCGAGTACAAGGTGGACACCGTGCCCAAGCTGCGGGTCGAGGTCGTCCTCGACGACGACCTGCTCCATCCCGCCATCGACGCCATCGTGCGGGCCGCGCAGTCCGGCCGCATCGGTGACGGCAAGATCTGGGTGACCGAGGTCGAGGAGGTGGTCCGCGTCCGGACCGCCGAGACCGGCAGCCGCGCACTCTGATGACTCCCGGCATGGTCCCGGCCCCGCGCATCCAGTCGCTGGGCCGGGACCTGCTCTCCGTGCAGCCCCCGCCACCCGGCCAGTACCGCGCCGGGACCCGTGCGGGGGTCGCGTACCGCCTGCGCCTCGCCGGACTCGTCGACGCGGCGCTGCGGGAGCTGTTCGGCGGTGCCCTCGCGCGTGCCGGGGCGAGTGGCGACGGCGTCGCCCTCGCCGTCGTCGGGTCCCACGGGAGGAGGGACGCCGGGCCGGCCTCGGACCTCGACTGCCTCCTCGTGCACGACGGCCGCACCCTCACCGAGGCGCAGGTGGACACGCTCGCCACCGCCCTCTGGTATCCCATCTGGGACGCCGGGCTGAAGCTCGACCACGCCGTCCGCACGCTCGCGCAGTGCCGGCAGATCGCCTCCGCGGACGTGCCGGCGGCCGTCGGGCTGCTGGACATCCGCCACGTCGCCGGCGACGAGCGGATCACGCTCCGCGCCGCGAGCGCCGTCCTCGAGGACTGGCGGAGTGCGGCGCGCCGGCGCCTGGGGGAGCTGTTGTCCTCGGTGACCACTCGTGCGGAGCGCCACGGCGAGCTGGCCTACCTCATCGAGCCGGACCTCAAGGAGGCCCGGGGCGGGCTGCGGGACGCTGTCGTCATCAACGCGCTGGTCGCCTCCTGGCTCACGGACCGACCCCACGGCGCCCTCGACGACGCCCACCACCACCTGCTCGACGTCCGGGACGCCCTGCAGCGCGCCACCGGTCGCGCCTCCTCCCGGCTCGTCCTCGCCGAGCATGACGGGGTGGCCGCACAGCTGGGCATGGACGGCTCCGGCGTCGCCAGCGCGGCGACCGGTGCGGACGAACTCCTGGCGACGAACGCCGCCGCGGCGCGGGTGGTCTACGCTGCCCTCGATGCCACCGTCCGGCGGGCCCGCCAGGCGCTGCGGCGCCCCCCGGCGCGCGCGCCGATGGTGGTCCGCGGCCGCCGGGTCGCACCACGGCTGCGTGCCCTGGCGGCGGGGCTCGTGGAGCACGACGGCGAGGTCGTGCTCGCCGCCGGCGCCGATCCGGCGGGCGACCCGGGCCTCGCGCTACGGGCGGGAGCGACGGCGGCCCGCACCGGCCTGCCCCTCTCACCCCCGACGCTGGACTCGCTGGGGATGTCCCCGCCCCTGCCGGAGCCGTGGCCCGCCGAGGTCCGGGAGGACTTCCTCTCGATCCTGTCCTCCGGTGACCGGCAGGTCCAGGTGCTCGAGGACCTCGACCGGGTGGGCCTCCTGACCCGCTGGATCCCCGAGTGGGCGGCCGTGCGCAACCGTCCCCAGCGCGCCGCGATCCACCGGCACACCGTCGACCGGCACCTGGTGGAGACAGTCGCACTCGCCGGCCGGCTGGCGCGGGACCTGCCGGACGACGACCGGCTCACCCTGCTGCTCGCCGCGCTGCTCCACGACATCGGCAAGGTCCCCGGGGGCGGTGACCACTCCGAGCGTGGCGCCGCGATCGTGGGACCGGTGCTGCGGCGGATGGGGTGGGACGCCGTCGCGCCCGACGTGGAGCACCTGGTCCGGCACCACCTGCTCCTCGCCGAGACCGCCACGACGGCCGACCTCGAGGATCCCCGCGTTCTCGACGCCGTTGCCGCCACCGTCGGCGACGTGCGGATGCTGCGCCTGCTCGCCGCCCTCACCGAGGCGGACGCGCGGGCGGTGGGGGAGCGCGCCTGGTCCGCATGGCGGGCACAGCTGGTGGGCACGCTCGTCGCCCGGGTGGCCGAGAGGATGGCCCGGCAGGGGCTCGGGACGGCACGCGCGTTACCCTAGAGCCGTCACCCCCACGAAAGGCAGGGAAGTGTTCGCCACGCTCTCCGACCGCATCACCGCCTCGTTCCGGTCCCTGCGAGGCAAGGGCCGCCTCACCCCTGAGGACGTTGACGAGACGATCTCGCAGATCCGGCGGGCGCTGCTGGATGCCGACGTCGCCCTTCCCGCGGTGCGGGTCTTCACGGCACGGGTGCGCGAGCGCGCCGAGGGCGCGGAACTGTCCCAGGCGCTCAAGCCGGCCCAGCAGATCATCAAGATCGTCAACGAGGAACTCATCGAGATCCTGGGCGGCGAGTCCCGCGAACTGCACTTCGCGAAGCACCCGCCGACGGTCATAATGCTCGCCGGCCTGCAGGGCTCCGGCAAGACGACGCTCGCCGGGAAGCTCGGCTTGTGGCTGAAGAACCAGGGCCACACCCCGCTGCTGGTCGCCGCTGACCTGCAGCGACCCAACGCGGTCACCCAGTTGCAGATCATCGGGGAACAAGCGGGCGTGCCGGTGTGGGCCCCCGAGCCCGGCAACGGGGTCGGCGACCCAGTGGAGGTGGCCAGCAGCGGGCTCACGATGGCGCGGATCAGGATGCACGACGTCGTCGTGATCGACACCGCCGGCCGCCTAGGTATCGATGCCGAGATGATGCAGCAGGCCATCGACATCCGTGACGCCACCGAGCCGGACGAGATCCTCTTCGTCCTCGACGCGATGATCGGCCAGGACGCCGTCACCACCGCGACCGCCTTCCAGCAGGGCGTCGGCTTCACCGGCGTGGTCCTCACGAAGCTCGACGGCGACGCCCGGGGCGGCGCCGCCCTCTCGGTGCGGACCGTGACCGGCGAGCCGGTCATGTTCGCCTCCACCGGTGAGAAACTCACCGACTTCGAGCGCTTCCACGCGGACCGGATGGCCTCCCGCATCCTCGACATGGGTGACCTCCTGACCCTGATCGAGCAGGCGGAGCGGGCGTTCGACCGGGCCGAGACGGAGAAGATGGCCGCGAAGCTGGCCGGCGAGGGCGAGCTCACGCTCGAGGACTTCCTGGTCCAGCTCCAGCAGGTCCGCAAGATGGGCTCGATGAAGAAGATGCTCGGGATGCTGCCCGGCATGGGCCAGATGCGCGAGCAGCTGGAGAACTTCGACGAGCGTGAGGTCGACCGGGTGGAGGCGATTGTCCGCTCGATGACGCCGGCCGAGCGGGCCGACGTCCGGATCCTGAACGGCTCCCGCCGCTCCCGGATCGCACGCGGCTCGGGCACCACCGTCGCGGAGGTCAACCAGCTCGTCGACCGCTTCGAGCAGGCGAAGACCATGATGAAGCACATGGCCCGTGCCGGGGGCATGCCGGGGATGGGGAACATGCCCGGCATGGGCAAGAAGTCCAAGGGTCGGATGGCCCCCCAGAAGGCGACGCCCAAGGGCAAGTCCGGGAACCCCGCCAAGCGGGCCCTCCAGCAGCAGGAGGCGGCGCGCCGCGCGGCGGAGCGGTCCGCCGCAGGATCCGCGTTCGGCGTGGGCGGGACGCCCGAGGAGTTCGACCCGTCCCAGCTCGGCCTTCCCGCCGGGTTCGAGAAGTACCTGAGGAAGTGATCCTCCACCTCACGGGTGCCGTGGTCCTCCGGGGGACGGACCATCCGGAGGCATGGGTGGCCGACGGGCGTCTCGCCCTCGCGGCACCCGCGGGACCGGCCGACCTCGAAATGGAGGGCGTCATCCTCCCGGGCCTCGTGGACGTCCACTGCCACGTCGGGCTCGGGGAGCGCGGCGCCGTCTCCCGGGAGGAGGCCGAGGCGCAGGCGCTGGCGGACCGGGCGACAGGCGTGCTGCTGATCCGGGACGCCGGGGTGCCCCCGGACACCCGCTGGATCGACGCCCGGGCGGACCTGCCGCGCATCGTCCGCGCCGGTCGCCACATCGCCCGTCCGCGGCGGTACCTGCCGGGCTTCGCGGAGGAGCTCGACGACGTCGCCTCGCTGCCCGGGGCGATGGCGCGCAACGCGCGCGCCGGGGACGGGTGGGTCAAGCTGGTGGCGGATTGGATCGACCGCTCCGAGGGCGCCGATTCCCGGGTCCGGCCGCTCTGGCCGGCCGACGTGCTCGCCGACGGCGTCGCGGCCGCCCACGAGGCAGGGGCGCGGGTGACCGCGCACGCCTTCTCCCACGAGGCGATCGACCCGCTGCTGGAGGCCGGGATCGACTGCATCGAGCACGGCACCGGGATGGACGCCGACCAGATCGCGGAGGCGGCCCGTCGCGGCATCCCCGTGACCCCCACGATGATCCAGGTGGACAACTTCGCCGACTTCGCGGCCGCCGGTGGCCGGAGGTACCCGCGCTACGCGGAGCAGATGCGCGCGATGTGGGAGCGCCGGGATGCGCAGCTGCGCGCGTTCCACGAGGCGGGGGTCCAGCTCCTGCCCGGATCGGACGCAGGCGGCACGATCCCGCACGGCTCGCTTCCGGCCGAGCTCGCGCGCTGGGTGGCCGGCGGGATCCCGGCCGCCGACGTCGTCGCGCTGGCCACGTGGCGGGCGCGGGACTTCCTCGGCGCCGGGACCCTCGGGGAGGGCGAACCCGCCGACCTCGTGGTGTACGACAACGACCCGCGGGACGACATCACCGCCCTCGCGCGGCCGCGCGCCGTGGTCCTGCGCGGCGCCGTCGTCGGCTGACAGGGTCCCCGGCCCCTTGACACCTCCCCATGTAAATGGTTCACTAGTGAAGTAATGAACCACTGAGGGGGTGCCGTTGGAGCCGTTCGATGACCGGTCGCCCATCTACCAGCAGATCGCCGACCGGATCCGCGCCGCCATCCTCGCCGGCGAGCTCGAGGAGGGCGACCAGGTCATGTCGACCACCCAGTACGCGACCACCCACCGCATCAACCCCGCGACCGCGGCCAAGGCGATGGCCCAGCTCGTGGACGAGGGGTTGCTGCACAAGAGGCGCGGCCTCGGGATGTTCGTGTCACCCGGCGCCCGTGAGGCACTGAGGGAACAGGGACGGGCCACCTTCTTCACCCGGGCGCTCGACCCGGTCCTCGCCGAGGCGGCTGCCCTCGGCATCTCCACCGACCAGATCATCTCTCACATCAGGGGGACCCGGTGACCACCACCACGCCCGCGGGCCTCGAGGTCCGCGGCCTCACCCACCGCTTCGGCGCCGTCGCGGCGCTCACCGACGTCACGCTCACCGTCCGGCCCGGCACCATCACCGGACTCGTTGGCCGGAACGGGGCCGGCAAGACCACCCTCGCCGCCCTCGTCGCCGCGCTGCGTCCCGTCCAGGCCGGCTCGGTCCTGCTCGACGGCGCGGTGCCCTGGGAGTCCCCGGCGGTCACCAGCCGCATCCACCTGGTGCGGGACAAGGGCGGCGTCGTCGAGGACGAGCGCATCCGCACCACCTTCGCGTTCGCCGCCATGCTGCGGCCCCACTGGGACGAGGACTACGCCCACGCGCTCCTCGACCGCTTCGAGGTGCCGTTCCGGCGCAAGCCGCAGCAGCTGTCCACGGGCAAGCGCTCCGCGCTCAGCGCGATCCTGGGCCTGGCCTCCCGCAGCGACCTCACCATCTTCGACGAGGTCTACCTCGGGATGGACGCGGTCGCCCGTCGCATGTTCTACGACGAGCTGATGGCGGACTACGTCGCCCACCCGCGCACGATCATCCTGTCCTCGCACCTCCTCGACGAGGTGGAGGACCTGATGGAGGACGTCATCGTCCTCGACCGGGGCCGCGTGGTCGCCGCCGGGGCCGCCGACGACGTCCGCCGCCACCACTCGCGCCCGGATCGCCTCGCCTCGCTCACCGACGTCCTCATCGCCCTGTCCTCCGAGAGGAGTGCATCATGACCACCACCGCGCAGGCACGGACCCTGTTCCCGTGGTTCGCCCGGAACAGCGTCAAGGTCCTCCTCGTCACCCTGGTGATCTCGAGTCTCATCGCCGCCGCCCTGGCCGCCTTCTCGACGACGATCTTCGGCATCCCCCTCGGCGCCGTGGCGATCGCGGCCTTCGTGGTATCGATCGCGCAGGTCGGCAGCTTCACGCGGGCCCTGATCGCCACCGGGGCGACGCGCACCGCTCTCACCCTCGCCCACCTCGCCAACGTGCTCCTGATCGCCCTGGCCGCCTCGGCCGTCGCCGCCGCCGTCCTCGCCCTCGAGGTGGCCTTCGCCGGGGGCTGGATCGGCTCCACCTTCGGGCTGGAGGACGGCGACACCTTCGCCGACGGCGTCCCCGCGCTCCTCACCGGTCTCGGGGGGGCGCTCGTCGCCCTCCTGGCCGGCGGGCTGATCGCTGCGGTCTTCCTCCGCTGGCCCTGGTGGGTCGGGGTGGGGCTGCTCGCCATCGTCCTGTGGGGCGTCCCGCTGCTGGCGGCGTGGCTCGCCCCGGTCGGGGCGGCCCTCGCCGCCCTCGCCGCCTGGCCGGGCTCCCTCCCGCTCGGCGTCGTCGTACTCGTGCTGGCCCACTGGGTGGTGATGCGGGCCATGCCCGTCCCGTGAGGCGCGAACCACACCGTGGGAGGTGTCCCCGCTGTTCGCTCCCGGCCCCGCTTTCTGGCAGAATCACCCAATGTACCCGGCCGGCGGGGCCCTCTCACCCGCCGAGGCTGTGTCCCGAGCAACGTCCCACCCGCCTCCCACCGGGCTGGCGCGCGGCTCACGAGCTCACGATCAGGAGAGACCACCGAAGTGGCAGTCAAGATTCGACTCAAGCGCATGGGAAAGATCCGTGCGCCCTACTACCGTGTCGTCGTCATGGACTCGCGCACCAAGCGCGACGGCCGGGCGATCGAGGAGATCGGCAAGTACCACCCGACAGAGGAGCCGTCCCTCATCGACATCGACTCGGAGCGGGCCCAGTACTGGCTCGGCGTGGGTGCCCAGCCCACCGAGCAGGTGCTCGCGCTCCTCAAGGTCACCGGCGACTGGCAGCGCTTCAAGGGCCTCAAGGGCTCTGAGGGCTCCCTGCGCACCAAGACGGCGAGGGCCGACTCCGCGACGGCCGTGAAGGCGGCCGAGGACAAGGCCGAGCTGCTCAAGGCGAAGGCGTCGGAGGCACGTGCCGAGAAGGCCGCCGAGCCCGAGGCCGCCGGCGAGGACGACTGATGCTGGCCGACGCGCTCGAGCACCTGGTGCGCGGCATCGTCGACCACCCTGAGGACGTCCGCGTGGCGAGCCGGCCGATGAGGCGCGGCGAGCTGCTCGAGGTGCGGGTCCACCCCGACGACCTCGGCCGGGTGATCGGCCGTTCGGGCCGCACGGCTCGCGCCCTGCGAACCGTCATCACCGCTCTCGCCAAGGGACCGGTGCGGGTGGACGTCGTCGAGACCGACGCGCACTGAACATCCGGACCCGGCCCTCCCGAGGGCCGGGTCCTTCCACGTCCGGACACGAGGTCCGGACCCCTGGGCGAGCTGGTGCCCCGGACCGGCGATAATGGGACCATGCTCCTCACCGTCGCAGTCATCGGGGGTGCCCAGGGCCTGCGCGGTCACGTCCGGCTGCTCGTGCGCACCGATGACCCCACCTCTCGCTTCCGCCCCGGAGTGGTCCTCGTCTGCGACCACCCCTCCCACTCGGCCCTCACCGTGGCGGAGGCACGCCACGCCGGCGCCTCCTGGCAGGTGCGGTTCGCCGAGGTCCACGACCGGTCAGCCGCGGAGGAACTGCGCGGGGCCATCCTCAGCATCGAGACCGACGAGTGGGAATCCGGCGCGGACGAGTGGTATGACCACGAGATCGTGGGGCTGCCGGCCCGGACACCGGCCGGAGGGCCACTCGGCGACGTCGTCGCGGTCGAGCACGGTTCCGCCCAGGACCTGCTGGTCGTACGGACACCCGAGGGCCGCGAGGTCCGGGTCCCGTTCGTGGGCGCGCTCGTTCCCCGGGTCGCGACCGACGGCGTCACGATCGACCCGCCCGCCGGGTTGTTCGAGGGCGGCGAGGACTGATGCGGATCGACGTCGTCTCGATCTTCCCGGAGTACTTCGAGCCGCTGCGGCTCTCGCTCCTCGGTCGCGCCATCGCGGACGGGACGCTCCAGCTCTCCGTCCATGACCTGCGCGACTGGACGACCGACCGGCACCGGACCGTCGACGACACGCCGCTCGGCGGTGGCGCCGGCATGGTGATGAAGCCCGATGTCTGGGGCCGTGCCCTCGAGGACGTCCTCGGCGGGCACGAGAGCACCGCGGCGGGTGCGCGGCCCGGGAGGAGGGTGCTCGCCATCCCGACGCCCGCCGGGACGCCCCTGACCCAGCGCCTCGTCGAGGATCTCGCCGCGGCGGACCACCTCGTCATCGCCTGCGGCCGCTACGAGGGCATCGACGCCCGGGTGGCGGAGCACTTCGCACGCCACATCGAGGTCGTCGAGTACTCGATCGGCGACTACGTCCTGAACGGCGGCGAGGCCGCTGCCCTCGTGCTCGTGGAGGCCGTCGGGCGGCTGCAGGAGGGCGTCCTGGGGAATCCCGAGTCCCTTGCCGAGGAGTCCCACGGCGCGGCGGGCCTGCTGGAGTACCCCGTGTACACCCGGCCCGTCTCCTGGCAGGGCCTCACCGTCCCCGACGTGCTGCTCTCGGGTCACCACGCCCGTATCGCGCGGTGGCGGCGGGACCGGGCCCTCGAACGCACCGCCCACCGCCGTCCCGACATGTTCACGCGCCTTCGCGGCGACCAGCTCACGTGGGAGGACCGTGAGGTCCTCGCGCGTCTGGGGTGGGCGCGCACCCCGGCCGGCCCCCGCCGGCTCGTCCTGCGCGAGGGCCGCGCCGAGGAGGCCGCGGCGCTCTCGCGGCTCGCGGCGGAGACGTTTCCCATGGCCTGCCCGGAGCGCATGCCGGCAGAGGACATCGAGGCCTTCATCCGGGCCAACCTCTCGCCGGGGCGCTTCTCCGACTACCTGGGCGACGGCGACCGCTACCTCATCCTCGTCGCCGACCTGGCGGGTGACCTGGCTGGTTACACCCTCTCAGTGCTGCCCCGCACGGTGGACGAGCCCCCCTACGCCGAGGACGTCGCCGCCGTCGTCCCCATCCGCCCGGTGGCGGAACTCTCCAAGATCTACGTCCGCGCGAGCGCCCACGGCAGCGGGGTGTCCCAGGCGCTCCTGGACGCGACCCTCGACGCGCTCGCCCGGCGCACCGTCCTGGGCGTCCCACTCGCCGGGGTGTGGCTGGGGACCAATGCCCGGAACCGGCGGGCGCGCGCCTTCTACGAACGTGCCGGCTTCACCCTCGTCGGGGGCCGGCGATTCCAGGTCGGGGGACGTGTCGAAGATGACGCCGTGTTCCTCCGGGCGCTGGTGGCTCCGCCGTCCTGACCTGTGGCACACTGGACCGGCACGCGTCACTCCCACTCCACGGGGCCGGTCTGCCGGTGGGGACAGCCCCTGACCATGTGACGCGATCCATGATCACGGGCGGAAGCACGCCCCCAATCGCGCGTGTCCCCCGGCACGGGCGGAAAGAGAACCTCATCATGCAGAACCTGGACCAGGTCGACGCCAAGTCCCTGCGGGACGACATCCCGCCCTTCCGCGCCGGCGACACCGTCAAGGTCCACGTGAAGGTCGTCGAGGGCAGCAGGTCCCGCATCCAGGTGTTCCAGGGTGTCGTCATCGCCCGCTCCGGATCGGGTGTCCGTGAGACGTTCACGGTCCGCAAGATCTCGTTCGGCGTCGGCGTGGAGCGGACCTTCCCGGTGCACTCCCCGTCGATCGACCACATCGAGATCGTGACCCGGGGAGACGTCCGGCGCGCGAAGCTGTACTACCTGCGCGGGCTGCGCGGCAAGGCAGCCAAGATCAAGGAGAAGCGGGAGACCACCGCGAAGTGACGCCGGCCGCGAGCGGCGGGTGGTGAGGTGTCATGAACGACGAGATGCCGGAGAGCATCGCCCCGTCGCAACGGCCGCGGCTCTCCGACCCGGCCCCGCCGCGCCACGATTCCCGCGCCGCCAGCGGAATCGCCTGGCTCAAGGAGACAGCCGCCGTCATCGTGATCGCGCTCGCGATCTCGCTGGTCGTCAAGACCTTCCTGATCCAGGCGTTCTACATCCCGTCCTCCTCGATGGAGGACACCCTCGCGATCAACGACCGGATCCTGGTCAACAAGCTCGTGCCAGGTGTCGCCGACCTCCAGCGGGGTGACGTGGTGGTGTTCACCGATCCCGGCGGCTGGCTCGCGGACCAGCCTCCCGAGCCGAACGTCGCGAAACGGGTCGTGATCGACGTGCTGACCTTCGTGGGGATCATCCCCCACGATGCGGGGGAGCACCTGATCAAGAGGGTCGTCGGGTTGCCCGGGGACCGGGTGAGCTGCTGCTCGGTGGACGGCCGGCTGACCGTGAACGGCGCGGAGGTCGACGAGCCCTACCTCAAGCCGGGCGTCGTGCCGTCGCAGTTCGAGTTCGACGTCGTGGTCCCGGCCGGGGCGCTGTGGGTCATGGGCGACAACCGCTCCAACTCGGCGGACTCCCGCGCCCACATGGGGGACCCCGGCGGCGGGTACGTCCCGATCGACGACGTCGTGGGGCGCGCCGTCGTCATCATGTGGCCGCTGGACCGGCTGGGCACCCTCGGGGGTGGGCAGGACGCCTTCGTCGCCGTCCCCGGGCCATGATCCCCACGCGTGCTGTCGAGCGGGGACTCCTGACCCGGCACCACTGGGTGGTGGGCATCGACGAGGTGGGGCGGGGCGCGGTCGCCGGTCCCGTGAGCGTCGGTGCGGCCGTGGTGGGCCGCACGACCCGACGGACGTTTCCACCCGGCCTGCGTGACTCGAAGCTGCTCACGCCCGAGGCCCGGGAACAGCTCTGTGCGCCCATCCGGGCATGGGCCGTGGCGACGACTGTCGGCCACGCGAGCCCCGCCGAGATCGACTCGGCCGGGATCATGTCCGCGCTCCGCCTCGCAGCCGCGCGCGCGGTGCGGCAACTCCACCAGCAGGGCATCGTGCCCACCGCCGCCATCCTGGACGGCAACCACAACTGGCTCGCCGCGGACCTGCTGGATGACCCCGTCGTGCGAGACTCCCTCACCTTCGAGGAGGTGGTCCTCGCGGTGAAGGCCGACGCCTCCTGCGCGGTGGTCGCCGCCGCGAGCGTGGTGGCGAAGGTGGAGCGGGACGGCTTGATGTGCGCCCTCCCGGACCCGGGGTACGGGTGGGTGCAGAACAAGGGCTACGCGGTCGCCGCCCACCTCGACGCGATCACCCGCCTCGGGGCCTGCGAGCAACACCGGCGCTCGTGGCGCCTGCCACCGGGAGTGGACGCGCCAGGTGGCATGATGGTCCAGTGAGTGCCGAGGACCTCGAGAACTACGAGACCAACCTGGAGCTGGAGCTCTACCGGGAGTACCGCGACGTCGCCAACCTGTTCAACTACGTCGTCGAGACGGAGCGCCGGTTCTACCTCGCCAACCAGGTGGACCTCAAGCCTCGCAGCGCGGGCGGTGAGGTCTTCTTCGAACTCAAGCTGACGGACGCGTGGGTCTGGGACGTCTACCGCTCGGCCCGGTTCGTCAAGTCCGTGTCCGTGGTGACCTTCAAGGACGTCAACATCGAGGAGCTGCAGCGCCCCGAGATGGGGATCTGACAGTCCACAACCCCGTCCTCGCGCGCCGTCGTCCCCAGACGGCATCCCACCTTCCCCGCGTAGTCCCCGCCGACCGGCAGGCTGGCCGCGGAGGTGCACATGACGCGACACAACAAGGCGGTTGGGGCCTACGGGGAGCGGCTCGCCCGCGGATTCCTCACCGAGAAGGGCTACGAGGTCCTCGCCCAGAACTGGTCCTGCCGGCACGGTGAGATCGACATCATCGCGCGCGACCCGGCGGGCGACCTGGCGGTGGTGGAGGTCAAGACCCGGCGCACAGACGCCTGCGGCAGCGGCGCCGAAGCCGTCACGGCGGCGAAGCTCGCACGGCTCCGCCGCCTCGGAGCCGCATGGCTGGGGGAGCACCCCCACCGGGGGAGGATCCGGATCGACGTGGTCAGCATCATGCTGCCCCTCCGCGGGACCCCCACCATCGAGCACCTCATCGGAGTGGGCTGGTGAGCCTCGGGCGTGCCCTGGGAGTGGGCCTCCTCGGGCTCGAGGGAACGATGGTCGAGGTGGAGGCCCAGCTCGCTCCCGGCCTGCCGGCGTTCCGGATCGTCGGGCTGCCCGACGCGGCGCTGGGGGAGGCGCGGGAGCGGGTCCGCGCGGCCTTCCAGTCGGCGGGCCACAGGCTGCCCGACCGGCGGATCACCGTGAACCTGTCGCCGGCGTCGCTTCCGAAGCACGGGACGGCGTTCGACCTCGCGATCGCCGTGGCGGTCGCCGCCGCCGGGGCGATGCCCGGACGGGACGTTGCGCGCCGGACCGTGCACCTCGGCGAACTGGGACTGGACGGTCGGGTGCATCCGGTGCGGGGTGTCCTTCCGATGGTCGCCTGTGCGGTCGCGGCCGGGCACCACCGCGTCGTCGTGAGCCGCGGGAACGAGGCCGAGGCGGTCCTCGTGCCCGGAGCGGAGGTACGGGCGGTCGACCATCTGGGGGATGTGCTCGCGTTGTACGGCATCAGCCTCGACGTCCGTCACGACGGGGAGCAGACCGTCCCGGTGGCCCCCGGCGGGGAGGAACCCGAGCCGCCTGACATGGCGGACGTCGTCGGGCAGACGGAGGCGCGGTTCGCGCTGGAGGTCGCCGCGGCTGGGGGGCACCACCTCTTCCTCACCGGTCCTCCGGGCGCTGGAAAGACCATGCTGGCGAGCAGGCTGCCCTCGATCCTGCCCGACCTGGGCGACGAGGACGCGGTGGAGGTCACGTCCATCCACTCGATCGCGGGCACGTTCCGTCCCGCGGGGGGACTCATCCGCCGGCCCCCGTTCGAATCCCCCCACCACACGGCCTCACCCGTGTCCATCATCGGTGGGGGGAGCGGCATCCCCAGACCGGGTGCCGTCTCCCGGTCCCATTGCGGTGTCCTGTTCCTCGACGAGGCGCCGGAGTTCCCGTCGTCGGTCCTCCAGACCCTCCGCCAGCCGATCGAGAGTGGGCGGATCGTCCTCCATCGGGCTCGGGCGGTCGCGGCCTACCCAGCGCGCTTCCAGCTCGTGCTCGCCGCGAACCCGTGCCCCTGCGGGGGTGGGAGCGCCTGCGAGTGCCCGGCCGCGGTGAGACGCAGGTACAGCCAACGGTTGGGCGGGCCGCTCCTCGACCGCGTGGACATGCGGATCCAGGTCGCGCGGATCACGCGGGCCCGGGCCGTCCTCGGCGGGCGCGGCGAGCCATCGGCGGTGGTCGCCGACCGCGTCCTCCGCGCCCGGGCGCGGCAGGCCGCACGCTTCAGCGGCATGCCGTGGTCGCTCAACTCGTCGGCCCCTGGTCGATGGTTGCGCGGACCCGACGCCCCGCTGGACGCGGATGTGCGCCGGCGCCTCGAGCGCAGCGTCGAGCGCGGCCTCCTCACCATGCGAGGGCTGGATCGGGTTCTCCGGCTCGCCTGGAGCCTGGCCGACCTGACGGAGAGGGACAAGCCGACCCTCGACCTGGTGGGGCAGGCCCTCACCCTTCGGACCGGAGGTGGAGATGCTGCCGTTTGACGTGGGTGACCCGGTGCGCGCGCGCGCCGCGTGGAGCCGTATCGCCGAGCCGGGCGACGAGCATGCCGGAGCGGTGGTGCGCGAACTGGGTCCCTCTGGTGCCCTCGACTGGCTGTGCTCCAGTGCGGCCCGAGCCAGCGGCCTCGCCCCGCCGCTACGACAGCTGGTCGAACGACTCGCCCCCCGACTGGACGGTCTGGACATCCGGCGGGAACTCGAGGTGCTGCAGCGCCTCGGCGGGCACCTGGTCACCCCGGAGGGGGAAGGGTGGCCCACCGCGCTTGACGACCTGTCGGTGCGCGCGCCGTTCGCCCTGTGGGTGCGCGCGGCGGCTCCCTGCCCGCTCGATCTTCCTCGGGGGCGTTCACTCGCCATCGTCGGCTCGCGCGCGTCCACGCGCTACGGGGAGACGATCGCGGCCGAGTTCGCGTTCGCCCTCGCCGAGGAGGGCCTGACCGTGGTCTCCGGTGGGGCGTACGGCATCGACGCCGCCGCCCACCGGGGTGCCCTCGCGGCGCGCGGCGCCCCCACCATCGCGCTGCTGGCCGGGGGCGTCGACCGTCTCTATCCCGCGGGGAACGAGGCACTCCTCCTGCAGGTGGCCCAGACCGGCGCGTTGGTCGCCGAGGTCCCGCCCGGGTCCGTCCCGGGACGGCACCGGTTCCTCGCCCGCAACCGGCTCATCGCCGCCCTCACCAGTGGCACCCTCGTGGTCGAGGCGGCCCGGCGGTCGGGGGCCCTCTCGACCGCGAACCACGCCTCGGACCTGTTGCGGCCCGTGGGCGCGGTGCCGGGACCCGTGACGTCCGCCGCCTCCTCGGGATGCCACTGGATGATCCGGGAGGGTCAGGCGGTGTGTGTCACCACCTCCGCCGAGGCCCGTGAACTGGCCGCTCCGGCAGGTGAGTTCGCGGCGCCGCTGCCCGGTGGCCCGCCGGGACTGCTCGACGACCTCGACCCGGTCCAGGCGCGTGTCCTCGACGCTCTGCCGCTCCGCGCCGCGGCGCATGTCCCGTCCGTCGCACGCGCGGCTGGCGTCTCGGAGGCGGACGCGCGCTCGGCGCTCGGACTGCTGGAACTCGCGGGACGGGTGCGGCGCCGGGGGGACGGGTGGGCCCGCGTGGCATCCTGAGCGCATGGACCGCGCCGCACTGCTCGCACGCTTCGAGCGGCACCTCCGTCTCGAGCGCGGGCTCAGCGCGCACACCGTCCGTGCCTACCGCGCTGACCTGGAATCGCTCCTGGACTTCACGTTCGGGGACACCGCCGAGTGGGACCCGGCCGACTTCACCCTCTCCGCCCTCAGGGGCTGGCTGGCGGACGGCGCCGACGCGGGGCAGTCCCGGGCCACGCTCGCCCGGCACGCCGCCGCGGCACGAACCTTCAGTGGCTGGGCGAGCCGAACCGGGCTGCTGGCCGACGACGTCGCCCAGCGTCTCGGCGCGCCGCGGCCGGCTCCCCACGTGCCCGTGGTGCTCGGGGCCGACGCCGCCGGCGCGCTCCTCGACCACCTGCGGGACCGTGCGACCACCGGCGAGGCGGTGGCGGTCCGGGACTGGGCCGCGTTCGAACTGCTCTACGCTGCCGGCCTTCGCATCAGCGAACTCACCGCCCTGGATGTCCGTGACGTGGACCGGGAGCGTCGCACCGTCCGGGTGCTCGGCAAGGGCGACAAGGAGCGCGTCGTCCCCTTCGGTGTCCCTGCGGCCGCTGCCCTGGATGCCTGGCTCGCGGTGCGGTCCGGGCTTGCCGTCCCTCCCGGCGTCGCGGCCCTCTTCCTCTCCTCACGCGGACGCCGAGTCGACCCGCGCACGCTCCGTGGCGCACTGCACCGGTACACCGCACAGGCGGGGGTTCGCGACGTCGCCCCCCATGGCCTGCGCCACTCCGCGGCGACCCACCTCCTCGAGGGGGGTGCGGACCTGCGGACCGTGCAGGAGATCCTCGGGCACGCCTCGCTGGCCACCACGCAGCGTTACACCCACGTCAGCCCCGAGCGACTGCGCGCGGCCTACGTCCAGGCGCATCCGCGCGCCTGACCCGACGCCGTGCCGGGGCGGTTCAGGTCTCGCGGATGGCCGAGTGGTAGCGCTGCAGCGCCCGCACGGTGTGGGTCGTGGACCGGCGCGCGGCGATGCCCTGCGCCGCCGCGAGGGCGGCCGACGTGGTGGTGATGTAGGGGACCCGGTGCCTGATCGCTGACTTGCGGATGTAGGAGTCGTCGAACTCGCTGCTCTTCCCCGCGGGCGTGTTCACCACGAGGTCGATCTCGCCGTTCGTGATCGCGTCGACGAGGTTCGGCCTTCCCTCGTGCAGCTTCAGGACGGGATCGGCAGCGATGCCGTGCCCGGCCAGGAACGCGGCGGTGCCCGAGGTCGACCTGATGCGGAACCCGAGTTCGGCGAAGACGCGGGCAGCGGGCAGCACGCGGTCGCGGTCCCGCTCGGCGACCGTGATAAGGACCGTGCCCTGGTCGGGGAGGGCGTTCCCCGCCGCGGCGGCCGCCTTGTGGTAGGCCAGCCCGTAGGTGTCCGCCAGCCCGAGGACCTCGCCCGTCGACCGCATCTCCGGACCCAGGAGCGGGTCGACCTCCGGGAACATCGGGAACGGGAAGACGGACTCCTTCACTCCGAAGTGGGGAATCCCGCGGTGCTCCAGTCCGAGGTCGGCGATGCGCGCGCCCATCATGACCCGGGTGGCGAGCTGGGCCATCTGGATGTCGCAGACCTTCGACACGAGCGGGACGGTCCGGGAGGCCCGCGGGTTGGCCTCGAGGACGTACACGACATCGTCCGCGATGGCGTACTGGATGTTCATCAGGCCCACGACGCCGAGTTCCAGCGCGATCCGTCGCGTGTACTCCTCGATCGTGGCGAGCAGGTCCGGCGGGATCACCACGGGCGGGATCACGCAGGCCGAGTCGCCGGAGTGGATGCCGGCGTACTCGATGTGTTGCATCACCGTCGGGATGAACGCCTCGGTGCCATCGCAGACCGCGTCGGCCTCGCATTCGACGGCGTTCTCGAGGAAGCGATCGATGAGGAGCGGCTGGGCGGGAAGCAGGTCAGCGGCGGCCGCGACGTGGGCGCGGAGCATCTCCTCGTCGTGCACGATCTCCATGCCGCGCCCGCCGAGCACGTAGCTCGGGCGCACCATGAGCGGGTAGCCGATGGCATCGGCCGCCTCGAGTGCCTCAGCCAGCGAGGACGCCATCCGCGAGGCTGGCATCGGGATGCCCAGGCGTTCCATCATCGTCCGGAAGCGGTCACGGTCCTCCGCCAGGTCGATCGTCTCAGGGCTCGTGCCCACGATCCGCACGCCCGCCTCCTCGAGCTGGCGCGCGATGTTCAGGGGGGTCTGGCCACCGAACTGGCAGATCACGCCCTCCGGCCTCTCCTTGTCGTGGATGGCGAGTACATCCTCGACGGTCAGCGGCTCGAAGTAGAGCTTGTCGGAGGTGTCGTAGTCGGTGGAGACGGTCTCGGGATTGCAGTTCACCATGATCGTCTCGTAGCCGAGGTCGCGTAGGGCGAAAGCGGCGTGCACGCAGCAGTAGTCGAACTCGATGCCCTGGCCGATCCGGTTGGGACCGCCGCCCAGCACCATGATCTTGGGACGCCCGGAGACGGGCACGCGATCAGGCGCGGCGTACGTCGAGTAGTAGTAGGCGGCGTCCTCCACACCGGACACCGGGACAGGCAGGTACCCGTGCCGGAGCCCGAGGCCGCGGCGTCGTTCCCGGATCGCGGACTCGGTGGTGCCGAGCAGCCGCGCGAGATAGGCGTCGGCGAACCCGTCCCGCTTCGCCCGCACCACGAGGTCGTCGGGGAGCTCGCCCGGCGCGCCGTCCGCGCCGGCCAGCACCCCCGGGCCGGCGACTCCCGCGGCTCCCGCGAAGGTGAGGAGCTCGTCCTCGAGGGCGACGAGTTCCGCCAACTGGGTGATGAACCAGGGCGTGATGTGGGTGCGACGCGCCAGCTCGTCGATGCCGGCGCCCTTCCTCAGTGCCTCGTACATGATCCACTGGCGCTCGCTGGAGGGCTCGGCCAGCAACGCGAGCAGATCCTCGAGGGGCCGGCGATGGTAGTCCTTCGCGAACCCGAGTCCCATCCGGCCGTTCTCCAGGGACCGGATGGCCTTCTGCAGCGCCTCCTTGTAGGTCGCCCCGATCGACATCACCTCGCCCACTGCCAGCATCTGGGTCCCGAGGCGATCCTCGGCGCCCGGGAACTTCTCGAACGCCCAGCGCGCGAACTTCACGACGACGTAATCGCCGGACGGCGTGTAGCGATCGAGTGTGCCGCTGCGCCAGTAGGGGATCTCGTCCAGGGTGAGCCCTGCCGCGAGGCGGCTCGAGACGAGGGCAATGGGGAAGCCGGTCGCCTTGGAGGCGAGTGCGCTCGACCGGCTCGTCCGCGGGTTGATCTCGATGATGACCACCCGGTCGCTGACCGGGTCGTGGGCGAACTGCACGTTGGTGCCCCCGACCACCCCGATCGCCTCGACGATCGAGTACGCGTACCGCTGCAGCCGTTCCTGCAGGGAGGACGAGATCGTGAGCATCGGCGCGGTGCAGAACGAGTCCCCGGTGTGCACCCCCATCGCGTCCACGTTCTCGATGAAGCACACGGTGATCATGCGGCCGGCGGCGTCCCGCACCACCTCGAGCTCCAGTTCCTCCCACCCGAGCACCGACTCCTCCACCAGCACCTGGCCGACCATCGAGGCCTGCAGGCCGCGTGCCGTCACCGTCCGGAGTTCCTCGACGTTGTAGACGATCCCGCCTCCCGTCCCCCCCATGGTGTAGGCGGGCCGGAGCACCACCGGATAGCCGAGGGCGGCGGCGACACGCTCCGCTTCCGCCACGCTCTCGACCGTCGTCGACCGCGGCATCTCGATGCCGAGGTCCGCCATGGTCTGCTTGAACGCGAGACGGTCCTCGCCCCGCCGGATCGCCTCGGGACCGACGCCGATGATCCGCACCCCGTAGTCCGCGAGGATGCCGCGGCGCTCCAGCTCCGCGGAGAGGTTGAGGCCCGTCTGTCCGCCCAGGTTCGGCAGCAGGGCGTCCGGGCGTGACTCGGCGATGATCTCGGTCAGTGTCCCGACGTCGAGCGGCTCGATGTACGTCTCGTCGGCCATGACGGGGTCGGTCATGATGGTCGCCGGGTTGGAGTTGACCAGCACGACCCGGTAGCCCAGGCCCCGCAGCGCCTTGCAGGCCTGCGTCCCGGAGTAGTCGAACTCGCAGGCCTGACCGATGATGATCGGGCCGGAGCCGATGATGAGCACCTTCTCGATGTCGTCGCGGCGCGGCATGGACGCTCCTTCGCGTGCGGGCCCTGGACGGTCCCTGTCGCGCGCAGGCTATCCCACCGCCGACCGAGGGTCCCCCGGCGTCCGGCGTCAGCGGTACAGCCGTATCACCGGCTCGGCGAACAGCGAGAGGGGATCGAGGTACCGGTCCTCCCCACGGCGCGCCCCCACATGGACGCACCCCGACGGGCAGTGCCCTTCGACGAGGGCGCCGAGCACCTCGCCCCGTGCGACGCGCTGCCCAGTCCGCACCGCGGGAACGAGCGGTTCGTAGGTGGTCCGGATGCCGTCGGCGTGGTCGACGGACACCACGGAGCGGTCGGCCACGCGACCGGCGAAGGCGACGACGCCGTCCCCCGCCGAACGGATCGGGTCCCCTGGCGCGGCGGCCAGGTCCACCCCCCGGTGGCCGGCCGCCCACGCCACCGGCGGGGGAGCGAACGGTGTGAGGACCTCAACTGGTCCGCCAGTGGGCCAGTCGTAGGCCACAGGCAGTGGACTGCGCGGCTGGTCCGCCCAGCGGCTGGCCATGGCGACGGCGCGGGGTGGCGGGTCCGAGTACCCGCCGTCGGGGACAGGGGCCAGGACAAGGGCAATCGCGGCGAACAGGGGCACGACAGGCATGGGGCCAGCGTGGCGCGTCGTGGCGAGGCCGCGGGCCGGGAGCGTCCTGCGCTGTGTGTGGTGAGGCGCTGGGTCACCCTGTGGACGGCCGCCCCCACCCGTCCGATCCGTTAGCATGGTCCTCGCAACCGAACAGGTTGACTACGCGTGCCTGCACTCGGCCCTGGGCCGGATGCGGGGCAACGGTCCCCACCCCCCGCCAGGGGAGTGGTGCGTCCCGTGTCGCAGGCACCAGGACTGGCGGCCCCCCGGCCGCGGCAACCGTGAAACCCGGGCCAGCAGGCCCACAACGCGTGCGGCTCCGCCGCACGGAAAGGACGCGCCATGGCCGTCGTCACCGTGCGCCAGCTCCTCGAGAGCGGCGTGCACTTCGGGCACCAGACACGCCGGTGGAACCCGAAGATGAAGCGCTACATCCTCACTGAGCGCAATGGCATCTACATCATCGACCTCAAGCGGTCCCTCTCCGAGATCGACCGCGCCTACGAGTTCGTGAAGGAGACGGTGGCCCACGGCGGGTCCATCCTCTTCATCGGCACGAAGAAGCAGGCGCAGGAAGCCGTCGCCGAGCAGGCCCAGCGCGTTGGGATGCCTTACGTGAACCACCGCTGGCTGGGCGGCATGCTCACCAACTTCTCCACGGTCAACAAGCGCCTGCAGCGCCTCAAGGAACTCGAGCAGATCGACTTCGAGGACGTCGCCTCGTCAGGCCGCACCAAGAAGGAACTGCTCATGCTGAGCCGCGAGCGCGACAAGCTCGAGCGCACCCTCGGCGGCATCCGCGAGATGGCCAAGCTGCCGTCCGCGATCTGGGTGGTCGACACCAAGAAGGAACACCTCGCGATCGCCGAGGCCCGCAAGCTGAACATCCCGATCGTCGGCATCCTGGACACCAACTGCGACCCGGACGAGGTCGATTACGGCATCCCGGGCAACGACGACGCCATCCGCGCGGTCGCGCTGCTCACGCGCGTCGTCGCCGACGCCGCCGCCGAGGGCCTCGTTGCCCGCCACAGCGGCCGCGCGGGCGCCGCGGAGGCCGCCGAGCCGCTCGCCGAGTGGGAGCGCGAACTGCTGGGCGCGACCGACGAGGTGGCCGAGCCGGCTGCGGAGGCCGCTGCGCCCGCCGAGGCGCCCGCCCAGGAGCCCGCCACCCCCGAGACCACCGCCGAGAAGGCCTGAGGAGAGAAGGAAGACATGGCGAACTACACCGCCGCTGACATCAAGGCACTGCGCGAGAAGACCGGCGCCGGCATGCTCGACGTGAAGAAGGCCCTCGACGAGGCCGACGGCAACGCCGAGAAGGCCCTCGAGATCATTCGCGTCAAGGGCCTGAAGGGCATCGCGAAGCGCGAGGGGCGCGCCGCGTCCGAGGGGCTCGTCGCGGCCGACGTCCGCGAGGTGGACGGCCAGCAGGTCGGGACCCTCGTGGAGATCAACTGCGAGACCGACTTCGTCGCCAAGAACGCGAAGTTCGTGGCACTCGGCGAGAAGGCCGTCGCGATCGCCGCCAGTTCCGGGGCCACCTCCCCGGAGGACCTCGAGGCGGCGGGCTTCACCCTCGCCGACGACGCGGCCGCGATCGGCGAGAAGCTCCAGGTGCGTCGCATCGGCCGGGTCGCCGGGGAACACGTGGAGGTCTACCTCCACCGCACCAGCCGTGACCTGCCCCCGCAGGTCGGCGTGCTCGTCGCCACCGACGTCGCTGGCGCGGCGGTCGCCCATGACGTCGCGATGCACATCGCCGCGTACTCCCCGCTCTACCTGAGCCGCGAGGACGTGCCGGCCGAGACGCTCGAGTCGGAGCGCCGCATCGCCGAGGAGACCGCCCGCAACGAGGGCAAGGCGGAGAAGGCGCTGCCGAAGATCGTCGAGGGCCGCATGAACGGCTTCTTCAAGGACAACGTCCTGCTCGACCAGGCCTATGCTCGGGATCCGAAGATGTCGGTGGGCCAGGTGGTGGCCGCGTCCGGCGCCACGGTCACCGGGTTCGTCCGCTTCCGAGTCGGCGCCTGACGTCCCCTCGTGGCCCCGGTCCCTGTGGCCGGGGCCACGCCCCATCCAGGAAAGGCCCCCCATGAGCGAGTCCCTGCGTCGCGTCCTCCTCAAGCTGTCCGGGGAGGTGTTCGGCGGAGGGCGGATCGGCCTCGACCCGGACGTCGTCTCCGCGGTGGCCCGCGAGATCGCCATCGCGAACAGCGAGGGCGTCCAGATCGCGATCGTGGTGGGAGGCGGGAACTTCTTCCGGGGCGCGGAGCTCTCGCAACGTGGCCTCGACCGCTCGCGGGCCGACTACATGGGCATGCTCGGCACGGTGATGAACGCCCTCGCCCTGCAGGACTTCCTGGAGCAGGCCGGGGTGCGCACCCGCGTCCAGACCGCGATCGCAATGGGCCAGGTGGCGGAGCCGTACATCCCGCTCCGGGCCATCCGTCACCTGGAGAAGGGCCGCGTGGTGGTCTTCGGGGCGGGCGCGGGCATGCCGTTCTTCTCCACCGACACGGTGGCGGCCCAGCGGGCGCTCGAGACCCACTGCTCCGAGGTGCTCGTCGGCAAGAACGGGGTCGACGGCGTGTACACCGCCGATCCCCGCACCGATCCCTCCGCCCGGAAGCTCGACCGGATCACCTATCGCGAGGCGCTCGCGCAGGGCCTCAAGGTCGTGGACGCGGCGGCGTTCTCGCTCTGCATGGACAATGGCCTCATCATGCGGGTGTTCGGCATGAACGAGCCCGGCAACGTCACCCGCGCCCTGCGGGGTGAGAAGATAGGCACACTGGTCTCCCCCTCTTGATGGACCACAACCGCAAGGAGTGACACGTGATCGACGAGGCCCTGTTCGACGCCGAGGAGAAGATGGAGAAGGCGGTGGCCTTCGCCCGCGAGGAGTTCTCCAACATCCGCACGGGTCGTGCCAACGCGGCGATGTTCAGCAAGATCAGGGTGGACTACTACGGTTCGCCCACCCCGCTGCAGCAACTGGCGTCCTTCAACATCCCCGAGGCACGCACCGTGCTGATCAACCCCTTCGACAGGTCCTCGACCCACGCGATCATCCGGGCTATCCGCGATTCCGACCTCGGCGTGAACCCGACCGATGACGGCACCCACATCCGCATCGTCCTCCCCCTCCTGACCGAGGAGCGGCGGCGTGACTACGTCAAGATGGCGCGCCACAAGGCCGAGGAGGCCCGCGTCGCCATCCGCGCGGTCCGCCACCGCACGAAGGACGTCCTCGAGAAGCTCAAGCGGGACGGCGAGACGGGCGAGGACAACGTCATGCGGGCCGAGAAGGAACTCGACGCGCTGACGCGCCGCTACGTCGAGGCTGTCGACGACCTGCTCGCGGGCAAGGAGAAAGAACTCCTCGAGGTCTGAGCGTGGTGGACCAGGCCGACGAATCCGCCCTCAGCCGCATCAGGGCCGCACGCGAACTCGCACGCTCCCGCCTCGTCGAGCCGCCGCCCCCCAAGCCGGCCACGCCGTCGGCCTCCCGCGCGGGGCGCAACCTCGGGGCGGCCACCGCCGTCGGCCTCGGCCTCATCGGCGCCGTCGCCCTCACGCTCGTCTTCTCCCTCGAGGCGTTCGTCATCCTCGTGATCCTCGCCTGCCTCATCGCGGACGTGGAGCTGACCCGCGCGATGGCGGTGAGGAAGCTCCGCGTACCGCTGCTGCCCCTCTGGGTCGGGACTGTCGGGATGCTCGTCTCCGCGTGGGTGGGCGGTCCCGCGGCGCTGGTCACGGCGCTCGTGCTCACCGCCGGCACCATCTTCGTCTGGCGACTCCTCGACGGTGGCGGCCTGGACGCCATCCGGGACGCGGCCGCCGGCATCTTCATCGCGACGTACGTGCCGTTCCTGGCGGGGTTCGCCGTCCTCATGGTCGCGGCCGAGCGTGGCCCCCTCCTGGTGGCGACCTTCATCCTGCTGGTCGTGGGGAACGACACCGGCGGCTACATCGCCGGCGTCCTCTTCGGGAAGCACCCGATGGCGCCGTCGATCAGCCCGAAGAAGTCCTGGGAGGGCTTCGCCGGCTCGATCATCCTGTCCAGCGTGGTCGGCGTCGTCATGCTCTCCATCGTCCTGGACGCCCCCTGGTGGGCGGGCATCGGCCTCGGCGTGCTGGCGGTCCTCACGGCCACCACCGGCGACCTCTCCGAGTCCCTCCTCAAGCGCGATCTCGGGCTCAAGGACCTCGGGCACATCCTCCCCGGTCACGGTGGGGTCATGGACCGCCTTGACTCCCTGCTCGTCACCGCTCCCGTGGCCCACCTCGTCTTCAGCCTGGTGGTCCCCTCATGACCGACGACGTCGCGCCGGTCGAGTCGCTCGATCCCGCCCTCCGGCGCCCGCTCACCTTCTCCGCGCGGAGGCGGGCGCGGCCGCCCCGCCACCTCGCCGACGCCGCGCTGCCGGAGCGCGGGCAGTGGGCGGTGGAGGCCGGCGTGCCCGCCTTCCGTGCCGACCAGCTCTCCCGCCACTACTTCGGACACCTCACCCGCGACGCCACGGCGATGACCGACCTCCCCGTCGCGGGCCGGGAGACGCTGGTGGAGCGACTCCTGCCGGCGCTGCTGACCGAGGTGCGGACCCTGGAGGCTGACCGGGGTGCGACCCTGAAAACCCTCTGGGAGCTGCACGACGGCGCCCGCGTCGAGTCGGTCCTCATGGCCTACCCGGACCGCATCACCGTCTGCATCTCCTCCCAGGCCGGGTGCGGCATGGCCTGCCCGTTCTGCGCGACCGGCCAGATGGGCCTGACCCGGAACCTCTCGACCGCCGAGATCGTCGAACAGGTCCGCCACGCGGCCCGGACATCCGCGGACGGGGCCCTCGGCGCGCCGGCGCGCCTGTCCAACGTCGTCTTCATGGGCATGGGGGAGCCGCTCGCGAACTACGCGGCCGTGCTCGGCGCCGTCCGGCGGCTGGTCGAGCCGGTGCCGGGTGGGTTCGGGCTCTCGGCGCGGTCGGTCGTCGTCTCGACCGTGGGCCTCGTCCCCGCGGTCGACCGCCTGGCGGCCGAGGGGATCCCCGTGACGCTCGCCGTCTCGCTGCACGCGCCGGATGACGCGCTCCGCGATGACCTGATCCCGGTCAACGCCCGCTGGAAGGTCGGTGAGCTGCTCGACGCCGCGCGGCGGTACTTCGAGGCCACCGGCCGACGGGTGTCCATCGAGTACGCCCTGATCCGGGACATCAACGACCAGGCGTGGCGAGCCCGGCTGCTGGCGGACGAACTGAACCGGCGCGGGCGGGGCTGGGTGCACGTCAACCCGATCCCGCTCAACCCCACCCCCGGATCCATGTGGACCGCCTCGGATCGCGCCGTGGAGGCGGAGTTCGTCGCTACGCTCACCAGAGCGGGGATCACCACCACGGTGCGCGACACCCGCGGTAGCGACATCGACGGGGCGTGCGGGCAGCTCGCAGCCCAGGCCAACAAGGGAGGAGCACGATGACGGACATGTTCCCGCGCGTGAAGCGGTGGCAGCGTGGCTACCACCCCGGCCAGGTCGAGGAGTTCTTCGAGAAGGCACGCGCCGCGTACGAGGCCCGCCCCGGGACCGAGGAGATGACGGAGGAGGACGTCCGGGCGGCGGCCTTCGACATGGTGGCCGATGGTTACCAGACCGCGGCCGTCGATGCGGCGCTGGACCGTCTCGAGGCGGCGATGGTCCGGCGGCGGCGGGCGCGGTTCACCGCCGAGCGCGACGAGCAGGAGTGGATGGACCAGGCCATCGAGCGGGCGACCACCCTGTACCCCCGCCTGCAGCGTCCCGCCGGCCAGCGGTTCGCGGACGCGCACGGCCACGGCTACCTCAAGGAGGACGTGGACGAACTCTGCGAGTCGCTGATCGGGTACTTCGAGGATGGCTCTCCCATCAGCGCCCAGCAGATCCGGCGTGCCACCTTCCGCCGGGCCCGCTCGTCGAAGGCGTACGACGAGGCGGTCGTGGACACCTTCCTCGACCGCGCCGTCGAGGTGCTGCTCGCCGTCGAATGAGCGTCGACGTCATCCTCCTCGGGTCGACCGGTTCGATCGGGACCCAGGCGCTCGAGGTCATCGCCGCGCAGGGGATGACGGTCCGCGGGCTCGCGTCCGGGGGTGCCACGATCGCCCTGCTCGCCGAGCAGGTCCGCGCCTTCCGTCCGCCGATGGTCGCCGTCGCGCGCGACGGCGCCGCCCGGGAGCTGCGGGACGCCCTCAGCGCCTGGGCCGGCCCGCTTCCCGAGATCCTCGAGGGTCCTGACGCCGCCCGCGACCTGGCGGCCTCCGCCCGCCCGGAGTGGCGGGTGCTGAACGGCATGACCGGCGCCGTCGGACTCGAGCCGACCCTCGCTGCGCTCCGGGCTGGCGCGACCCTCGCGCTGGCGAACAAGGAGTCACTGGTCGTCGGCGGTGACCTCGTTCGCACGGCGCAGCGGCGGCCGGGCCAGGTCGTGCCCGTCGACTCGGAGCACTCCGCCATCGCCCAGGCACTGCGGAGCGGACGGCACGGTCGCGGCATGTGCGCCGACGTCGTCGATGGCGGTTCGGAGGTCCGCCGGATCATCCTCACCGCCTCCGGTGGACCGTTCCGCGGGCGCAAGCGGGACGAGCTGGGGACGGTCACCGCGGCGGAGGCGCTCCGGCACCCCACCTGGTCGATGGGCCCCGTGGTGACGATCAACTCCTCGACGCTGCTGAACAAGGGCCTCGAGCTGATCGAGGCCCACCTCCTCTTCGATGTCCCCCCGGACGACATCCACGTCACGGTCCACCCCCAGTCGATCGTCCACTCGATGGTCGAGTTCGTGGACGGCTCCACCATCGCGCAGGCGTCCCCGCCGGACATGCGGCTGCCGATCGCCCTGGGCCTCACGTGGCCCGATCGGCGCCACCCGGTGGCCTCGCTCGACTTCACGCAGCCGATGGCGTGGACGTTCGAGCCGGTCGACGACGCCACCTTCCCGGCGATCCACCTCGCCCGTGAGGCGGTGCGCGCGTCCGCGACCCACCCTGCCGTCCTGAATGCGGCCAACGAGGAGTGCGTGACCGCGTTCCTCGAGGGCCGGATCGCCTACCTGGACATCGTCGGGATCGTCGAGGAGGTACTAGGGGCGCACGCGGGAACACCGCGGGGCAGCGTGACGTTGGACATCGTGAACGACGCGCAGCAGTGGGCGCGCGCTTTCGCTGTGCATGCCATCCGGCGTCGCGCATCCATCTGAGGAGGCACCGTGAGTT
Organism: Actinomycetales bacterium UBA1383; assembly: GCA_002305415.1. Classification (GTDB taxonomy): domain Bacteria; phylum Actinomycetota; class Actinomycetes; order Actinomycetales; family Actinomycetaceae; genus UBA1383. The sequence goes on along the minus strand of DBQX01000065.1, from coordinate 8,213 downwards.
ACGCCATCGGGGTTGCCATCCTGGTGGTCGGACTGCTCGTCTCGATCGCCCTGCACGAGGTGGGCCACCTCGTCCCGGCCAAGCGGTTCGGGGTCAAGGTCCCGGTGTACGCCGTGGGCTTCGGCCGCACGTTGTGGTCGACCGTGCGCGGTGGCACCGAGTACGCCGTCAAGGCACTGCCCCTCGGTGGCTACGTCCGGCTCGCCGGGATGTACCCGCCCTCCGTGGGCTCCCCGTCCCGCCGGCCGGACGGGCGCCTCACGATGGTCGAGGACGCCCGCCAGGAGACCCTCGCGGACCTCGGGCCCGGCGAGGAACACCGCGCCTTCTACGCGCTGACCGTGCCCCGCAAACTCGTCGTGATGGCCGGCGGGCCCCTGATGAACCTGCTGATCGCCGCGGTCCTGCTCGTGGTGATGCAGGTCGGGCTCGGAGCCCCCACCCCGTCCGCGACCGTCCAGACCGTCCTGCCGTGCGTGACGACGACGGGCACCTGCGAGGATGGGGATCCCGCGTCTCCCGCCGCCGTCGCGGGCTTCCAGCCGGGTGACCGCATCATCCGCTGGGGAGGTGCGGAGGTGGGGAGCTGGAGCGACGTGACGGCCGAGATCCGCGCCAGCGGGACGGCGGGCGTCGACGTCGTCGTCGAGCGGGACGGCCGGACGACGACGCTCGTGGTCGTTCCCGTGGAGGTGGAACGCGTCCTGACCGACGAGGCAGGGCGGCCGCTGACGGACGACGACGGCAACCAGGTCACGCAGGTGCTGCCCTACGTGGGGATCCAGCCGCGGTTCGAGCTGCAGCCGGCGTCGCTGGGTGAGGTGCCGGGCATCATGTGGTACGCGACCACCCAGACGTTCGGCGTGATCCTGCAACTTCCGCAGGAGATGTGGCGCCTCGCCGAGTCCCTCGTCACGGGCGGCGAGCGTGACGGAGAGCTGATCGGACTGCTCGGCGCCGGCCGTATCGCCGGGGAGATCGCCTCCGTCCCCTCCGAGCAGTACGGCCTCGCCGAGCGGACCTACGACATGCTCGGGCTGCTCGTGTCGCTCAACATCGCGCTGTTCGCCTTCAACGTGATCCCGCTGCCACCGCTGGACGGCGGCCATGTTGCCGGTGCGCTCGTCGAGGGGACACGCAAGGGCTGGGCACGCCTCCGCGGCATGCCGGTCCCGCGGCCGGTCGACATGGCTCGCGTCCTCCCGCTCACGTACGGGGTGGTGGTGGCCCTCGTCGGCATGGGGCTGCTGCTTGCGTGGGCGGACATCGTCCGGCCCGTCGCCTTCTGAGCCGTCAGCGCGCGAAAGGGTACATTGAACACCGTGAGCACCCCGATCAAACTCGGCCTCCCCTCCGTCAAGGAGGCCCCACCTGTCCTGGCCCCGCGGCGGCCCACCCGGAAGATCCGGGTCGGGAAGGTCGAGGTCGGGGGAGATGCGCCAATCTCGGTGCAGTCGATGACCACCACCAAGACCTGGGACATCAACGGGACGCTCCAGCAGATCGCGGAGCTCACCGCGTCCGGGTGTGACATCGTGCGCGTCGCCTGCCCCACGGACAAGGACGCGGACGCGCTGCCGATCATCGCGATGAAGTCCCAGATCCCCGTGATCGCGGACATCCACTTCCAGCCGCGGTACGTCTTCGCCGCCATCGAGGCGGGCTGCGGCGGCGTGCGGGTGAACCCCGGCAACATCAAGAAGTTCGACGATCAGGTCAAGGAGATCGCCCAGGCCGCGAAGGACCACGGCACGTCCATCCGCATCGGTGTCAACGCCGGCTCCCTCGACCCCCGGCTGCTGCAGAAGTACGGCAGGGCGACGCCCGAGGCGCTGGTCGAGTCCGCCGTCTGGGAGGCCTCGCTCTTCGAGGAGCACGACTTCCACGACTTCAAGATCTCGGTGAAGCACCACGACCCCGTCATCATGGTGCGCGCGTACGAGATGCTCTCCGAGCGCGGCGACTGGCCGCTCCACCTCGGCGTCACGGAGGCCGGCCCCGCCTTCCAGGGCACGATCAAGTCCGCCGTGGCCTTCGGTGCCCTCCTCTCCAAGGGCATCGGCGACACGATCCGGGTGTCCCTGTCGGCCCCCCCGGTCGAGGAGGTGAAGGTCGGCAACCAGATCCTCGAGTCCCTCAACCTGAAGCCACGGAAGCTCGAGATCGTCTCCTGCCCCTCGTGCGGGCGGGCGCAGGTGGACGTCTACGAGCTCGCCAACTCCGTGACCGCGGCGCTCGAGGGCATGACCGTCCCGCTGCGGGTGGCGGTGATGGGGTGCATCGTGAACGGGCCGGGAGAGGCTCGCGAGGCCGACCTCGGCGTCGCGTCCGGCAACGGCAAGGGCCAGATCTTCGTGAAGGGCGAGGTCATCCGGACCGTCCCCGAGGACCAGATCGTCGAGACACTGGTGGCCGAGGCGAATCGCATCGCCGCGGAGATGGAGGCGGCCGGCGCGAGCGGCGCACCATCCGTCTCGCTCGGGTGAGTGCGCGCGCCCTGGTCCCGTGCCACGGCGAGGGTCCGGCCCCTCACCGAGGCTGACAGGGTCGAGGCCGAGGCGATCCTCACGGCACGCCCAGTCACGTCGATCCTCGCGGCCGTCCACCTCGAGGCCATCGGCCGGGGGTACGACGGCGCACAGATGCTCGGCGTGGAGGAGGGGGACCACCTGACCGCGGTGTGCTGGGCGGGTGCCAACCTCGTCCCGGTCGGCGCCGTGGAGGCCATGCCGACCCTCGCGTCGTGGGTGCGGCGCCGCGGGCGCCGGTCGTCGTCGGTGGTGGGCAGCGCCGAGCTCGTCCACGCCCTGTGGAGCGAGTTGTCCGATTCGTGGCCCACCCCGCGCGAGGTGCGCGCCAACCAGCCCGCCCTCGTGATCACCGGGCCGCCCGCTGTTCCGGGCGACGCGCGGGTCCGGCTCGCGGACTCCGGTGACTTCGACGTGATGTTCCCCGCGTCCGTCGCGATGTTCACCGAGGAGGTCGGCTACGACCCGACGCGCAGCGGCGGCGGGTACGCCCAGTACGTGCGCGGACTCCTCGCCACCCGGCGCTCCTTCGTTGTCACCGAGGACCGCGGCGGGAATCGCCGGGTGGTGTTCAAGGCGGACATCGGCGCCCTCTGGGGCGGCATCGCCCAGGTGCAGGGCGTGTGGGTGCACCCGGAACGCCGTGGCCGCGGCCTCGCCACCGCGGCGATGGCGGCCGTGGTGGACCAGATCCAGGCCGGCGTTGCTCCCACGGTCTCGCTCTACGTGAACGACTACAACGCCGCGGCCCGGGCAGTCTACGCCAAGGTCGGCTTCGTCCAGGCGGGGACCTACGCCACCGTGCTCTTCTGAGTCGGTCCTCCGCGAGCGGGTACCCTTGGGCTCGTGCCCATGAAGATGTCCTCCCTTTTCGTCCGCACGCTGCGGGAAGATCCGGTCGACGCCGAGGTCGCCAGCCACAAGCTGCTGGTGCGCGCCGGCTACATCCGCCGAGCGGCCCCCGGAATCTACACCTGGCTCCCTCTCGGACTCAGGGTCCTCGGGAAGATCGAGGCGATCGTGCGCGAGGAGATGGACGCCATCGGGGCCCAGGAAGTGCACTTCCCGGCCCTCCTGCCGCGAGACCCCTACGAGGAGACGGGCCGATGGACCGGCTACGGCCCGAACCTGTTCCGCTTGAAGGACCGCAAGGAGAACGACTACCTCCTCGCGCCCACCCACGAGGAGATGTTCACCCTTCTGGTCAAGGACCTGTACTCCTCGTACAAGGACCTGCCGGTCATCCTGTACCAGATCCAGACCAAGTACCGCGATGAGGCCCGCCCGCGCGCGGGCCTGATCCGCGGCCGCGAGTTCATCATGAAGGACTCCTACTCCTTCGACGTGGACGACGACGGGCTGTCCGCCGCGTACGACGCCCACCGGGCCGCCTACATGCGAGTCTTCCGGCGACTTGGCCTCGACTACGTCATCTGCTCGGCCATGTCCGGTGCCATGGGCGGATCACGCTCGGAGGAGTTCCTCCACCCGACTCCGGTGGGCGAGGACACCTTCGTCCGGTCCCAGGGTGGTTATGCCGCGAACGTCGAGGCGGTGACCACGGTGGCGCCGCTCCCGCGCGACTTCACGGACCTGCAGCCGGCCCGCCTGCTGGCCACGCCCGGTGCCCACACCATCGAGTCCCTCGTCACGTTCGCGAACCTCCACTATCCGCGGGAGGACCGGGCCTGGGTCGCCGCTGACACGCTGAAGGTGGTCTTCGTGACCCTGATCCACGTGAACGGTGAGCGGGAGGTCGTCGTGATCGGCGTCCCGGGCGACCGCGACGTCGACATGAGGCGGCTCCAGGCAGCCTTCGACCCCGCGGAGGTGACCACTGCCACCCCGGAGGACCTCGCGAGGCATCCGGAGATCGTCCCCGGGTACAGCGGGCCCCAGGCCGTGGGCCCGAACGGTGCGCCGCGCCGCGAGGACGGCACGGGTGGGGCTCCCCGGTTCTTCATCGACCCGCGGATCGTCGACGGCACGTCGTGGATCGCGGGCGGCAACGCCACCGACATGCACGTGTTCGGGCTCGTCGCCGGCCGTGACTTCACGGCCGACGGCATCATCGAGGCTGCCGAGGTGCGCGCCGGCGATCCCGCCCCCGACGGATCCGGTCCCCTCGAGCTGGCCCGCGGTATCGAGATCGGCCACATCTTCCAGCTCGGCCGGAAGTACGCCGAGGCGCTCGGACTGACGGTGCTCGACCAGAACGGCAAGGCCACGATCGTGACGATGGGCTCCTACGGAATCGGCATCTCCCGCGCCGTGGCCGCCATCGCCGAGGCCTACCACGACGACTTCGGCCTCACGTGGCCGATCCAGGTGGCCCCCGCGCACGTGCACATCATCGCCACCGGCAAGGAGGATGCGGTGTTCGGGGCTGCGGCGGAGCTCGCCGCCGCGCTTGACGCCCGCGGCGTGGAGACGCTGTACGACGACCGCCCTCGCGTGAGCGCGGGCGTGAAGTTCGCCGACGCCGAGCTGCTGGGCCTCCCATGGGTGGTGGTCGTGGGCCGCGGACTGGCGTCCGGCACCGTCGAGGTGCGCGAGCGGCGCACCGGCGCCCGTTTCGAGGTGCCGGTGGCTGAGGCTGCAGGCGTGCTCGCCGAACGGGTGGAGACGGCGCTCCAGGCGGCCAGGGACTGAGGTCAGAGGCCGGGCAACGGTCCGACGTCCGCTCCGCCGCGTGCGGCGAGGGCCGCGCAGTTGCGGGCCGCCTGCAGCAGCCCGTCCCGGCCCTCCGGCGCTCCGACTGCCGCCACGAGGACGCGTGCCAGGTCGGCCTCGAGACCTGCGAGGTCGTCTGCGGCGTCGAGCGGGTACCAGGCCTCGCGCGGGTCCCCGGGCGTCCCGGACCAGCCGTTCGCCGTCACCACGAACTCCCCGAGGCCACGGAGGAGCGATGCCCGCTCCGTGAGCGGCCCGGGATCCTCCCCGGCGGCGCGTGAGCGGGCCGCCGCCGCCTCGAGCACCCACGCGGCGGCGTCGAGCGCCCGCGCCACGGCGGGATCCGCGCTGTGGATCTCCACGGGGAGGGCCGGCAGCTCCCGCGCCGCCCCCAGGGCGCCCGCGAGGCCCTCGGCGTCGGCGGTGCGCGCCGTCGCGATCGCCGCGAAGAGGCGCGCCAGCTCCGGAGTGGCGACCTCGCCGGTGGCAGCCACCAGGTCCGGCGTCGTCCTGTCGAGGGCGGCGAGCAGCCCCTCGGCTCCCGGCGCGACGACGACGTCGGCGGACGGGGCGGGTGTCGGCGTGGGACCGTCCCCCTGGGGCCAGGCGATCCAGACACCCCCGAGGGCCTCGAGTTGCCGGGCGGCGTGCGCCGTGACCTGCGTCCCCAGATCACCCCCGTCTGTGGCCGCGAGCGCCTCGGCGCGCAGTGCCTCCCGCTGGCGCAGCACCTCGTCCAGGGTCGGGGCCGACGGCGATGGATCGGGTCCGTCGATCCGGACGCCACATCCGGTAAGCGCCACGGCGGCCAGCACGAGGGCGAGCAATCGTCTCACGGGTCCGATCCTTCCCCACGCCCGGGCCGTCCTGCAGCCCCGTCCCGCCACGGGCTACCATGGAATCCGACAAGTCCAGAGGAGGAGCCGGATGGCACGCGGAACGCAGGAGGATCTCGTCGCGCACCTCGAGCCCGTGGCCACGCGGGCCGGACTCGTGATCGAGGGCGTCGCGGTCGCCGCCGCCGGCCGGCGGAGGTTCGTGCGCGTCGTCGTCGACCTGCCCGACGGGCAAGGGGGCGTCTCCTCGGACGCGCTCGCCGACGTGTCCCGTGAGATCTCGCACGTCCTCGACGCCCATGACCTCGTGCACGGCTCCTACACGCTGGAGGTCACGACGCCGGGCGTCGACCGGCCGCTGACCGAGCCGCGCCACTTCCGCCGTGCCCTCGGCCGGATGGTCGAGGTCACCACGGCGACGGGCACCCGCACCGGTCGTCTCGCGGCAGTGGACGAGGACGCGATCACGCTGGGGGACGTCCGCATCCCCCTCGCTGACATCGACCGGGCAGTCACCCAGGTCGAACTCGTGCGGGAGGAGTGACATGGACATCGACATGACCGCGTTGCGCATGGTTGAGACTGAGCGCGGCATCCCGCTCCGCACCCTCCTGTCCGCCATCGAGGAGGCCCTCCTCGTCGCCTATCACCGGCAGCCGGGCGCGATCCGGGACGCTCGCGCCGAGATCAACCCGAAGACCGGGGAGGTCCGTGTGATCGCGACGGAGGTCGACGAGGAGGGCAACGCGATCGGCGAGTTCGACGACACCCCCTCCGGTTTCGGGCGCATCGCCACGGCTACCGCGCGGTCCGTCATCATGCAGCGGCTGCGGGACGCCGAGGACTCCCAGATCCTCGGCGCCTATCGCGGCAAGGCGGGTGACACCATCGCCGGCGTGATCCAGGCGGACCGTTCGACCCGCAACGTGATGGTGAACGTCGGGGACATCGAGGCGGTGCTGCCCGTGCACGAGCAGGTGCCGGGGGAGCGCTATGTCCACGGAGAGAGGATCCGGTGTTACGTGCTGGACGTCTCGCGCGGGCCGAAGGGGCCGCAGATCACCCTCTCGCGCTCGCACCCGAACCTCGTGCGGCGACTCTTCGCCCTCGAGGTGCCCGAGGTGGCGGACGGCACTGTCGAGATCGCGGCTCTCGCGCGGGAGGCCGGACACCGGACCAAGGTGGCGGTCACGTCGCGCGTGCCGGGCTTCAACGCGAAGGGCGCGTGCATCGGCCCCATGGGTCAGCGCGTCCGGGCCGTGATGCACGAGCTGCAGGGCGAGAAGATCGACATTGTCAGCTGGTCGGAGGATCCCGCCGAGTTCGTCGCGGCGGCCCTCTCCCCGGCGCGCGTCACCTCGGTGGAGATCGTCTCCCACGAGTCCAAGACGGCCCGCGTCGTGGTCCCCGACTACCAGCTCTCGCTCGCCATCGGCAAGGAGGGCCAGAACGCGCGGCTGGCGGCGCGCCTGACCGGCTGGCGGATCGACATCCACTCCGACACGGAGGCTCCGGCGCGATCCTCCGAACCGGGCGGGGACGAGGCGGCCAGTGTGAGCGATGACGCGGCCGCCCAGGCGGGGCCCGGTGCCCCGTAGGCCGGACGAACACGGTACACTTCCACAGGTGCACGTTCCTCCTGTGCGGACCTGCGTGGGATGCCGGGAACGTGACTCACGATCGAACCTCGTCCGTCTCGTGGCCCGCGGTGACCGCGTCGTCGTGGACCGGGACGGTGCGATGTCAGGTCGTGGGGCATGGCTGCACCCGAGCAGCCAGTGCCTCGAGAACGCACGTCGTCGTCGCAGCCTCGACCGGGCCCTCCGCGGCCGGTTCAGGGTGGACGACATCGCAGATCAACTGCTTGATCGCCACGATGACCAGGCCGAATGACGGCCACGACCCAGGAAGCGGGTTGGAAGCTGATGGGCACCCG
>DBQX01000065.1:0-185 GCA_002305415.1 Actinomycetales bacterium UBA1383 | reverse complement strand
GGAGCTCGGAGTCGACAGCAAGACCGTGCTCGCCAAGCTCAACGAGCTCGGAGAGTTCGTGAAGTCGGCCTCCTCCACCGTGGAGGCCCCCGTGGTGCGGCGTCTTCGTGAGGCGTTCCCCGCCACGCCCGTTGACGCCGCCGTCAAGGCCCCGGCGCCATCGCCGCGGCCCGCCGGTCCGCCGC
>DBQX01000071.1 GCA_002305415.1 Actinomycetales bacterium UBA1383 | reverse complement strand
GGTGGGCCGCTCGTGGCGGCCGCGCGGGGCGAACTGCGGCGGTGTCTCGCTCACGATGCCGTCGCCCTGGTACACAGCTGGGGGTCGTCGGTCGCCGGGGCCGCCGGGGCGACCGACGGCGCAGGTGTCGCCGTCGTGGCCGGCTCGGCGGGANNGCGGCCGCGGCCTCGCGCTGGGCGAGCGCCTCGGTGATGGCCCAGGCGTCCCCGGAGTAGATCGGGTCGACCGGCGTGTCGGTCCGGAGTGCCTCCCAGACCAGGTCGGCGTACTGCCGGGAGGCGACGACGCGGTACCCGGCCCACTCGAAGGGCATCGTGATGAACGCGATGTCCTCCACCCGGATGGAGGCGAGCGACGTCCCGAGACCGGCGAGGGCCCCGACGTCGCCGATCCGGTTGCCGGTGGTGAGTGTCTGGGTGCTCGTGTCGAGGAAGCGGTAGAGCCGCGGCGGGTTCCGCAGCAGTTCGGTCGAGAGCGCGTCGCGAACGATGGCGAGCACGAGGTCCTGCTGGCGCCCGATGCGCGAGATGTCGGAGCCGTCGCCCACGGTCTTCCGGACGCGGGCGAAGCCGAGGGCCTCCGTCCCGTTGAGCAGGCGGCAGCCCTGTTCGAGCTGCAGGCCCGCGAGCTGGTCGTTGATGTCCTCGGGAACGTACATCGCCACGCCCCCGAGGGCGTCCACGACGTTGATGAACCCCGCGAAGTCGACGACGACGAAGTCGTCGACGTAGATCCCGGTGAGTTCCTCGACGGTCCGGATCGTGCAGGCCGCTGCCGAGCCGAGGTCGCCGCCCTCCGACCCGGTCTCGAAGGCGCTGTTGAACATCACGTCGTACTGGGGCTCGGTGGTGGTGCCATCACGCAGGGTGCACGAGGGGATGTCCACGAGGGTGTCACGGGGGATCGAGACCACCTCGACGTGCGAGCGGTCCGCGGACACGTGCACCAGCATGGTCGTGTCGGAGCGCATCCCCGAGGTCGTCCCGTCCGCTCCCGCCCCGTCGACGTCGTTCGCGCCCTCGCGCGAATCGGAGCCGATCACGAGGATGTTGAGCGCGCGACCTGCGTTGATGTCGGTGGGAGCCGGCGAACCCGAGGCGGTGGGACGGTTCCCGAGCAGGTCGTCGATGTCGTAGGTCTCGATGTTCCCCTGCACCCGGTTCCACGTGAGCGCGACGACGCTCGAGCCGAACGCGAGCACGAACAGCAGCGTCAGCGCGACGGCCCGCGCGATGGGGTGGAGCGTGGCGGCACGAGCCCGATGGCGGGCGGGCTTGCCGTTGCCGGGCCGCTGCCGGCGTCCGCCGTTCAGCAACCGGTCAAATTCGGGCACATCCCGATTTTACGCGATCGGCCGTGGCCGACGACAGGAGGCGCGTGCGGGACACTGGTCACAGGTTCAGCGGACCGGAGGCAGGCTGATGCGCGACGAATTCACGTGGTGGCTCGAACGGGGCCGTCCCCTCGACCTCGACGCCGTCACCACCGTCTCCGGTGACCTCGCCGACCTCGACGGCGCCCCCCGGGTGGCCGTCGTCGCGCACCACCACCCCGGAGGGCTCGTCACGTTCGCGACCCGGCGCCTCCTGGAGGAGCTGACGGCCGCGGGGTGTCGCTGCGTCCTGGTCTCCACCTGTGCGCTCGCTCCCGCCGCGCTCCGGGCCGTGCCGCCGTCCGCCGTGGTCCTCGTGCGGCCCAACGAGGGGTATGACTTCGGGAGCTGGGCCGTCGCCCTGAACCGGTTGCCCCGCGCCCGCCAGGAGAGCGAGATCGTGCTGACCAACGACTCGATGGTGGGGCCGTTCGCCCCGCTCGCGCCCCTCCTCGCCCGCGCCGCCCACTCCGGGACGGAGGTGTGGGCCGTGACATCGTCCCTGCAGGTGACACCGCACCTGCAGTCCTACTTCCTCTCCTTCGCACCGGGCGTCCTGGGACACCCGGCCCTCCGGCGCTTCTTCAGCCGGGTCACGCACCTGGACAACAAGGTCGCGATCGTGCGGCGCCACGAGCTCGGGCTGACACGCGCCGTCCAGGGGGCGGGTCTCACCAGTGCCGCCGGTTTCCCCGCGGGCGTGCTCGGCGCAGGGCGCCGCAACCCGACCCTCGTCGCGTGGCGTGCCCTCATGGAGCGCGGCTACCCGTTCTTCAAGCGGACCCTGCTGCGCGATCCGCGCGTGCGCGTCCCCGTGGAGGACCTCGCCCTCGCCGTCCGTGAGATCCACGACGTCGACCTCACCCCCTACCTGGAGGACCTGCCGTGATCCCGTGGCGGGTACGGGCCGCCCTCGCGGCGGCCGTTACCCTCGGCGAGCAGCTCGTCCACGCCCCGCGCGAGGCGTGGCCGCTCCTCACGGCGCGACCGGCGGCGGACCCTCCACCCCTGGAGCTCTCCCGACGCGGCGAGCCCGGCGCCCGGATCGCCGCCGTGCTCCACTGCCACTTCCCGGACGTCCTCCCCGGGCTCCTCGGCGCCCTTGAGGCGATCCCGGAGCCCTTCGACCTCCTCGTCACCACCACCGCCCCCCTCGAACTTCCGGACGTCCTGCCATCGTTCGCCGCCTCCGCGGTGGTCTGGCAGGTGGACAACCGGGGGCGCGACATCCTGCCCCTGCTGCGTCTGGTCGAGGCGGGGCACCTCGAGGGGTACGAGCTCGCCTGCAAGGTGCACACGAAGAAGAGCAGCTGGCGGGAGACCGGGGACCGTTTCTCCGGTGACGGCGCCCAGTGGCGGGACGCGCTCGTCGGCGGCGTACTCGGGTCGGCCGCGCAGGTGCGCCGCATCATCGCCGCGTTCGACGGTGACCCGGCCCTG
>DBQX01000089.1 GCA_002305415.1 Actinomycetales bacterium UBA1383 | reverse complement strand
ACCAGCTGCGGAACTCCGGACTGAGGAAACACGCCGGCCATCTTTGAAGAATCTGGCCCGTGGGAGCGGGTTGCTCAAAGATCGCGGCGGGTCTGGGTCTCGTCATGGTTGAGGTCGCGGTGGGAGGTCAGACCCTGCAGCACGAGGGATCCGACGATCGCGAGAACCCCGAAGTCGTCGCCCACCGCAATGACTGACTCGATCTCTCCGTGCACCTACGACCCCCCGTCCTGTGTTGCTCCGCTCGAGGGCGCCATGGGACCGGTGGAAGGGAGGGGCCTCGAAAGGCGGGTAAGTCCAGGAGGTCGTCGCGATGTTCGTCATCAGGGAGCATCCAAACTCCGTTAGTATCACTCCCTCACGGGGCGACGGCGGGGTGGAAACATCGAGCGGAGCGCCGGACCGGACGGCCGCGATGTGGTGTACGAGCCGCATCTCAACGCCAAGTACACAACGCGACAGACGAAGGACATCCTCAGGGACTCGGTGGGTACGCTTGCCACCGACGGGCGGTACAAGGGTCTCTCGGTCGGGGACTGGGGTTTGCGGTCTATGCGAAACCCTTAGCGAATATCGGGCAGGGGGAGCGGCAACCCTACTCGCATCATGAACCGGGCGTAGGCTTGCGCGAAGTATTCTCTGTACGGGCTCCTCAAACTGAGTGCGCCTGCGACTACATTGGACGTAACATACGATTTTGGCACCACATGCAGTTTTCGAAAACTGACGACCATGAACTGGCCGTTGCCTTTAGGCCGCGGAGGCAGCGCAAACTCGGACAAGTTCGTTCCGCGGCTGAGAGACTTCCGAAATTCGGCCGACTTGAATACGTCACCCTTTTTCTCCAGGTCAGCGTAGTCGAATACGGACGCCAACAGCAGTTCGGTCTGAGCGACCTTAGGGATGTCACATGACTGCGTCACGACAATCACGTTCATGTTCGCCCTCGAAAGCCCCAGCGCGTTACTTCCCGGGTCGGACGTCATGGCAGGAAGTGGGAAATTGATCAGAAGGTCCCCCTGATGGAGAGGATCCCCTATCTCGACAAACCACTCTTCCGACAATTCGATGTGTGAGTTTGAGCTCATCCTCAGAAGTACCAAACATCAAAGTCAGTGTCGGTAAAAGCGAATGCGTCTGCCGAGCTGTCTTCAGTCACTTCGACATCGAGGACCTCGACCACGGAAGCAGACGGATAGACAGCGTCGGGAGACGTCTCAAACCAGCTGAAAGTCTCGATTGGCTTAGGCGAGCTACGTAATAGCGTGTCTGCCAAGCCACGCTGCATCGCCGCCCATTCCCTCTCGAGCCATTGACCGCTGAGGCTCGACACTCTCGAGCTGAGCTCCGCGCCCATGCGCTGCGATTGGACTGCTCTCAACGAAGCGGCGCCCGGCCGGATTGCGTGATGTGATGAAGTGCCGACCACGGCCCCATAGTTTGCCCAGTGTCTCGGAATTACTTCGGCAACACTCAACGGAACAGCTCCCTCGTCTTGTCCGTAATACAAGCTTCGAACTCTGCGTTCTCCAGTACCTTTAGCTCAGTTGCGACCGCAAGTGCATCATCGATTGTGGTTCCCTCAGCCAGAGTACGACGGAACTCAAGATCCAGGAGGAATGGGCGTCCCCCGACGTCACCCTCTTGCAGGTCCACACTGGCAAACGTGCGGACGCCCTTACTGATCCCGTCCGGAAGCGTCACCTCAACACGCTGGAATACCGAGTCTAAGGACGAGCTGCTCCCGCCGACAACTCGATAGGGGACGTTGAACCAGCATTCTGGGGTGGCTTCTTCGGTCACCGGAACTACTATGCGATTGATGTATCGAACCGTGACGGCACCGACTTGGGCGCCACGAAGGACTTCCCTCGTCCTCTCAAGCATTGATCGAAATCGTGCGGAGAGTGCGGGCCATCCCTCGTACGGAGGCAAGGAGTTCGCACTTAGGGAAGAGGGGCTCAGGACAATCAACCGGTCGCGGGATTAATTCTTGTAGATTAGTCTTTGATCACCGTGCCCCACAGTGAACTGCGTTTGACCAGCAGCATCTGCTCCGAATTCAACGTTTGCCTGGACACGTTGCTGTATCTCGGGGTTCTCCGGATACTCAGCCCGAATTCGTTCGAAGAACATTCCGGGGATGATCGGACTCCACGCAAGCGGCGGCACGAAGTCAAACTGGCAAACCGCCTCGACGATGGGCGGGTTCTTGTACTCAACGCGGCTCGGCTCTTCGCCGGCTCGTCCTTGTTCCGCTGTCATGGTATCGAGAACACTACCGGCTCTCACCCCTGTGTGGGACGGAACGCGCCAAGCTTGGCGTCGCGGCCGGTTACAGGTGTGGTGAGCGTAATCTCGGATTTCCTCACCCTCCGGGCCCCCTGCTGGCCGCCCATTTGGCCGTGCCGGTGCAGCAGGCCCGGACGACGGGGTGTCGCGTCGACGGCGAGGCCCGGCCACGGCAGCGACTCCAAGAGCATGGCGGCGAACCATGGCCGTGGGCGTGATCGCACCCTAGGACAGTCGAGGTCCCCTGCGTTCTGGGCGGCCGTAGCGGAGGGTGTGGTCGACTCGGCTGCCCTTGCGGTAGGCGGCGCCGGCGGCGAGCCCGGTGTAGGTGTCCGTCTCGGCCCAAGAGGCGCACACGTCGATGGCGTCGCACTGGCCGCAGAGCGCGAACGCGGGCCGGGCGGCGTCGTCACGGGTCTCGGGTGAGGTGGCGGCGGTGTGCGCGGCTTCCCATTGGGTCCACCAGCGGGCATGATCCGCGCAGGTGGCGTCCAGGAGGGTGCGCGCGAGGTGTCGGGCGATGATGTCCCTGCTTGCCCGCAGCCGCGGCGGGGTGTCCTGATCGGCGACTTCGTCAGCGTCGGGCCGGCGGCCGTGGCGGTAGGCGGCGCCGGCGGCGAGTCCGGTGTAGGCGAAGGTGGTGGCCCAGTCGGCGCACGCGGACTGGAGGGGGCAGCGGGCGCACAGGCGGAGGGCCGGTTCGGCGGCGGCCACGGCCGCAGACGGATTCCGGGCGGCCCGGTGGTTGGCTTCCTGTTCCGTCCACCAGTGGCCGAGGTGGTGGCAGGCGGCGTCGGGGCTGTTGTTGGCGAGATACCGGGCGATCTGCCGTCCTGAGCGCCTGTCCGACCATGAGGGCGGTGAGGTGAGTGACGGCCTCGGGCGTGAGGGCGCGTTCGAAGGCGCGGTAGCGGGCACGGGCCGTGCGGTCGGGTGGGGCCAGCCAGGCGGGGCTGGTGAGCAGGTGGCCGTGGGCGTGGTGGACCCACAGCCAGGTGATCGCGTACCCCTTGCTGCTGGGCCGGGTTCCCGGCCGGGTGGCGGCGTAGTCGGTGAACCAGCGGCGCCGCCGGATCAGGGCGCGGACGGCGTTCTCGCGGTCGCGGTGGTCGATGTCGGGCAGATCGTCGGCGAGGTTTTGGAGGCGCGCGGTGAACACGGCTTGTGGGACGCGTAGTCGGGCGGAGCACGCCCGAGCCGCGGCCACACCCAGGTCTGCAGCAAGGCCGAGCGTGGTCGCGGCGGCGCCCCAGGAGTCCACCCCGGGCAGGGTGCGGGCCAGGGCAATGGAGGCAAAGAGGCGGCCGGTGTCGTCGCCGCGGTCGATGACCTCGGCGAGGTGGCGGTGGTAGAGGTCGCCGGGCATGACCTGCGGGATGTTCTCCGCCCTCAGGCGCGCCAGCGGCTGCCGGGTGTCGAGGTGGTGGGACAGGCGCCGGTGCGGGGCGCGGGCCGCGAACACGACCCGGGTGAGGGTCGGGGTCATGACGGTGTGGTCGGCGAGCCACCCGAGGACGCCGGCGGGGGTGTGCGGGGTGAGCTCCAGCCAGGGCACGAGGACGGCGGCCGCGGCGTCGACGTCGGGTGCGGTGAGGATCCCGTCCGCGACGGTCAGGGCGTGGCTGCGGATCTCGGGGCTGGTGGGCGGGCGGATGCCCCAGCGCACCCCGCGGGAGGTGGTGGACCGCTGCTGGGCCTCCTCCCGCAGTGCACCGGCCCACGGGGCGAGCTGGTCGGCGCCGTCCCGGGTGGCCAGGTGGAGGAGCAGGATTGCGAGGGAGCGGGAGTCGCGGAGGTAGTCCTCGCCCGGGGCCGGCTCCCCGAGGACGACGACGACGTTCCCGGCGACGGCGTCGTCGTGGCGGTCTTGCCGTGCCAGGCATCCGGCGGTGGCGGGCGCGGCAGGCTGGGCGGTCAGGTCGGCGTCGCAGTGCCGGGCGGGCCCCCTGCCGGTCGGGTTGTCGCAGCTGGTGCCGACGCCGTCCGGGCGCAACGGTGCCTGCCGTTGGGCGCGGAACGGCCGCCGGCACCCCGGGCAGGTCGCGGTCAGGTACCGCCGGTGGGCGGCGCACACCGTGGTGGTCGCCAGGCGCCACCGCAGCTGCCACACCCCGGTGTTGGCGAGGCAGTCGGGGCAGATCTGGGTGCCCTGCCCGGGCATCCAGCCGCGGGCGGCGAGGACCCGGTAGGTGTCGGGGTGGTCCGGGTCGAGGCCGGTGAGGTCGAGGGGCCGGCCGCCGCCGTACGCCGCGATCGTGGTTGCCCGCAGGCACGCCGGGGCCATCCCGGTGAGCTCCGTGAGCCGCCGGGCGACGGGCCGGGACGGGGCCAGCAGCCCGACGACGGGGGTCACGGCGCGCCGACCGAGCGCGGCGGTGAGGGCGGCGGTGGTCATGCCGTTGGCGGCGGCGAGGTGCTCGAGGTAGCAGTCGAGCGCCTGCCCCTCGTGGGGGGTGAGGGTGACGGGAAGCCGCGCAGTCATGCCAGGTCCCACATTCGGGGGACAACGACGGCGGCGGGACTGGCGTCGTCCAGGGTCTCACCGAGGCGGGCGTGGGCGTGGTCGGTGAGCGCGAGGCGGACCTCGGGGTCCAGGGCACGGCCGAAACGCAGCACCGTGGACGTGGGCAGGTCGGTGGTCTTGGAGGTGAAGAGCGGGCCACGGGTGTGGTGCACCCAGATCCACCCGTAGGCCAGGTCGGCGGGCCCCCAGCCCGGATCCGCGGGCAGGGCTGGCAGACGGCGCAGCAGGACGGACAGGGTGGGGTCGTGGGGGCGGAGCACGTCCCGGCGGTGCTGGTAGTCCACCAGGTTCTCGGCGATGAGGTGGTCGGCGGTGGTGAGCAGCAGGGCCGCGTCGGTGTCGGTGAGCCCGGCGTCGAAGGTGATGCCGTCCACGAGGTGGGAGGACTCGGTACGGGCGGTCCCGAAAGCGTGCGACGCGGACGCGGCGGACCCCACCCGCCCGGACGGGTGGGCGTCCAGCAGCATGTGCAGCGCGATGGCCGCCTCGGCCCGGTCCCGCCATAAGGACCCGGGTGGGAGCGGGTCCTCGCCGGGCAGGAACAGCAGGGCGGGCACGTGCCGGGCGCCCAGTCGGTGGGTGCGGCGGAGCTGGTCCACCTTGCGGCGCACCCACGCCAACCGGTCGGCGTCCTCCCGGGTGAAGCCGTCCGGGGTCCACCGCACCGTCGCCGGGTTCCCGATCGCACCCGAGGTGGTGCGGTCGGCGGGGCGTTTGGGGAAGTGGCTGGGCGCCCCGTGGGTGATCTCAACCGGCCGGGACCGCAGCCGTTCCCAGCCCTCGCCGATGAGGGCAGCCTCCCGGGTGGGGCTGCGCCAGGTGTGCTGGACGGCCAGCAGCACCGCAGCGACGGCGGTGGGGTGGGAGTCCGGGCGACCACCCCACGGGGTGACGGCGGCGGCGGCGCGCACCGCGGCGTCGTCGTCGCTGGTGGGGGGCGGCCACTGGTCGTCGAGGGTGTGGGACACCAGGGTGCACAGGCGGCGCAGCCGCCGCAGCCGTTCCCTTGCAGGCCCGTTGGTGATCGCCGCTTCCGCCAGGGCGGCCAGGTCCGCGGTGAGGGTGAGCAGGGCGGCCGGCGCCGCCGTCGGCTCGTCGTGGGTCTCCCGCGTGAGGATCACCCCGCAACTCGGGCACACCGGGTGCAGCGCCAGGACCCAGTCGCGGTGGGTGATCCCGGTGGCCGGGGTGCAGGTGGGGCACACCCACGGCAGGGTGGTCAGCAGCCACCCACCGGACTGCTTCGCCTTCGTCCCGGTGACCGCCGTCGGGTAGTGGAACGGGGTGGCCGCCCGCACGTCCGCGGTCGTGATCCCGGCAGCGGTAGCGAGGCGGGTGACCTCCCGGGTGGTGGGCCGAGAGCACAGCGGCCGGGTCCACAGCGTCGCGGTGGTCAGCCCGTTGGCCCCGGCGAGGCGGGCGGCGTAGGAGGTCACCGCCTCCCCGGGGGCCGGGGGGAAGCGGATCGGCAGCAGCCCGGTCACGAGGCGGCCTTCCGGCGGGTCCTGGCCTCCCAGTCCTTCTCGGCAGCCTCGGCGCGTTCGCTGAGGCGCACGGCCGCGAGGTCGGCGCGGGTCAGAGCGGTGCCGCGGGCGACGGCGTGCAGGGTGGCATCCGTCAGCAGGGTCGCGGTGTCCCCGAGGTACCCCTGGGTGCGTTTCCAGAGGTAAGCCGCGAACTCCTGGGACAGGGCGCCCGCCGGGGTGGCCGGCAGGTAGGGCAGCAGGATCGTCTCGGCGTCCCGCAGGAACCGTTGCCAGGCCACCTGCTCCTCCCGCGCCTCGATACCGAACGGGCGGAGGTGAAGCAGGTGGAGGCGGGCTTCGATCTGGGGGTCGGTGACGATGGGCCCGCCGTCCAGGTGCGCGCCCACCAGCACGAGGGTGCCGTGCAGTTCCCCGAGTTCGGTGTTCAGGAACTTCAGGTAGTCCAGCACCTCCCGGCCCCCCACCCGGTTCGTTGCCAGACGTCTGCCCCACCGAGTATGGCGGATTGCCGATGATGACGCGGATGTCGAGGTCCTTCTGCGCCTCGGCGCGGGCACTGTTGGTGGGGAAGACGGTGTTGTCGAGAGTGTCGCCGTCCTCGGTCAGTTGGAAGGTGTCGGTGAGCACGATGCCTTCGAAGGGGACGTACCCGGCGTCAGGGTCGGTCTCCTTGAGGAGGCCGTGGAGGGTGGCTTCGATGTTGATGGCGGCGATGTAGTAGGCGAGCAGCAGGATCTCGTTCGCGTGCAACTCATTGGTGTACTTGCGAAGCAGGTCGCTGGGGCGGATGAACCCGGACTCCAGCAGCCGGACGATGAAGGTGCCGGTGCCGGTGAACGGGTCGAGGACGTGGACGCCTTCGTCGGTGAGGGAGGCGGCGAACTCGGTGTTCAGTACGTGCTCGACGGACCGGATGATGAAGTCGACGACCTCGACGGGGGTGTACACGATGCCGAGGGATTCGGCGGCCTTGGGGAAGGCAAGGCGGAAGATTTCTCGTACAGTTCGGTGACGATCCGCTGTTTGCCCTCGGCGTTGTCGATGCCGGCGGCCCGCAGCCGCACGGACTCGTAGAACCGGTCGAGTTTCTCGGTCTCGGTCTCCAGGTTCTGGGTGGCGAGGGCGTCGATCATGCCCTGCATAACCTTGGAGACTGGGTTGTGTTCGGTGAAGGCGTACCCCTCGAACAGGGCGTCGAACACGGGTTTGGTGATCAGGTGCTGGGACAGCATCGAGATGGCCTGCTCTACCCCGATGGAGTCGTTCAGGTTGGCCCGCAAACCGGCGAGGAAGTCGGCGAAGGTGCCCTGCAGCCCGACCTCAGGGTCCTCGAGCAGGGCGGCGATGCGGGTAGTGTGCCGTTCGGCGATGAGGTGGACGTCCTTGGCCCAGTCCTCCCAATAGCGGCGGGAGCCGACCTTGGTGACGATGCGGGCGTAGATGGCGTTGCGCCAGTCCTCCAGGTTCGGGAACACGATGGGCAGAGTGTCCTGGATGGGCTTGCCGTCAACGTCGGTCTCACGTCCACCCACCCCGATGACGTCGAACTGACGGTCGCGGCCGGCGTTGAGTTCGATCTTGTTGACCATGGCGTCGAAGCGCTCATCATGTGCCCGAAGCGCCTGAAGAACCTCCCACACCACGGCGTACCTGTCGTTGTCTCGCAAGGCGTCCGCAGGGTCCATGTCGGCCGGGATCCCGATGGGCAGGATGATGTAGCCGTACTTCTTCCCCGGGGACTTGCGCATCACCCGCCCCACCGATTGGACGACGTCGACGACGGACTTACGGGGATTGAGGAACATCACCGCATCCAGCGCAGGGACGTCCACACCCTCAGACAGGCAGCGGGCGTTGGTGAGGATCCGGCAGGTTGAGGGCCCGGCATCAGCCTTGAGCCAGTCGATCTTTCGGTTGCGCTCCAAGGCGTTGAAGGTGCCGTCCACGTGGGCCACCTCGCAGCGCAACACCGGTTCAGTCTCCCCGCCGTCGCCGCCGTCGTCCACGGTGTCCAAGTCGTAGGTGTCGATGTACTGGTTCACCAAGTCGGAGAAGAGCCGTTCGATCTGCTTGGAGTCCTTGATGGAGCGGGAGAACGCGACCGCGCGGCGCATGGGGGCGGCGTCGGTGTCGAACTCGTGCTCGGTGATCCCGCGCTTGGCGAGCCCGTTCCAGCAGCCCACGATCTTCGCGGCATCGCCAAGCCCGAGCTCGTAGTTCTGGTCCGCGAGCTGGTGCTGGAAGGTGGCGGCCACGTGTCCCTCGTCCACCGCGAGCACCAGGACTTTGTAGTCGGACAGCAGGCCTTGGGAGACGGACTCCCCGAAGCCGAGGCGGTGGAACTCCGGCCCGTACACCGCCTCGTCATCCATGGATGCGAGCACCGCGTTCGCCTGTCCGGCCTTCGCCTTGGAGTTGTCGTCGTAGATCCGTGGGGTCGCGGTCATGTACAGGCGGCGGTCCGCGAGCAGGTAGGCGGGGTCGTGCACCCGCACGAACGCGGACTCGTCCTCCCCGGCGAGGGTGGCCCCGGTGGTGCGGTGCGCCTCGTCGCAGATGATCAGGTCGAACGGGTCCAGCCCGCCCTTCGCCTGGGCTTGGGCGACGACGTCGATGGACTGGTAGGTCGCAAACACCACCCGCATCCGCTCCCCATCCCCGGCGGTCTGGGTGAGCCGGTCGTGGAGCACCGCGGCGTTGGTGGTCGCCGGCAACGCCAGGTCCACGCTCGAGATGTCTTCCGACGCGTTCGACCGTTTCCCGACCTTGGTGTCGGAGCACACCGCGAACGGTGCCAACGGAACTTCAGCCTCGGTGGCCCACTCCCGCAGCGACTGCGACAGCAGGGAGATCGAGGGCACCAGGAACAGCACCGACCCGCCCTTGCCCGCGAGCTGTTCCGCCAGACGCAACGAGGTGAACGTCTTGCCCGTCCCGCACGCCATGATCAACTTGCCCCGGTCGTGCATCTCGAACCCGGCCGTGACCTTCTCGATCGCGGTGAGCTGGTGGGCCCGCAACCGCTTCCGGTCGTGGAGCTCCAGAGCCTCGGGGGTGTCGAAGGTGAACTGCGACCAGTCGATCAGCGAGTTCTCCAGATCGGACAGCCCGATCCTGCGCACCGGGATCTGCTGGGCGTGGATCGCGTCCTCCGCGTTCGCGTTCCACCGGTCCGTGGTGGACACGATGATCCGCTCCGCGAACCCCGCCTTGCCCGACGCCGCCAGGAACGAATCCACATCCGGTTTCGCGATGGTGCCGGCCGGGTCGTAGAACTTGCACTGCACTGCCACCAGGTTCGCGGTCACCCTGTCCTTGGCCACCAGGTCGATCCCGGTGTCGTGCTTCCCGGCCCGGCCCGGCCAGTCCTGCCACAACCACACGTCCGAGAACTGGTCC
This sequence comes from Actinomycetales bacterium UBA1383, assembly GCA_002305415.1. GTDB lineage: Bacteria > Actinomycetota > Actinomycetes > Actinomycetales > Actinomycetaceae > UBA1383. The sequence goes on along the minus strand of DBQX01000089.1, from coordinate 4,321 downwards.
GCGAACGTCGGATCCGTGCGCAGGTACGCCGCCATCAACCGCTCGAACTTCGACCCCTTGTCCGCCTCCGACGTCGACGAGTAATACAACTTGTCCAAGAGCTCGTACACCGTCGTGGAGGCCATGAAAACATCTTGCCTCACCGTTCGAGAGCAGCCCAATCGCGCGATTCGTGCCTTGGACACGTCCAGTTGACCAACGAAGCGCCGCCAATGTAGTCGGTGAATGGAAGGATCGAGACATGCGTTCTCGCGTTTACATCGATGGCTTCAACCTCTATTACGGAGCGCTGAAGGCGAACCCAGCCCTCCGGTGGCTCGACCTCGAGGCTTGGTGTGCTCGCCTACTCCCAGGGGACACCATCGATAAGATCACCTACTGCACGGCCAAGGTGACGGCCAACGGGAGGAATCCGCACATCCACACACGACAGGACGCGTATCTCCGGGCACTCGGGACACTGCCAACCGTCGAGGTAGTCCTGGGCATCTTCAAGGTGAACGGCACCCGCATGCCCAGGCGGCCTGAGAAGGGATGTGACTGTTGCGATGGGCGGATGGCGGCCTGCAGATGCTGCGCCGGCAACACAATTCCCGTCATCAAGACAGAAGAGAAGGGTTCCGATGTGAATCTCGCTGTCAGCCTGCTCCGGGATGGCTACGTGGGCGCATATGACCGCGCCCTGGTCGTCAGCGACGACTCCGACCTGCAGAGCGCAATCGATATCGTCAAGAACGATCTCGGCCGGCCTGTCATCGTTGCCACTCCCCGCAACCTGCGCCACATGCCGCTTCGTGGCACAGAGAAGCGGCTGGTGAGACCCGGGGTCCTCGCAGCTTGTCAGTTCCCTGGTGTCGTGATCGACGGGAGCGGCCGCGCCATCCACCGTCCAGCACGCTGGGCCTGAACAACGCGTCGGATACGTGCAAAGGGCCGGACTTAGCGTCCGGCCCCGGGCCCGTCCACCGAAGTGGACCGGGTATGTACTGCGAGAGTACACAGGTTGTGGACGATCGCGCCAGATTTCGGGCCGAGAAGTTCGGCACAGACCTTGGCGGTCTGATGCAGCGCCTGTGAGGCCCCACTCCTCCGCCTCATCACGCCGAGGACGGCATCATCTCACCATCTGGACACCTATATTTAGTACAACGTCGAAAACTAAAAGTTCGCTGCATCTCGACAATCAGTACGATTCCCGCGCCATGTCCGCGAACTGCGACAGGTGCCCCCGGAAAGCGACGGTGATGGTGCCGGTCGGCCCGTTCCGGTGCTTGGCCACGATGATGTCGGCCTCGCCGGCACGCGCCGCCTCCGTCTCCAGCTCGGCTTTCGAGCGGTACGCGTCCTCGCGGTGCAGCAGCATCACGACGTCGGCGTCCTGCTCGAGGGATCCGGACTCCCGCAGGTCGGACATCATGGGCTTCTTGTCGGTCCGCTGCTCCGGTCCGCGGTTCAGCTGTGCCACGGCGATCACGGGCACCTCGAGTTCCTTGGCGAGCAGCTTCAGGGCCCGTGAGAACTCGGAGACCTCCTGCTGGCGGGACTCCACCTTCTTCCCCGAGGTCATGAGCTGGATGTAGTCCACCACCACCAGCCGCAGGTCGTGACGCTGCTTCAGTCGCCGGCACTTGGCGCGGATCTCCATCAGGGACATGTTCGGGGAGTCGTCGATGAAGAGCGGCGCCTCCGACAGGCGACTCATGGTCTCCGCGATCCGGTCCCAGTCCCTGCCGTCCATGCGACCCCGGCGGAGCCGTTGCATGTCGATCCCGGTCTCGGCCGAGAGCAGCCTCGTGGTGAGCTCGGTGCGTCCCATCTCGAGGGAGAAGATCACCGAGGCCAGTCCGTGCCGAATGCTTGCCGCGCGGCACATGTCGAGCGCGAGCGTGGACTTACCGATCGCGGGACGCGCCGCGATGATGATCATCTGGCCGGCGTGGAGCCCATTGGTGAGGGCGTCCAGGTCCCGGAAGCCAGTCGGGACGCCGGCGAGGCCGTCCCCCTTGTCGCCGGCGCGCTCAATCTCGGCAACCGTCTCGTCCATGATCTCGCCGAGCGACCGGTAGTCCTCGGCCGCCCGCCGTTCCGTGACGGCGTACACCTCGGCCTGGGCGGCGTTCACGAGGTCGTCGACGTCGCCCCCATCGGTCGCGTAACCCAGTTGCGTGATCCGGGTACCGGCTTCCACGAGCCGGCGGAGCACCGCCTGCTCACGGACGATCCGGGCGTAGTAGCCGGCGTTCGCGGCGGTCGGGACCGAGGCGATCAGGGTGTGGAGGTAGGGCGCACCCCCGACACGCCCGAGGTCACCCCTCTTCGCCAGTTCCCCCGCCACCGTGACGGCGTCAGCCGGCTCACCGCGCCCGTAGAGGTCGAGGATCGCGTCGTAGATCGTCTCGTGGGCCGGCCGGTAGAAGTCGTTCTTGCGCAGCGCCTCCACGACGTCCGCGATCGCGTCCTTCGACAGCAGCATGCCGCCGAGCACGGACTGTTCCGCGAGGATGTCCTGCGGCGGGGTGCGATCGAAGGGAACGGGATCACGCTCGTTGATCTGTGCGACCATTGCACCCCTCACCCATCCGGCTGCCCTCTCAACCCCAGAAGACCACCGACCACTGACATCGACCCGGCACCCATCCCGCGACTCCCCCGAGGGTATGGGGCCGCCGCCACCCCGACAAACACCTCCACACCGGTCGGTGTGGAGGGCGGGTCCGAATCTGTGGATTGCCTGTGGCCAGCCGCCCGGCGCGAATGTTCACAACTGTGGACAACCGTGTGGAGGGACCGCTCCAGAGGCGCCGTGAGGGCCCCGGGAACGGCTCCACGACGCCGCTTCACGGGCTCCCACCCTGTCCACCCCTGTGGACAGAAATTGCCCGGCAAAGTGGTGGACGACACACCGACGGCGTGCCGCGCGTGTCCCCCTTCGGGCGTTGGGCGCCGCCGGGCGGCGAGGGCACGAAAAGGAGCCGGCCCGGCCGCCCCGTGGGGGGCACGCCGGACCGGCTCGCTGGCACGCGCTACTTCGCGGCGCGCACCTGGATGTTCACGTTGGCCGACACGTCGTCGTGCAGCTGCACGGACACGGTGTAGTCGCCGACCGCCTTGATGTGGGCGCCCGTCTGGATGCGCCGGCGGTCCACCTGGACTCCGGCCTCCGCGAGCGCGGCGGCGACGTCACCGGCGGTCACCGCCCCGAAGAGCCGGCCGGTTTCGCCGGCCCGCATTCGGAGCACGAGCGTCTCGGCCTGCAGCCGGTCGCGGAGCGCCCGGGCCTCGTCGATCGAGGCGATCTCGCGCGCCTGCCGGGCAGCCTTCATCTGCTCGACCTGGCGGGCGGCGCCCTTCGTCCACGCGGTCGCGAAACCGCGGGGCAGGAGGTAGTTGCGGCCGTAGCCGTCCTTCACCTCCACGACCTCGCCCGCGTGGCCGAGGCCGGTGACGTCCTGCGTGAGGATCAGCTTCATCGTTCCCTCCCCTTCTCAGCGAGCGGAACTCGAGTAGGGCAGCAGCGCCATCTCGCGGGCGTTCTTGACGGCCTTCGCGATGCGGCGCTGCTCCTGCACGGTCACACCGGTCACCCGCCGGGCGCGGATCTTGCCGCGGTCCGAGATGAACTTCCGCAGGGTGGCGGTGTCCTTGTAGTCGACGTTCACGGGCACCTTCAGCGGTGCGACCTTCTTGATCGGCTTGCGAAGTGGTGGCTTCGCCATGGTGGTTCTCCTCTTTCACTTCCGGGCTCAGGGGCCCGGCCACGTTCACTGGTTGTCTTGGAGCCGCGTGCTGCGGTCAGAAGGGGGGTTCGTCCGCGAAGTTGGTCGCGCCGCCGGTTGCCCACGGGTCGTCCGCGGCGCCGCCCGCAGGGGCACCGAAGTCGCCGCGGCCGCCGCCCTGGGATCCGTAGCCTCCCCGCGGGGAGTTCTGGTCGTACCCGCCGCCGCGGCCGCCGCCGTCGAAGCCGCGCGAGGAACGCGAGACCTTGGCGGTGGCGTAGCGCAGAGAGGGGCCAACCTCGTCCACCTGCATCTCGACGACCGTGCGCTTCTCGCCCTCGCGGGTCTCGAAGGAGCGCTGCATGAGGCGGCCCTGGACGATCACGCGGGTGCCCTTCGTGAGCGACTCGGCCACGTTCTCGGCGGCCTCACGCCAGATCGAGCAGCGCATGAACAGGGTGTCCCCGTCCTTCCACTCGTTGGCCTGCCGGTCGAAGGTGCGCGGCGTCGAGGCAACCGTGAACGATGCCACGGCAGCGCCCGACGGCGTGAAGCGGAGTTCGGGGTCAGCGGTCAGGTTGCCCACGACCGTGATGACGGTTTCG
>DBQX01000015.1 GCA_002305415.1 Actinomycetales bacterium UBA1383 | reverse complement strand
GGGCCGTGGGCCCCCGCGCCGGGCGGCTGCTCGCGACGCGGCCCTACGGTAGGGACATGACCGAACTGCGCACGCTGGGATCCAGCGACCTCGTCGTCTCCGCCGTCGGGATGGGGTGCAACAACTTCTCCCGTCCCGGCACCCCCACCGCGACCCAGGAGGGCTCGACCGCCGTCATCCACGCGGCCATCGACCACGGCATCACCTTCTTCGACGGCGCGGACATCTACGGCGCCGAACCGGGCCTCTCCGAGACGTTCATGGGTGTGGCACTGCGTGGCCGGAGGGACCAGGTGGTGCTCTCCACCAAGTTCGGGCACCAGGGAGCCCAAGCCGCAGGCGCGGCGGACTGGGGACCCAAGGGTGCGCGGCGGTACATCCGCCATGCCGTGGAGGCCTCGTTGCGCCGGCTCCAGACCGACCATATCGACCTCCTGCAGATGCACACCCCCGATCCCGCCACCCCGATCGAGGAGACCCTCGCGGCCCTCCACGAGCTCGTGGCCGCGGGCACGGTGCGGTACATCGGCAGCTCGAACTTCTCCGCCGCGCAGGTGGGCGCCGCCGACGCCGCGGCCCGCGCGCACGGCCAGGAACGCTTCATCTCGGCGCAGAATGAGTACTCGCTCCTCGCGCGGGGCATCGAGGCGGAACTCCTCCCCCTGGCCCGCGAGCTGGGAATCGGCATCATCCCGTACTTCCCGCTCCACAACGGACTGCTCACCGGCAAGTACACCCGTGGGGGTGGGGGCGAGGGCCGGATCTCCCGCCTGAAGCCGCACCTCCTCCAGACGGTCGACTGGGACCAGCTCGAGGCCTACCAGCGGCTCTGCGACGCGCACGGGCTCACGATGCTCGAGGCCACCATCGCCTGGCTCCTCGCCCAACCCGGCATCGGGACGGTGATCGCCGGTGCGACCACCCCGGAGCAGGTCGCCCAGAACGCGGCCGCGGGCGACCTCGTACTCCCAGCGGACCTGGCCCTCGAGATCAGCGGACTGTTCCCCCGCTGACGGGATCGGCGCCGCCGAGTCAGTGTCCCAGCCCCCGATGGGCCTGCTGCCGCGAACTGCTCCCCTGAATGGACGGCTCAACACGCGTTAAGCACCCCTTCTGGAAGGCTCCACACGCGTTAAGCACCCCTTCTGGAAGGCTCCACACGCGTTAAGCACCCCCGTTGGGACTTTGCACCCCTTCTGGAAGGGGTGCAAAGTCCCATTCGGGGTGCACAACAACCGTTGACCATCCCAGGAGGGGTGCACAACAACCGTTGACCATCCCAGGAGGGGTGCACAACAACCGTTGACCAGCGCCCGGCGGGCTGCAGGGCACGCCGAGGGGCCGGCCCTACGCCAGTTCCTCCCGCCTGGGCGGGTTCGCCCCCGCGCGCGAGACGGTGATCCCGGCACACACCAGCGCCCGTTCGACGGCGGGGGTGACCTCCTCGAGCGCCGCCCCACCGAGCCGGGCGCGCGCAGCGGGGCCGCCCAGCAAACCGGCGTCGAGCAGGCCGGAGAGCACCCCGGACATGAAGGAGTCGCCGGCCCCCACGGTGTCGACGACGCCGACGGGCGGCACCGGGAACCGCGCGGACCGTCCACCGATGCCGACGAGGACGCCGTCCGGTCCGAGGGTGATCATCACGAGGCGCGGCCCCATGCCGGCCCAGCGTGCCAGTGCTTCCTCCGGCGTCCCGCCGTACAGCCAGGCCACGTCCTCCTCGCTGGCCTTGACGACGTCCGCGAGCCCGATCAGGTGCTCGATCACGACGACGGCGTCGGCCGGATCCCCCATCAGGCTCGGCCGGGCGTTGGGGTCGTACGAGATCGTCGCGTGGGGGCGTGACGCCTCGACGATCCGGGCCACCGCGGCGGCGCCGGGCGCGAGGGTGGCGGCGATGGACCCCGTGTGGAGGTGGCCGCCGTCTGGCGCGACGAGTCCAGGGTCCACACTCCACTCGAGGTCGAACTCGTACGTGGCCACCTTGCGCACGTCGAGCCGGGCGAGTGCGGTGGAGGTGCGCCCGGCGGCATCGCTTCCGGGCACGAGGGCCACGCCCTCCCTCTCGAGCAGGGCGCGGATGCGGGTACCGCGCTCGTCGTGGCCGAACCGGGTCGCGAGCGTCGTGGGGTGGCCGAGACGCGCGAGGCCGATCGCGACGTTGGCCGGGCTCCCACCGACGTGCTCGGCCACCGTGCCCTCGAGGGGCATCACGATGTCGATCAGGGCCTCGCCCACCACCAGCACTGCAGTCTCCACCGGCGTCTCCTCACGAGCAGGTGCCCCACAGCGTAGTGGCGATCACACCAACCAACCCGCCATCCTATACCCCTAGGGGTATAGAATGGCATCATGACATCCTCCCGCCTCGCCACGGCGCTCGCCGGTGGAGCGCTCGCCCTCACCCTCGTCCTGTCCGGCTGTGGCGGGGGTGCCGACGACGGCGCCGCGAACGGTTCCGCCGCATCGGACGTCGCCGCCCCTGCCCGGGGCGAGCACGTCGACGCCGACACGTTCAGGGCCGGGATCCAGGCCGACAATGTCACCGTGATCGACGTCCGCACGCCGCAGGAGTTCGCCGCCGGCCACATCGAGGGTGCGCTCAACATCAACGTCGAGTCCCCTGACTTCGCCGCACAGATCGCGGCCCTCGACCCCGACGGCACCTACGCCGTGTACTGCCGCTCGGGGAACCGGTCGCGTGTGGCCATGCAGCAGATGGAGCAGGCCGGCCTCGCCAACGTCTTCGGGCTCGAAGGCGGCATCGGCGCGCTGAGGCAGTCGGACCTCGTCACGGGCTGAGGGACGGCCGGCGACCCCGCCACCACCGCCCGACGCGGGGGGTGGCCGTCCTGACACAATCCCCCCATGAGTGACACGTGGCAGGACGGACTCTGGGCACAGGTAGGAATCACCCCTGCTGGCATCGCGGGCGTCATCCTGGCGTCGGTCGTGCTCTACCTCGGCTTCGTCGTGGTGGTGCGCATGACGTGGCGCTACTTCGGGGCGAGCCGCTCGAGCTTCGAACTCGCGCTGGTCACGGTCCTCGGCGCGGTCGTCGGCCGGTCCATGCTCGGCAACTCCGCGACGCTCCTCGGCGGCGTACTGGCGCTCCTGACCCTCTTCAGCCTCGAGGCCGCTGTCGGACTCGCGCGCCGCAACCGGCGCTACACCGCCCTCGGACACGTCAACGGCGTCATCGTGATGTCGGGAGGTGACGTCGACATCCACGAACTGCGCCGCCTCGGCATCACCGAGCGGGACCTGTGGATCGGGTTGCGCCGGCACGGGATCCACAACGCGTCCGAGGTGGGAGCGGTCGTCGTCGAGCTGGACGGCCGCTTCAGCGTGCTCCGGTCCGGCGTGCCCGTGGACCGAAACATCATGATCGGGGTCCGCGGGGCGGCAGACCTGCCCGATTCGTTCTACGCGGACTGAGGGGGCGGCCCGCCCTGTCCGCCCCCTCACCGGCCTACTCGGTCTCCCGCTGCCGGTTCTCCAGGTAGTAGCGCACCAGCGCCTGGGTGGAGGGATCCTGCGCGGCGAGCGCCTCCTCGTCGCCCGCCACGGCCGGAGCGATCTGCAGGGCGAGCTGCTTGCCGAGCTCCACGCCCCACTGGTCGAAGGAGTCGATGCCCCAGACGATGCCCTGGACGAAGGTGATGTGCTCGTAGAGGGCGATCAGCTGGCCCACCACCGACGGGGTGAGCGCGGGCGCCATGATCGACGTCGTGGGCTTGTTCCCGGCGAAGACGCGCGCGGGGACGATCTCCTCGGCCGTGCCCTCGGCGCGGACCTCGTCGGCGGTCTTGCCGAAGGCGAGCGCCTTGGTCTGGGCGAAGAAGTTGGCGAGGAACAGCTCGTGCACGTCGGCGTCGCCGTCCTTCAGTGGGCGCGCCGGGGTGGCCACCGCGATGAAGTCCGCCGGGATGATGCGGGTGCCCTGGTGGATGAGCTGGTAGAAGGCGTGCTGGCCGTTCGTGCCGGGCTCGCCCCAGAACACCTCACCGGTGTCGGTGGTGACCGGCGTGCCGTCCCAGCGCACCGACTTGCCGTTCGACTCCATCGTGAGCTGCTGCAGGTAGGCCGCGAACCGGTGGAGGTACTGCGCGTACGGGAGGACGGCGTGGGTGTGGGCGCCGAGGAAGTTGACGTTCCAGACATTCAGCAGGCCCATGATGAGAGGCACGTTCTGGGCCGCGGGGGTGGTGCGGAAGTGGACATCCATGGCGTGGAAGCCGGCGAGGAAGTCCTTGAAGGCGTCCGGCCCGATCGCCACGGCGACCGAGGTCCCGACGGCGGAGTCCACCGAGTACCGGCCCCCGACCCAGTCCCAGAACCCGAAGGCGTTCTCGGGGTCGATGCCGAAGGCGGCCACCTTGTCGAGCGCCGTGGACACGGCCACGAAGTGCTTGGCGATCGCCTCGGCGTCCTGCTCGGCCGAGCCGTCGATGGCCCCCTGGGCCTTCAGCGTGTCGAGCAGCCACGTGCGCACGAGCCGCGCGTTCGTGAGCGTCTCGAGCGTGGTGAAGGTCTTGGAGGCCACGATCACGAGGGTGGTCTCGGGGTTGAGGTCCACGGTCTTCTCGTAGCTGTCCGTGGGGTCGATGTTGGAGATGAACCGGCAGGCCAGCCCGGGCCGCACGTACGGCTTCAGCGCCTCGTACACCATCACGGGACCGAGGTCGGAGCCGCCGATGCCGATGTTGACCACGGTCTCGATCGGCTTGCCGGTGACACCCTTCCACTCGCCGGAACGCACCTTCTCCGCGAAGGCGTAGATCTTCTGGAGCACGGCCTGGACGTCGGCGTCGACGTCCTGCCCATCCACCACGAGCGCGGTCCCCGCCGGGTTGCGCAGCGCGGTGTGGAGCACCGACCGGTTCTCGGTGATGTTGATGCGCTCACCGGTGAACATGGCCTCACGCCGCTCGGGCAGGTCGACGGCCTCCGCCAGGTCGAGCAGCGCCCCCAGGATGTCCTCGGTGATGAGGTTCTTCGAGAGATCCACCTGCAGGTCAGCGGCCTGCAGCGTGAACCGCTCCGCCCTGCCGGGGTCCGCGGCGAACCAGCCGCGGAGATCCGGCTGCAGGGAGTCCTTCAGCTCGGCCAGCCTCTGCCAGGCCGCGGTGCTGGTGGGGTCAACGGGAGTCTTCATTGGTGCTTGTCCATCCACGAACGGCCCGCCTCCGCGCGGGCACCCTCGCTGCCAGCCTAGCGATTCGCCCTCCGCTCCACGGCCGGGTTGCCAGCGTGCGATAACCCATTGGAGGTCTCCCACCTCGTCATAGGCTCCTGACAAAATTCGCACACGTGAGGAGAAGGCAATGAAGCTTGTCGTGGTTGGCGGTGTCGCGGCGGGAGCATCGGTCGCGGCCAGGGCCAGGCGGCTGGACGAGTCCGCGGAGATCATCGTGTTCGAGCGGAGCCACCACGTCTCGTTCGCGAACTGCGGCCTGCCGTACCACATCGGGGAGGTGATCACGGAGCGGAGCAAGCTGCTCCTGCAGACCCCGCAGAGCCTCCGGGACACACTCAACATCGACGTGCGCATCGCCACCGAGGTGACCGCCATCGACCGGGAGAACAAGACCGTCACGGTCAAGGAACTGGACACGGGCAAGGAGTACACCGAGACCTGGGACACGCTCGCGCTGTGCCCCGGCGCCTCCGCGATCCGGCCGCCGCTGCCCGGGCTCCAGCTCCCCGGTATCCACGTGCTCAGGCGCCTCGGTGACATGGACGCCATCAAGGCGGAGCTGGACGCCGCGATCGCCGAGAAGAAGAAGGGCACCCGCAGCGAGTTCCGCGCCGTCGTCGTGGGCGCTGGCTACATCGGCGTCGAGATGGCGGAGAACTTCATCCACCGCGGCGTGGACGTGGACATCGTCGAGATGGCGGACCAGATCCTGCCGCCGCTGGACAAGGAGATGTCCGTGCCCGTCGAGCGGCACCTGAAGGGGCGCGGCGTGAAGCTGCACCTCTCCACCGCGGTGAAGGCCTTCACCCAGGCACCCGGGGGCCGCCTCCGTGTGGAGCTCTCGAACAACGAGCTCATCCTCGCCGACCAGGTCATCCTCGCCACCGGCGTGCGCCCCCGCACGAAGCTCGCCACCGATGCCGGCATCGAGCTCGGCGAGCGCGGCGGCATCAAGGTGGACACCCACATGCGCACCTCCGCCCCCGACATCTGGGCAGCGGGCGACGCCGTCGAGACCCCGCACACCGTGCTGCCCGGCATGTGGCTGACGCCGCTGGCAGGGCCGGCCAACCGCCAGGCGCGCGTCGCGGCCGAGAACATCTGCGGGCGCGACACCGAGTACCGGTCCACCCAGGGCACGTCCGTGGTGAAGGTGTTCGACATGGTGGCCGGCGGCACCGGCGCCACCGAGCGCCAGCTGAAGCAGCTCAAGGTGCCGTACCGCGCCGTCCACGTGCACCCCTCCGGGCACGCCGGCTACTACCCGGGCACCACGATGCTCCACCTCAAGGTGCTCTTCGACCCGGAGACCGGGCGGATCCTCGGCGGGCAGGCCGCCGGATTCGACGGCGTCGACAAGCGCCTCGACGTCCTGGCCGCAGCGCTCCGCGCCGGTCTCAGCGTCTTCGACCTCGAGGAGTTCGAACTCGCGTACGCGCCTCCCTTCGGCTCCGCGAAGGACCCGATCAACATGGCGGGCTTCGTCGCCAGCAACGTGCTGCGCGGGGACATCACCCTCTGGTACGCGGAGGACTGGCCGGCGGCCACCGAGGGTGCCCGCATCATCGACGTCCGCGGCCCGCAGGAGTACGGCATCTGGCACATCCCGGGCGCGGAGAACGTGCCGCTGCCCACGCTGCGCGCGGCCTGCGAGGACTGGGACAGGGACACCCCGATCCGGGTCAACTGCGCCGTCGGCTTCCGCAGCTACCTCGCCTACCGGATCCTCGTGCAGCGCGGATTCACCGACGTGAAGAGCCTCTCGGGCGGCGCCACCACCTTCCGGTTCTGGCACGATGTGGAGCCGGAGGACACCAAGGCGCCGGCGCCGATGGAGAACTACGCCGAGACCGAGTCGCTCGAGGTCGAACCGGAGGCCACCGGCGTCGCGGTCGAGCTCGACTGCACCGGGCTCGCCTGCCCCGGCCCGATCCTGAAGCTCACGGAGCGGATGGGCACGCTGAACAACGGGGACGACCTCACCGTCCACGTCTCCGACCCCGGCTTCGCCCAGGACGCCCCGGCGTGGGCGCGCCGGAACAACCACCAGCTGATCGCGATCACGCCGGAGGGGCCCGGCTACCGGGCCACCTTCCGCAAGGGCGCGGCGGCGAGGGCCGCCCGGCCACGGGCGGAGGCGCCCACGAAGGGCCGGAGCGCCCTCATCGTGTTCTCCGACGACCTGGACCGGCAGCTCGCGGCCTTCATCATCGCGAACGGGGCGCTGGCCATGGGGGACAACGTCTCGATGTTCTTCACCTTCTGGGGCCTCAACGCGCTGCGGCGGTCCAACCCGCCGAAGCGCGAGCGCGGCACCGTCGACAAGCTGTTCAACGCGATGATGCCCGCGGGCGCGGAGTCGCTGAAGCTCTCCCAGCTGAACATGCTCGGGGCCGGCACCCAGATGATGAGCCGGATCATGAAGGAGAAGAACGTGCCGAGCCTGCCGGAACTCATCCAGAGTGCGATGGCCGGCGGTGCGCGCATCGTGGCCTGCTCGATGACCATGGACCTGCTCGGCATCGCGGAGGAGGACCTCATCGACGGGGTCGAGCTCGGCGGGGTGGCGACCTTCCTCGACGACGCGTCCGACTCGGCGGCCACGCTGTTCATCTAGCGCCGTGACGGGGCGGGGTCGGCCGGGTCAGGCCGGCCCCGCCTTCTCGCGCAGTTCCTCGAGCTTGGCGACGACGGCCCCAAGGTTCTCGTCACGGGCGACGTCGCGCACGTCCTCGAGCATCGCCTTGAGCTTGCGGGGCACCTGGACGTTGTCCGCGTAGTCGAGGATCTCGTCGACGGCGAGGTCGAGGATGCCCGCGAAGGTGGGTGGCTGCGTGACCACGCGGACGACGCCGTCGCCGTCCGCGATGTACGGGGAGATGGTCCGCCGCATGGCCAGTTCGCGCAGGAGGACGTGGATCTCGTCGAGGACCTGGACGGCCGTGGTGGGATCCTTGATGCCCGGGGAGAGCGCCCGCTCCGCGATGTCGACGAGCTGGCGGACGCCGAACGAGATGTCCTGGAGGGTCGTGCGGGTGCGGGTGACGCCCAGCGTCCGGTCGAACGCCCGCCGCAGGTCGTCGTCGAGTCCGGCCGTGCCCCACACGGTGCCCACCCGTTGTCCAGAAGCGATGAACGTCCCGAGGTGGACGTCGAGGTGGACGACGACGTCGTGATCGCGGGCCAGCGCCACGAGCCGGGGGTAGTCCACGTGGTCGAGCGAACCGTGGCGGCCGTGGACGGTCAGCGGCGTGCTCTCCTCGTGCGGCCGCGGCGACCAGGTGGGCCCGAAGCCGGGCGTCCCGTCGGGAGGGCCGAACTGCTCGCCGATCAGGTGCGCGGTCCGCCTGCCCACCCGACTCACGACCGTGGTCACCTGGACGGTGGTCGTGATGTTGTGGATGAAGGCGATGAACATCGCCACGGCCCAGCACCAGCAGGAAGGCGGCGGTGACGGACAGCTGCGGCACGAACTCCTCGACGTCGTCGTTCGCACCGCGAACCGTCCGGAGCACCGCGAGGGCGTACACGAATGACGCGGTGAACACGCCGAGCGTCGCCTGGGTGGTCCGGTTGGCGAGGAAGCTGTCGAGCAGGCGCGGGGTGAACTGCGACTGGGCGAGCTGGAGCACCACCATGGTGATCGAGAAGACCAGTCCGGTCACCGAGATCATCGCGCTCGCGATGGTGGAGAGGAGACTCCGGGCGCCGTCGGGCCCGCCCTCGAAGATGTACGGCACATCGAAGGTGAACGTGCCGTCCACCCACGGGAGGACCACCGCGAGGGCCAGCGCGCCGAGGACGATCGCGAGGGGGAGCACCCAGAAGGGCCGCCACAGCCGCTGCCATGGGCCCGGCCGATCGAGCTGCGGCACGGAGCCACGCTGGCGCGAGAGTTCGGCGCTGACCACAGCGCCGCCTACCGGATCCAGCTCGTGTTGCGCTCGTGCTGGTCCAGCAGCTACTCCGGGGCGTTCCGGAGCCGTGGGTCGCCTGTCGCACGCGCAGGATCGGACAGGTAGGCGAGGTCGAGGGCGAGGCGACTCTCAGGGCTGTCCGCCTCACCACGCACGGCGACGCGGCCGTGGCCCGGGACCAGCACGCGGGCGCGGCGCACCCACGGTTCGAGCAGGCGCAGCCCGCGCAGGTACCCACTGATCCCCTCGCTGTCCGGGAGCGGGATCTCGATGTCGGAGAGCATGTCGCCCGCGATCAGCACCTCGGCGCGTTCCACCCAGAGCGCGGAGTGCCCGGGACAGTGGGCGCTGTGACGGACGACCCGCACAAGCGGCCCGTCCCAGGGCACCTCGTCCCCGTCCCACCCGGTGACGGCGCCCACGAGCGGGGCGAGGTCCCGCGGCCAGTCCGGCCCCAGACCTGCCACGAGGGAGGCACAGTGCCCGGATGCGTACGTGGCGGCCGCCGTCGTCGCCCAGCGCGGGGCCGCGCCGAAGCGCGGATGCCACAACACGTGGTCGTAGTGGGCGTGGGTCGCCCAGCCGGCGCCGACCACCATCCCGTTCCGATCCAGCCAGTCCGCGATACCCACGAGCTCATCGGGCTCCCAGGCCGGGTCGACGAGCAGGACCGACCGGCCGGCAGCGGTACGGCGGCCGGCGACCACCGTCGTCGTGGTACACATGGCGCGCGACGTGAACACCCAGACGCCATCGGCGAACTCTCGCGGCTCCATGGGCCAACCGTAGCTGACGACAGCGCGCACCGGCAGTGCGGACTTGAGCGCTCGATGAACGCCGCTCACCGCCGACAGCACTCCCCGCCGGAGCGCGCCTCACTAGGGTGGGAGGCAGGACTCGGAAAGGGGCCCCATGGCGATCGTCTGGCTCGACCTGCGTGTGTCCGACCTGGAACGGGCGCAGGAGTTCTACCACCGCCTCCTCGGCTGGACCTATGAGACGTTCGAGGACGTGGCCGTCACGATCCACGACGGCGACGAGACCCTCGGGATGATGAGTGAAGTCACCGCGAGCCGCCCCGCGGCGGAGACCGGGGCCGTGGTGTACCTCGAGGTGAGGGACATGACGGCGGCCCTGCAGGTCGCGACGTCGATGGGGGCGACGGTGGAGATCGGGCCGGAGACGGACGAGCCGTCCGGCGCGGTCTACGCCGACATCCTCGACCCGTACGGACTGCGCATCGGTCTGGTCCAGGAGAACCCAAGTCCCTCGGCGGACGGCGAGCCGGTCTGAGTTCCCCCGCCGGCAGGTTGGGAGGCACCGGTTGGCAACCACCTGCCGGGAAGGGCACAAGCGCTCTAGTCTGGTGAGAACTCAGCGTGGAGAAAGGATGCGGGATGTTCACACTCACCGGATTTGCGGACGAGATCGCCTTCGAACTCAGCGAGCAGATCGACCTCCTCGGGAAGTTGGGGATCAGGCATGTCGAGTTCCGCAGCGCGTGGCGCACGAAGGTGCTGGACCTGTCCGACGAGCAGTTGACGCGTGCGAAGGACATGCTCGACGCCGCCGGGATCACGTTGTCCTCCGTGGGCTCCGACATCGGCAAGATCTTCATCACCGACCCCTTCGAGGATCACCTCGCACGGGCGGCGCACGCCGTCGAGGTGGCGAAGTTCTTCGGGTCTCCCTACATCCGAATGTTCTCATTCTTCATCCCCGAGGGAGATGACCCGGACATCCACCGCGACGAGGTGATGGCGCGAACCCGCGAATTCGTGACGCTCGCCGAGGCGGGCGGGGTGACGATGCTGCACGAGAACGAGAAGGACATCTTCGGTGACATCCCGCGCCGCGTCGTCGACCTGGTCGAGACCATGGGATCCCCCAACTACCGTGCGATCTTCGATCCGGCGAACTACGTGCAGTGCGGCGTGAAGCCCTACGACGAGGCGTACGACGAGGTCCGCCCCTACACGGACTACATCCACATCAAGGACGCGAGGTTCGCCGACAACTCCGTGGTCCCGGCGGGAGAGGGCGACGGCCAGGTGCGGGAGGTGCTCCGCGCGCTGCGCGTGGATGGCTATCGCGGCTTCCTCTCGATCGAGCCGCACCTCGGTGAGTTCGACGCGTTCGGCGGGCTGTGCGGGCCCGACCTCTGGACGACCGCCTACAACGCGCTGACCGGCATCCTCCGCGACGAGGGCATCACCTGGAACTGAGCGCGGACCACACGAGAGGGAGAACGCGGTGAGAAGAGCTGCGATCGTCGGGTGCGGCGACGTGTCCGTGATCCATGTCGAGGCGATCCAGGCGATCGACGACATCGAACTGGTCGCCGTCTGCGACCTCGACCCGGACCGGCTGGAACAGGCCAGCAGCGCGTGGGGGGCAGCCGGCTACACGGACCTGCACACCATGATCGCCGAGGCCCGCCCCGACGTCGTCCACGTCACCACCCCACACCACCAGCACGTCCAGGTCTCGATCGACTGCCTGGAGGCGGGAGTCCACGTCATCCAGGAGAAGCCGATCGCGCACACCCTGGGCGAGGGACAGCGGCTCGTGGACGCGGCCGCCCACGCGCGGTCCAAGATCGGCATCTGCTTCCAGAACCGCTACAACATCTCCTCGCAGGAGGCGCGCCGGATCCTGGACTCCGGCGAGCTGGGACGCATCGAGGGCGCCTACGCCTCCGTCGTCTGGTCACGGACGCCGGAGTACTACCTGGCCAAGCCGTGGCGGGGCACCTGGGACCAGGCCGGCGGCGGCGTCCTCATCAACCAGGCGATCCACACGGTGGACCTCGTGCAATGGCTGATGGGTGATGTCGTGGACGTCAACGGGAATGTCGCCACGCGCAAGTTCCCCGACGTGATCGAGGTGGAGGACACCGCGGACGCGCTCCTCACCCACGCCAACGGAACCCAGACCACCTTCTTCGCGGCCCTCACCGCCCCGGTGCACCGCCCGGTCGAGATCGAGATCTACGCCGAGCACGGCGTGCTCGCGATCCGCAACGGCCTTGAGGTCGCCTGGAAGCACGGCGGGGTCGACGTCTACCCGGAGCGGTCGGTGAGCTCGGTCGGCCGCACCTACTGGGGGGTCTCCCACGAGATCCTCATCAGGGACTTCTACAAGAAGCTCGACGATCCCGAGCCGTTCTGGATCAGCCCGGCGGAAGCCATGGCCTCCCTCGAGATCCTCAAGACGATGTACCGCCAGACCTACGGGAACAACCAAGGAGAATGACGAAATGACGGACAAGAAGGTGCGCCTCGGCATCATCGGCCTCGGCGCGGAGGGTGGCCTGTACGCCAACCTGATCAGCCAGGGCACGGTGCCCCACATGGAGATCGGCGCGATCTGTGACGTCCTCCCGGAGAAGAAGGCCAAGGCCGACGAGTTCGGCGTGCCGTTCTTCTCCGACTACATCGAGATGCTGGAGTCCGGCACGGTCGACGCCGTCGTCACCACCGTGCCCCACTACCTGCACCCCGAGATGGGAATCGCGGCCCTCGAGCGCGGGATCCACGCCCTCCTCGAGAAGCCCGTGGGGGTCTACACCAAGCAGGCACGCGCCGTCATCGACTTCGCCGCCTCGAAGCCGGAGCTGACCTTCGGCGTGTTCTTCAACCAGCGCACCAACCCGCTCTACGTGGACCTGAAGAACCTGATCGACTCCGGCGAACTCGGAGCGCTCCGCCACACCTCGTGGATCATCACCAACTGGTGGAGGCCCCAGGGCTACTACAACCAGTCCGAGTGGCGCGCCACGTGGGGCGGCGAGGGCGGCGGCGTCCTCGTGAACCAGGCCCCGCACCAGCTCGACCTCTGGCAGTGGATGTGCGGCGTCCCCAAGAAGTGCTTCGCCAAGCTCGCCTTCGGCTACAAGCGCAACATCGCGGTCGAGGACGAGGTCAACGCGATCGTCGACTTCGGGAACGGCGCCACCGGTCACTTCATGACCTGCACCCACGACATGGTGGGCACGGACCGCCTCGAGATGCTGTTCGACAAGGGCAAGGTCGTGGTGGACAACTCCAAGAAGGTGACCATCACCCGCCTCTCCGGCCCCGAGCAGGAGATCAGCGAGAACATGGGCATGGAACAGGTCATGCAGCTCTTCATGGGGAAGATGGACACCGCCGACCTCATCTCCACCGAGGAGAAGGTCTACGAGGCCACCTTCGGCGTGCAGCACTCCACCGTCATGGAGAACTTCGCGCTCAACATCCTCGAGGGCACGCCCCTCGTGGCCCCTGGTGCGGAAGGCATCAACGGCGTGCGGCTCGCCAACGGCTTCCACCTGTCCTCGTGGACGGGCGAGGAGGTCGACCTCGAGAACTTCGATGAGGAGCGCTACCTCGCCGAACTGAACAGCCGCATCGCGGCCGAGGGCAAGTTCGGGCAGCGTTCCTGAACGCGACCGGAGCCGCCCGCTGAGGCGGGCGGCGATCCCCGCCAACAGACAAAGAGAAGGAAGAAGAGATGGCAGTACTCGGCGTCCAGATGATGATGCTGAAGGACAAGGTGGCGGCGGAGGGCATGTGGCCCGTGCTGCAGCGGGTGAGGGAACTCGGCTACGACGCCGTCGAGGTCTCGCAGATCCCGATGAGCGAGGAGAACGTGGCGAACCTCGAGCGCGGGATCTCGGAGTTGGGGCTCGAGGTGGGCGCGCTCTCGGTGGCACTGAAGCCCGGGCCGGTCGCGACCGGTGACAACCTCGAGGAGAACTTCGACAAGATCGTGTCCGACTGCAGGCGGCTGGGCACCCGGTTCGTCCGCATCGGCATGATGCCGTTCGACGCCATGGCCTCGAAGGAGGCGTGCGAGACCTGGGCGGCCGAGTGCGAGGCGGCCGCGCAGAAGCTCGCGGCTGAGGGCATCACGCTGTGCTACCACAACCACCACGTGGACCTCGCCCAGTTCGACGGCGAGCGCATCTTCGACATCGTGCGGCGGGTCGGCCCGTCCGTGGGGTTCGAGGTGGACCTCCACTGGGTGCAGCGCGGCGGCATGGCCCCGCTCGACATGCTCGAGGAGTACAGCGGCGTCTGCAAGATCATCCATGTGAAGGACTTCCGGGTGGTTCCGCTCCCCCCGACCGCCATGGAGCTGCTGGCAAAGGGCGACATGGCCGGCTTCTACAACGTGTTCGTGAACATCGCGCAGTTCGCCGAGGTGGGTGCGGGCAACATGAACTGGCCCAAGCTGCTCCCCGCGGCGGAGGCCGCCGGTGCGGAGTACTTCTTCGTGGAGCAGGACGACACCTACGGCCGTGATCCCTTCGACTGCCTGAAGGACTCCCGCGAGTACCTGAGGTCGATCGGCTACTGAGTGCCGCGTGGGAGGGGCTCGCCGGTTCCGCCGGCGAGCCCCTCCCTGTGTCGTGCCGTGAGGTCGACGCCGGCGCTGCGGAGCTCGAGTTCCGCCAGCCGCTCGACGACGTCGCGCCGCCCTGTCCGCCAGTCGTGCGCCGCCGTCGGACTCACCCGGGTGAGTACCGTGACGGGCTGGGTGGCCAGCGCCCGCAGCGCGAGGAGTTCGAGGGGCTCGCCCGTGGAGAGAAGTGCCTGGAGCGCCCGGGCGCGGCGCGCGAAGCGGACGCGGATGACCAGCCACGGCACCAGCGCGAGGAGGACGGGCACGAGCGCCGTCGCGAGCCCCGTGAGGAGCGCGGTGCGCTCGACGAAGGCCGCCAGGTCCTCACCGGCCCGCCGCACGCTCTCCGCGGCATCCGCGGCCGATTCGAACGGACCGGCCACGGTACTCCCCAGGAGGGGGATCGCCCCCACGCGCTCCGCGGCCGCCCCGAGTGACCCCTGCAGGGACTCCCCCGCCGTCTCGAGCTGCAGCGCCGGCGCCATGGCACCGAGGATCGTCTCCCGCACGGACAGTCCGGCGCGCACCCACAGCACCACCCAGAGGAGCACCCCGACGTCGGCGAGGATCTGGCGTGTGCGACGGGCGGGCAGGTCCGCGTAGAACGTCATGGTGCGATTGAACCAGTTGGGGGTTCCGGCTGCGCGTCGCCTCCCCACCCCCCTCTGCCCGTGGCGAAACGCCTACAGTGGATCCGAGCAGAGGGGAAACCGGCATGGGTGTCGTGAGGATCGTGGGAACGGCCGCGGCCGCGGGTGCCGCCACCGCGGCGGTGCGCCGTCGTGTAGCGGGCGTGCGCCTGGTCCGCCGCTCCGTGGAGGAGTATCGCGAGCACTGGCGCGCGCTCGCCCAGTCCCATGATCCCGAGGCGGGTGACCTGCGGTATGTCGCCCTGGGCGACTCCGCGGCGCAGGGAGTCGGGGCCTCCGCCCCGGACCGGGGGTACGTGGCCGCGGTCGCCGGCTTCCTGGCCGCGCGCAGCGGCCGGGACGTCGCGGTCTACAACCTGTCCGTCTCGGGCGCGAAGGCGCGTGACGTCCTGGAGGACCAGCTGCCGCGGCTCGTCGACCTCGGTGTCACACCGGAGGTGCTGACCGTCGGGATCGGGGGCAACGACGTCGTCGACCGGCGCATCTCCGTGGCGCGATTCCTGGACACCATGGGCGAGGTGCTCGCCGAGCTGCCGCCCGGGAGCTTCGTGGCTGACCCGCCCGGCTTCCTGGTGCCCCCCTTCGAGGCGCGCTCGAACGTGATGGCACTCGGGGTCAGGCCCCTGATCCGGGAGGCCGGCCACCACCTCGTGGCGTTGCACCGGGCGACCCGGGCGGCCGGCCACCTGGGGTGGATACGGAACGTGGCGGCCGACGCCTTCCACCCCAACGACCGCGGCTACGCCGGCTGGGCCGCGGCCTTCACGGAGGCCATCGGACAGGTGGTCCCGGAGCGGCCGTGAGCGGACCCGGGACCTTGGCCCGGTACCGCTTCTATACCCATAGGGGTATATTGATTCCCGTGAAACACAACGCAGTGCGCCGGCTCCTCATCCTCGGTGCCGGGACCGCAGGGACCATCACCGCCAACAAGCTCCGGGCCAAGCTCCCCAAGTCGGAGTGGGAGATCACCGTCGTCGCCAAGGACGACGTCCACGACTACAAGCCCGCCTACCTCTTCATCCCGTTCGGCATCAACGAGCCGGAGGACGCGCGCCGTTCCGCGCACACGTTCCTCCCGGACGGCGTCACCTTCGTCATGGGCGAGGTCGACGTCGTCAAGCCCGAGGAGAAGCAGGTCCTCCTCGAGGGCGGGCGCGTGCTCCCGTACGACTACCTCGTCATCGCGTCAGGGGCGCACCCCCGGCCCGACATGACCGAGGGCACGCTCTCCGACGAGTGGCACGGGTCAGTGGGCGAGTTCTACACCCTCGAGGGCGCGATCGCGCTCCGGGAGCAGGCGTTCAAGTGGCGCGGCGGCAAGCTGGTCATGCACATCACCGAGTTCCCCATCATGTGCCCGGTGGCACCCCTGGAGTTCGTGCTGCTGGCCGACGCCTGGCTCCGCGAGCACGGGCTGCGTGACGAGACGGAGATCACCTACGTCACGCCCCTGGACGGCGCGTTCACCAAGCCGGTGGCGTCCAAGATCCTCGGCGACCTCCTGGAGAGCCGGAACATCAAGGTCGAGGCCGACTTCATGATCGAGCGCATCGACGCCGGGGAGAAGAAGATCGTCTCCTTCGACGAGCGCGAGATCCCCTTCGACCAGCTCGTCACGGTGCCGCTCAACATGGGTGCCGAGTTCGTGGCCCGCTCGGGCCTGGGCGACGAGCTCAACTTCGTCACCGTGGACAAGCACACGATGCAGCATCCGGACCACCCGGAGATCTTCGCGCTCGGGGACGCCAACAACCTGCCCACGTCCAAGGCGGGGTCGGTTGCCCACTTCTCGATCGACATCTTCGTCGAGAACTTCATGCAGCTGGTCGCCGGGCACACGATGACCCACAAGTTCGACGGCCACGCCAACTGCTTCATCGAGTCCGGCAACCGCAAGGCCCTGCTGCTCGACTTCAACTACGAGACCGAGCCCTACCCCGGCAAGTTCCCCGCCCCGGTGGTGGGCCCGCTGACGCTGCTCGGCGAGTCGACCATCAACCACCTGAGCAAGCTGGCGTTCCGGTGGATCTACTGGAACCTGCTCATCCCGGGCCGCCCGATCGGCCTGCCGGCCGACATGTACATGGCCGGCAAGAACACGAACGTCTGACACCTCCCTCCACGAAAGGACCCCCATGCCCACCACCACCATCGCCGGCCAGACGGTCGAGGTCAACGAGGAGGGCTTCCTCACCCAGCCCTCGCAGTGGAACGAGGAGCTCGGCGCCGCGCTCGCCGGCCTCATCGGCATCGAACTGACCGACGACCACTGGAAGGTCATCAACTTCCTCCGGACGGACTACGAGGCCCAGGGCGAGACCGCCACGCTGCGCCGCGTCTCCACCCAGATGGGGGTTCCCGTGAAGCAGCTGTTCACGCTGTTCCCCGGCAAGCCCGCCAAGAAGATGTCCTACGTCGCCGGGCTGCCGAAGCCCAAGGGCTGCGTCTGACCCGCCCCCGCACACCGAAAAGGACCGCACATGACTGACCAGCCGTTCGTCCCCTCCTTCGACGACGATGCGGAGACCGGCCGCAAGTTCGTCCTCATCTGCTCGAAGGGCAACCTGGACATGGCCTACCCGGGCCTGATCCTGGCGAACGCCGCCCTGGGCGAGGGGATCGAGACCCACCTCTTCTTCACCTTCTGGGGCTTCGACATGATCAACAAGAAGACCATGGGGAACCTCAAGTTCAGCTATCTGGGCAACACCGCGATGCACCCGCCCGGGCAGTTCGGCATCTCCATGCCGCAGGGTCTCGCCGGCCTCCCCGGGATGACCGCGATGACCACCAAGATGATGAAGAAGCAGATCGCCGACCTGGACATCCCGGAGGTCCCCGAGATGCTCGACATGATCACCGCCTCCGGTGGCCACCTGTGGGCTTGCCGCATGAGCGCGGACATGATGAAGCTCGTGGAGGAGGATCTCTACGAGGGTGTCGAGGGCATCATCTCGGCGAGCGACTTCATGGAGATCTCGGAGGGCGCCCAGATCGTCTTCATCTGATCCCTGCCGGTCAACTGCTGGCGTGCGACCAGTAGGGCCCTCGCGCGATGAGCTCCGCTCTGGCCGCGAGGGCCTTCGCCGTGTGGTCCACCGGGTCCTCCAGGATCAGCGGCTCGAACCCCGCGTCCTCGACGATGGAGACCGCCACCATCAGGTCGTTCAGCTCCCCCAGCTCGTCCTGGATCTCCTTCAGCCCCGCCGTGAACGTCGCGCGTTCCTCCTCGCGGTCCGCGAACAGGTCCGCGGTCACCTCGGTGACGTAACGCAGCTTCTTCGCCTCGATCCGGACCCGGTGGCGCGGTCCCGTGGGCAGCTCCGCGAGGTCGACACTCAGCGCGAGCAGCGCCCACCACCAGAGGTCCAGCTGTTCCGCCACGAAGGTCCGCGCCTCCACGGCCGCGCCGGGAGCCGACCTCCATGAACCCTCCGCGGCGTCCGCCCGAATGCGGTCCACGGTCTGACGCCACTTGCGGGAGCGCACCACCTCGTCGACGCCGCCCGCGAGGCGTCGGCGTCGCCGCACCAGGTGCACGCGCAGCGCCTCGGCGTCCTCCGGGCGCACGGGCGCGTCGCCGTCGTCGAGGTGCTCGAGGAAGACGTCCAGGTCACGGAGCTGGCCGAAGGGCAGCGCGATCCGCCGCAGTCGGCCCTGGGCACGTTCGAGGCGCTCGTCCCCGTGGAAGAGCGGCGCGAAGAAGGCGAGCGCGGCGCGGAGCTTCCGGGTGCCGATGCGCAGCTGGTGGAGCGGCTCCACCTCGTGGCCGTCCACGAACTCCGCCGCGTTGCCGACCACCCCGTCGGCGAGGCGGGTGAGGACGACGGCGCAGTACTCGCCGGCGGGCGCGGGGGGAGTCGTGTCGGTCGCGGGCGTGGTCATTCTCTGAGTGAAGCGGTGCCGCGCGCCGCGCGCAACGGATTGGACGACCCAGAACCGGTTTGGTCCAGCAAAACGGCATGGCGTCAGGGTGACCGCCGTACCCTCGGAGGCATGGCCACGAAGAATCCCCCAACGGACGCCCACGACGACGAGCAGGACCCCCACAAGGTCGCGAAGATCTCCAACCGCACCTATGAGGCCGAGATGTACCGGCTGCAGGGCGAGCTCGCCAAGCTGCAGGTGTGGGTCAAGGAGACCGGCCAGCGGATCGTGATCATCTTCGAGGGCCGCGACGCCGCCGGGAAGGGCGGCACGATCAAGCGCATCACGGAGTACCTCTCCCCGCGCGTGGCGCGCATCGCGGCGCTCCCGGCGCCCACGGAGCGGGAACGCACCCAGTGGTACTTCCAGCGCTACATCGCCCACCTCCCCGCTGCGGGCGAGATCGTGCTGTTCGACCGCTCGTGGTACAACCGGGCCGGAGTCGAGAAGGTGATGGGGTTCGCCTCCGCGCGCGAGGTGATGCGGTTCATGCGGCAGGCCCCGATCTTCGAGCAGATGCTGGTGGAGGACGGGATCATGCTGCGGAAGTACTGGTTCTCGGTCAGCGACCGGGTGCAGTACGACCGCTTCCAGCGCCGCCTCCATGACCCGCTCCGGCTGTGGAAGCTCTCGCCCATGGACCTCGAGTCCATCACCAAGTGGGAGGAGTACTCCCGCGCGAAGGACGAGATGCTCGTACACACGGACACCCCGATCGCGCCGTGGTACCAGGTGGGCTCGGACTCCAAGAAGGCCGCGCGGATCAACATGATCCACCACCTCCTGGAGTCCATCCCGTACAAGGAGATCCCCCTGGGCGAGATCGAGCTGCCCCCGCGGCCGGAGGGCTTCGGCTACCGCCGGCCGTCCGTCACGGTCAACACCTACGTGCCTGACTACGCCGCGACCCTGCAGCCCGTCACCAAGGGCCCGGAGATCCTGGACCGCGAGGACTGAGTCAGGAGAGCAGCGCCTTCATCCGCGTCGCGATGGTCTCGGTCGCCTTCTTCGGGGAGATGCGGGACAGGATGTCGAGCGAGCGCGCGTCCTTGCCCACCACCACGCGGAACACGCCCTTCTCCATCGCGCCGATGATCTGCGCGGCGGCGTCCTCCGGCGAGGTGAGCGTCATGCCCGTGCCGGGCTTCGCCGCATCGGTGCGCGGGACCTCCACCCCGGAGTTCTTGGTGATGTCAGTGGCCGAGCCCCCCATGATGACGATGGTGGCAGCGACGCTCGTCCCCATGAGTTCGGCGTAGAGTCCCTCGGTCAGCATCTTGACGGCGGCCTTCGAGGCGCCGTAGATGGTCTGCCCGGGAACCGGCGCGACTGCTCCCATGCTGGCCACGTTGACGAGGCTCGCCGCGGGCCGCTCCAGGAGCAATGGCAGGAACGTCTTGGTGGTGTTGATGACGCCCCAGAAGTTCACGGCCATGACCTTCTCCATCTGGGCGAAGTCCAGGTCCTTCACCCGCACGAAGGGCTGGATGATCCCCGCGACGTTCAGGAGGCCATCCACGCGGCCGTGAGTGGCGACCACCTCGTCGGCGAGCGCCGCCACCCGGGCCCGGTCGGTGACGTCCACGACGTGCGTCGTCAGCCGTTCGCCGACGCCGGCGAGCCGCGCCGTCTCGGCCAGACCCGCCTCGTTCAGGTCGACCGCCGCCACACGTGCGCCGCGCCTCACCAGTCCGAGGACCACCTGCCGGCCGATCCCGCTGCCCCCACCGGTGACCACGAAGACGTTGGTGTTGATCTGCATGGCGTGCTGGCTCCTTCGGATTTCGGTGACAGGTGTCACCAACCCATTGTGCCGGGTTCCCCCTTGAACGGCCCGACGACCGCGCTCGTGACCCAGCCGCCGTAGAAGCCCCCCGGCTGCGGCGCCACCACCTCGCCGTTCACCGTGCAGCGATCCATGGCGCGCGCCATCACGGCGATCGCGCCCGCGATCGCCTCGAAGCCGGGCGTGGGCGTCTCGTACGTCCACGCCGCCCGGGGGGCGACGGCGTCGCCCACGACGACGTCGAAATAGCTCGCCTGCCCCTTCCACTCGCACCAGGTGGCGCCGCCGGTGGGACGGAGGACCCCGGGCTCGAAGGCGTCACGGGGGAGGTAGTAGGTGGGCGGGTGGCTGGTCTCGAGCACGCGATGGGCGCGGTCGGTGCGGGCGATGCGGCGGCCGCCGAAGTGGATCTCGATGCTGCCGCCGAACGGCTCCACACGCGGTGGGCGGGGGTAGTCCCAGACGGACTCCTGGCCCGGGCCGGGCGGGAGTGGTACGGGGCGAGCGACCATGAATCGAGTCTATGAGGGCTGCCGTCGCGCTGCCGGCCAGTGGCTCGAACACCGCTTCACGCACCGTGGTCACGTGGCCGGGGGCGAAGACCACCTGGACGGGTGGTTTCGCCCTCGCGAAGTGAGCGCCGCGGTCCGGGAGGCACCTGGGTCCGGGAGGCACCTGGGTCCGGGAGGCCCACGATCCGGAGGCACCACGATCCGGAGGCACCACACCTCCCGGAGCCGCAGCCTCCCTACAGGTCCGTGAACCCGAGCGTCTCGTAGGCGTGCCAGGCGGGCTCCTCGTACGGATGCGCGGCGAGAATCGCCTCCGCGACCGCGCGGGCCACGGAGCGGTCGCACACCACTTCGACCCGCTCCTCCGCCACCACCTCGAGCTCGCCGATCCGGCCGATCGCGGGCTGGGCACCGTCGAGGGGCTCGAAGCGGCCGGTTCCCGGCGCGGAGAAGGAACACGCCCGGTAGTTGCCGATGCGGCCCGCCCCAGCTTCCGCGGCCGCGCGGCGCACGGCGTCGGCGTGGGAGGCGGGGACGAATACGACAAGCACGATCATCCCGCCAGCCTGCCACGGTCCGGCCCGGTCCGGTCGTCCGGTCCGGCGAGCTACACCTCCCTCGATCCTCCCCGGCAAGGCCGGACCACCTCGGGATGGTTGCGTTCGAGCGGAGCAATCCCGTGCGGGCGTGAGCACCGGTCCTGATCTCCCAGGCGCCGGTCCGAATCCTCCCCGGGGAGAGTCCGTTGCGCATGCGGAACACTCCCTCCCCACGAGCAGAGCGCCGAGCGCCGGAGCGCGGCGGGAGCTCGCGGCGGCGTGAGGACTACCGCAGGAAGAGCTTGGCCAGCCGGCCGGTCGTGAGCCAGAGCCCGAGGACCGTCATCAGGAGGAAGTAGCTGACGTGGACCGGGGTCTGGGCCGTGAACACCCCCACCGAGAGCTGCCGCATCAGCTCGATCCCGTGCCACAGGGGCATCACCTTCACGAACCACTGGATCGGCTCGGGGTACACGGTGATCGGGTAGAGCGTGGAGGACAGCAGGAACATCGGCAGCATGAAGAAGTTGATGACATCCATCTGCTGGAACGTCTTCATGAAGCTGGTGACGCCCATGCCGAAACTCGCGAAGCCGAAGGCCACCAGCACCGCGGCGGGGATCATGAGCAACGCCCACCCTCCGCTGACGATCCCGAAGCCGTACAGCACGGCCATGAACCCCAGTGCGTAGAGGAAACCCCGGAACAACGCCATGAAGATCTCGCCGATCGCCACGTCGAGCGGGCCGAGCGAGGTGGACATCATGCCCTGGTACAGCTTCGCGAAGTGCATCTTGAAGAAGACGTTCCACGTGGAGTCGTAGATCGCGCCGTTCATCGCGGAGGTGGCCAGCAGCGCGGGGGCGATGTACGCCACGTAGTCGACCTGCTGCCCACCCGGGCCGGTCACCGTGCCGATGAGCCCACCGAGACCGAATCCCATCGCCATGAGGTAGAAGACGGGCTCGAAGAAGCCGGACACCAGGATCATCCAGTTCTGGGTGAGGATCACCTTGAAGCCACGCTCGATCACGGCGCGGGCGTTCCCCGAGTACAGGCCACGGAGCGGACGGCTAGGGCGTCGCAGCCGCTCGAGGATCTCGATCGAGGTGCTCATTCGGTGAGCCTCCGCCGGTAGTTGCGGTTCGCCAGGGTCAGGCCCACGGCCACGAGTCCGCCGAGGTACGCGAGGTGGACCCAGACCATGCCGGGCGCGAGCTCACGGCCGTAGTTCGCAACCCGCGCCAGCTCCGTCCCGTGCCACACCGGCGAGAGCCAGCCGATCCAGCGCAGGTACACCGGCATCGAGTCGAGCTCGAAGAAGGTGCCCGCGAACAGGAACATCGGCATCACGATGAACCGCTGGATGAAGGCGAACTGGAAGCCCTCGTCCCGCAGCGTCGCGGAGTACGCCTGCAACGGCGCGGCGAAGGCGAGAGCCGAGAGCGCGCCGATCGGGATCACCAGCCACGACCAGCCGCTGGCGCTCGCCCCGAACAGCTGCATGAGCACCCAGAAGACGCTCGCCTGTGCCACGAAGCGGAAGGAGACGGCCAGGATGTGCCCCAAGGCGATCTGCCCCGGCGAGAGAGGGGAGGCGAGCGGCCCGTAGTAGATGCGCTGCCACTTGAAGCCACTCATGACGGGATATGTCATCTCCCCGGCGGCCGTCATCACCGCCGTCGAGACCAGCAGCGCCGGCGCCACGAACGTCAGGTACGCGACGCCGTCGATCGAGCCGGCGTTCGCGTCGACGATGGCCCCCAGCCCCACCCCCATCGCGAACAGGTACAGCAGCGGCTGGCCGACGTCGTACACCAGTACGGGCCAGCCGTAGCCGCGCATCTGGCGCACCACGTGCTCCGTGAAGTACCACCAGCCGAGCCGTCGGGCGCGCGCGGCCTGCACGGCGGGGGTCGTGGAGGTGCCCGTGTAGACGAGCCGGTTGGTGTCCTCCAGAGCCCCGGGGGCGATGTCAGTCAATGAGGCTCCTTCCGGTCAGCCGCAGGAACACGTCCTCGAGCGAGGAGCGCCGCACGAGCGACGTGAGGGGGTTGAGGCCGCGCGCCGTGACCTCCTCCATGGCCGCCTCGCCAGAGTCCGCGTAGATCAGGATGCGGTCCGGCAGCACCTCGTTCCGCACGCCGACTCCCTCCAGACGGTCAACGACGGCGGCGTTGCGCTCCGAGCCGAAGCGCACCTCCAGCACCTCCCGGGTGGAGTACTGCCGGATCAGCGCCGCGGGCGAGCCCTCGGCCATGATCCGGCCCTTGTCCAGCACGATCAGGCGATCGCAGAGCTGCTCCGCCTCATCCATGAAGTGGGTGGTGACGATGAGCGTGACACCCTCCTCCTTCAGTCGGAAGAGCCGGTCCCAGAGGATGTGCCGCGCCTGGGGGTCGAGACCGGTGGTGGGCTCGTCGAGCAGCAGGATCTGGGGCTCGTTCACGAGGCCCCGCGCGATGGTGAGGCGCCGCTTCATCCCGCCGGACAGCGCGTTGACCTTCTCCCCCGCCTTCTCGGTGAGCTGGGCGAAGCGGAGCAGCTCGTCCGCCTTGGGCCGCAGGTAGGAGTAGGGCAGGCCGAAGTACCGCCCGTACGAGATGATGTTCTCCCGCACGCGCAACTCCTCGTCGAGGTTGTCCTGCTGCGGCACCACTCCGAGGTGGGCGCGCACCTCCGGTCCGTGGGTCTCGGGGTCGAGGTCCATCACGGTGAGGGTTCCCGCCGTCCGAGTCGAGGTGCCGCCGATCATGCGCATGGTGGTGGACTTGCCGGCCCCGTTCGGGCCCAGCAGGCCGAACGACTCCCCGGCCGGCACCTCGAAGTCGATGGCGTCCACCGCGGTGAAGTCGCCGTACTTCTTGGTCAGCTGGGAGGCGTGGATGACGACGGGCACCACGCGAGGATATGCCCGGCCACTGACAGCGGCAAAGGGGAAAACCCGGGGCCCTCACCCCGCCCGCTGCCACGCCTCCCGCAGCCACGCGGCGACGTCGTCATCGAGCTCGGCGAGGTCGTGCACCTCGAGGTGGTGCATCCAGTGGAGGCGGGTGGGGTGGGCCACCTCCTTGAAGCGGGGCGACGGGTCGTGGCGTCCCAGGGCGATCGTGAGGACGACGTCGGCGCCAGGCCGGGCGAGCCACTGGCCCGGCACCCAGAGCCAGGCGAAGCCCCGCCGGCGACGGAAGGCGACCTGGCTGCGGCTCACACGCACGTCGTACGGTCCGACGTCGTCCAGCAGCTCCTGGGCGCGACGGAACGTGGCGAGGGCGAACGGCCGGCCCTCGAAGCACTCCTCGGGAGTGTTCTCCGGCGCCACCTCCCCATCGTCGCGCCTCCCTCCGCCGCTGTCATCCGCGGCCGCTGGCAATCCTCGCTGAACTCCCGCCGCCGCGCGCATGCCAGGTGGTAGGAAGGGGCAAACCGGACAAAGGAGTACCCATGCCACGTCTCGTGGACCTGAAGGCCGCCCCCTACAACCTGGACGACAGACAGGTCGCCTGGGTCGAGGAGACCCTGGCGTCCATGACGCTCGACGAGCAGGTCGGGCAGCTGTTCACCAACCTGTTCTTCTTCGGGCTGGACGAGTTCTCCGGCAACCCGTACACCGCGGAGGAGATCCTGGAGAAGTTCCACATCGGGGTCGCCCGTTACCACGGCGGCACGGCCGAGAAGGTGCAGGAACTGCTGAACCGCCTGCAGGCGGCCTCCAAGATCCCGCTGCTCGTCGCCGCCAACTGCGACTCCGGCGGCAACGGCGCGATGAGTGACGGGACCTACATCGCCTCGGGCGCCCAGACGGAGGCCTCCCAGTCCACCGAGGTCGCGCGCAACGCCGGCTACGTCTCCGGGAGGGAGATGCGCGCGATCGGCGCGAACCTCAACTTCGACCCCTGCGTCGACATCCTCTTCAACTGGCGGAACACGATCGTGAACACCCGCGCCTACGGCACCAACGCCGCGGACGTCATCAAGTACACGATCCCGTTCGTGGAGGGCCAGCGTGAGTCCGGCATCCTCACCTGCGTCAAGCACTGGCCGGGTGACGGCACGGAGGAGCGCGACCAGCACCTCGTGCTCGGCGTCAACGAGCTGCAGCCGGACGAGTGGGAGGCGAGCTTCGGCGAGGTCTACCGCGCGCATATCGCGAACGGCGTCGAGATGATCATGGCCGGGCACATCGCCCTGCCGTACTACCAGAAGAAGCTCGACCCCTCGCTCGAGGACACGGACATCCTGCCCGCCACCCTGGCCCCCGAGCTGATCGACGGACTGCTGAAGACCCAGCTCGGCTTCAACGGCGCCGTGATCACGGACGCCTCGCACATGCTCGGCATGACCTCGGCCATGCGGCGCGAGGACTACGTCCCCGCCGCCATCGCCGCCGGCTGCGACTGCTTCCTGTTCTTCAACAACCTGGAGGAGGACTTCGGGTTCATGAAGGCGGGCGTCGAGAAGGGCGTGATCACCAAGGAGCGGCTCGACGACGCCAACCGGCGCATCCTCGGCCTCAAGGCCAAGCTGCGGCTGTACGAGGCGCGGGAGAACGGCACGCTGCTGCGCACGCCGGAGGACCTGGCGGTGGTCGGGTGCGAGGAACATCTGGCCATGCGGAAGGACGCCGCGGACAAGGGCATCACGCTCGTCAAGAACACCCTTGACCAGCTGCCCCTCACCCCCGAGAAGCACCGGCGGATCCGCCTGTACCACCTCACCGGCGAGAGCGGCATGTTCGGGAAGGTCTCCGACACGCTCGCGCAGCTGTACGTCACCGAGCTGGGCAACCGTGGTTACGAGGTCACCATCAACGACGGCACCACGCGGGTCAAGGGCCCCACCCTGAAGTACCGCGACGAGGTGGACGCCGCCCTGATCATCGCCGAGGTGGTGGGGTACGGCGCCCAGAACAACTACCGGATCATCTGGAAGACGGCGATGAGCAACGAGTGCCCGTGGTACGTGTGGGAGGTGCCGACCTTCATGGTCAGCCACAACTACACCACCCACCTGCACGACGCGACGATGGTGAAGTGCTACATCAACGCCTATCACCCGAACGAGGACGCCGTGATCGCCACCATCGACAAGATGGAGGGGAAGAGCGAGTTCACGGGCGTGCCGAACGACCTCGTGTGGACCGAGAAGTGGCAGGCCAAGCTCTGACACGACAGGACCGGGGGCTCCGTGTGCGGACGCACGGAGCCCCTCTCCATTTGTGGGGGAACTGTTCGTGACTCGTGGTGGCAACAGTGACAACTTCCGTCCACGATGTGGAGGACGCGACTATTCTGACCGTGTGACGTGCGCCAACGGTGGGGCACAAATCGAGAGGAGACCTCATGTCACAAGCTGGCCAGAAACGAGCACCGGCCGGGAACCTGCCGGTGGTCACCCTGTTCGAGTACTACGGCGCAGGCGCCACCCAGATCGGCCAGAAGGTGGCCGAGCGCCTCGGGCTGCCGTTCCACGGGCAGGCGTTCAGCTCGGCAGCGATCGCGGGCCAGGCGCAGGCCGACGACGACACGAACCGTGCGCTGCTCGCCGACGTCCTCTCGCTGCTCGGCGGGGCCTACAGCACGCTCGAATCGCGGGAAGTCGTGGCGACCCAGGGCGACAAGTACCAGATGGTCGCCGACAACAACCGCGCCGTGCTGCAGTTCGCGGAGGAGGGCGGCGTCATCATGGGCCGCAACGCTCCCGTCATCCTGGCGGACCGGCCCAACACCATCCACGTGCTGCTCACCGGCGACGTGGAGGACCGCGTGAAGCGGGCCGCGAAGTTCCTCGGTATCTCGGAGGCGGAGTCCGCCAGGCGGAGGGCCCACGAGGAGGACATCCGTCGGCAGATGTCCAAGACCCTCTACGGCTGGGACCCGGTTGACCCCCAGCGCTACGACCTGCTCATCAACACCAGCCGGATCTCCATGGACGCCGCGGTCAACGCGATCGTCGACGCGATCCAGCACCGGACCGCCTGACCGCCCGAGACAAGAAGGAGACCCTTTCCATGGCACAAGCAACAGCGGCGCCCCGCAAGGTGGCCAAACCGCTCACCATGAAGAACTACCTCGCCTATGCGGCGGGTGACGCGGCCAACAACGTGACCTTCACGATGGCCGGCATGTTCTTCATCCTCTACTACACCAACGTCGTGGGCATCTCGGGCGCGGCGATCGGCACCATGTTCCTGCTGATCCGGTTCGTCGACGCGTTCACCGACGTCATCATGGGCCGCGTCATCGACATGAAGAAGCCCGGCAAGCTCGGCAAGTTCCGCCCGATCATCCTGTGGTTCTCCGTGCCGCTCCTCGTGATCGGCTGGCTGCAGTACGCCGCCAAGTTCCTCTTCCCGGACGCGAACCCCGGTTTCTACACCATCTACATGTGGGTCACCTACTTCCTCATGGGCTCGGTGTTCTACACCGCGGTCAACATCGCCTACGGCTCCATGGCGCCCTCCCTGACGCAGGTGCCGACCGAGCGCGCCAAGCTGGCGAGCTTCCGCATGTTCGGTGCCGCCGTCATGGTGCTCATCCTCTCCTGGGTGATCGCCCCCCAGATCCGCGCCAACGCCGCCGACCCTGTGGCGCTGCAGAACTCCCTGTTCGTCTCCATCGGCATCCTCTCCGCGATCGGCGCCGGGCTCTACTTCTTCACCGTGTGGGGCACGGTGGAGCAGGTCGAGCGCGACCCCAACCCGGTCTCGATGAAGGAGAGCTTCGGCTCCCTCGCCGTCAACCGCCCGCTCCAGATCCTCTCCGCGAGCGCGATCTTCTACATCACCGGTGTGACCGTTCTCGGAACCCTCGGCTCCTACATCGCCATCTACGTGCAGCAGGACGCGAACTACATCGCGATCAACGCGACCGCCCAGGTCGCCGCCCTGTTCGTGGTCGGCCCGTTCATCCCGCGGATGGTGCGCACCATGGGCAAGCGGATGGGCTTCCTCATCTTCGCGAGCTTCATGTACCTCGGCGCGGCCATCCTGTGGTTGGCACCGCTCAGTGACGTGCCGTGGCTGGGCACCGGCGCGTTCTTCATCATGGGTATCTCGCTCTACGGCGTGAACACCCTCATGTGGGCCCTCGAGGCCGACTGCGTCGAGTACGGCGAGTGGAAGATCGGGCAGCGCACCGAGGGCACCACCTACGCGATCTTCTCCTTCACCCGCAAGATGGGCCAGGCGCTCGGCGGCTTCGTCGGTGGCTTCGCGCTGGTGTGGGCCGGCTTCATCGCAGCGGACGTCGCCGCCGGCACGCTGACCCCCGAGATGATCATCGAGAACGGCATCGCGGACAACATCCGCATGTGGGCCGCGATCTTCATCATCGGTGGCACCGCACTGTCGCAGCTGGTCATCTTCTTCTACCCGCTGACCGAGAAGCGGTACCTGGAGATCGTCGGCGAGATCGCCGAGCGGCGCGCTGCCAAGGACGCCGCGGCGCACTAGCAGCTCACAGTGGGGCCGGGCTCGGTCCCCAATGCAAAGGGCTGGGGCTCCGTCTCCCTCGGGAGGCGGAGCCCCAGCCCTTTCTCGTGCTGACCAGCCGCGCAGGCTCAGAGCGCGGCGGCCGCCGGGGCGAACTGGTGGTCGTGGTCCGTGATCTGTCCGTCCGTGATGTGCACGGTCCGGTCGGCGTAATGGGTGATGCGTTCGTCGTGGGTGACGATGATCGCGGAGGTACCCCGCTGCTTCATCTCGTCCCGGATGAGGTGCACCACCTGGTCGCCCAGCTTGGAGTCCAGCGCGGAGGTCGGCTCGTCGAACATCACCAGCTCCGGCGAGTTTATCAGGGCCCGGCCGATGGCCACGCGCTGCTTCTGGCCGCCGGAGAGCTGGCTGGGCAGGTTGTTCGCCCGTCCCTCGAGCCCCAGCTCCTTCAGCAGCTGGTCGGCTCGCTTGCGGGCATCCGAGCGGGAACGCCCGGTGGGCCCCAGCTCATCCACCACGAGCAGGTTCTCCCGCGCCGTCAGGAACGGCACCAGGTTCACCGCCTGGAACACGAAGCCCACGCGGGTGCGGCGGAACTCGGTCAGCTTCTTCGGGGAGTAGTCGGTGATGTCCTCCCCGCCCACGAGGACGCGTCCCGCCGTCGGCGAGAGGATTCCGCCGGCGATGGTGCACAACGTCGTCTTCCCGGAGCCCGAGGGGCCGATGAGGGCGACGATCTCGTCCTCGGCGACGTTCATGTCGATGCCGTCGAGCGCCACCACCTCCTGGTCCGCCATGGGGTAGACCTTGCGGATGCCCGTCATCTCCAGGGCGTACCCAGCCTTCATCAGTTCCCTCCAATAGCTTCGGCCGGGTCGATCCTCAGGACCCGACGCAACGAGAATGCGCTGCCGACCATCGCGGCGAACGCCATCAATCCAACGGACGTGAGCAGCCGCGCCGGCTCCACCGCGAACGGCAGCGACCCGGGCGGAATGAACGCACCTGCGGCGAGGGTCAGGGCGACTCCCACCAGGGCGGCGATGAGGGTGACCACCAGCGCCTGCGCGACGACGCCGCTGAAGATGGTCCTGGACTTCGCGCCGATCGCCTTCAGGACCGCGTAGAGACTCAGGCGCTCCACCGTCAGGAGCGCGAAGAACAGCGCGACCACGACCAGCGCGATCGCCAGTGTCACGCCGATGATCTGCCCGAACGTCGACTGCTGGGCCGAGACGCCGGGGATGGCGTTGACGGCGTCGTCGAGCGTGAGGGTGCGGGTGGCACCCGTCGCGCCATCGATGGCCGCCGCGACGTCGGCCGCCGCGCCGTCGTCGTCGAGGACGACGACGAGTCCCTGCGCGGTGTCCTCGCCCATCGCGGCCCCGGGCCGCGCTTCGGCGACGACGGTCCGCCACGTGTCGAGGGAGCCCCACACGCCCCCGAGAGACGGGGTCGCGGACTCCTCCAGGAAGCCGGCGATCGTGACCTCGCTGCGTGCCGGCCCCAGCAGGAGCACCTGGCCCACCTCGTAGGTCTCCGCGAGGTCTGGGTCGGCCCACACCTCCCCCGCCGCGGGGAGGTCCGCCGGCAGGCCCGCCGGGGCGATCTCGTAGCCGCGCAGCGACACTGCCTCGATGGCCCGTTCGTCGCCGCCCTCCACGCGCGCACCGAGAGTGACCTCGCCGATCCCGCCGACGGCGCCAGCAGCTCCGACGGCGGACTCGACCTCCTCGCGGAGCGGGCCGTCGATGCGGCTCCCCGCCAGGGAGTCATTGGCGTCGGCCGAGTAGACGATGAGCTGGCCGGGCTGGGCCCGGTAGGCGCCGGTGGCGCTCTGGATGAGGCCGTCGAGCAGCCCGCCCAGGAACATGAGCAGCACGGCGATGAGCGTGAGCGTGAAGGTCGCGATGGCGAAGCGGCCGGGCTGGCGGCGCAGTTCCCTGAGTGCGAGTCGCATCAGTTGGTCCCTCCGTGAGTGGCCTCAACAGGATCGAGCGCCAGGACCCGGCGGATCGAGGCGAGAGCGCTGGCCACCCCGAGGACGCCGAGCAGCACGGTCCAGAAGAGGACTGTCTGCCAGTCGAAGACGATGGTGAGAGAGCCGATCTCGATCCGGGAGGTCAGCGCGTACAGGCCCACGCCAACGACGATGCCGCCTCCGAGGATGAACGCCACCTGCCACAGCAGGGCACGGACCAGCACACCGGACCGGGCGCCGACCGCGCGCAGCAGCGTGAGCGCCCGCGACTTCTGGAACGTGATGATCAGGAAGAACAGCCCGGTCACCAGCGGCACCACGAAGCCGTAGAGCGCGAGGATGATCAGGAAGGACTGCTCCACCTGGCCCGCACCTGGGAACTCGGTGGCAGCCTCCTCGCGCGTGAGCGGGTCGAGGTCGGTCGACGCGGCGCGCAGGTCTGCGATCACGGCCTCCGGGGTGGTCGCCGGCTCGACCGCGATCAGGCTCGGGAGGACGCCCATGGCCGTGGGGTTCCGGGTCAGGGAGGCCTGCTCGAAGTCGGCGTAGTCCATGAACAGGGTGGGCTGGACGGAGAGCTGCGAGTCCTGGGCGAGCCCGACGACGGTGATCGCCATCTCGTCGCCGGCGGGCCCGGCGAACGTGATCGTCTCCCCGAGGGCGAAGTCGCCCCAGGTGCCGACCGCCTCGCCCGCGGCCGCCGGGTAGGCGCCTTCACGGAGTTCGGAGGGGGCACCAAGGGCCTGGTCCTCGTAGCCCCACACGGTGGCGGTGACCTCGGCGCCGTCGGACAGCCGGGTCTCGGGCAGCGTGATTGAGACGATGCCGATACGGCCGTGGTCGGCGACCTCCGGAGAGTCGAGGATCAGCTGCTCCTGGGGAGGCGTGATGACGCTGCCCTGGGGAGCGCGCAGTGCGTCGGTGGCGTACACGAGCACTGGCGCGGTCTGGTTCTCGATCGCCCCGATGAACGAGGTGACGAGGGCGCGGGACAGCGCCTGCTGCACGAGGATGAGGAAGACGAGCAGGCTCACTGCGATCAGCAGGAGCGCGAACTTCACCTTCCCCCGGTGCATCTCTTTCGCGGCGAGGAACATGGTGAACAGGTTACGACGGACCGTCGCGAACCGCCAGTTGAGTTGTGGGCAATCCAAAATGTGAGAGGTTTGGCATACTGGAGTACATGCCCAGGATCAAGGCCGAGTCGCTCGCCGAGCACCGTTCGCTCGTGCGCGCCCGGATCCTGGACTCCTTCGGGGAGGAACTCCACGAGAAGGGGTACGCGGCCCTCACGCTGGCTGATGTGGCCGCCCGGGCTGGTATCGCCCGCAACACCATCTAC
The DNA here is from genome assembly GCA_002305415.1 of Actinomycetales bacterium UBA1383. Taxonomy (GTDB): domain Bacteria; phylum Actinomycetota; class Actinomycetes; order Actinomycetales; family Actinomycetaceae; genus UBA1383. The sequence continues at coordinate 5,731 of DBQX01000015.1, read as the reverse complement.
AACTACGCCGCGGACAAGAACGACCTCATGCTCGAGTTCGTGGAGCGCTCGGTGGACGAGTACCTCACCCGTGCCCGCGCCGAACTCGCGACGTGCCCGAGCGCGAGCGAGCAGATGCGCTACCTCATCCACAGCCAGATCAACCAGTTCCTGCACGAGCCGGGCTCCGGCTCGACCGCGGGAATGCTGGAGGGCGGCTCACTGCCCCCGGCGGTCTTCGACGCCCTCATGGGCCGGCTCTCCGGGGTGCACCGCCTGATCGGCGAGGTGGTGGAGCGCGGCACCCGTTCCGGGGAGTTCCACCGCGTCGTCGACATCCCGGCAACGGTCGAGATGATCGCGTCCGTGATCGGCTCCCAGCGGATGCCGGTCGGCGAGCACACCCGCTCGGTGGACGACGCCGTCACCCACGTGACGTCGTTCGTCCTCGCGGCGCTCGCCGCCTGACACTACGAGCCGGCGAGCTGCGCCCGCATCCGCCGCGCCAGCACGAGGGCCACCCCCGCCAGTCCGGCGGTGATCGCGAGGGCGACGGCGATCTCGAACCAGACGCCGGAGATCGGCTCCCCCATCACCGCCACCTGCCAGATCGGCTCGATGATCCAGTACAGGGGGAAGATCCGGGCGATCCACTGGGGCCAGTCGGGGAACAGGTAGAACAGGGTGGGGGCGAACAGGAAGATCCCCATTCCCTTGACGATGGCGAGCATCATGGCGGAGTCCTTCGCCACCACGCCCACGAGCACCCCGAGTACGCCGGAGAGCGCGGCAGCCACCAGCACCACGCCGGCGACGTCGAGCCAGCGGGCCCCCAGCGCTCCGTTGAGCGCCAGGGTGGCCACCCCGAGCACGGCGGCGAGCACGATTCCCAGGAGCCACTTCGCGAGGAGCACCTCCCCGGTGCGAGTGGGCGTCACGAGCACGGCGCCCAGGGTGCCCTGCTCCTTCTCCTCCACGAGGCTGGACCCGGGCAGGAACAGCCCGGCCACCACGAGGGCGTAGAAGACGATGACCGGGATGAGCCGAGTCGCGATGGGAAGGCTGGCCTCCCCGAAGGTCACCACGTCGACCGTCACGGGCGGATCCCCGCCCGCGATCTCACGCAGCAGGTCGAGGGTGGTGACGGTCAGGATGATGCGGTTGGACGCGAGGCTCTCGCCGCCGATCCAGAACTCCAGCAGCGGCCGCTCCCCGGCGCGCACGGCGTCGTCGAAGCCCGCGGGCAGCACCAGGCCGGCGTCGACGTCGTTCGCCTCCACCCGTGCCCGGAGCGTGGCCTCGTCCGGAACGAGGGTCAGCGTGATGCCCTCCATGTCCGCGAGCGCGGCGGTGATCGCCGAGTCCCCCTCGTCAACGACGCCGATGCGCGGCTCGGGATCGAACAGGGAACCGAAGGCCACCTGGAGGATCACCGTGATGGCGACCGGCAGGACGACTGCCCACAGGAAGGCCGGCGAGCGGGGCCCGAGCGCGAGGTCCTTGCGCAGCACCGCCCAGACACGTCTCAGGCTCACAGCGATTCCACCTTCCGCTTCAACGCGACGACGCCGGCGGCGAAGATCACCACGAGCCACGCCGCGCCGTAGGCCAGCGCACCGCGCGAATCACCCCATCCCTCGCCGTAGACGGTGGCGCCGACGAGCACATCGATGATCGGGTAGCTCGGGATCGCCCGGACCCAGGGCGCGGCCGAACCCGGCAGGAGCACCGCGAACGCCGGGATGAGCAGTGGGACCGTGAGGAGCATGGCGTAGAACAGCTGGCCCATGAAGTCCTTGCCCGCGGAACCCACGAACATCGCGACCCCCGTGAACATCAGGGACCCCATCAGGAGCACCACGAGCAGCAGCGACCAGTTGCCCGCGGTGACGCCCCCGATCAGCGCCAGCACGATGAGGGCCTGCCCGAGCGAGAGCAGGGTCCCGAAGAGCGCCTTCGCGGTCAGGAAGTCGGCGACCCGCGCGGGGGTCACCAGCACTGCCGTGACGGTCCGGCCGATCACCTCGCTCGACACCAGCGAGGCGAGCGAGAAGGTCTCCATCAGCAGGATCATGAAGAGGAGCATCGGGCGCATCCGGTCGCGCAGGGCGACCTGGTCGCCCGCGCGGTCCTGCCCGAGGACCACCTGGTCCTCCGCCGGGAACTCCACCGGGAGCTCGCGTCCCGCGAGCTGGTAGCCCACCTCACGGACGTAGCTGCGCATCGCCCCCTCGATCTCCGCGCCCACGGAGGCGTCCGCGTACACGGTCACCGTCACGTCCGGCCGGCCCGAGACCACGTCCGTGATGAAGCCGGGAGGGAAGGCGATGCCGATGTCCGCACCCACGCGTCTCGCGCCCGCCGGCTCGGGTTCACTGTCCGGATCCCGGAGGACGACGGCGCCCTCGGCCGTCCGCCATGCCTCCAGCTCGCCGGCGACGACGGCGCGGACTGCGGCGTCGTCGTCCAGCTCGAGCAGGTCGAGCCCCTCCTCCGCCTCGGCGAGGTCGGTCTCCTCGAGAGCCGCCAGCTGCTCGGGAGTCGCGCCGAGAGCCTCGAGCTCGGCGCGGCCCTCCGCGACCATGCGCGTGATCGGCGGCGCGATCGCGAGGGTGATGGACTCGTCGACGGTGCTCGGTACGAACCGGTAGAGGACCGGGACCGCGATCAGCACGGCGAGGGTGAGGCCGAGGTACACGAGATCACGCGACCACGCCTTCAGTTCCTTGCGGAACAGCGCGGCCACGATCGCGGCCCGCGAGACCGTCATCCGAGCCCCCTGCCGGTCACCTGCATGAAGATGGACTCGAGCGAGGCCTCCTCGGTGTGGATGGTGAGCAGGTCCGGGGAGGCGGCGAGGGCGGCGAGCCGGGTGGAGGAGGCACCGCCGTCGAGGGGCAGGACCTCCTCGCGGACGCCGTCGCCGTCGCGGAGCCGCACGGAGACGGCGCGGGTGCCGTACGCCAGCTTGAGGTTCTCCACGGTGTCGAGGGCGGCGATCCGGCCCTCGTTGATGAAGGCCACGCGATCGGAGAGCTCATCGGCCTCGAACATGTCGTGGGTGGTGAGCAGCACCGCGGCCCCGCGATCGGCCTCCTCGCGGATCGTGGCGCGGATCTCGGCGGAGGTGGCGGGGTCGAGGCCGTCGGTGGGCTCGTCGAGGAACAGAACGTCCGGTGAGTTGATGAAGGCGCGGGCGATCATCATCCGCTGCCGCATGCCCTTGGAGTAGGTCTTGACGCGGTCCTTGCCGCGTTCCCCCAGCCCCAAGCGCCGCAGCGCCCCGGTCACGTCCGCGTCCCGCAACCCGAACAGGCGGGCGAAGAACGCCAGGTTCTCCTCGCCGGACATGTTCAGGTAGAGGTTCTTCTCCTCGAAGCACACCCCGATACGCGCCTGGAGGTCCGGGTGGTCGCCGGCCACGTCGTAGCCGAGGACGCGGGCGTGCCCGCCCTGCGGGCGCAGCTGGCCGGTGAGCACCTTGATCGTGGTGGACTTCCCCGCGCCGTTGGGCCCCAGGAAGCCGAGGATCTCGCCAGGCGCGACGTCGAAGGAGATCCCCTTCACCGCCTCGATGTCGCCATAGGCGTACCGCAGGTCCTCGACGTGGATCGCAGGCTCGGCCATCGTCGCCCCTTTCGCAAACCTCCGGCGATTATGCACCTGCGCGCCGGGTTGGGGCTGGGACTTGGGCCCGGCAGCCGCGTCAGTCTGCGGGGGGCTCGTACTCCATGTAGTACAGGGTGTCCCCGACGAGCTTCGGCGCACGGGTGAGGAGCGGGTACAGGTGTGGATCGTCACGATGGCCGTCGAACGCCAGCGCCGGCCAGCCGCGCTCGGCGGCGAGCACCGCCGTCGCCCGCACGCACGCGGCGAGTGCGGCGTCGCCGTCGGGGGCGTCCCTCGTGATGGTCTCGGCGACGGCATCCAGGGCCTCCCCCGCGGGGGTGCGGAAGATGAAGACGCCCGCGACCACGGTGTCGCCGTCCACGGCGAAGTGGGAGAGCTCCCGGCTGAGGTCGAGACGCACCTCCTCGGCATATACCCGCTCGACGTCGGCGCGCGACGTGACCGGCGACCACTCGGCGTGGACCCACTCGTACATCTGTGAGAAGGCGTGGATGAGCTGGTCATCGCTGAGGGCGGTGCCGGCGACGACGTCGGCGCGCGCCGGGAGCGCGGCCACCCACTCGAGGGTGGCGGCATCCGTGAGGTCCAGGCTCATGGGAGGGCACACCTGGAAGGGAGTGGCGCCGATGGCGCGGATCCAGTGGAGGGACGGGTTGTCCTCACGCATCTTGACGTAGAAGGGCTTGGCCTCATCGCGGACCTTGCCGAGTTCCTTGATGAGGTCCGTGCCCAGGCCGCTGCGGCGGTATGGCTCGCACACCCGGATGGTCGCCCAGTAGCGGCTGCGGTGCAGTCCGGAGAGGAAGCAGTAGGCGAAGCCGGCCAACCTGCCGTCCTCGGCCTCGGCGACCACCATGTGCTCGGGCTTGATCCGCGAGTTGATGCGCAGGCCGGCGTCGAGGATTCCACGGATGTCGTCATAGCCACCGGGACGGATGTGCATGACCCCGACGGTAGCGGCATCCCCACGGAGCGGCCAACGCAGGAGGCAACCGGTATGGTGTTGCCATGATCACGCGGGATCCGCTGGTCGTCATCACGTTGCCTGTACGCGACCTCGAGCGAAGCCGCTCGTTCGTGGAATCCGTGGGCTGGTCGGTGGACCAGGGCCTGAGCGGGGATGGTGCCCTCTGCGCGGTGATCTCCCCGCACATCCGCGCGATGTTCGTGACGGACGCCTCATTCCGTGCCGTGACGGGCCGCGCGGTGGCGGACCCCGCGGTGGCTGGTGAGACGGTCACCTGCCTCGTCGTGGAGTCCCGGTTCCACGTGGACCATGTGGTGGAGCGAGCCCTGGCGGCGGGCGCGGCGGAGGCCGGCGAGCCGGAGGATCATGGCGCGAGCTACCTGCGCACGTTCGTGGACCCCGACGGGCACCTGTGGCAGGTCCGCTGGACGGCGGATGACGCCGCCTGATGGCGTCAGGCCGGGCAGGCGGAGGTGCCGGTGAGGCGCTGGGCGAACCCGAGGGCCACCACCCCGGCGGCCGGGAGCGTGATGAGCGGTTCGGAGGCGGCGGCGTCGAACAGCAGCAGCGCGAGGAGGACCGGCATGACGGCGCCCGCGGCGCACGGCGCGGCGGACGTCGTCGCTGCCGCCGGGACGCGCGGGCGGATATAGGACGCGAGGATGAGGGCGCCGAGGACGGATGCCACCACCAGCGCCACCAGGGCGACCGGGTCACCCGGCAGGATCTCGCCGAGCGCGGCGGAGTAGGCGAGGTAGAGCAGCGGAAGGGCGACGACTGCCCCGACCAGATGACGTGCGGAGGCGACGTGGCGCCAGTACGCCAGGCCGGTGATGATGTCCGGCTCCGCGGGGAGGGCCTGGAGGCGGGGGAGTTCCTGCGCCGTTGGCGGGGCCTGGCCCGTTGGCGGGGCCTGGCCCGTTGGCGGGGCCTGGCCCGTCGGCGGCTCCTGGGCCCGGGGCAGGGCTGACGCGCGTTCGGTGGCCGTGTGGGCGTGGACGTCGGGGATCGGGAACTCGCGAGGGATGGCGTCGTCGCTGGCTGGGCGGGTGTCGGGCGTCGCGGTCACCCTGACATGATACCCCACGGGGTATCTTGCGCGAGGGTGCGGCCGCAGCCCCACCCCCCTCGCCCCAGGGAGGCTCCGTTCGGCCA
>DBQX01000016.1 GCA_002305415.1 Actinomycetales bacterium UBA1383 | reverse complement strand
TCCCTCACGCCACGGACCACCCCACACCCCCCTCCCTCACCCAAAGGAGCCTCCCTCACGCCAGGGACCACCCCGCGGGAAACGGCACGCCCTACAATCTCTCCTCAGCGGTGTGTCGAACTCCCGACCCCGCACCGTTCGAAGGGCAGGCGAACACCATGACCACTCCACACCCATGGCACGGCACCGGCGCACCCGACGACCCCGATGAGCTGGACCAATGGCTCAATGAGAACTTCCCGTCGGGGAACGCCTCGGGCTCAACCCAGGTCGGGTCCGGAACCCCCGACGTTGGCTCCGGAACCCCCGACGTCGGCTCCGGCACCCCTGACGTGGGGCGCCGGAAGTCCTGACCGGCACCCCTGACACCTGCTCGGGGTCCCGAAAGCCAGCGTCCACCATTGGTGGGCCGGGTCTCTTTCCTGTTCCGGAAGACACTCGGCCCGACGTCGGGGAGCAGGGCCCCAGAGCACAAGGAGCGGGGTCTCAGGCCTGAGTGGCCCCTCAGGTCCAGGGCAGTTCCAGCACCGAGGAGATTGTCCGGACCACTCCGTTCTCCGAGTTGGGCGGAGCCACGTACCGGGCGCGCTCCCGCAACTGCGGATGTGCGTTGTCCATCGCGAAGGACCACTCGGCGGCGTCCATCATCTCGCAGTCGTTGAGGAAGTCCCCGAACACCATCGTCTGGGCCGGGGTGATCCCCAGCGCCTCCTGGATGCGCCGGATCCCATTGCCCTTGTTCGTGTCCGGGTTCATCACGTCCACCCAGTGCTCGCCCGAGACCACTACCTTGACCTCACCCTCGAACGGGGCCAGCCCGCGCGCGGCGCCCTCCTCCGCCGGGCCGAAGTCGTACACCGCGACCTTCAGGATCGGGTCCTCGGGGCGCGCCAGCAGGTCGTCCACCACCTCGAGGTGGGCGTAGTAGTGGTCCGCCTGTTCCATGAACGCCGGGTCGTCCCGCTCGATGTAGGCCGAGTCCTTCCCGCAGACCACGGCACCGACGTCGGCACCCGCCTCCCGCAGCCCCCGCACCGCCTCGACGATACGGGCGACGACGCCGTCGTCGAGGGTGTCCGCGGACACCTCCTCCCGGCCCTTCACCACGAACGCGCCGTTCTCCGCGATGTAGACCATCTCGTCCGCCACGTCCCCGAACTCGCGGTACAGCGTGTGGTACTGCCGCCCGCTGGCTGGGCAGAACAGGACGCCGCGGCGGAACAGCTCGTCCACGAGGGGCCAGAAGTGGTCGTGGATCTCCTTGCGGTCGTCCAGCAGCGTGCCATCCATGTCCGCGGCGATGAGCCGGATGTCGGGGCGGGGGTCGAAGACGGGCAGCGGGATCTCGGTCACCTGCCGAGCGTAGCGCCGACCTCCCGGCACCCGCCCGGCACCCGCCCGGCATCCCTCGCCGAAGGCCTGGCCGCGGGGCGCGCCAGCACCTACCGTCTCCCCATGACCCGCCTCTCCACGCAGGCAGCCTCCCCTCCGCCCGGCCTGGTCATCGTCCTCAACGGCACCTCCAGTTCGGGGAAGTCCACGCTCGCACGTTGCCTTCAGGACCGCTGGTCCGGTCCCCTCCTGGACGCCGGCCTGGACCGCCACCTCTCGATGCTGCCGCGCCACTACCTGGGCCCCGCGTGGCCGGAGGTCTACCGCTACGCCCTCGCCACGGACGGAACCATCGCGGCCATCTCGTTGGGCCCGGTGGGGCGGTCGCTGCACCGGGCGATGCACCGTGCGGTGGCGGCGATGGCGCGGACGGGCGCGGACGTCGTCGTCGATCACGTGATCCTCGACCGCTGGACCGCCACCGACCTGATCGGCGCCCTCGACGGCGTGCCCACCACGCTCGTGGGCGTGCGGCTGGGGGAGCCGGAACTCTCCCGCCGCGAGCGGGCGCGCGAGATCCGCACGCTCGGCCAGGCCGCCGCCCAGCTCCCGGTGGTCCACGCCCACGTGTCCTACGACCTCGAGGTGGACACGGCCCGCCTCAGCGCGGAGGAGGCCGCGGACGCCGTCCTCCGGTGGCTCGCCGAGAAGCCGCGCGGGTAGAGTCCGGCGCATGCCGCGGTACGACGCCGTCATCGTCGGCGGGGGCCACAACGGCCTCACCGCCGCCGCCTACCTCGCCGGTGCCGGGCGGAGCGTCCTCGTGCTCGAGCGCCTCGACCACGTGGGTGGCGCGGCCGTCTCCGCGCAGGTCTTCCCCGGCGTCGACGCCCGCCTCTCGCGCTACTCCTACCTCGTCTCGCTCCTGCCGCGCCAGGTGGTGGCCGAACTCGGCCTTCCCATCACCCTGCGCCGGCGCCGCTACGCCTCCTACACGCCGGTGGGGGACGCCGGTCTCCTCGTCGACACCCACGATCCCGCCGCCACCCGTGACTCGTTCGCGCGCCTCACCGGCGGCGATGCCGAGTTCGAGGCGTGGACCGCGCTGTACGGCCGGATCGCCCGGCTCGCCGAGCGCCTCGCGCCCTCCCTCCTCGAGCCGCTCCGCAGCCGGGAGGAGCTACGCCGGCTGGTGGACGACGACGCCACGTGGCGGGACCTCGTCGAGACGCCGATCGGCGAGGTGGTGCGCCGCGAGCTGCGCGACGACGTCGTGCGCGGCGTCGTCGCCACCGACGCCCTGATCGGGACGTTCGCGTCAGTCGACGACCCCGGCCTCGCCCAGAACCGGTGCTTCCTCTACCACGTCATCGGCAACGGCACCGGGGACTGGGACGTGCCGGTGGGCGGGATGGGAGCGGTGAGCGGGGCGCTCCGGGACGCCGCGCTCGCGGCCGGCGCCGAGCTGCGGGTGCGGGCGGAGGTCACCGAGGTGGACCCGGCCGGGGAGGTCACCTTCACGGACGACGACGGCGTGGCGCACCGCGTCGGCGCCGGTCACGTGCTCGCGGGGTGCGCCCCGGCAGAGCTGGCGCGACTGCTGGGCGACGATGCCGGCGAGCGCCCGGAGGGTGCCCAGCTCAAGGTCAACATGCTGCTCGCGCGGCTGCCGCGGCTGCGGGACGGCGTGGACCCGGCCGCCGCGTTCTCGGGCACGTTCCACGTGAACGAGTCGCTGTCCCAGCTGGGGGAGGCGTACGGGCAGGCGGCGGCCGGCCGGGTGCCGGACCTGCCCCCCGCGGAGATCTACTGCCACTCGCTGACGGACCCGTCGATCCTCGGGCCCGGACTCCGGGAAGCGGGAGCGCACACCCTCACACTGTTCGGCCTGCACATGCCGGCGCGGCTGTTCCGGGAGGACAACGAGGCCCGCCGGGCGGATGCCCTGACCGCGACGCTGCGCTCGCTCGACTCCGTGCTCGCCGAGCCGCTCGAGGTCTGCCTATACCGCGACGCCGAGGGCCGCCCCTGCATCGAGGCGCGGACGCCGCTGGACGTGGAGGCCGACGTCGGGCTGCCGGGTGGGCACATCTTCCACCGGCCGCTGAGCTGGCCGTTCGCGGAGGTGGCGGAGGAGGTGGGCACCTGGGGCGTGGAGACCGCGCACCAGCGGGTGCTGCTCTGTGGGGCGGGTGCCCGCCGGGGTGGGGGCGTCAGCGGGATCCCCGGCCGGGCGGCGGCCATGGCGATCCTGGGGCGGTGAGTCCACACGTCACAACTCCACGGGCGTTGTGCACCCCCGCTGGAACCCTCCACGCGCGTTGTGCACCCCTTCTGAAGCTTTGCACCCCTCCCATCGGGGGTGTGAAGTCCCAACGGGGGTGCTCATCAGTTGTTGATCGTGCCGAGGAGGCCGGAAGGTGTTCGGCTGGAGACGCCGGTGCTGGGCGACCCACCCGCAGGCAGCTCAGCGGGGGGTTCGAGCCCGACATCGGAGCGCGAACGGAGCCGATTCCGTCGCCCCGAGGTACGCGCGGGCCATTCGCGGCGCACGCACATGACGATCCTGTCGGGCAGCCGGAGGCGGCCGAGGGTGACGGGGGTGCACAGGCTGGGGGCGGCGCCGTCCTCCGCGATGACCGGGGGCGTCAGCGGGATCCGAGGCTGGGCGGCGGCAATGGCGGTGCTGTGGGGTTGACCCGCCGGTCGTCCGGCGAGGGACGGCCAAGCCCAGCCTCCGCAGCACCCGCCTGAATATCACGCCAGGCCTCCGCGAAACACTTCGTTGCAGGTCGTTGCCGGTGCCATTCTTGTCACACGCTGCGGCACTGGTGTGTCCACGGCACGGCACACGGCTCGGACCGCAGCACCCGCCGCCCATCATCGTGACTGAAGGAGCAGCATGACCGAATCCCCTGGGCGCTCGAGGGTAGTCCTCCTCGCGCCCGTGACCGGAGTCCTCGTCCCCATCGAACAAGTCCCGGACCCGGTGTTCGCGGAGAAGATGGTGGGTGAGGGCGTCTCCATCGACCCGGTCTCCGACATGCTCCTCGCCCCCTGCGACGGCGAGGTCGCCCTGATCCACCCCTCACAGCACGCCGTCACCATCCGGCACGAGTCCGGGCTGGAGGTACTGCTCCACATCGGGCTGGACACGGTGGCGATGCGTGGGAGCGGGTTCCGGCCCGTCGTCGACCTCGGTGACAAGGTGCGTGCCGGGGACCGCCTCATCGAGTTCGACCTCGACGAGATCGCCACCAACGCCAAGAGCCTTCTCACGGAGATGGTGATCTCCAACTCCGAGATGCTCGGCAGCTTCATCCCCCGGACCGGGTTCGTCGCCGCCGGCGAGGACGTCGCCGCGGAGGCCTGGCTGGGTGAGGGCGGGCCCGAGGCGGAGGGCGAGGCCGTGGGCCAGACCGTCATCTCCGAGGCCGTGCTGGTCCCGAACCCCACCGGCCTGCACGCCCGCCCGGCATCCGTGCTGGCGAGCATCGCCAAGAAGTACGAGAGCCAGGTCCGCCTGCAGCGCGGCGACAACCAGGCGAACGCCAAGTCCCTGATCGCGGTCATGTCCCTCAACGTCGCGTACGGCGACAAGGTGCAGGTCATCGCGACGGGCGACGACGCCGAGCAGGCCGTCGCCGAACTCGAGGCTGCCATCGCGAGCGGCCTGGGAGAGGACGTCGAGGTCCTGCCGACCGAGCCGGCGCACGTCGTCGCCGTCGAGGAGGCTCCGCTGACGCACCGCCGCTCGGAGGACCCGAACGTCCTGCTGGGCGTGGCGGCGTCGCCGGGCCTCGGGGTGGGGACGGTGTACCAGCTCCGCCGCGCCGAGATCGTGGTGGAGGAGGAGGCCTCCGACAAGCACTACGAACGCCGCCAGCTCAACGCAGCCCTCGACCGCGCGGCCCTGGACCTGAAGGCGCTCGAGTCGAACCTCCTCGGCGAGGCGCAGCCGGACAAGGCCGCCATCTTCACCGCGCACCGCGAACTGCTCGAGGACCCCGACCTCCTCGACCTCGCGAACAGCGCCATCGACAAGGGCAAGACCGCCGCCTTCGCCTGGCGGGGGGCGTACACCACCTACGCGGCCCGTCTCGCCAAGCTGCACAACGAGATCCTCGCCGGCCGCGCCATCGACGTCCGCGACGTCGGCCAGCGGGTCCTCGAGGAACTCACCGGGCAGCGGGCCGAGAAGGCGGAGATCCCCGTCGGCTCCATCCTGGTGGCCGAGGACCTGACCCCGTCCGACACCGCGTCCCTCGACCGCTCCCGTGTGGCCGGCTTCGCCACCACCTCGGGCGGGGCGACGTCGCACGTGGCGATCCTCGCCCGGTCCCTCGACATCCCGGCCGTGGCCGGCATCGAGGCCCGGGCCCTCGACCTGCCGGAGGGATCCCGCGTGATCCTCGACGGCGCCAAGGGCACCCTGCGCATCAACGTCACCGAGGAGGAGGTGAACGCGATCCGCGAGCGCCAGCGCCGGCTCGCCGAGCGGCGGAAGTCGGAGCTCGCCGCCGCGGAACAGCCCGCGGTCACCGCGGACGGCCACCACGTGGAGGTGGTGGCGAACATCGGTGGCCTGGACGACGCCGTCGCCGCCATGGGCAAGGGCGCGGAGGGCGTGGGCCTGCTCCGCTCGGAGTTCGTGTTCCTCGGGCGGTCGAAGGCCCCCACCGAGGACGACCAGGCCGAGGTCTACACCGCGATCGCCCAGGCCCTGAAACCCGGGCAGCCGCTGGTGATCCGCACCCTCGACGTCGGTGGCGACAAGCCGCTGCCGTACCTGCCGATCCCGCGCGAGGAGAACCCGTTCCTCGGCGAGCGCGGCATCCGCGTGGGCCTGGACCGGCCCGAGATCCTGCGCACCCAGGTGCGTGCGATCCTGCGGGCGGCGGGCGCCGGGGCGAAGCTGCAGGTCATGTTCCCGATGATCGCGACGATCGAGGACTTCCGGCTCGCCCGGCAGGTCTTCGAGGAGGAGCGTGAGAAGCTCGGGGTCCCGCCGGTCCCGGTGGGGATCATGGTGGAGGTGCCGTCCGTGGCGGTGATGGCGGAGCAGTTCGCCGCCGCCGACGTGGACTTCTTCTCCGTGGGCACCAACGACCTCACGCAGTACACGCTCGCGATGGACCGGGGGCACCCCAAGCTCGCCCCGCAGGTGGACGGCCTCAACCCCGCCGTGCTCGCCCTCATCGCGAACGCGGTGGCCGCCGCCCACAAGCACGGCAAGTGGGTGGGCGTCTGTGGCGGCATGGGGTCCGACCCCCAGGCCGTCCCGTTGCTCGTGGGGCTCGGCGTGGACGAGCTCTCGGTCAGCATCCCGGCCATCCCGGCCGTCAAGGCACAGATCCGCGGGCTCACGCTCGCGGAGTGCAAGGAGCTCGCGGCCCGCGCGCTCGCCCAGGATTCCGCCGCCGCCGTCCGTGCCCTCGTGCCGGTCGACGAGATCTGATCGGAGGACAGAGATGACAACCACTGCTGACACTGCCGAGAAGCAGAGCCTTAGAAGCCGGGTCTTCGGCCAGGCCCAGAAGCTCGGCAAGTCCCTGATGCTGCCGGTGGCCGTCCTGCCGGTCGCGGGCATCCTGCTCGGCGTCGGCGGCGCGTTCGTGGGTGGCTTCAACCAGGACGCCATCACCCAGGGCTTCTGCACGGTCGACGGCGTCGCCTTCGCCGGCGACCCGGCGGCGTGTGCCGTCGACGGCGCCGTCGGGGACCCGATCGCCGCGGGCATCGTCCCGCAATGGATCTACATCTTCCTCAAGATCCTGCAGGGCTCCGGTGACCCGATCTTCGCGGCCCTCGGCCTGATCTTCGCCATCGGCGTGGCGCTGGGCATCGCCCGGAACGACGGCGTGTCCGCCCTGGCCGCGACCGTCGGCTTCCTCGTGATGACGGGGACGCTCGGCGTGGTGGCGAGTGCGCGGGGTATCGAGACGAAGTTGGTGCTCGGCATCCCGAGCCTCGACACCGGCGTGTTCGGCGGCATCCTGGTGGGCATCATCGCCGGCTGGGCGTTCAACAAGTACTACCGGATCTCCCTCCCGTCCTACCTGGGGTTCTTCGCGGGGAAGCGGTTCGTCCCGATCGTGACGGCGTTCGCCGCCATCGCCCTCGGGCTGGTGCTCTCCTTCGTCTGGCCGCCGGTGGGAAGCTTCATCGACAACACGGCGAACACCGTGATCAGCGCCAACGCCCCGGTGGCCGTGTTCGTGTACGGGCTCGTGGAGCGCGCCCTGCTCCCGTTCGGCCTGCACCACATCTGGAACGCGCCGTTCTTCTTCCAGGTCAACGTGGGTGGCTGGGAGGACTGCAACGGCATCCTCACCTGCTTCTTCCGCGGGCACCCGGAGTCCGGGATCTTCGGCGGCGGGTTCCTGGTGAAGATGTTCGGCCTCGCGGGCGCGGCGCTCGCGATCTGGCGGACCGCGAAGCCCGAGAACAAGGCGCGCATCGGCTCGATCATGCTGGCCGCGGCGCTGACCTCGTTCCTCACCGGAATCACCGAGCCCCTGGAGTTCTCCTTCCTGTTCGTGGCCCCGCTGCTGTACGGCGTGCACGCCCTGCTCTACGGCTCCGCGTTCACCGTGATGTACCTCGCGGGTGGCCGCCTCGGCTACACGTTCTCGCAGGGTGCCATCGACTACGTCCTGTTCTACGCCAACGGCATCCGGCCCTGGCTGGTGCTCGTGATCGGCCCGATCTACTTCGTGATCTACTTCGCGGTGTTCTACGGCTTGATCAAGGCGCTCAACATGAAGACCCCCGGCCGGGAGGACACCCAGGCCGAGGGCACCTCCGGTGTGGAGGCCGCGAACGACTTCGCCCGCCAGCTCGTCCTCGCCTTCGGCGGGCGCAGCAACATCCAGGACCTGGACGCGTGCATCACCCGCCTGCGCGTGGGCGTGAAGGACATCAGCCGGGCCGACCAGGCCAAGCTGAAGGCCCTGGGCGCTGCCGGCGTGCTGACCGTGGGCAACAACCTGCAGGCGATCTTCGGTCCCCGTTCCGAGAACCTGAAGACCGACATGCAGGAGTACCTCGAGCACGCGGGGGCCGATGCGGAACTCTCCGACTCGGACATCCCCGAGGTGGCCTACGAGCCGAAGACCCTGCAGCCCAAGCTGCGGGACCCCGAGGGCCCGATGAAGGCGCAGAAGTACCTCCAGGCGCTCGGCGGCGCGGAGAACGTGGTGAAGGTCGAGGACGCCGCCGAGACCCGGCTCCGGGTGGTGGTCAAGAACAAGTCCGTGGTGACGGATGCCGCCCTCAAGGAGGCCGGTGTGAAGGGCCACGTCTGGGTGGCCCACGACACGGTCCACCTCATCGTGGGCCTCAACGCCGACCAGTACGCGCAGGAGATGCGCGCGCAGATGGCCGGTGCGATGGTCCCGGCCTGACGGCCACCGCGACGCGGACGGGCGCGGCTCACCGGATCACCCGGGGGGCCGCGCCCTTCGGCGTTAGCCCGTCGCGCCGACTGTCCGAAGGGGCTAAATTACGCCTCTCAGGCGGCCCCGAGCGGGAACGACCCCACCACGGTGTGAAGCGGCCGTCCCGCGCGGCCCTGCCCGAGCTTGGACTCGATCAGCTCGATCGAGCCTGCCCGCCACATCGGGCCCTCGTAGGTCTCGGCCACCCGGATCCAGCGGGTGGCGTCCTGCGGCACCCCGAAACGGGCGAGCGTGAGGTGGGGCCGGAACCGGCCGCCTTCGGGCGTGGCGCCCGCGCGGTTGCAGGACGCCCGGACACCCTCCGCGAGCTGGGCGAGCCGGGCTCCGCCGTCGGCCTCCTCGACCCCCACCCACAGCACCCGCGCCCGCGTGACGTCGGGGAACGCGCCGCCGCCGCGCAGGCGGCAGGCGAACGCGGTCCGGCGCCGGGCCGCGCGTTCCAGCCGCTCGCCCAGGTCGTCGAGCGCACGCTCCGGCACGTCCGCGAGGAAGGCGAGGGTGAGGTGCCACTGCTCGGAGTCGACCCAGCGCATCTCCGGATCGGCGCCCAGCCGCGGCTCCCAGAACTCCGCCAGGTGCTCGAGTGCCTCCGGGGGCGGCGTGAGCGCGACGAACATCCGCATGCGGCCAGTCAACCACGCGGCGGCGCGCGGGGGCCCTCAGAATTCAACCAGCAGCGAGTCCTCGTCACCGCTGAGCCGCACCCCGTCGAGCTCCCGGACCACCTCCGAGACGGCCGCCAGCACCGACTCCATCTCCGGCCCCACCGCCCCGATCGTGCCGCCCGCGGGCGCCCACACCACGCGAACGCTCGTGCCGCGCGGTGCCGCACCCAGCAGCGCGTGCAGCACCGCGCGCCAGGCGCGGGGGCGCGTGCCGCCGTCAGGCAGTCCGTCTCCCGGCCGATCGTCCTCCCCGGCCACGTCCACGCGCACACCAGCGGCCCGCGCGGCCCCGATGCGCCGCGAGAGGTCCACGTCCACGAGTCCCGGAGCCACCAGCTGATCCCGCACGGCAGCCTCGAGCAGGTCCGCCTCCCGCGCCTCGGACGCCGTCAGTCCCGCCCCTGCTGCGAGTCGCCCCAGGACGGGCCCGACCGTGCCCGCCAGGGCCGCCACCCGCTCGGCGGACTCCCGCTCGCGCTCCTCCTCCACCGCGATGGCCACCCGCAGCTCGGCGTCCCGCCGCGTGGACTCCTCCACCCGGCGCCACGCGGCGTCCAGGGCGCGGCGCATGAGGTGCGCCCCCACGCTGGTGATCAGCAGGCCGGGCGCCGAGCCCACGAGAAAGGCCCAGTACTCGCGGCCCGCCGCCGCGTCCACCACGGCCACGATCGCCGTCGCCAGGACCGCCGTCCCCACCCCGATGCCCGGGGGGAACCGGTAGGAGGCGGCGGCCACCGCGGGGGTCACCGCGCCCAGGTACCAGTACCGCCAGTCGAGGGGGGCATCGGGAGGTGTGATGAGGGCGAGGACCAGCACCGTCACCGTGACGACGACGGCGAACGGCACCCACACCTGCCGCACCGCCGGCAGGGCCCCCGCCATCGCCGTGAGGAGCACGATCACGACGATGCCGGCCACCGCGACACCGGGGACCGCCACCGAACTCCACTGGCCGTGGCCGCGTACGACGTTGAGGGCCAGCACGATCACGCCCAGCGCCAGGAACGGGACAACCGTCCGCAGGTGCCACTCCGACGACGGCGCCGCCGGCTCCCGCGCCGCGCGGTCCCACGCGAGCCTGATCCGCGTGCCCCTCCCCGGAGCGCTGCGGATCTCGGCGCGCCCTCCCACGGACCTCATCCGCGCGACCACGCTGGTCCGCAGCCCCACCCCGGGCGGCGTGCGTCGCGGCGCGAAGCCGCGGCCCGGATCCGTGACCGCGAGGCGCACCCGGTCATCCCCGAGACTCCCCGCGACGCGCGCCGTCCCCTGCCCGGAGTGCCGCGCCACGTTGGTGAGGGCCTCGATCACGGCGGCCACGACGGCGTCGCGCACCTCGGGGTCGGTGACTTCGCCGGTCACGTCGAACGCCACGGCGAGCCCGAGCCGTTCCGCGTGGCGTCGCCACAGGTCGGTGCTCCCGGTGGGATCGGCGGGCTCGCCCCGGAAGGCCGCCAGCGCCTCCCGCGCCAGCGCCTGGGCGGCCTCCGGCACCCCCTCCCCGGGCGCGCGGCTGGCGATCTTGAGGGCGCCGAGGACCTTGTCATGCACCAGACCGTCCCAGCGCTCCCGCTCGAGCGCCCGCCGGGCCGCGCGGGCGGACTCCTCGATCAGCACCCACGTGGACTCCACGGTCCGCTGCACCGACCGGCCCGCGCGCTGGAACAGGTCCACGCAGAGCGTTCCCACGAAGCCGCTGATCGCCAGGAGCAGCGCCTCGGACGCCGCCGGGAGAAGTCCCATGTACGGTGCGCGCAGGAGGGCGACGCCGAGAGAGAACGCCGGGATGATCACGAGGGAGGCCCCCACCCCCACCATCGCGGAGATCACCATCCCGGCACCGAGCACCGGCATCAGGGGCGGATATGGCAGCGGTGACTCGCCGGTCACCCACGGGTGCGCGGCGAGCGCGACGCAGCACACCGCCACGATCCACCGCAGCGGCGTCACCGCGCCGACCCCCCGGTACGCGGTCACGACCGACCACCCCACGAGCACAGCGAGCACGACCAGCACGGTCGGGGCGAAGCCGTCGACGTAGGCGCCGGGGCTTCCCGCGACCCGCAGGGCCGAGAGCACGAGGTTGGGCGCCACCACCGCGAGGGCGAACCAGTAGAGCGCCTGCCGGACGACCAGCTCGTGCGGCTGCATGCCGGTCAGCCCACCGGGGGGAGGTGGCCGTCCTCGACCGCCCGGTGGTACAGCTCGGTCTTGGTGCGGGCAGGCCGGCCGGCGTCGACGTACTTCCGCTTCACGCGCGCGAGGTACTCCTTGGCGGTCTCCTCGGCGACCCCCACCCGCCGGGCGACCGACTTCATCGGCAGCCCCGCCGCGTAGAGCCGGAGCACCTGCTCCTCACGGGCGGTCAGGGCGGGCACCCGGGAGTCCATGATGGCGCGCAGCGCGGAGGCCCAGTCCGCGTTGAGGTGGTCCTCGCCGCGGGCGACGGCGCGCACCGCCTCGGCGAGCACGTCCAGGTCCTCATGCTTGCCGACGACGCCCATCGCCCCGGCCCGCAGGCAGCGCCCGATGACCGCGGACTGCTTCACCTGGGTGAACAGCAGGACCGGCCAGCCGCGCTCCACGAGCCGGCGGACGTTCTCGTGCGGGACGGAGTCGTCGGCGAGGCGGAGGTCGAGGAGCACGACGTCGAGGTCGTCAACCTCGTCCAGCAGCCCGTCCACGGTCGCGGCGCAGGGGGTGCCGGGGGCGAGATCGACCCGCTCGGCGAGCGCGGCCCGGACGCCCGCGAAGATGGTGGGATGGTCGTCCACCACACCCAGCCGGATCCTGTCCCCCATGTCGGCATGCTAACGACCCTCGCCGACACCATGACCGTCCGCCGCTGTCCCTCTTTTGTATGACAGGGAGCCGTCGCGGTACCTGGCGTCTGCTAGCGCGGCAGGACGGTGAGTACCCGCGCGATGTGGTCGCGGAACTCCTGCATGAACGCTGCGAGGACCTGGCGGGTGGCCTCATCCGTGACCTCGCCGTCCTCGCCGTAGGCGTCAGGGTTGAAGCGGATGTAGGCCTCCGGCGCGGTCATCTGGCGCGCGTTGCAGAAGCTCAGCACGCCGCGGAGGCTCTGCTGCGCCAGCGCGGTGCCGATCTGGCCCGGGGTGGTGCCGATGACCGCCGCGGGGATGTGGTCGAAGGAGTTCTGGCCCCAGGGGCGCGAGGCCCAGTCGATGGCGTTCTTGAGCGCCCCGGGGATCGAGCGGTTGTACTCCGGGGTCACGAAGAGGACGGCCTGCACGCCGGCGATCGCCTCCTTCAGGGCGCGGCCCTCCGGGGGGTAGTCGGCGTCGTAGTCCGGGGAGTAGAGCGGCAGGGTGCCGATCGGGATCTCCACGAACTCCAGGTCATCCGGGGCCACCCGGATCAGGGCCTGGCTGAGGACCCGGTTGATCGACGTCGACGAGAGGCTGCCGACGAAGTAGCCGACCCGGTACGTGGTGGTCATGGGAGTCCCTCCTGTCTGCCGGCCCACAGACGTGGCCGCGCCCCTGGCCCCGACGGCGAAGCCCGCCGCGCCCCGTGGGACGTTGGACCCAGGCACATCCTCGCAGTCCGGCACCGCGGCGTCGAGGGGATCGACAGCCAGCGCTGGGGGTCACCCCTCGGCACGCAGGTGGGTGATCTCCCGCGCCAGGTTCGCCCGCGCCCGCTCCTCCCACCGCGCCCGCCCGGTGGGGGTGTGGTAGATCCACGGCTCGGCGAGGAAGCCCTCGAGGATGGCGGCGCGGCCGCGCCGGAATCGGCCGTCGGGCACGTGCGCGTACTCCCGGCGGACTGCGGTCGTGTACGCCGCGTAGCGCTTCTCGCCCGCCGCGAGGATCGCGAGATCGGCGTCACGAAGCACCGCGAGGGCGGCGACGACGGCGCCCCCACCGGCGGTGACGTCCGGTGGGCTGCCTCCCGGCGTCGTCGCACGCACGAGCCGCGCGACGTCGGCCGCGAGCGCCGGCGACAGCCCGACCCAACGCAGTTCACTCCGCGCGAGGTCGGCGGACCGGCGTTCGTCCACGCCCGGGCTGCCGTCATACACCGCGTCGTGGAACCACGCGGCGAGCAGGGCGACGGGCTCGACCACCTCGCCGAGGTCCGCGAGCTGGTCGAGGGCGAGGAGGACGTCCTGCAGGTGCACGAGGTCGTGGTAGTGGCGGTGGGGCTCGGACCACCGCAGGAGCAGGTCCTCGCCGAGGGCACGCCACAGGAAAGGGTCCGGAACGCCGAGCCGGGCACCCAGCTCCGCCCACTCCCCGCGGAGGAACGCCTTGCGGTGCCGTCTGGCGGCGTCGCCGCGGTCAACCTGCCGCACCCGCAGCCCGGAGACGTGCAGCCGGCGGATCAGCACCCGCGACTCCACGGCCACGGCGCCCGCGTCCAGGACCACGGCGTACATCCGCTCGGGAACGTCGTAGTGATCGAGGTCGAAGCCACGCCGCGGGATCCCGACACCTCGGGCGAACACGTGCAGCTCGTCATAGCTGAAGTCGGAGACGAGGTGGCTCCACAGCATGCCGTGCGCGGGCCAGCGGGGAGGGTCGACCAGGATCGCCATCAGGCTACTGATCCCGTCCGGGCCCCTGCGGGCACCACCGACGTGGGACCACACGTTGTGGGCGGTGACCGCCCGCACCCCACGCCACCAGCATGCCGCGAGGGTACCCAGCGGCGTGGGCGTGCGCGAGCCTTGCCCTCGCGCGGTGAGTGGGGGTGTGTGCCGGAGGCGAGGGGTCCGGGGACCGCGCTTGACCGGTGCTACCCTCCGGTTCGTGGACGTCGAGCACGCAGGAGGAAGGGCGCAGACGGTCGTCGCCGTCAGCCGCAGCGCCGAGCACCGCTTCTCGAAGGAGCCGGTGGACACGATCCAGCTCCTCATGGGCCACGGCGTGGAGGGCGATGCCCACGCGGGCGCAACCGTTCGGCACCGCTACCTCGCCGCCAGGGACGCCACGGCGCCCAACCTGCGCCAGGTGCACCTCCTCCACCACGAGTTCCTGGAGGAGGCCGCGGCCCACGGCATCGAGGTCCCCCCGGGTGGGATGGGCGAGAACATCCTCACCCGGGGGCTGGACGTCCTGGGCCTGCCCACCGGCACGCGGCTGCGGATCGGTGAGGACGCCGTCGTGCGCGTGACCGGGCTGCGGAACCCCTGTGACCAGATCGAGGCGTACCGCCCCGGACTCCTGGCCCTCTGCTACGGCGTGGATGAGGAGGGCGCCAGAACACGGCGCGCCGGGATCATGGGCGTGGTGGAACGCAGCGGGCAGGTGCGCGCCGGAGACACGATCACGGTGGACCCGCCGCCGCAGCCGTGGCGCGGTCTCGAGGTCGTCTGACCGCCAGCCTGTGACGCCGGAAACCCTGGCAACCCCTAGCTAACCTACGCTGCCGTAGGTTACGCTCGCGTAAGAACAACCGCTGCCCGGGGGGTCAATCCATGTCAGTCGCTCCGTCCGAGACGGCCACGCCCGGCCACTCCCTGCCCACCACCGACCGCGAGGGTCGCGCACTGCCCACCGTCATCCAGGGCGGCATGGGCATCGGCGTCTCGTCCTGGCAGCTCGCGCGGGCGGTCTCGCTGACCGGCCAGCTGGGCGTGGTGTCGGGGACGGCCCTCGACGTCGTCGTCTCCCGCCGCCTCCAGGACGGCGACCCCGGCGGGCACATCCGCCGCGCACTCGCCCACTTCCCCGTTCCCGCGATGGCGGAGGAGGTGCTCTCCCGGTACTACCGGCCCGAGGGTCGCACGCCCGGCACGCCCTACGCGCCCGTGCCGAAGCTGCGGATGATCAGCACCCGGAAGCAGGAGGTGCTCGGCGTCGTCGCCAACTTCGTGGAGGTCTGGCTCGCCAAGGAGGGCCACGACGGCCTCGTGGGCATCAACTTCCTCGAGAAGGTCAAGCTCGCCACCCCGAGCGCCGCATATGGCGCGCTGCTCGCCGGCGTGGACTACGTGCTGATGGGGGCGGGCATCCCCGCGGAGATCCCGAGCCTCCTCACCAGGCTGGCCCGCCACGAGACCGTGTCCCTGAACCTCCACGTCGACGGCGCCACCCGCACCTACACCGCCGAGTTCGATCCCGTGGCGCTCACCGGCGGCGGACTGCCGCCCCTGCGCCGGCCCATGTTCCTCGCCATCATCTCCGCGGAGGTGCTCGCCACCCGCCTCGCCCGCGACGAGGTCACCCGCCCCGACGGCTTCGTCATCGAGGGGCCCCGCGCGGGCGGCCACAACGCCCCGCCGCGCGGCCGCCTCGTGCTGGACGAGAACGGGGAGCCGGTCTTCGGTCCCCGTGACCAGGCGGACCTGACCAAGATCGCGGCGGTCGGGCTGCCGTTCTGGCTGGCCGGCGGCTACGCCACCCCGGACCTCGTCCGGAGTGCCCGGGCCGCCGGCGCCGCGGGCGTCCAGGTGGGCTCGCTGTTCGCGCTGGCGGACGAGTCGGGGCTCGAGGCCCACCTGCGCACCCAGATCCTCGGGCAGCTCGCGGACGGCACCCTTGAGGTCCGCACCGACCCGCTGGCCTCCCCCACCGGTTTCCCCTTCAAGGTGGTCTCCCTCGCCGGCACCCAGTCGATCACCGAGATCCACGTCGCGCGGCCGCGGCTCTGCGACATCGGGCACCTCACCGTCCCGTACGAGATCAGCCCCGGCACGCTCGGCTACCGGTGTCCCTCCGAGCCGGTGCACATGTACGTCAAGAAGGGCGGCGACGTCGCCGACACGGTGGGCCGCAAGTGCCTCTGCAACGCGCTGGCCGCCGACATCGGGCTCGGGCAGGTCCGCCGCGACGGCTACGCCGAGCAGCCCCTTGTCACCCTCGGCCAGGACCTCGACGGGGTCGCCCTCATGGCCGCCACGCACCCGGACGGCTGGACGGCTGCCGACGCCGTCGCGCACCTCCTCAGCTGAGCCGCACCAACTGCCTGCCCGCGCGCGGCGTTCGTGTCAGCGACGCCTGTTAGTGTCGACGGCAATGGGAGGACGCGCAGGGCTGCACATCCACCGGTCGGAACGTGCCGACCAGCTGGTGGCCGGCCTCGCGCGCCTGCTCGCTGACGCGCCCGCGGATCCGTTCACCCCGGACGTCGTCGCCGTCCCCTCGCGCGGGGTCGAGCGGTGGATCGCGCAGTCGCTGTCAGCGTCGCTGGGCGCGCGCCCCGGCCACGCCGACGGGGTCTGCGCGGGCGTCACCTTCCCGCCCCCGGGGCGGCTGGTGCGGGACGCCGTCGCCGGCGCCGTCGGCTTCGACCCCGACGCCGACCCCTGGGACCCCGAGCGCCTCGCGTGGCACGTGCTCGCCGTGATCGACGGGAACGCGTCCGCGGCCTGGTGCGGGACCCTCGCCCGCCACCTCGGGCTGGTCGGCGACGGCGGGGACCGCGGCCGGCGCGTGGCGGTGGCGCAGAAGTTCGCCGGGCTGTTCGCGTCCTACGGCGCGCAGCGCCCGGCGATGCTGCTGGACTGGCTGGCCGGGCGGGACACCGACGGGCGCGCGGCACTCGGCCCTGACCACGCCTGGCAGGCGGAACTGTGGCGGCAGGTGCGGGCGGCGATCGGCGTGCCCAGCCCCGCGGAGCGGACCGCGCCGGCGTGCGAGCGCCTGCGGGCGGGCGACGCCCCGATCGACCTGCCGGCGCGGCTCTCGGTCTTCGGGCCCACCCGGCTCACCACCGACCAGATCCAGGTGCTGGACGCCCTCGCCACCCATCGGGACGTGCACCTCTGGCTGCCCCACCCCTCCGACGGGCTGTGGGCGCGCGTCCGGTCCGCTGCGCACACCCAGCCGGCGACGCCGGCACCCGCCCGGCTCGACGACCCGACGGTGTCCCTCCCCCGCCACCCGCTGCTGCGCTCCCTCGCGCGGGACGCCCGCGAGCTGCAGCTCCGCCTCCCGGCGCCCGCCACCGACGAGCACCTCCCGCCCACGAACACTCGCGACACCCTGCTCGCCACCCTCCAGCGCGAGCTCGCCACCGACCAGGCCCCCGGGGCGCGCGAGGCCGAGCGGTGCCCCCGAGCGGCCGGACACACCGCCGGGACGCCCGACACCTCCGTCCAGGTCCACGCCTGCCACGGCCGCCACCGCCAGGTCGAGGTGCTCCGCGAGGTCCTCCTCGGTCTCCTCGCGGACGAGCCCTCCCTGGAACTGCGGGACATCCTCGTCATGTGCCCCGACATCGAGGCCTTCGCCCCGCTCCTCTCCGGGTTGTTCTCCCCGGCCGCCCCGGACGGTGGCGCCCCGGACCTCCACCCGGGCCACCAGCTCACGGTCCGGCTCGCCGACCGCTCGCCGCGCCAGGTCAACCCGCTCCTCGACGTCGCCGCCCGCCTGCTCGAGCTCGCGCGCCTCACCGTCTCCGAGGTGCTGGACTTCGCGGCGCTGCCGGCGGTGCGGCGCCGCTTCGGCTTCGACGACGACGCCCTCGACCGTGTCGGGCACTGGGCGCGGACCGCGGGCGTCCGCTTCGGCCTGGACGCGGGTTCCCGCCGGCCGTGGGGCCTCGCGCACGTCCCGCAGAACACCTGGCGGACCGGGTGGGACCGGGTGCTGCTCGGGGTCGCGATGGACGAGGACGAGCTGCGTGTCTGGGACGGAACCCTGCCGCTCGACGACGTGGACAGCACGGACGTCGACCTCGCCGGCCGCTTCGCCGAGTACCTGGACCGGCTGGGGGACGCCGTCGCCGCCCTCGGCGCCGAGCAGCCGCTCACCGCGTGGGTGGATGCCCTCGACCGCGCCGTCGGGGCGCTGGCCGCCGTGGCGGACCGGGACTCGTGGCAGGTGTCGCACCTGCAGCGCATCCTCTCCGGTGCCGTCACCGCCGCGGGGGAGCACGCCGGCGCCCCGCTGGGACGCGCGGACATCCGGGCGGTGTTCGCCGATGCGCTGGCGCCGCGGCCCTCGCGGGCGAACTTCCGCACCGGCAACCTCACCATCTGCACGATGGTCCCGATGCGGTCCGTGCCGCACCGCGTCGTGGTGCTGCTCGGCATCGACGACGGCGTCTTCCCGCGCGCCACGCACGCCGACGGCGACGACGTGCTCGCCCTGCACCCCCGCATCGGCGAGCGCGACGCCCGCTCCGAGGACCGCCAGCTGTTCCTCGACGCCATCCTCGCCGCCACGGAGACGCTCGTCATCCTCCACACCGGCGCCGACGAGCGGACCGGCGCGATCCGCCCGCCTGCCGTCCCGCTCGGGGAGTTGCTGGACGTGCTCGAACGCACCCGGCCCGGCTCCCGCGCGCGGGTGGTGACCCGGCATCCCCTGCAGCCCTTCGACGCGCGCAACTTCAGCCCGGCCGGCCCGTTCAGCTTCGACAAGGCCTCCTTCGCCGGTGGTGCGGCGCTGGCGGCCGGCCAGTCACCCCGCCCACCCTTCCTCGTCTCGCCACTCCCCGACGAGCCCCTGACCACGGTCAGCCTCGACACCCTCGTCCGCTTCCTCGAGCACCCCGCGGCGTGGTTCATGCGCACTCGGCTGCAGTTGCCCACCCGCGAGGACGACGACGACCCGAGCGAGACCCTCCCCGTCGCCCTTGGTCCGCTCGAGGCGTGGGCGGTGGGGAACCGCGTGCTGCAGGCGTGCCTCGCGGGGACGGCGCTGGGCGACGCCGTCGCCGCCGAGAGGGTACGGGGCGAGGCGCCGCCCGGGACGCTGGGCGAGATCGAGCTGGGGGACGTCGAGGGTGCCGTCTCGGCGTTGCTCGCCCGCAGCGCGCCGCTGCGTGCGGCCGCCCCGGACCAGCGTGACGTCGTGGTGGGACTGCCGAACGGGGTGACGCTCGCCGGGACGGTGGGCGGCCTCCACGGACGGCGCCTGGTGCGCGTGCTGTACTCGAGACTCAGCCCGAAACACCGGCTCCGCGCGTGGGTGCAGCTGCTCGCCCTCGCGGCGGCGTACCCGGACGCCGCGTGGACCGCCCACACGCTCGGCCGGGGCGCCAAGGACCCGGTCGCCGTCGCGGAACTCGCCGCGGTCGACCCGGACGTCGCCCGCGCGACCCTCACGGTCCTGGTGGAGATCCTCCGGCGCGGCGGACGCCGCCCCCTCCCCCTGGCCCCGAGGACGTCCTGCACCTACGCGGAGGCGCGGGCCACGGCCAGCCCCGCAGCCGCCGTCGCCCGGGCCACGTCTGCGTGGACGAGCCGCAACAACCTCGACGAGGAGACCGGCGAGTGCGGTGACACCGCCCACCGCCAGGTGTGGGGCGACGGCGGCGACATCGCGGGCCTCCTCGCGCTCCCACCCGATGGCCTCCTGGTGCCACCCGTGGCGGCGCGGGTGCTGCTGGACGGGCCGGCGCCCCTCGTGGCGCTCCACGACGAGCCGCACCTGTTCGGGCAGCTCGCCCGGCTGGTGTGGGATCCCCTCCTCGCGCACGAGAAGAAGCCTCCCCGATGACCGCCGCACCCACGCCCTTCGACCTCTGCGGTCCCCTCCCGCAGGGCACCACGGTGCTCGAGGCCAGCGCCGGCACCGGGAAGACCCACGCGATCGCCGGCCTCGCGGTGCGCTACCTCGCGGAGGGCGCCGCACGCATCGACCAGCTGATGCTCGTCACGTTCGGGCGGGCGGCCACCGTGGAGCTCCGCGAACGGGTCCGCACCCGCCTCACCGAGGCCGCCGCCGCGCTCGAGAACCCACCGCCCGCCTGCGACGACGTGCTGCTGCGCCACCTGGTCAGCGTCCCACCGGCGGAGCGCGCCGCGCGCCGGGAGCGGGTGGACACCGCCCTCGCCAACTTCGATGCCGCCACCATCAACACCACCCACGGGTTCTGCCGCCAGATGCTGGCGGGTCTCGGCGTGGCCGCGGACCAGGACCCGCACCTCACCTTCATGGAGGACACCACCGACCTCCTCGACGACGTCGTCACCGACCTGCTCGCCGCCACGCACGGCATCCCCGGCGCCCCGGCGCCGCAGGTGGACGCCGCCCTCGCGCGGAAACTCGGGACCGCGGCCGTCACCGACCCCGCCGCCCGCCTGGAGCCGGCGGACGCGGACGACGCCCTCGCCGCGGCGCGGTACGCCACAGCCGTCGCGGTGCGCGGCGGGCACGCGGCGCGCAAGCGGGCCGCCGGGCTGATCGACTTCAACGACCTGCTGGTCTTCCTGCGGGACGCCCTGGCGGACCCGCACAGCGGGCCGGACGCCTGCCGCCGGGTCCGTGCCCGGTACCGGGTGGTCATGGTGGACGAGTTCCAGGACACGGACCCGGTGCAGTGGGAGATCCTCGAGCGGGCGTTCCACGGCCACCGCACGCTGGTGCTGATCGGGGACCCGAAGCAGGCGATCTACGCCTTCCGGGGCGCGGACGTCGAGACCTACCTGCTGGCGACGCGCGGGGCCCACGAGGAGACCCTCGGCACCAACTGGCGCAGCGACCGTCCCCTGGTGGAGGCCCTCGGCCTGCTGTGGAACGGGGTGGCCCTGGGATCCCGCGAGATCCTGGTCCGCCCGGTGGAGGCCCACCACGCCCGGCGCACGCTCGTGGGGAGTGACGTGGGCGCTCCGCTGCGGATCCGGGTGCTGCCGCGCTCCGGAGTCGCCCCGGACAAGCCGATGACCGTGGGGGTGATCCGGCCGGCCATCGCCGCGGACGTGGCGGCGGACATCGTGCGGCTGCTCTCCTCCGGCGCCGAGGTGCTGGAACGCTCCGGTCCCCTCGGGGAGGAGGTCCGCCGCGCCATCTCGCCCGGCGACATCGCCGTGCTGGTGCCGAAGAACAAGGACGGCCGCGACGTGCGTGACGCCCTCCACGCCGCCGACGTGCCCGTGGTGCTCACCGGCACGTCGAGCGTGTTCCTCAGCGCCGCGGCAGCGGAGTGGCTCGCGCTGCTGAACGCCCTGGGGCAGCCGGCCCGGCCCGCCCTCTCCCGCGCGGTGGCCCTCACCGACTTCGTGGGCTGGAGCGCGGCCCACCTGGCGGCGGCACCGGACGCGGAACTCGATGACCTCGCCCTGCGCATCCGGGCCTGGGCCGCGGAACTCGCCGAACGCGGCGTGGCCGCCCTCATGGAGCGGATCTGGGGGTCCACCGGGATCGTCGCGCGCGTGCTGGCCCGCGAGGACGGCGAACGCCACCTCACCGACCTCCGCCACGTCGGCGAGGCCCTGCACGCCGCTGCCCTCGCGAACCGGGGGGGCGTCGCGTTCCTCACCGCATGGCTCCGGGACCGCATCCGGGACGCCCGGACCGACCCGGACGAGGAGCGCAGCCGCCGCCTCGAGACCGACGCGCAGGCGGTCCAGGTCATCACGATCCACCGCGCGAAGGGGCTCGAGTTCCCGGTGGTGTACGCACCCTCGCTGTGGGACCGGAGCGTCCAGACCAGCCTCGACACGCTCCGGCTGCACGATGGGCACGGCAGGCGGATCCTCGACGTCGGCGGCGCCACCGGCCCCGACTACGGCCGACACCGGGCGCGCCACTGGCTGGAGGAGGAGGGCGAGTCGCTGCGGCTCGCCTACGTGGCCCTGACGCGGGCTCGCTCGCAGGTGGTGGTCCACTGGGCGCCCTCCCGCAACACCGCTGCCTCCCCGCTGCACCGCCTGCTCTTCGCGCCCCGCGGGGTTGACGGCACGCTCGGCCCCCGCGGCCAGGTGGGGACGGACGACGCGGTCCTGCGGGAGCTCGGACGACTGGCGGCCGCGTCACGGGGACGCATCACGATCGAACCCGCCGGGGCGGGCCCGGTCGCCGCGCAGTGGCGCCCGCCCGCGGGGGCGACACCGTCGCTCGCCGTGCGTGACTTCGACCGGCGCCTCGACCGCGCCTGGTCACGGGTGTCGTACACGGCCCTCACGGCGGCAGCCCACGCCGCGGCACCGGCGGTCCCCTCCGAGCCGGAGGCGCCCGGGGTGCTGGACGAGCCCGACGTCGCGGCCGCGGGCACGCCGCACCCCGGACCGCCGTCGCCCCCCGGCCGGCCGCCCGCTGATCCCGCCACCGCGCTCCTCTCCCCGCTCGGGCACCTTCCCGGCGGGACGACCTTCGGCACCGTGGTGCACGCCATGCTCGAGGCGGTGGACTTCACCGATCCCGGCCTGGCCGGGGCCCTCGCGCGCGCCGCCACCGCGGCGGGCGCCGAGCGGCTCGGAGTGGGTCCCGACGACGTCGCGCACGCGATGCTCCCCGCGCTGCGGACGCCGCTCGGGGCGCTCGCGGGAGGTCGGCGGCTGGTGGACGTGGCGGCGTCGGACCGGCTGAACGAGCTCGAGTTCGAGCTGCCGCTCGCGGGCGGAGACACCCCGCACGGCGGGGCGACGCTCCGTGGCGTGGCGGACCTGCTGCACCGCCACCTCCCGGCGGACGACCCGCTCGCCGGCTACGCCGCGGACCTCGCGGCGCTGGCCGCCAGCGGGGAGGGGTCGCGGGCGCTGCGGGGCTTCCTCACCGGCTCGATCGACGCCGTGCTGCGGGTACGGGACGGGGGCGGGCCGCGGTTCGTGGTGGTGGACTACAAGACGAACTGGCTCGGCGCAGGCCGCGCGGGTGGCGGGCCCGACCAGGAACCGCTCACCGCCTGGGACTACCGCGGGGCCGCGATGGCGGCGGCGATGCGCGCCGCGCACTACCCGTTGCAGGCGCTGCTGTACTCTGCCGCCCTGCACCGCTTCCTGCGCTGGCGGCTGCCCGGGTACGCGCCGGACACGCACCTGGGCGGGGTGCTGTACCTGTTCGTGCGCGGCATGTGCGGACCCGGCACCCCCGTGGTGGACGGCACGACCTGCGGGGTGTTCCAGTGGCGGCCGCCAGCGGCGCTCGTCACCGACCTCTCCGACCTGCTCGATGACCCCGGGGGCTCCGCATGACCAGCGCCCGCACCCCCGACCCCTTCGCGCCCCGGCAGGTCCTGGCCGCCACCGGCCTGCTCGCGGACTTCAACCGCGCCCGGGTGCTCGAGGCCGCCGACGTGCACGTGGCGCGGCGGCTGGCCGCGCTCGGTGGCGAGCCCGACGAGCGGGTCCTCCTGGCGGCCGCGCTCGCCGTCCGCGGGGTGCGGCTGGGGTCGGTGTGCGTTGACCTCGCCGCCGCGCACACCTCCACCGCCGTGGAGGGGGTGGAGCCCGACGTCGTCGCCGCCTTGCCCTGGCCCGACCCGGCCGGGTGGGTGGCGGCAGTCGAGGCGAGCGCGCTCGTGGCCGTGGGCAGCGCGCCCGCGCACGTGCCCCTGCGGATGGTCGATGGGCTGCTCTACCTGGACAGGTACTGGCGCCAGGAGCGCGTGGTCGCGGACTGGGTGGACGCCGCGTTCGCTGCTGGCGGTGGTGGGATGGACGCCGGGTCGGCCGGTGCGGGAGCCGCCACCGCCACCGCCCTCGCCCGCCTGTTCCCCTCACAGGAGCCCGACCTCCAGCGGCTCGCGGCCGCCGTCGCGGCGAGCAGGCGCTTCAGCATCCTCGCAGGTGGCCCCGGCACCGGGAAGACCTGGACCGTCGCGAAGATCCTGGCGCTGCTGCAGGCGCAGGCCGGCGGGGGGTTGCGCATCGCGCTCGCCGCGCCCACGGGCAAGGCCGCGGCCCGCCTCCAGCAGGCACTCCGCGAGGCGGTGGCGGACCCGGGCTTCCCGGCGGACCTCGCAGCTCCGGTGGCCGGCCTCACGGCCTCGACGCTGCACCGGCTGCTGGGCACCAAGCCCGGGACAACCAGCCGCTTCCTCCATGATCGGGGCAACCGGCTGGCCTTCGACGTCGTGGTGGTGGACGAGGCGTCGATGGTGTCCCTCACGCTGATGTCCCGGCTGGTGGAGGCGCTGCGCCCGGACTGCCGGCTGCTGCTCGTCGGGGACCCGGACCAGTTGGCATCCATCGAGGTGGGCGCCGTGCTGGGCGACCTGTTCGCGCGGCCAACGCCGGGCGGGGGCCGAGCCGGCGCGGTTCCGCTCGAGCGGGCGGGCATGGGCCGCGCCGTCGCCCCGGACCTCGCCTCGCTGGGTTCCGACGAGCGCGGGCGCGCCCTGGCCGCCGGGGTGGTCCGCCTCACGAAAGTGCGCCGCTTCTCCGAGGAGATCCAGGCCGTGGCGGAGGCCATTCGCACCGGCGACCCGGAAGTGCTCCGCACCGCGATCGCCGCCGCCGGGGACTCCGTGGAATTCCACGACGCCGACGCCGCCACCGCCCCGGTCGGCGCCTTGGCAGGGCTGCGGGGCGACGTCGTCGACGCCGGGAGGTCGCTGATGGCCGCCGCCCACGCGGGACGCGGGGAGGAGGCGCTGGCCGCGCTCGGGCACCACCAGGTGTTGTGCGCCCACCGCGCGGGACCGCACGGGGTGGCACAGTGGGGCCGGCGGGTGGAGGCCTGGCTCGCGGAGGCCATCCCGGGCTATGGCAGCGACGGGGAGTGGTACGTGGGCCGGCCGCTCATGATCACCGCGAACGACTACCAGGTGCGGCTCTTCAACGGTGACGCGGGCGTGGTGGTGGACGACGGCGGGCAGCACCGGGCGGCGTTCGTGCGCGAGGGGAAGGTCGAGCTGTTCGCGCCGAGTCGGCTCGCGGAGGTGCAGACAGTGCACGCGCTGTCCATCCACCGGAGCCAGGGCAGCCAGTACGAGAGGGTGACGGTGGTGCTGCCGCCGGCGTCGTCGCCGCTGATGACCCGGGAGCTGCTGTACACGGCGGTCACGCGGGCGAAGAAGCACGTACGGATCCTGGGGACGTGGGAGTCGCTGGCGGCGGCGGCGCAGCGGCCGATCGTGCGGGCGAGCGGCCTGCGGCGGCGGGTGGAGGGGTGAGCCCGCCCCGCGCGCCGGGGGCGGCGGGGCGGCGGGCCCTCAGATCCAGCGGCGCTTCCGGAACACGCCGTGGAGCGCCACGCTGACCATGAGCATCAGGGCGAGCGCGAAGGGATACCCCAACTGCCAGTGCAGCTCCGGCATGACGTCGAAGTTCATGCCGTAGACCGTGCCCACGAGAGTGGGCGCGAACAGGATGGCCGCCCAGGCGGAGATCCGCTTGACCTCCTCGTTCTGGTCGATGCTGGCCTCGGTGAGTGCCTTCATCTCGTCGTTCTGCTGCTGGGCCACCAGGGTGGCGTTGACGGCGAGGATGTCCCGCAGGAGGTGCCGGAACCCGTCGATCTGCTCGATCACCAGGGTGAGGTGATCCTCGACGTCGCGGAGGTAGCGCTGCAGCTCCTCGTCGGTGCCGTACTTCGCGAAGCCGGCGGTCAGCGCGCGCATCACCGAGACCAGCGGGGCCGCGGCCCGCTTGAACTCGATCACCTCGCGGGTGAGTTCGTAGATGCGGCGGGACGCCTGCGGGTCGCCGGCGAAGACCTGGGTCTCGATCTCGTCGATGTCGTTCTCCAGGCCGGCGACCACGGGGACGTAGCCGTCCACCACCTTGTCGAGGATGGCGTAAAGGATCGACTCGGTACCGAGGCGCAGGAGGTCGGGGTTGCTCTCGAGGCGCCGCTGCACGGAGGTGAGATCGGGGGCCTCTCCGTGCTTGACGGTCACCACGAAGTCCGGACCCACGAACACGTGCACCTCGCTGAACTCCACCTCCTCGACGTCGTCGAGGTAGCGGGCGGCGCGCAGCACCACGAAGAGGGTGGTGTCGTACCGCTCGAGCTTCGGCCGCTGGTGGGCGACGATGGCGTCCTCGATCGCGAGCTCGTGCAGCCCGAACTCCTCGCCGAGCCACGCCACCTCGTGCTGGTCGGGCCCGTGGAGCACGATCCAGCCGATGGCGTCCTCGCGGGAACTCAGGGCCTGATAGGCGTCACCCAGGCTGGACGGGGACTCGATGCGGTCGCCGTCCACGTAGATCGCGGCGTCGACGAAGGCGGCGCGCGCCCGAAACTTCTCGACCGGGCTCAGCTCGGCCGCGTCCGGACTTGCCGCGGAGCGAGCGGCGACGGCGGCGGGCGGGCCGGAAACGGGGCCAGCCGCATGGCCGGGGCGGAGCTGGGGACGCAGGGACCGGAGGGGCGAGAACGTGGGGTAGGTCATGACAGATCCTCGTGGTGTCAGGCAGCGCGCACGCGTGCGGCACAGTGCGGGGGAGGAGCGCCTCGGCGGGCGGGACGTGCCTCAGGCGGACGGTCGGAGCGGGGCGGTATTACTCGGTGGCTCGCCATCCATGGCAACCACCTCCCCGGGCCGAGCGGATCTGTCGGCGTCAGTATAGGCCCGCGTTACCGTCCACGCCCCAGGGCGTGGAGGCGCATCGCGGTGGCGGCGGCAGCCTCGAGGTTCGCGGCGCCCTGGGCCAGCGCGGTGGGCAGGTCGGCGGGCTCGCGCATGATCGGCACGATGGCGGCGAAGCCGTGGTCCAGCAGCGTGTCGGCGTCAGGGCCGACCCGGCCGCCGAAGGCGATCACCGGGACGCCCAGCCGGCCCGCCACCGCGGCCACCCCCACCGGGGTCTTGCCGGAGAGGGTCTGGCTGTCGATGGACCCCTCGCCTGTGATCACCAGGTCGGCGCCCCGGACGTGCGCCTCCAGCCGGGCCGTCTCGGCCACCACCTCCCCGCCGCGGCGAATCCGGCCACCGAGCCACAGGAAGGCCGCTCCCAGCCCGCCGGCGGCGCCGGCGCCGGGAACGTCCCGCACGTCCGGCGCCCCCGCGGCCACCAGGGCGTCCGCGAGTCGGGTCAGGGCCGCCTCCAGGAGGGGCACCTGTTCGGCGGTGGCCCCCTTCTGCGGGCCGAAGACCGCCGCGGCGCCCGTCGGGCCGAGCAGCGGGTTGGTGACGTCACTCGCGACGTCGATGGCGAGCGGTCCCACCCGGGGATCGAGCCCGCTGAGGTCAACCCTCGCGAGCCGGGCAAGGCCGTCGGGCGTCGCGGGGAGCGCGGCGCCGTCGTCGGCGAGGAGGACGACGCCGAGCCGCTGCAGCAGGCCTGCCCCGCCGTCGGTGGTGACCGAGCCGCCGAGGCCCACGATCAGCCGGGTGGCGCCGGCGTCGAGGGCGTCGAGCACGAGGTCCCCGACCCCGCGGGAACTTGACCGCATGATGTCGCGCTCCTGCGGCGCGACCAGCCCGATGCCGACCGCCGCCGCAACCTCGATGATGGCGAGGCCGTCGGTGGTGAGGCCGTAGGCGGCGTCGATCGGGCGGCCGAGTGCGTCCTGGGTCCGGACCCGGCGGAGGCCGGCCCCGAGGGCCGCGACCAGGGCCGCCGTCGTGCCCTCGCCGCCGTCGGCCATCGGCACCAGCACGCACTCCGCGTCCGGCAGCACCGCGCGGACGCCGCGGGCGATGGCCGCCGCGGCGTCGGCGGCGCTCATCGACTCCTTGAAGGAGTCGGGCGCGATGACGATCCTCATGGCTGCGCACCCTAGCAGCGTGAAGTTCCCAGGGAGTTCCCGGCTGCGCACTGGTGCTCGTGGCGGGAAGAAGTCGTACCCTGAAGCGGTACCCCGTAGGGGTATGGCGAGCGTGCTCGCGCGGACGATCGGAGGCGTCAGGATGCACTACTGGGACGGAATGAGCGGCTGGGGTGTCGTCTGGATGATGCTGTTCGGCATCCTCCTGCTGGGTGGGCTGGTGCTGCTGGTCGTGGTGCTCGTGCGCGCCGTCGGTGGCGGCACGCGGCCGGACCACGCCACCCGACCGCTCCCGGGGCAGTACCCCGGGCCGTACCCCGGTCACCCGGCCGGCCCGCCGGCCTCGCCGCCGACCGGTCCGGACGCCGGGCTGCTCCGGGCCCGGGAGATCCTCGCCGAGCGTTACGCCCGCGGCGAGATCGACACCGAGGAGTACCAGGCCAGGCTGCGGACACTCGGGGAGTCCTGAGCGTGGAGCCGATCACCCGGCGTCGCGCCCTCCAACTCGGCGCGCTCGGCGCCGCCGGGGTGGTGGCGGGCGGCTTTGGGCTGGCGCGGATGGTCGCCGTCGAGGGCTGGCCGGCGGCGGGTGGCGGCCCGTCGGCGCCCGGCGGGCCCTCGACGGCGG
>DBQX01000107.1 GCA_002305415.1 Actinomycetales bacterium UBA1383 | reverse complement strand
GCGCGATCCCCGGCAGCCCATCGCACCGCGATCCGGCAGGTTCGGGGCTGCGGTTCCTGAGTCGCCGTGCGTCCCAACCGAGATGAACTGTGGGCCCCGTGGGGCTCGAACCCACGACCGACGGATTAAAAGTCCGCTGCTCTGCCAACTGAGCTAGAGGCCCATACCCCGGCTGCCAGCGTCCCGCTGAGGGGCACCCGGACATGGTAGCGCCGTCGCCGGGCCAGGCAGAATCGGCTGGAGGCTTGACCGTGCCTCGTGCGCGGCACCCACAATGGTGGGGAGCCGAAACGGCCCCTCCTCACCCCGCCTCCTTCCCGTCCCGCCCCTCCTCACCCCGCCCCTCCTCATCCCCAGGACACCGTGACTCGAACGCCCCCACGCCGACCCGCTCGCCTCGACGACGTCCAGGCCGAGGCGATCGTCGGCGCCCCGGACCCGGCGGAGGCGACGTACGTCGCGCACGAGACCGCGAGAGCCCTCGTTCAGCGCGGTCGCCAGCGCTCCGGCGACGCGGAACTCGTCGAGCGCCTCGTCCGCCTCGTGGAGACGGAAGGGCTCGAGACGGTCGCGGAGATGTGGGCCTCCTCGCCGGCCGACACGCTCCCCGGCACCCTGTGGCGCCTGTACGTGATCCGCGAGTGGGTGCGCCGCGATCCGCGGCACATCGTGCTCAACTACCAGCGGGGTCTGGCGTTGGCGGAGGTCGCCGGCGTGATCGCAGGGGTGGCGGACGCGCCGGGGCCCGAGGACGTCACGAACACCGCTGACCGGATCCTCTCCGGCGTGTTCGACGGCGACCTGGACGTCGCCCTCGACCGCGCCTCCGCGTTCCTGAAGGTGATCGCCGCGGGCAGCGCGCTCGCCGCGGAGTCCCTGGACGCCACGAACGACGAACTGTCGGCCGCGATCACCCAGCGCGCCGGCAACCTGCTCAACACCGCCGAGGAGCTGCGCAGGGCCGCAGCGATGGCCCGGGTCGGCGCGCTCGAGTGATGGTCGAGGTCACGCCCTCCCTGGACCGGGCCGCCCGGGACGACGTCGTCGCGCTCCTCGCGCGCGTCGCGGCGCACGACGGCGTCGCGGCGGTGGGGGAGGCCGGGCTCCTGCGGCTGCGGGGGTCCGCGACCGGTGTCGAGCCCGTCATCCACCTGCGGGCCTTCAGCCCGGGTGGGTTCCTCGCCGGCTACGCGTGGGGTGACGGCGCCAGCGCCGAACTCGCCGTCGACCCCGCGTGCCGCCGGCACGGACACGGCACCGCGCTGCTGCGTGCCCTGCGCACGCGGGACCCGGGCGTGGCGGTCTGGTCCCACGGCGCCCTTGCCCCGGCGAGGGCACTCGCCGAGCGTGAGGGGCTCCGCGTGGTTCGCGCGCTGTTGCAGATGGCATGGACGCCGTCGACGGCGCCGCTCGGGGAGGCCCCGCCACTCCCCGCGGGCCTCCGCGTCCGGCCGTTCAGTGGATCGGCGGACGGACCGGACGGGCATGCGTGGGTGGCCCTCAACGCCCGGATCTTCGCGACCCACCCCGAGCAGGGCCGCCTCAACGTCGCGGACCTCGCGGCCCGGATGGCCGAGCCGTGGTTCCACCACGACATGTTCCTGCTGGTCACAGACACGACGGGCGCACTGGTGGCGTACCTGTGGCTCAAGGCCGAGGCCGGGTCGGATGAGGTCTACGTGATCGGTGTCGCCCCGGAACTGGAGCGACGTGGCATCGCCGCGCACCTCCTCCACCTCGCCCAGCGCACGGCCCGAGAACGACGGCGGAGAGCGCTGACGCTGTACGTGGAAGGCGATAACCTCACCGCCATACGCACGTACGTGCGCGCCGGTTTCGAACGTGGTTCAGTGGACGTGCAGTACGCCCATCCGGGGTAGGGCTCCACGGCTCCGGGCGGCGCAGGCGGCAGCGAGAGGGTGACAGATGTCCGACGAGAGCGACGGGGCCCCCCGCCCCGCTTCCCAGACCGAACCCGCGGAGGACTACGGCGGCGATTTCGTCGGCTTCGACCTCGTCGGCGAGCCTGCCACCTTCGTGGGACGACTGGAGGACGACGTCCTCGACGACTCGCCCGTCCTGCTGCGGGACGACGATGACGACGACGACGATGACGACGATGACGACGATCATGACGCCGCCGTCACCGACGACCCGCCCGGTCCTCCCCAGTCCGCCGACCTGTTGCGCGGCGTCAGCGTTGACGGCGAGGATCTCGCCGAGCAGAGCGTCGGGCAGGGTGAGGAGGAGCGCCCGCTCCCCGAGGGCCGCTTCGCCGACCGTGAGCTGAGCTGGCTCGCCTTCAACCAGCGGGTCATCGAGCAGGCGGAGGACACCGGGCTGCCGCTGCTGGAACGCGCCTGGTTCCTCGCCATCTTCGCCTCGAACCTCGACGAGTTCTTCATGGTCCGTGTGGCCGGCCTGAAGCGACGCATCGCCACCGGTCTCGCCGTGACCGCGGCCTCGGGCCTCACGCCCCGGCAGGTGCTGGAGGGCATCGCGCTGAAGGCCCACGAACTCGCCGAGCGGCACGCGCGCGTGTTCCAGGAGGACGTCAGCCCCGCCCTGGCCGAGGAGGGCATCCAGTTGCTGCACTTCGAGGAGCTCTCCGACTCCGAGAAGGGCCGGCTCCAGCGGTTCTTCCGGCGGCAGATCTTCCCCGTCCTCACCCCGCTCGCGGTCGATCCGGCGCACCCCTTCCCCTACATCTCGGGTCTCTCCCTCAACCTCGCCGTCGTGGTCCGCAACCCGGGCACCGGCAAGGAGTTCTTCGCGCGGGTGAAGGTGCCGCCCCTGCTGCCACGGTTCATCGCCGTCGACGCCTCCGGGAAGCCCCGCCGCCCCGAGGAGATCGCCTCGGACGAGAGCTACTCCACCTCCTACGTGCCGATCGAGGAGATCATCGGCGCCCACCTCGACCACCTCTTCCCCGGAATGGAGATCGTCGAGCGCCACACCTTCCGCGTCACCCGGAACGAGGACCTGGAGGTGGAGGAGGACGACGCCGAGAACCTGCTCAAGGCGCTGGAGAAGGAGCTCATGCGGCGGCGCTTCGGGCCCGCCGTCCGGCTCGAGGTGGCGCGTGGCATCTCCCCGCACGTCCTCGACCTGCTCATGCGGGAGCTCGGCGTCTCGGAGCAGGACGTCTACCGGTTGCCCGAACCGCTCGACCTCACCGGTCTGAACCTGATCCACGACGTCGACAGGCCGGACCTCAAGTACCCCAAGTTCGTGCCGGTCACCGCCCGGCAGCTCGCCCGGGTGGAGTCCGCCAAACCCACCGACTTCTTCCAGGCCATCTCGAACGAGGACATCCTTCTCCACCACCCCTACGACTCCTTCTCCACCTCGGTACAGCAGTTCATCGCGCAGGCCGCCGCAGATCCGCAGGTCCTGGCGATCAAGCAGACCCTCTACCGCACCTCCGGGGACTCGCCGATCATCGACTCTCTCATCGACGCCGCCGAGGCCGGGAAGCAGGTGCTCGCCATCGTCGAGATCAAGGCGCGGTTCGACGAGGAGGCGAACATCACGTGGGCCCGCAAGCTCGAGCAGGCGGGCGTGCACGTGGTCTACGGCCTGGTCGGACTGAAGACCCACTGCAAGCTCGTGCTCGTGGTGCGCCAGGAGGCCGACGGGCTGAAGCGCTACTGCCACCTCGGCACCGGGAACTACAACCCCAAGACCGCCCGCGGCTACGAGGACCTCGGACTCCTCACCTGCAACCGCGACGTCGGCCAGGACCTCACCCGACTGTTCAACCAGTTGAGCGGCTACGCGCCCCGGACTCGCTTCCACCGGCTCCTGGTCGCACCCCGGGGAATCCGCACCGGCCTGCTCGAGCGGATCGAGCGGGAGATCGCGAACCACCGCGCCGGCCGCGAGGCGTGGATCCGTATCAAGGTGAACTCCGTCGTCGACGAGACCCTCATCGACGCCCTCTACCGCGCCAGCCAGGCCGGGGTGCCGGTGGGAATGGTGGTCCGCGGGATCTGCGCCGTCCGGGCCGGCATCCCCGGGCTCAGCGAGAACATCAAGGTGCACTCGATCCTGGGCCGGTTCCTCGAGCACTCCCGCATCTACGCGTTCGCGAACGACGGCGATCCCGAGGTGTGGATCGGATCAGCGGACCTCATGCACCGCAACCTCGACCGCCGCGTCGAGGCACTGATCCAGATCGAGGACCGCCGCCACATCGACGAACTCATCGGCATCCTCGAGCTCTCGCTGGCGGACAGCACCTCGTCCTGGCGCCTGGTGCCGGACGGGTCGTGGACTCGCCGCCACCTGGACGAGAACGGCGAGCGGCTCACGGACATCCAGGAGGTCTTCATGGCCCAGGCACGCCGCAGGGTGGCGGCCCGGTGAGGATCGACGTCCTCGCCGCCGGTGCGCTGGTCTGGCGGATCCGCGGCGGCAAGCTCCAGGTGTTGCTCGTGCATCGCCCGAGCTACGACGACTGGTCGTGGCCCAAGGGCAAGCCGGACTCGCCCGAGCACCTCGCCGTCGCCGCGGTCCGGGAGGTGGAGGAGGAGACCGGGTACCGCGTGGTGCTCGGCCAGCCGCTGGTGTCAGTGAGATACCCGATCAACGGCGGCGGGAAGATGAAGGAGTCGCACTACTGGTCGGCACGGATCGAGCCACGTGGCCCCTGGGCGCGCGCCCGTCCCTCGGTGCGCCGCGCACCTCGCAGCGAGGTCGACCAGGCCGCCTGGTTCGATGCCGACGTCGCACTCCGCACCCTCACCTATCCCCATGACCGCTATCCGCTGATGCAGCTCATCGACCAGTGGGACGACGACCGCCTGGACACGTGGACGGTCGCAGTGGTCCGGCACGCCCGCGCCCGGAAGCGCTCGGCGTGGAAGGGCGGGGAGGACACGCGGCCGCTCACCGACGTCGGCCGGCAGCAGGCGCGGCTCCTGGTCCCGATCCTGTCCGCCTACGGGGTGTCGGCCGTGGTCACGAGCCCGTGGGAGCGCTGCCTCGCCACCGTGCGGCCCTTCCTCGAGGCGACACGGATCAAGCCGGACCTGCGCCCCGAGCTCACCGAGGACGGCCACCAGAAGAACCCGAAGCCGGTGCGCGCCATCGTTGACGCCCACCTCGACGGCGGTGAGCGCTCCGTGGCGATCTGCACCCACCGCCCCGTCCTCCCCAGCGTGCTCGAGCGGCTCACGGCGCGCTCGCAGAACCGGGTGATCCGCAAGCTGCCCGCCAGCGATCCGTGGCTCAAGACCGGTGAGGTCCTGGTCGCGCACATGGCGCACCATCCGCGCCGCGGCGCCGTCGTGGTCTCGCTCGAGAAGCACCGGCCGCACTCCATCTGAGCGGGATGTGACGAAGGCGATAGCCGTTGTTCACCCTCCGTTCACCCCAATCAACCCCTTCAGTCACCTGAGCTGCCTAACGTCAGAGTCGTTGTGGGCACAAGCCCTGCACCGACGACAGGATGGAAAAACAACGTGAAGCTTGCTGTGAACCGCAGGATGGCGGGGATCGCCGCCCTTTCGGCGCTCGCACTCACTCTCTCGGCGTGTGGCCGGGACGCCGTCACGACGGACGACACCGACTCCACCGCCACCGGGGGCCAGACGGCCTCCGAGCTCTCCGGCGCGATCGCCGGCGCTGGCGCCTCCTCCCAGGAGAAGGGCCAGAACGCCTGGGTTGCCGAGTTCATGACGAAGCACCCCGGCCTCACCGTCAGCTACGACCCCACTGGCTCCGGCGCCGGCCGTGAGCAGTTCATCAACGGGACCGTGGTCTTCGCGGGCTCCGACGCGGCCTTCAAGCCCGAGGAGATCGCCGCCGCCACCGACCGCTGCTACGGCTCCGAGCCGCTCGAACTCCCTCTCTGGGTGTCCCCGATCGCCGTGGTGTTCAACCTCGAGGGTGTCGACACCCTCAACATGAGCGCCGAGACGATCGCGAAGGTCTTCGCCGGGCAGATCACCAACTGGAACGACCCGGCCATCGCCGAGGCCAACCCGGATGTCACCTTGCCTGACCTGGCCGTCGTGCCCGTGAACCGGTCGGACGACTCCGGCACCACCGACAACTTCACCGAGTACCTCGCGGCCGCCGCTCCTGAGGTGTGGACGTTCGAGCCCGACGGCGTGTGGCCGATCGACGGCACGCAGTCCGGCGCCCAGACGTCCGGCGTCCTCGAGGTCGTGAACGGCGCCCAGGGCACCATCGCCTACGTGGACGCCTCGCGGGTGGAGGACCTCGGTTCGGTCGCCGTCGGCGTGGGCGACGAGTTCGTCCCCTACTCGGCGGAAGCCGCGGCGCGGGTCCTCGAGGTCTCCGAGCCCACCGAGGACGCGTCCGACCTGCGCCTCACCTACGAGCTGGCGCGTGACACCACGGAGTCCGGGGTCTACCCGATCGTGCTGGTCTCCTACATGCTCGCCTGCTCCCAGTACGACAACGAGGCAGACGCCACCAACGTGGCCGCCTACCTCACGTACATCGCGAGCGAAGAGGGTCAGCAGCTCGCTGCCGACCCGGCCGTCGCGGGTATCGCGCCGATCTCGGACAGCCTGCGCGAGCGCGTGATGGCCGCGATCGACCAGATCTCGGCTGGCTGACGAACACCCACGCGATGGGCGGGTCGACGCTCCGGCTGACCCGCCCATCGCCGTGTAATTTTGGATCGGAACAGGAGGAATCGTGGCAACGCAGACCGACCCTTCCCTGACCGCCGAGGTGCGTGACCTGAAGCCGCCGAGCAACGTCGGCAACCAGGTCTTCCGGGGACTGTCGACCACCGCCGGTTGGGCGATCCTCCTGACGCTGGCCGCGGTCGCGCTCTTCCTCATCGTCCGCGCCGCGCCCGCGTTCACCGCCAGCGCGGAGGACCTCGCGGGGGTGAACATCCTCCGTGGGCTTGACTTCTGGGGATTCGTCACCCCCCTGCTGTTCGGCACGCTCCTGTCCTCCGCCATCGCGCTGCTGGTGGCCGTGCCGCTCTCCGTGGGGATCGCGCTCTTCATCTCCCACTACGCACCCCGGCGGCTGGCGCAGGCACTCGGCTACATCGTGGACCTGCTCGCCGCGATCCCGTCCGTCATCTTCGGCCTGTGGGGCGCCCGGTGGCTCATGGGCACGATCGATCCGGTGTTCGCGTGGCTGTCGAACAACCTGGGGTTTCTGCCCTTCTTCCAGGACTACATCCCACCCGCGCGGAACATCATGACGGCGTCACTCGTCCTCGC
Organism: Actinomycetales bacterium UBA1383; assembly: GCA_002305415.1. Taxonomy (GTDB): domain Bacteria; phylum Actinomycetota; class Actinomycetes; order Actinomycetales; family Actinomycetaceae; genus UBA1383. The sequence goes on along the minus strand of DBQX01000107.1, from coordinate 29,866 downwards.
GGTCATGATCCTCCCGATCATCACGGCCACCATCCGCGAGGTGTTCCTGCAGACGCCGCGCCTGCACGAGGAGGCCTCCCTCGCGCTGGGCGCGACCCGGTGGGAGATGGTGCAGCAGGCAGTCCTGCCGTTCGCCCGTTCCGGCATCATCTCCGCCTCGATGCTGGGTCTCGGCCGGGCCCTGGGCGAGACGATGGCCGTCCTGATGATCCTCTCGCCCGGATTCTCGATCAACTTCAACCTGCTGATGCCCGGCCAGCACCAGACGATCGCCGCCAACATCGCCAACCAGTTCCCCGAGGCGGCCGGTCTCGGAGTGAACGTCCTCATCGCGACCGGGCTGATGCTGTTCATCATCACGTTCCTCGTGAACATGGCGGCCCGCGCGATCATCGCCCGCCGCGCCGAGTTCTCCGGAGCCAACTGATGACCAGCCTCGAAGTCCAGCGCATCGGCCAGCGCCTCCCCCAGTGGGTGCCGTGGGCCACCCTCGGTGCCTCGTTCGCGCTCGCCTACGGCATCCTCGCCACCGCCGGCTCCATCAACCTCCTCGGGGGGGCCTTCTTCGGCGCCCTCATCTACGTCGTCGCCATCACCGCGGTCTCGTGGGTCCGCGAGGGGGAGCGCTGGGCCAAGGACCGCCTCGCCAGCGCCCTCGTGGTCTCGGCGTTCGTGGTCGTGATGATCCCGCTGGTCTCCCTCGTCTGGATGGTCCTGTCAGAGGGGATGAAGCGGTTCGGCGTGGACTTCCTCCTCACGAACATGGTCGGGGTCTACGGCGAGACGGAACTCGGCGGTGCCTACCACGCGATCGTCGGCACCCTGATCATCACGGGACTGGCGTCGCTCATCTCGATCCCGCTGGGGATCTTCACCGCCATCTACCTCGTCGAGTACCAGGGCGGCAGGATCCGCCGGTACGTGACCTTCCTGGTGGACGTGATGACGGGCATCCCCTCGATCGTGGCCGGTCTCTTCGCGTTCTCCCTGTTCTTCACGATCGCCGGGCCCGGCTACAAGGCCGGCATCATCGGCGCGGTCGCCCTTGCGCTGCTGATGACGCCGGTGGTGGTGCGTTCCGTCGAGGAGATGCTCAAGCTCGTGCCGAACGAGCTGCGGGAGGCGTCCTACGCGCTGGGGGTCCCGAAGTGGCTCACGATCGTGAAGGTGGTGCTGCGCACCGCCGTCGCCGGCATCACCACCGGCGTCATGATCGCCATCGCCCGCGTGATCGGCGAGACCGCCCCGCTTCTCATCACGGTCGGCATCGTGGCCAACACCAACTTCAACCCGTTCGAGGGCCGGATGGCGACTCTTCCGGTGTTCGTGTTCCGGCAGTACGCCCAGGGAGGCGAGTCCGCCTCGGAGCGGGCGTGGGCCGGCGCGCTCACCCTGATCCTCATCGTCATGATCCTGAACCTCGGGGCACGCCTGGTTTCCCGGTTCTTCGCCCCGAAGGGCCTCAGCCGGTGACCCCTCCCGCCCCCGTGACCCCCGGAAGGACCCCCCGTGGCCAAGCGCATTGACGTGAAGAACCTCAACGTCTACTACGGTGACTTCCTCGCCGTCGAGGACGTCTCCATGGTGATCGAGCCGCGCTCCGTCACCGCCCTGATCGGCCCCTCGGGCTGCGGCAAGTCCACGTTCCTGCGCACCCTCAACCGGATGCACGAGGTGACGCCGGGCGGCCGCGTCGAGGGCGAGGTCATCATGGATGGCAACAACCTCTACGACCCCAGGGTTGATCCCGTCGTCGTCCGCCGCCAGGTGGGCATGGTGTTCCAGCGGCCGAACCCGTTCCCCACGATGTCGATCGCCGAGAACGTTCTCGCCGGCATCCGGCTGAACAACCGCCGCATCTCGAAGAGCGCCGCCGAGGAGGTCGTCGAGACCTCCCTGCGGGGCGCGAACCTCTGGGAGGAGGTCAAGGACCGGCTCGAGAAGCCCGGGTCCTCGCTCTCCGGCGGGCAGCAGCAGCGCCTCTGCATCGCGCGCGCGATCGCGGTGAAGCCCGACGTCGTGCTGATGGACGAGCCGTGCTCCGCGCTCGACCCGATCTCCACCCTCGCGATCGAGGACCTCATCGCCGAGCTGAAGAACGACTACACGATCGTGATCGTCACCCACAACATGCAGCAGGCGGCCCGCGTCTCCGACAAGACGGGCTTCTTCAACATCGCGGGCGCCCGCAAGCCTGGCCGCCTCATCGAGTACGACGAGACCACCAAGATCTTCTCCCATCCGGACAACGAGGCGACGGAGGCCTACATCTCGGGACGGTTCGGGTAGGGGCGGCGGGCCCCTACAGGCCTGAGCCCCGCAGCGTGCCCGTCACGGGCGTATCCGAGATCACGAGGCAGAGGATCTCGCGGTCTCCGGCGTCGTTCCAGCTCTCCTCGGTGGGGTAGAGGTAGGAGAAGAACAGCGCGGACTCCTCGTAGCTCGGTACGCCCACGAAGGTCGTGAACTCGGCGAGGCAGAACTCGTCCGCCTGCTCCCGGATCGCATCCTTGCCCGGGTAGGTGTCACCGGTGACCTGCGTGGAGGCGTAGGCCTCGACGTCGTGCTCCTCCGCGCAGTCGATGAGGGTGATCTGCGAGACCTCGTCGCCCTGCAGCTGGGAGGAGTCGGTGCAGGAGCCCACCCCGATCTCGAAGACCTCGGAACCGCCGCAGGCGCTCAGGCCCGCCGTGAGCGCGGCGATGGACAGCAGGACGACAGGCGTGCGCATGGTTCTCCTCCGTGGTCTGCGCCCAGACTAACGGATGCCTCAGCCGAGCCACGTGAACAGTGGGTGCAACAGGAAGAACATGAGCGCCCCGACCGACCCGGCGGCGGGCAGCGTGAGGACCCACGCCCCGACGATGTTGCCCGCCACGCCCCAGCGCACGGCGGAGAGCCGCCGGGTGGCCCCCACGCCGAGGATGGCGGAGGTGATCGTGTGGGTGGTCGAGATGGGGGCCTGCCACACGAACGCCGTGGTGTACAGGACGGAGGCAGCCACCGTCTCCGCGACGAAGCCGCGCGGGGGGTCCAGCTCGATGATGCGGCGCCCGAGTGTGCGCATGATCCGCCAGCCGCCCGAGTACGTGCCGGCGGAGATCGCCGCGGCCGCGGCGAGCTTCACCCACAGGGGGATCGAGGTGCCCTCCCACCAGCCGGCCGCGACGAGCGCGAGGACGATCACGCCCATCGTCTTCTGGGCGTCCTGCAGGCCGTGGCCCAGGGCCATGGCCGCTGCGGAGACGGTCTGGGCGTAGCGGAAGTTCCGGGTGGTGCGCTCGTGGCTCGCGTGCCGGAAACCCCACAGCACCCCGATCATCGCCGCGAAGGCGAGCGAGAAACCCACCATGGGGGAGAGCAGCATCGGAATGACCACCTTGGTGAGGATCACGTTCCAGTGCACGGTCGTCGCGGAGGCCAGGCCCGCGCCGGTCAGCCCGCCGATCAGGGCGTGCGACGACGACGACGGCAGCCCGAGCCACCAGGTCGCCAGGTTCCAGCCGATCGCCCCGAGCAGGCCGGCGAGGACCACGACGAGGCCCGTGAGGCCTCCTGCCGGGGTGATGATGCCCGACCCGATCGTCTCCGCCACGCCCGTGCCGAGGAGCGCCCCGACCAGGTTCATGACGGCGGCCATCGCCAGGGCCACCCGCGGGGTGAGGGCGCGGGTGGAGACGGACGTCGCGATGGCGTTGGCGGCGTCGTGGAAACCGTTCGTGAAGTCGAAGCTGAGGGCGACCACCACCACGACCACCACCACGAAGGCGACGAGATCCACCGCTCAGGACTCCTTGACCGCGATCGTCTCCACGGAGTTGGCGAGCCGCTCGAAGGCGTCGACTGCTGCCTCGAGGGTCAGGATGATGTCCTTCAGCTTCACGAGGGTGCGGCCGTCCGTGTCCATGTCGAACAGGTCGGCGATCGCCTGCCGGTAGATGCGGTCAGCCTCGTTCTCGAGGCGGTTGATCTCGAGGCAGTAGTCGCGCAGCCGCTGCATCGAGCGCAGGCGGGGGACGACCTCCACCGTGAGCTGGGCGCACCTCTCGAGGATCGCGATGATCCGGACCGTGGCGTCCGGCACCGTCCCCACCTTGTAGAGCAGGATCATGTCGCCGGCCTCGTCCATCAGGTCCACGCAGTCGTCGATGCCGGTGGCGAGGAGCAGGAGGTCGTGGCGGTCCAGGGGGGTGACGAAGCTCGAGTTGACCTTCTGGATCAGGGCGTGGACGGCCTCATCGGCAGCGTGCTCCACGCCGTGCAGCTCGGCGACCAGTGCGGCCCGGCTCGGCCGGTCGGCCGCCGCGACCTCGGCGAGCACGCGGGCGGCCTCGACGAGTTGTGCGGCGCAGTCCGCCAGGAGGGTGAAGTAGACGTTCTCCTTGGGGGTGAGGCTCAGCTTCACCATCAGCTCCTGCTCGGTGGGGTCCACCCGCGGGGGCGGACGGCGCCCACCTCCTGTGGTGGGGCAGTCCCAGCGTAGGGCACCGCGGGTACCGGGCGGGGCCTCCCTTGGTCCCGCTCCGGTGGTCCCGTTCCGATTTCGCTCACGTCGACGGCGTCGGACCGCAAAGCGCCTCTCGGCGCAAGGGCCGCTCGTAGCGGCAGTGTGTGGAGCCCGGGGCTTTCAACGGACCGACGCCAGGGACAACTCTACGTCACTCCGCCGAGTCTGCCGAGGTGGGGGAGGTCACGCCATCGGTGTTGAAGCGGTAGCCCACGTTGCGCACGGTACCGATCAGCTGGTCGTGCTCGACACCCAGCTTGGCCCGCAGCCGCCGCACGTGGACGTCCACGGTGCGGGTGCCACCGAAGTAGTCATACCCCCAGACCTCCTGGAGGAGCTGCGCGCGGGTGTAGACCCGGCCCGGGTTCGCGGCGAGGTACTTCAGGAGCTCGAACTCCTTGTAGGTCAGGTCGAGCGCCACCCCCCGGAGGCGTGCGGTGTACGACGAGGGGTCGATCACGAGGTCACCGGTCTCGACGCGCTCAGGCTCCGGGCGGGTCGCCTGCGCCGCCCGCTCGATGACGATACGGATCCGTGCGTCGATCTCCGCCGGTCCCGCCGTGTCGACGACGACGTCGGCGGCCCCCCAGCTCGCTCCCACCACGGACCAGCCCCCCTCCGTCACCACGAGCAGGACAGGTGGCGTCTCGATCGTCGTCGCCGTCAGCTGGCAGAGCGAGCGCGACGCGACCAGCTCGGTCCGGCCGTCCACCATGAGGACCTCGGCGTCCTTGACGTCGACGAGCGCGGCGGGCGTGAGGGGGGCGATGCGGACCTTGTGCGGGAGGAGGGAGAGGGCCGGGAGGACGGTCTCGACGCCTCCCCGCGAGGTGGTCAGCAGCAGGACGCTCGCCACACGTGCCTCCCTCCCGGAATTCGGTCCAACCTTAGCAACGCGGACCGGTGGCGGCCGGGTCGTCGCCGTGGTCCCCGCGCCAGCCGCGCCGCTCTGACACAATGGCGGCGTGACAGCCACCTCCCCGCCGGGCCACACCCCGGCGGCCACGCCCCTTCGTGGCGCGACGATGATGGCGGCCCCCACCCGCGGCGTCGTCACCGGCGTCGGCGTCGCCCTCCTCGCGCTGGGGGCATACCTGGGCGACGAGGCCGTTGCCGTGGGCCTTGCCGTGATCTCGCTCGTGTTCGCTACCGGGTGGCCACGGCTGGTGAACGTCCCGTCCCGCCGGGGCTCCTCCGTGGTCATCGCCGGCACGGCGCTGCTCGCGACGGGTGTCGCGTGGCTGACGCGCGACCTGGGGTGGCTCGCCTTCGTGGGTGCCGCCGGGGTCATCGCCGCGTTCGTGCACCAGATGGTGCGGCGCGACGGCCGGCCCCGCCTGGTGGAGACCCTCAGCGCCACCGTCACCGGGCTCGTGGTCGTCGCCTCCGGGGTGGGGTGGTTGACCGCCTCCCTCCTGCCCGACGGGATCGAGGTCGTGCTGGTCTCCGCGGCGTGCCTGCTCGCGGCGGCGATGACGACCATCATCCCGGCGTCCGGGCCCGTGGTGGCGACGGCGGCGGCCGTGATCGCCGGCGCGGTGGGGACGCTCGTGGGCTCGCTCCTCCCCTCGGTCGGCGTGGTCCCCGGCGTGCTCATCGGCGTCGTCGGCGGCGGGATCATGGCGCTCTCCCACCTGATGTTCAACCAGTTCCCGGCGTCCGGGTACCGTCGCGCCGCCCTCGCGGCCGCCCTCATGCCCGTGGCGACCCTCGGCGGGGCCGTCCACCTGCTCGCCCAGGCCCTCGGCTGACATTAGCCTTGGGCGCATGGCCTTCACCCTGCGCGACGACCTCGCGCCCGAGCTCTGGCCCCTGGTGTGGCTGGTGGGCACGTGGCGCGGCTTCGGCTTGATCGGCTACCCGCCGGACGTCGAGGAGCGGACCGTTGTCCAGGAGGTCACCGTCGACCACGACGGCGGCCCCTACCTGCGCGTCGTCACCACGATCTGGCTCGCCGACCCCGAGCTCTCCGGTCCCGTCCAGCCCGAGACGAGCGGTGCCGCCGGCTACCGGGCGCTCGTGAAGGACGTGCTGTGGTCCACGGAGACCAGCTACTGGCGTCCCGTGGCCGCGGCCCCCACCGAGGAGGGCACCCGCGTGGAGCTGGAGGTCGTCTGCGCCGACCCGTCCGGGCTGCTCAGCCTCTACCTGGGGGCGGCCGAGGGCCCGCGGATCTCCCTGGCGACGGACGCCGTCGTCGCCGCGCCCAGGGGCGCGGCGGTCGCGGCTGCCTCCCGCCTCTACGGGCTCGTCGACTCGGACCTCCTGTGGGTGCAGGAACTCGCGGCGTTCGGGCAGCCCCTCGGGTCCTACGCCTCCGGCCGCCTGTCACGGACGGAGTGAGCGTGGCCAGCCCCCTGCTGCCGCGTGGCGTGGTGGCCGCTCCCGCGCCCGACGACGCCGTCGCCTGGCACTACGGCAACCCGGTCGCCGAGGCGCGTGCCCTCGAGTCGGGCCGCGGCCTCGTCGACCTCGCCCAGCTCGAGGTGGTCACCGTCGCCGGCCCGGACCGCCTGAGCTGGCTGCACGCGTTCACGTCCCAGCACCTCGCCGCCCTCGCGCCCGGCGTCCCCACGGAGGCCCTCATCCTGTCCCCGCACGGACAGGTGGAGCACGCGGTCGCGCTCGTGGACGACGGGACCCGTGCCTGGCTGGTCACCGACCCCGGCCGCGCCGCCCCGCTCCTCGCCTTCCTCCAGTCGATGCGTTTCGCCGCCCGGGTGGAGGTCTCGGAGCGCGCCGACATCGCCGTCGTAGGCCGGACCCGCGGCGGCGGGGAGGACTGGGAGGTGGTCGGCTGGCAGGACCCGTGGCCCCGGACGACGGGGGCCCGCTACGGCGTCGCCGACGACGAGCACCCCGGCCGGGACTGGTCCCTGCGACTCTCGCTGGTCGAGCGGGCACGGCTGGAGGAGGTCGCCGGCGTGTGGATCGCGGGCGGCGGGACGCTGGTGGGGCTCTGGGCGCTGGAGGCGGCCCGGATCGCCGCCTGGCGCCCACGCCTCGTGCGCGAGACCGACGAACGGACCATCCCGCACGAGCTCGACTGGCTCCGCACCGCGGTCCACCTCGCGAAGGGCTGCTATCGGGGCCAGGAGACGGTCGCACGGGTGGTCAACCTGGGCCGGCCCCCACGGCGGCTGGTGTTCCTGCACCTCGACGGCTCAGCCGACGTGCTGCCGGAGCCCGGCGACGTGGTCGCCGCCGGCGCGCGCGAGGTGGGGCGGGTGACCTCCGCCGCGCGGCACCACGAACTCGGCCCGGTGGCGCTGGCGGTGGTGAAGCGCTCGCTGGACGCCGGGGCCACCCTCACGGTGCGCGCGGGTGCCACCGCGGTGGCAGCGAGCCAGGAGGTCATCGTGCCGCCTGACGGGAGGTCGACGGCGACGCCCGAGAGCCGGCCCGGGAGCGAGCTGCGGCGGCGTCTCAGGCCGTGACCACGTTCCCGTCCTGGACGGCGACGGGGACCGGCGGCAGGGGCTCGCTGGCGGGGCCCTTGAGCACGCCGCCGTCGAAGCCGAACTCGGAGGAGTGGCAGGGGCACAGCAGGTTCACGCCGTTGTTGCGCACCACGCACCCCTGGTGGGTGCAGACGCCGGACAGGGCGGAGACCGTGTCACCGGAGCGCGTCAGCACCACAGGCGTCCCCGCCGCCGTGGTCACGACGGTCGCGACCCCGTCCTCGAGGTCGTCGAGGGCGGCGAGGACCTCGCCGGAGGTGGGCGTGGCCTCCGGCGTGCCACCGCCACACGCCGCGAGCGCGGGCGCGGCCACCGCACCCAGGGCGGCGGAGAGGAGGACCGTGCGCCGCGTGGGCGTGGACTGGCTCATGGGTCAATGATGCACGGCAGGTTACGCTCGTGCCATGTCATGGCTCGCGAACCTGCAGTTCGGGCTCTACTGGCTGCTCGCCCTGGGCATGCTGGCGCTTGAGCTGGCCGCCTTCGTGGACGCCCTCCGCCATCCCGCTCCCGCCTACGTGGCCGCGTTCAAGCGGACCAGGACCTTCTGGCTCGTGCTCCTGGGGGTCATGGTGCTGCTCGGGATCCTCTCCCTGCCCGTGACGGGGCTGGGGTTCGGGCTGTTCGGCACGATGCTCGTCGCGGTGCCCGCCGGGGTCTACTTCGCGGACGTGCGGCCGGCGCTGACGAACCTGCGCCGGGGGAGGTGGTGATGCGCGCCGTCGTGCAGCGCGTGCACCACGCGCAGGTGAGTGTGGCCGGCGAGCTGGTGGGGCGGATCGGCCGCCCCGGGCTCGTGGCGCTGATCGGGGTCACCCACAGCGACGACGTCGCCACGGCCCGGGCGATGGCGCGCAAGATCGCGGACCTCCGGATCCTCCGGGGTGAGCTGTCCTGCGTGGACGCCGGCGCCCCGATCCTCGTGATCTCGCAGTTCACCCTCTACGGCGACACCCGCAAGGGCCGGCGTCCGGGCTGGACGCAGGCCGCGCCCGGTCCCGTGGCGGAGCCGCTCGTCGAGGCGGTGGCGGAGGAGATGCGGGCCCGCGGCCTGGAGGTCGCCACCGGCAGGTTCGGGGCGATGATGGACATCGACATCCACGCGGACGGACCGGTCACGATCCTGCTGGAGCTCTGAGCCTCACGCCTGTGGCGAACACGGGCAGTGGTTGGGGGAGCCCGCGGTTAGCATCCAGTGAAGGCCACCCGCCGCGTGAGGAGAGATCATGTTCGAACGCTTCACCGACCGCGCCCGCCGCGTTGTCGTGCTCGCCCAGGAAGAGGCGCGCATGCTCAACCACAACTACATCGGCACCGAGCACATCCTCCTCGGCCTCATCCACGAGGGCGAGGGCGTGGCCGCCAAGGCGCTGGAGTCCATGGGGATCTCCCAGGAGGGCGTCCGTGCGCAGGTGATCGAGATCATCGGGGAGGGCCAGCAGTCCCCCACCGGCCACATCCCCTTCACGCCGCGCGCCAAGAAGGTCCTCGAGCTGTCCCTCCGTGAGGCGCTGCAGCTCGGCCACAACTACATCGGCACCGAGCACATCCTCCTCGGCCTCATCCGGGAGGGCGAGGGCGTGGCGGCCCAGGTGCTGACCAAGCTGGGCGCCGACCTCAACCGGGTGCGCCAGCAGGTGATCCAGCTCGTCTCCGGCTACCAGGGCAAGGAGCCCATCTCCGCCGGCGGTCCCGCGGAGGGCGCCCCGGCGGGGTCCGCGATCCTCGACCAGTTCGGCCGCAACCTGACGCAGGCCGCGCGCGAGGGCAAGCTCGACCCGGTGATCGGGCGCGAGAAGGAGATCGAGCGCGTGATGCAGGTGCTCTCGCGCCGCACCAAGAACAACCCCGTGCTGATCGGGGAGCCGGGAGTCGGGAAGACCGCCGTGGTGGAGGGCCTCGCGCAGGACATCGTCCGCGGGGACGTGCCGCAGACGCTGACGGACAAGCAGCTCTACACCCTGGACCTCGGTTCGCTGGTCGCGGGCTCGCGCTACCGGGGCGACTTCGAGGAGCGCCTGAAGAAGGTGCTGAAGGAGATCCGCACCCGCGGGGACATCGTGCTGTTCATCGACGAGATCCACACCCTCGTGGGTGCCGGCGCGGCCGAGGGCGCGATCGACGCGGCCTCCATCCTGAAGCCCATGCTGGCCCGCGGCGAGCTGCAGACCATCGGCGCGACCACGCTGGACGAGTACCGCAAGCACATCGAGAAGGACGCCGCCCTCGAGCGGCGCTTCCAGCCGATCCAGGTGTCCGAGCCCACGGTGGCGCACACCATCGAGATCCTCAAGGGGCTGCGCGACCGGTACGAGGCACACCACCGCGTCACGATCACCGACGACGCCCTGGTGGCCGCCGCGACGCTCGCGGACCGCTACGTCTCCGACCGCCACCTGCCGGACAAGGCGATCGACCTGATCGACGAGGCCGGGGCGCGGCTGCGGATCCGGCGCATGACGGCGCCGCCCGACCTGCGGGAGATCGACGAGAAGATCGCCGCGGTGAAGCGCGAGAAGGAGTCGGCGATCGACGACCAGGACTTCGAGCGTGCCGCCCGCCTGCGTGACGAGGAGGCGCGTCTCTCCCACGAGCGCGCCGAGCGGGAGCACGCCTGGAAGTCCGGTGACATGGACACCGTCTCGGAGGTCAACGAGGAGCTGATCGCCGAGGTCCTGGCGATGTCCACGGGCATCCCGGTGATCAAGCTCACCGAGGAGGAGTCCTCCAAGCTGCTGAAGATGGAGGAGGGGCTGCACAAGCGGGTGGTCGGCCAGGACGAGGCCATCAAGGCGCTCTCCCAGGCCATCCGCCGCACCCGCGCCGGGCTGAAGGATCCGAAGCGGCCGGGTGGGTCGTTCATCTTCGCCGGCCCCACCGGAGTCGGGAAAACCGAGCTCGCCCGCGCGCTCGCCGAGTTCCTGTTCGGGGACGAGGACGCGCTCATCCAGCTCGACATGTCCGAGTTCGGGGAGAAGCACACCGTCTCGCGGCTCTTCGGCTCGCCTCCGGGCTACGTGGGGTACGACGAGGGTGGCCAGCTCACCGAGAAGGTGCGCCGCCGGCCGTTCTCCGTGGTCCTCTTCGACGAGGTCGAGAAGGCCCATCCGGACGTCTTCAACTCGCTCCTGCAGATCCTCGAGGACGGGCGGCTCACCGACTCGCAGGGCCGGGTGGTGGACTTCAAGAACACCATCATCATCATGACCACGAACCTCGGCACCAAGGACATCGCGAAGGGGCTGCTCACCGGATTCCAGGCCGGCGGGGAGCTCGCCTCCGACTACCAGCGGATGAAGGCCAAGGTCAACGAGGAACTCAAGCAGCAGTTCCGGCCGGAGTTCCTGAACCGCGTGGACGAGGTCGTGGTGTTCCCGCAGCTCTCCCGCGGCGAGATCCTCCAGATCGTGGACCTCATGATCGCCAGGCTGGACCTGCGCCTCCGGGACCGGGACATGACCATCGAACTCACACCCGCCGCGAAGGGCCTCCTCGCCGAGCGCGGGTACGACCCGGTCCTGGGCGCGCGGCCGCTGCGCCGTGCCATCCAGCGCAGCATCGAGGACGCCCTCTCGGAGAAGATCCTGTTCGGAGAGATCAAGTCCGGCCAGAAGGTGATCGTGGACGCCGAGGGGGAGGGCATCCTCGGGGAGTTCACGTTCCGGGGCGTCCCGAAGGACCACGTGCTCGCGCCGGCCGCCCAGGGACCGCACGACTCGTCGGAGAGCTCCGACCCGGACGCAGACATCCACGCGATGTTCGGCGGCGGCGAGCCGGCACCGGTCCCCGAAGGCCATGGTCACGACGAGCAGCGGGGGTCCGCACTCGGCTGACGGCGGACGGCGAGGAGGGGCGGGCACGTGCCCGCCCCTCCTTCCGGTACACCCGGTCAGTGGCTGGCGACCGACGTCCCGACGACGACCTCACCAACGCCGCCCCGGATGGTGACGGGGACCGGTCCGGCGTCCACGCCCGCGGGGTCCGCCTGGGGCTCACCCCGCAGCACCTCGCCGATCCCGCCGTCCACCCGCACGTCGTAGCCTCGCGTGAGTGGGGGCAGGAGCAGCTGGACCGAGCCCACGCCGGCGTCCAGCGTGACGGACTCGGGCGCCGTCGTCGTCCCGAGGTCGACGATGGCCTCCCCGACACCCCCCGTGACCACCACGGGACCGTCGGTGGCGGCGTCGGCGCGGACCCTGCCGACGCCGGAGTCGATGCGCAGCGAGGCGGCGGTGCCGGACAGGGTGACGTCGCCAACTCCCGCGTGGAGCTCGACGTCGCCGAAGTCGCCGGCGATCGTCACCTCACCGGTACCCGCGTCCAGCGTGAGGTCCGGCACGAGCCGCGCCGGCACGGTGATGATGATCCGCTGGTCGTCGTCCCAGCCGGGCCAGCCGAAGCCCCAGTCCCAGCGGTCGCCGTCCCGGCGGGTGTCGAAGACGAGGGTACTGCCGTCCCGCGTGACGAGATCCTCGGCCGTCCGCGCCCCCCGGGCGGTCAGTTCGTACTCGATGCTCTGGCCGGTGCCCGTGACCACGGTGACGTCGCCCATGCCGGAGCGGATCTCGATCGCGGAGATCCCGTTCGTGGCGACGGAATCCGCCAGCGAGGTGACCGGGAAGTCGTGGGTCCGCGCGATGGCGGTGGTGGTCGCGCCGGCCAGCCCGAAGACGGCGACGACCGCGCCCGCTGTGATGATGGCGGCGCGCAGGCCCGTGGAGCGGGGGCGCACCTGGCCCGGAACGGGCGGCATGGGCGGCGGAGGCGTGGGCGTCGGCGTCGGATACCCCTGGGGGCCATAGGCCGGGGCGGGTGAGCCCCCGGGCCACGGCTGTGGGGCGGGGCCGTACTGGCCAGGTGGAGGTTGCTGGCCCCACGAGGCCGGGCCGTTCGGTGTGGTGGACATGGTTCCTCCTCAGGATTCGAGGTAGCGCAGGACCGCCATGACGCGGCGATTCTCGGAGTCGGCCGGGTGGAGGCCCAGCTTGGTGAAGATGGCGGACACGTGCTTCTCGACCGATCCCTCGGAGATGAAGAGTGCCTGCGCGATGGCCGAGTTGGACCGGCCCTCGGCCATCAGGTGGAGCACGTCGCGCTCGCGGGGGGTGAGCTGGGAGAGGTCGTCACGTTTCCGGGAGCGGACAACGATCTGGGCCACCACCTCGGGGTCGAGCGCGGTCCCGCCGGTGGCGACCGCCCCGACCGCGGCGAGGAACTCGTCGACGTCGGCCACGCGTTCCTTCAGCAGGTAGCCGAGCCCCTTCGTGGAACTGGCGATCAGCTCGGAGGCGTAGCGCTCCTCGACGTACTGGCTCAGCACCAGCACGGCCAGGTCACCGAACCGCTGGCGGAGTTCCACGGCGGCGCGGATGCCCTCGTCCGTGAAGGTGGGCGGCATCCGGACGTCGATGATCGCGAGGTCGGGGCGCAGGCTGGTGGCGAGCGGGACGATGTCGTCCGCCCTGCCGGTGGAGCCCACCACCTCGTGTCCGGCGTCGGTCAGCAGGCGCTCGAGGCCCGCGCGGAGGAGGACCGAGTCCTCGGCGATCATGAGGCGCACGGGAGCTCCACGGTGAGGACGGTGGGGCCGCCCGCGGGCGACTGGATCGAGAGGGTGCCCTGCGCGGACCGGACACGCTCATGCAGGCCCGCCAGGCCCGTGGAGTCGGTGCCGGTGGCGATGTGTGCGCCGCCCACGCCGTTGTCGAACACCGTGATCCGGGCGCGGTCACCCGCGCGGGTCACGACCACCTGGGCGCTCGTGGCGTGCGAGTGCTTCGCGACATTCGTCAGCGCCTCGGCGACGACGAAGTAGGCCACCGACTCGGTCGCCCGGGGCAGGCGTTCGGCCAGGTCCACCCGCACGACCACCGGGACCGGCGACTGCGCGGCCAGGGCGGAGAGCGCGGCGTCGAGGCCCCGGTCCGTGAGCACGGCCGGGTGGATCCCGCGGGCGATCTGGCGGAGGTCGTTCACGGCCGCCTTGGCCTCGGTGTGGGCCTCGTCGATCATGGCGCGGGCGGCCTCCGGATCCGTGTCGAGCTTGGCGCGGGCCATCCCCAGGGTCATGGCGAGGTTGACGAGGCGGGGCTGGGCGCCGTCGTGCAGGTCCCGCTCGATCCGCTGCCGCTCGGCCTCCGCGGCGCGTTCGGCGCCGTCGCGGGCGTCGGCCAGGGCGATGACCTGCCGCTGGAGCTGCTCGGCGGGCACGGAGAGCATCGCGGCGTCCAGGCTGCGATCGATCAGGACCGCCGCCCACATCGCGAGGGCGGCCAGGGCGAGCAGCAGGACGCCGGCGACGAACGCCCACCAGGGCAGCAGGTCCCAGGCGGGCAGGAGGGAGAAGGACGTGGCGCCGGTGAAGGGCGTGGCGAGGCCCGCGAGACCGGTGGAGGCGAGCCAGAGGAACGCGCTGCCGGCCGCGAGCCCGAGGAGCATCTTGATCGCGTGGTGGGCGAAGCCGCGCCAGTACTCCCCGTTGGTCACAGGACGCAGGGCCCGGCGGAAGGCACCGTCCGCCGGTTGCGTCGGCCAGGTGGTGAGGTCGGGGATGGGCAGGTCGTAGACGGCGCGGGCGCGCGAGCGCTCAGCCTGGAGCACGAGGCGGACCAGCCACGCCACGCCGAGCAGCATGAAGAGGCCGGCGCCGAAGACGGGGATCAGCCCGACTCCCACCGAGACCAGCACGATCAGTGCGATTCCCCAGGAGAGCGAGAGGGCGAAGGAGACGAGGACGTTCGCCGCCCCCGGCAGGATGCCGGAGACGGCCGGCCGCCGGTCGAGTGGTGCAGTTGCCATGCCTCGAGGGTAGGTGCGGGAGGCGCGCGCCAGAACGGGGCCATCAGGAGACTTCGCTGGGGGATAACCCCCCGGGGCCACCACCCCCTCAGTCCGGGGTGGTGTGGAGGAGGTCTGGACGAGACGTGGAGATGCCGTTCCGCATGCGGCCGGCTCCCCCGTCCCGGAATGCGGCGCCGGGGGTGGCCTTAGTACGTTGGTCCTACATGACGGACCCACCAGGGGCTGTCATCCGCTCTCTGAAAGGACACACAATGGGTATCGGAGACGACATCAAGCACGGCGCCGAGAAGCTCGGCGGCAAGGCGAAGGAGGAGTGGGGCGACCTCACCGACAACGAGCGCCTCGAGGCGGAGGGCAAGGCCCAGCAGGTCGAGGCCGACGTGAAGAACGCCGCCGCCGACGTCGGTGGCACGGTCGAGCGCACGGTCGACGACGTGAGGGACGAGTTCCGTCGCTGACAGGCTTCCTGACCCCACGGGCCCCCGCCGGACGCGGGGGCCCGCCGCTGTCCGGCTCCCGGCCCCCGGCTGGGAGGGGTGCGCGGAACGGGTAGGCTGGGCCGTGGTTGATACCACACCGAGTCGGAGGCCCCATCAATGGCGAAGTACGTCTACAAGTTCAACGAGGGTGACAAGGACCAGAAGGACCTGCTGGGAGGCAAGGGCGCGAACCTGGCCGAGATGACCAACATCGGGCTGCCCGTTCCCCCCGGTTTCACCATCACCACCGATGCCTGCCGCTACTACATGAAGCACGGCGCCGTCCCCCCCGAGATGCCGGACCAGGTGACCGAGGCGCTCGCCGCGGTGGAGAAGGAGTTCGGCCGCAACTTCGGCGACCTCGACGAGCCGATGCTCGTCTCCGTGCGCTCCGGCGCGAAGTTCTCCATGCCCGGCATGATGGAGACCGTCCTGAACATCGGCCTCAATGACCAGACCGTCGAGGGCCTGGCGAAGTTCGCCAACAACGAGCGGTTCGCCTGGGACTCCTACCGCCGCCTCATCCAGATGTTCGGCAAGACTGTCCTCGAGATCGAGGGCGAGAAGTTCGCCCACGCCCTGGAGGCGAAGAAGCACGAGAAGGGCGTCAAGACGGACCCCGAACTCACCGCCGCCGACCTCAAGGAGCTCGTGGCCGAGTACAAGCAGATCGTCAGGGACGAGACCGGCGCCGACTTCCCGCAGGACATCCGCACCCAGCTGAACATGGCGATCGAGGCCGTGTTCAACTCGTGGAACACCGAGCGTGCCGTCCTCTACCGCCGCCGCGAGAAGATCTCGGACGAGCTCGGGACCGCCGTCAACGTCCAGACCATGGTCTTCGGGAACCTCGGCGAGACCTCCGGGACCGGGGTGTGCTTCACCCGTGACCCCTCCACCGGGCACTCCGGCGTGTACGGCGACTACCTGGTCAACGCGCAGGGCGAGGACGTCGTCGCCGGCATCCGCAACACCCTCTCGCTCGCGGACCTCGCGAAGATCGACCCGAAGAGCTACACGGATCTCCGTGAGGCGATGGAGCGCCTCGAGCGGCACTACCGCGACCTGTGCGACATCGAGTTCACGATCGAGAACGACAGGCTCTGGCTGCTCCAGACCCGGGTGGGCAAGCGCACCGCCGGGGCCGCCTTCCGCGTGGCGACCCAGCTGGTGGACGAGGAGCTCATCTCGGTGGATGAGGCCCTGGAGCGCGTCACCGGTGCCCAGCTGACCTCCCTGATGTTCCCGCAGTTCGACGCGAGTGCCCCGAAGACCGTTCTCGCGACCGGCATGGCCGCCTCCCCGGGCGCCGCGGTGGGCGAGATCGCCTTCACCTCGGCCGCCGCCGTCGAGCGCGCGGCCGCGGGCGCGAGGGTCATCCTCGTGCGGCGTGAGACCAACCCGGACGACCTCGGCGGCATGATCGCCTCGGAGGGCATCCTGACCGCCCGTGGCGGCAAGACCTCCCACGCCGCCGTCGTGGCCCGCGGCATGGGTACCACCGCCGTCGTCGGCGCCGAGGCGCTGCAGATCGACGCCGCGGCCGGCGAGCTGCGCGTGGGCGACAAGGTCCTGCGCGCCGGCGACATCATCGCGATCGACGGCGCCACGGGCGAGGTGTTCGAGGGCGAGGTGCCCGTGGTCCCGTCCCCGGTGACCACCTACTTCGAGGAGGGGCTCGACGCGGCCCTCGCCGCGGCCGCCGACGAGGCGTCCCGCGAGCTGGTCGCCGCCGTCGACCGCCTCGTGCGGCACGCCGACGACGTGCGCCGCCTGAAGGTGCGCGCCAACGCCGACACCCCCGAGGACGCCCGCCGCGCCCGCGCGTTCGGCGCCCAGGGCATCGGCCTGACCCGCACGGAGCACATGTTCCTCGGCGACCGGCGCCAGCTGGTCGAGGACGTCATCCTCGCGGAGACGGCGGACGCGCAGCAGGCTGCCTTCGACGCGCTGCGGCCGCTCCAGAAGGCGGACTTCGTCGAGATCCTCGAGGCGATGGACGGCCTGACCGTGACGATCCGCCTGATCGACCCTCCGCTGCACGAGTTCCTCCCCGACCTCACCACGCTCGCGGTGAAGAAGGCGCTCGCCGAGGACAAGGGCGAGGAGGACGCCGAGGTCAACCGGCTGTTCGCCGCCGTCCACCGCATGCACGAGGCCAACCCGATGCTCGGCCTGCGCGGCGTGCGCCTCGGCCTGAAGATCCCCGGCCTGTTCGACCTGCAGATCCGCGCGATCGCGGAGGCCCAGGCCGAGCGCCTCAAGGCTGGCGGCACGCCGAAGGCCGAGATCATGGTCCCGCTCGTCGGGGACGTCAAGGAACTCCAGATCATCCGGGAGCGCGCGGTCGGCATCATCGCCCAGGTGGCGGCGGCCGAGGGCGTGGAGCTGGACATCCCGATCGGCGCGATGATCGAGCTGCCGCGTGCGGCCCTGACCGCGGCCCGGATCGCGGAGGAGTCCGACTTCTTCTCGTTCGGCACGAACGACCTCACCCAGACGACGTGGGGCTTCTCGCGTGACGACGTCGAGGGCGCGTTCTTCTCCGAGTACCTGGAGTACGGCGTCTTCCCCGTCTCGCCGTTCGAGACGCTCGACACCAAGGGTGTCGGGCAGCTCGTTAGGGCCGGGGTCGAGGGCTCGCGCGCCACGAAGCCGGACATCCACCTTGGCGTCTGCGGCGAGCACGGCGGCGACCCCGAGTCGATCCACTTCTTCAACGCGGTGGGCGTCGACTACGTCTCCTGTTCGCCGTTCCGGGTTCCGGTCGCGCGCCTCGAGGCCGGCCGGGCAGCCATTGGCAAGGGCGACTACGGGACCGCCTGACCGATCCCGCCGAAGGGGCTCGCACCGCTGCGGTGCGAGCCCCTTTCGCTGTGTGGCGGATCTCACGTCCCGGTGGGCAACCTGGGCCGTTCGTCCCCTGTCGATTTTGGCAACGTCACCGTACCGTTAATCCGTGACCCTGACCGAGTGCCCCACCCGCCTCCGCGTCCGCATCACGGCCGTGGGCGTGGCGGAGGAGATGCTGGTGCGGGCGCACGAGATGGGCCTGCGATGTGGCGCGGTGGTGCGGGTGACCCACCACGGCGCCTTCGGGGGCGTGGTCATCGCCGTGGGCGCGGCACGGGTGGCCATCGACGGCGCCACCGCGCGTTGCGTCCAGGTGGAGCCGGTCGCCGCATGAGCTGCCCGCACTGCACCATGGACGCCCCGCTACCGATCCTCACGCCCACCGCCACGGTGGCGCTCGTCGGCAACCCCAATGTCGGCAAGTCCACCCTGTTCAACACCGCCACCCGCTCGCACGAGGACGTCCGCAACGCCCCCGGCACCACCGTCGAACTGCACACGGGGGAGTGGGACGCCGCCGGCGTCAGCCTCGTGGACCTGCCGGGAACGTTCTCCCTCCTCGCCAAGACCCCGGACGAGCAGGTCACCACCGACACGCTCGGCGGGCGGTTCGCGCCCCCGCCTGAGCTCGCCGTCGTGCTCCTGGACGCCACGTCGCTCCCGCGGTCCCTCTACCTCCTCGCCCAGGTCGCCCAGACCGGCATCCCCGTGGTCGCCGTCGTGACGATGTGCGACGTCGCGCACCGCCGCGGCGTGGAGGTCGACCCGGTCCGCCTCGAGGAGCTCCTCGGCGTGCCGGTGGTCACCCTCGATCCCCGCGCCGGGACGGCCTCGCTCGCCGGAGTCGTGCGCCACGCCCTGCTGCATCCCGCCCGCGTCCGCGGAGTCGGGGTGGACCCGGCCGCGCCCGGGCACCCGGAGTCGGGCGCCTCCGCGCCGCTCCCGCTGGCCGAGCAGCTGGCACGTTCGGAGGCCCTCTTCGCGTGGGTGGAGCAGGTGCGGGCCGGCCTCAGCCTCCCGGTGGAGCCGGTCGAGCGGACCCGCTCCGACCGGCTCGACACCATCCTGCTGCACCCGTGGGTCGGGGTGCCGGTGTTCGCCCTCGTGATGTGGGGGTTGTTCCAGCTCACGACGACGGTGGCGGCCCCCCTGATGGCCTGGGCGGAGAGCCTGGTGAGCGGGCCCCTGACCAGCGCCGTCACCACCGTCCTCGGCTGGGTGGGCCTCGCCGCGACGCCCGTCGAGGGCTTCCTCGTGGACGGGGTCATCGCCGGCGTCGGGACGGTGGTGTCCTTCGCACCGCTGATGGCGCTGATGTTCCTGGCGATCGCGGTGCTCGACGACTCCGGCTACCTGGCGCGCGCAGCCTTCGTCGCCGACCGGGCCATGCGTTCGATCGGGCTCGACGGGCGCGCCGTGCTGCCCCTCATCGTCGGCTTCGGCTGCAACGTCCCTGCGCTCGCGGCCACGCGGGCACTCCCCGACGCACGCCAGCGCACCATCACCGCGATCATCGTGCCTTACACGTCGTGTGCGGCCCGCCTGACCGTCTACATCCTGCTGGCGGCCGCGTTCTTCCCGCGGCACGCCGGCACCGTGATCTTCCTCATGTACGTCGCCTCGGTGGCCCTCGTGGTGCTGGGTGGCCTGACGATGCGCCGGCTGACGGGCCGCGGGGCGGGCGCCCAGCCCCTCCTGATGGTGCTCCCCGCGTACCAGCGTCCCCGACTCGGCATGCTGCTCTCCTCGACCTGGCTGCGCACGAAGGGCTTCGTCCTCGGTGCCGGCAAGGTGATCGTCGCCACCCTCGCGGTGATCTGGGTGCTGCTCGCCATCCCGGTGACGGGCGGTCACCGGCTCGGTGACGTACCGGTCACCGACTCCCTCTACGGGGCCACGGCCGAGGCCATCGCCCCGGCGTTCGCCCCGGCTGGCTTCGACAGCTGGCAGGCGACCGCGGCCCTCATGACGGGCTTCGTGGCCAAGGAGGTGGTCGTCGGCTCGTTCGCGCAGTCCTTCGCTATCGAGGAACCGGCGGACCCGGCCCGTGCCGCCGGCCTCGGGGAACAACTGCGGGCCACGTTCGACGAGTCCTCCGGTGGGTATGGCGCCGCAGCCGCCCTGGCGTTCATGGTCTTCGTCCTCGCCTACACCCCCTGCCTCGCCACGGTCGCCGAGCAGAGGCGCATCCTCGGCTGGCGAGTGACTGGAACGGCCCTCGTGGCCCAGCTCGTCATCGCGTGGGTCCTGGCCGTCCTGGTCTTCCAGCTGTTCCGGGTGGTGCTGTGATCCCGCTGTATGAACTGCTCGCTCGTGGCGCCACGATCGACGCGGCGGCTGCGGGCGCCGGCGTCGACCGCGAGATGGCGGTCCTCATGGTCGAGCACTGGGAGCGGGCCGGGCTGTTGCAGCTCCCCCGGGACGCTGCCTGCTCGGACTGCCCCTCCGTCAATCCCGCCGCGCCGCGGCGCCTCGGCTGCGCGGGCTGCCCCTTCGCCCGCTAGCGGAACGGCTGGACGGTGAGGAGCGCGCGCCTCGCGGAGTTATTCAACGTCCGTTGTGCACCCCTTCTGGGACTTTGCACCCCTTGCGGAAGGGGTGCAAAGCCACGAAAGGGGTGCACAACGCGCGTTGAGTGTCCCATCCGGGGTGCACAACGGGCGTGGAGCACTCCAGAGGGGGTGCACAACGGGCGTGGAGCGCTCCAGAGGGGGTGCACAACTCCTGTTGAGCACTGCGTCCCCGGGTGCGCACCCGCACCCAGGTTCACCGGGTGGCCGACGAGCTCGCTCACCGCCCGTGGGCCGGGACCTCCCGCGATGCGGGACGCCCGGGTACCGGGTGCCCCGCGGGTGCGAGACTCGCAGGGTGACCGCGCCAACGATGACAGGTTTCGTGCCCGAGCTCCGCGCCGCCCTACGAGGGGAGGTGGAGGACTCCACCCGCCGCCGCGCCGAGTACTCCACCGACGCCTCCAACTACCGGGTGGTCCCGCAGGCGGTCGCGTACCCGCGTGACGCAGACGACGTCGGGGCCGCCCTCGAGGTGGCGCGCCAGCACGGCGTCGCGCTGACCGCGCGTGGCGCCGGCACCTCCGTGGCCGGCAACGCGGTCGGCCCGGGGCTCGTCCTCGACTTCAGCCGCCACATGCGGCGCATCGCCCTCGACCCGGAGGCCGGCACCGCCACCGTGGAGCCCGGCGTCGTGATGGCCGCGCTGCAGGACGCGGCGGCGCCCCACGGGCTTCGGTTCGGGCCCGACCCCTCCACCTGGACGCGCGCCACCATCGGCGGCATGATCGGCAACAACGCCTGCGGCCCCCACGCCGTCGCCTGGGGCCGGACGGTCGACAACGTCATCGCCCTGGACATCCTCGACGGGACCGGCCGCGCCCTCCACGCCGGCACGGACCTCGACGTCGTGCCCGGCCTGCACGACCTCGTGCACGCGAACCTCGCGACCATCCGCACCAACTTCGGCCGCTTCAAGCGCCAGGTCTCGGGGTACGCCCTCGAACACCTGCTGCCCGAGAACGGCACGAACGTGGCCCGCATGCTGGTCGGCAGCGAGGGGACGCTGGGAGTCGTCACCGCCGCCACTGTCGCGCTCGTGCCCATTCCCGCCGCCCCCGTACTCGTGGTGCTGGGCTACCCCGACATGGCGACGGCGGCGGACGCGGTCCCCGCACTGCTCGCGCACCACCCGCTCGCCATCGAGGGCATCGACGCACGGCTGGTCGACGTCGTGCGCCGCCGCCGTGGCCCGGAGACCGTGCCGTCCCTTCCCGCCGGTGAGGGATGGCTGCTGATCGAGGTGGGCGGTCCGGATGCCGCGACCGCCCTCGACGCCGCGCGCGCACTGGCCGCGGACGGCGCCACCACGGCGGTCCGGGTCCTTCCCGCCGGCCCGGAGGCGACCGCGCTCTGGCGGATCCGGGCCGACGGCGCCGGGCTGGGCGGGCGCACCCCCGACGGCGCCCCCGCCTGGCCGGGGTGGGAGGACGCCGCCGTCCCGCCGGAGCGCCTGGGGGGCTACCTGCGGGACTTCACCGCGCTCATGGAGCGGCACCGCCTCGACGGCCTGCTCTACGGCCACTTCGGCGACGGGTGCGTGCACGTGCGCCTCGACTTCCCGCTGCGGGACTACGCGGGCGTGCCCGCCACCATGCGCTTCCTCCACGAGGCGGCGGACCTTGCGGTGGCCCACGGCGGCTCGCTCTCCGGCGAGCACGGCGACGGCCGGGCCCGCAGCGAACTCCTGCCCACGATGTACCCCGCCGAGGCGCTGCGCCTGTTCGCGCAGGTCAAGGGCCTCTTCGACCCCGGGAAGGTCCTGAACCCCGGCATCATCACGGACCCGGCGCCGCTGGACGCCGACCTGCGGCGGCCCGCCGCCCTCCGCACCGGCGCCCGGGGCTTCGCGTTCAGCCACGACGACGGCGACTTCACGACGGCGGTGCACCGGTGCACCGGCGTCGGCAAGTGCCGCGCCGACAACGCGGCCGCGGGTGGCTTCATGTGCCCCAGCTACCAGGCCACCGGCGACGAGAAGGACGTGACCCGTGGGCGGGCCCGGGTGCTCCAGGAGGTGGCGAACGGCTCGCTCGTCTACCGCTGGGACAGCCAGGAGGTGCGCGAGTCCCTCGACCTGTGCCTCGCGTGCAAGGCGTGCTCCACGGACTGCCCCGCCGGGGTCGACATGGCGAAGTACCGCTCCGAGGTGCTGTACCGCTCGTACAAGGGGCGCGTCCGGCCGATCACGCACTACCTCCTCGGCATGCTGCCGCTGTGGGGCCGCCTGATCGCCTCCGTCCCCGGCCTCGCCGGCGTGGTCAACGCCGCCGTGAGGATCCGCCCCCTCGAGAAGGCCATCCTGAAGGTGGGCGGCATGGACACGCGCCGCGCGATGACCAGCTTCGAGACCGAACCGCTCACCCCCTGGTGGGAGCGGCGCGCGGGAGGGGACGCGTCCGCGACGGCGGCGGGCGCCGATCCGGCGGCCGCGGCCCGGCTCGCGAAGCCGGTGCTCGTCTGGGCGGACTCCTTCTCCCACACGCTCGACTCCTCGCCCGCGAAGGCACTGATCACCCTGCTCGAGCGCGCGGGCTACGACGTGCTGCTCGCACCCCGCGACGCCTGCTGCGGCCTGACCTGGATCACCACCGGCCAGCTCGACACCGCCAAGAAGAAGCTCGGCCACCTCGCCTCCGTGCTCGGGCCGCTCGCCGTCAACGGCGTGCCCATCGTCGGGGTGGAGCCGAGTTGCACCGCCGTCCTCCGGGACGACATCCTCGAGCTGCTTCCCGGCGACCCCCGCGCCGCGGCCATCGCGCGCTCCACCTTCACGCTGGCGGAGCTGCTCACGCACCCCACGTTCGGGCCCGGCGACCAGTGGTCGCCCCCGGACCTGACGGGCGTCGAGGTGGTTGCGCAGCCGCACTGCCACCACTACTCGGTGATGGGCTGGGCGTCCGACGAGAAGCTCCTGCGGTCCGCCGGTGCCACCCTGACCGTCCTCACGGGGTGCTGCGGGCTCGCCGGCAACTTCGGGATGGAGGCCGGACACTACGACCTGTCCGTGGCTGTCGGCGAGAACTCGCTGCTGCCGGCGCTGCGGGAACACCCGGACGCGGTGTACCTCGCGGACGGCTTCTCCTGCCGGACCCAGGCGGAGCAGCTCGCCGGCCGCAGCGGCATCCATCTCGCCCAGCTCCTGCTCGGGGAGCGCTGAGCCGCCCCCGGCTCCTCCGCTGGCCCGTGCAAGAATGGGACCACACCTGGTCCCTCCTCCCATCCGACAGGCGCGCGCATGTTGCTGTTCGAGTTCGCTGACGGGCATCTCGTTCCCGCCCGCGTCGGGACACCGGCGGACATCGACCCGCTGGTCCTGTCCGCCGTCCGCGACCAGGTGCTGGCGATCATCGGGAGGCCCCTCTTCCCGGTCCAGTGGGACGCCGCGGCCGGGTCGCACGCCGCCCCGGGCGAGCCCACCCGGCTGATCGCGATGGACGCCGCCGGCCAGGTGGTCAGCGTCGAGGTGCTCGCCGCACTGGACTCGGCCGGGCTCGTGGAGGCGCTGGCCCGGTCCGGCCAGGGCGCCGCGCTCGGCTGGCTCGAACTGGCCGGGATGTACCCGGGCGGTGCGGAGGCCTTCCGCCAGGACTGGAACGCCTTCCGGCAGGCGATGCCACCACGCCCCGTCCCCGGACCGCGGCTCTACCTCGTCACCGGCCATGTGGCCGACGACGTCCGGCCCGCGCTCGAGGCGCTCGCCGACTCGGGGGTCGAGGTCCACGAGGTGTCGCAGCGTCGCCTCGCGAGCGGGCGCGTCGTCGTCGAGGTGGTCGAGCCCCACCGCGGGATCGTGCCGACCATCGGGGCGTTCGCTGCCCTCCAGGCCGGATACCGGCCCGACCTGGCGCTCACGGCGGATGAGGACATCCGGCGCCTGCTCGCCGCCGCGCCCGACGCGCACACCCCGGACGAGGCGTGGGACGAGGACGCCCTGGAGGACGCGTCCGACGTCGACGCCGGGCTGCGCGCCGTCGCCGAGGCCTGCGCCGGAGACACCCCACTCGTCTGGGTGCGCCTGCGCCGGGGCGAGCGCCATGAGGCGGTGCTCCGCTCCGACGGCGTCGTCGCCCTGCCCGACGGGCAGACCTTCGCCGACCCCTCCCGCGCCGCCGCGCAGGTGTCGGGGCGTCAGGAGGTCGACGGCTGGAGCGTGTGGCGCCTCACCGACGGCGGGCCCACGCTCGCGGAGGCGCGGGCCGAGCTGGACCGGCCGCGGCCCCGGGGCCGGCGTCGCCGCTGATCAGCGGCGGACGTAGGCGCCGATCCAGCGCCGCATCTCGGCGTACACGCGCGCCCGGACGGGGGCGGGGGAGAGGAGCACGTCGTGGATGGCGTCTTCGAAGGTGGCGATCGTCACCAGCTGGCCGAGGCGGGTGGACCGGTGTGCGGTCTGGACGACGTCGATCACGGTGTCCACGGACCGCAGTTCCGGCGACCACTTCGACGAGACCACCGAGCGCGTCGAGGTCATCACGAGGATCGGGCAGGTGATCGCGAGCCCGGCGGCGACCTGGGCGTGCCCCTGCAGGATGGCGCTGAGCCAGCCCGGCCGGATGGGCATGGACGGGAACCGCTTCCACTCGGGGTTGAGCTGCCAGCCGTCGTAGAACGGGTCGCCCTCGGTACCGGCGGGGCGCTCGCCGTCCTCCTCCGTCCAGCCCTGCAGGGTGCGGTAGTAGAAGCCGGGGTCGCTCACCTTGAGGGGCGAGGTGGGGATGCGGCGCGCGAGGGTCTCCACCATCGGCGCCCCCACCGAGCGGAGGAACACCGAACCCTGCATCTCGAACCACGGCGCGTCGAGGATGAGGGCGCGGAGCGCGCCGGGGTGGCGGTGTGCCCACAGTGTCGCGGTGAGGCCGCCCGTGGAGTGGCCCATCAGGACGAGGTCCAGGCCGACGCCGCACTCCTCGCGCAGCACCGCGAGCGCCGCGTGGATGTCCTCGTCATAGGTGGAGAGGGTGGTCATGTAGCCGGGTAGCTGGTGCTCCCGCAGCGAGCGGCCGTACTTCCGGAGGTCGAGGGCGTAGAACTGGCCACCGAGGGCCGCGATCTCGCGGGCGAGTTCACGCTGGTGGAAGTAGTCGTTCCAGCCGTGCAGGTGGAGCAGGGCGAACGAGCAGGTGGTGGGCGTGCCGGGCAGGGCGCCGGGATCGTCCGCCGGGCGGTGCCGCACCAGGGTGGCGACCACCGGGCCCTCGTCGTCATCGAGGAGGGGCAGCGTGCGGGCTTCGAACCCGGGTCCGAGGACGTCGGGCTCCCAGGAGGCGTTCACCCCCCCATTGTGCCCTCAGCGGTGCAGCCAGGTCCGTTCGGAGGCGCGCAGGAAGCGGCCGAGCTTGGCGGAGACCTGGTCGTGCTCGATGAGGAAGCCGTCGTGGCCGCACTCCGAACGGATCCACTGCAGGGGCTCCGCGTGGGGCGCGTGGCGGACGATCTGCTCGAGTTCGTGCGGCAGGAAGAGCCGGTCGGTGTCCACGCCGATCACGAGCACCCGCGCCTGGATCTGCGAGAGCGCGATGTCCACGCCCCCGCGGTCCCTCCCCACGTCGTGCGTCATCATCGACCGGGTGATCACGAGGTAGGAGTTCGCGTCGAAGCGGCGCGCCAGCTTCCAGCCGGCGTGGTCGAGGTAGGACTCGACGGCGTACCGCCCACCCTCGAGGGGTTCCTCGGCGTGCTGCGGGAGCCGGCTGAAGCGGGACTGCAGCTCGCCGGGGGAGCGGTAGGAGATGTGGGCGATCTGCCGGGCGAGGGCCAGCCCCGCCGCGGGTCCGTCCCCGACGGCGGCGTCGTAGTAGTCGCCCCCGCGGAACTTCGGGTCACCCTGGATCGCGAGGAGCTGGGTGTGGGCGAGGGCGAGCTGCTCGGACGTCGTCGCCGCGTTGGAGGCGATCACGCAGAGGCGGGCCACACGGTCGGGGAACTGGATCGCCCACTCCAGCGCCCGCTGGCCACCCATTGAGGAGCCGACGACGAGCGCCCAGCGCCGGACGCCGAGGCGGTCCGCCAGCAGCGACTCCGCCACCACCTGGTCACGGGCCGTGACCTGCGGGAAGCGTGACCCCCACGGGCGGCCGTCAGGGGCGGTGGACGCCGGGCCCGTGGTCCCCTGGCACCCGCCCAGGATGTTGGGGGCGACGACGTAGTACCGGGTGGTGTCGATCGCCCGGCCGGGGCCGACGATGTCCTCCCACCAGCCCGCGGTGGGGTGGCCGCCGCCGGCGGGTCCGATGACGTGCGAGTCACCGGTCAGTGCGTGGAGCACCAGCACGGCGTTGCTGCCGTCCTCGTTCAGCGTGCCCCACGTCTCGTAGGCCATGGTGACGGGCAGCTGGCTGCCGTTGTCGAGCAGGATCTCGCCGATCTCGGCGAAGCGGCGGTGTCCGGGCGGGTCCCCCTCCCGCCACGCGCCGGTGGCGGGAAGGGTCCGCGGGTCGATGATCTGCCTCACCGGGGGGCTCCTCAGGCGGCGCTGGCGTCGGCGGTGAGGGCTCGCACGGCGGCGAAGCCCTTCTCGAGGTCCGCGATGATGTCGCGGATGTCCTCGAGCCCCACCGACAGCCGGACGAGTCCGGGGTTGACGCCGGTGCTGAGCTGCTCCTCGGGGGTGAGCTGGGAGTGGGTGGTGGACGCCGGGTGGATGACGAGGGAGCGCACGTCACCGATGTTGGCCACGAGGGAGTGCAGTTCGAGCGCATCCACGAAGGCCTTGCCCGCCGTCAGGCCACCGGCGAGGGTGAAGGCGAGGACGCCCCCGCCGCCGCGGGGCGCGTACTTGCGGGCGCGGGCGTGCCAGGCCGAGGTCTCCAGCCCGGAATAGGCGACCGAGAGGACACCGGGCTGCTGCTCGAGCCAGCGTGCCACCGCGAGCGCGTTGTCCGAGTGCCGCTGGACGCGGAGCGAGAGCGTCTCGATGCCCTGCGCGAGCAGGAAGGCGTTGAACGGCGAGATCGCCTGTCCCAGGTCCCGGAGGCCTTGCAGCCGGGCCTTGAGGATGAACGACAGGTTGACGCCGAACACCCCCTCCGCGCCGAGGTCGCGCGAGTACACGAGGCCGTGGTAGGACTCGTCGGGCTCGTTGAACTGCGGGAACCGGTCCGGGTGGGCGCCGTAGTCGAAGCGTCCGGCGTCGACGATCGCGCCGCCGATCGCGGAGCCGTGTCCGCCCAGGTACTTCGTGGCCGAATGGATGACGATGTCCGCGCCCCACTCGAGCGGACGGACGAGGTACGGCGTCGCGATCGTGTTGTCGATGATGAGGGGGACGCCCACCTCGTGCGCGACCGTGGCGATGGCCTCGATGTCGAGGACGTCCTGCTTCGGGTTGGAGATCGACTCACCGAAGAAGGCGATCGTGGTGGGCCGTGCCGCCGCGCGCCACTGCTCGGGGTCGTCGGGGTTGGCGACGAAGGTGGTCTCGATGCCCAGCTTCGGGAGCGTGTGGTGCAACAGGTTGTAGGTGCCGCCGTAGAGCGAGGGCGAGGCCACGATGTGGCTGCCGGCACCGCCGAGGGTGAGGATCGCGAGGGACTCAGCCGCTTGTCCGGACGAGACCAGCAGCGCCCCGACGCCGCCCTCGAGGGCCGCGAGCCGGTTCTCCACCACCTCGGTGGTGGGGTTGTTGAGCCGGGTGTAGATGGGCCCCAGCTCGGTGAGGCCGAACCGGGCCGCGGCCTGGTCGGTGTCCTTGAAGACGAAGGACGTGGTCTGGTAGATGGGCAGCGCCCGTGCGCCGGTCTGCGAGTCCGGGGTCTGGCCCGCGTGGATCTGGAGGGTGTCGAAGGACCAGGTGGTGCTCATGGTGGTGCTCCTGGGTGTGGGTCTGATGGGGGCTCACGAATCTCCCGAGTCGGGGGTTCGTGTGCCGCCCCTTCCCAGGAGGACGCACACGCTGGCTTTCTGGGCGGTCCCCGGGGCCGAGATCAGGCTCCCGCTGGTCCGCTGCCCGAGGGCATGCCGAACGTGCGCGTCAGCGGCACATTCGACGAGTGAACATGGCGCGAGCATAGCGAGGCGCAAACCGCCCGAACCACGGCCGTATTGCATCGTGAGACGTCGCGGCGGACGGGCCCTGCAACTGGTGCGAAAGTGACAAACGTGAAACGTGTTCACAAATGTGACACCCACGAGTACGCTGCGAGAGAGTGTTGCCGTGACGTCGTCAACCCGACACGCCGATGTCATGTCCTGTTCCCCTCGGAGGTCACACGTGTTCTCTCACACCCCGCACCGCCTCCGCTCCGGGGCGCTGCTCGCACTCGCGGCCCTGCTGGTCCCGGCCTCCGCCCTCGCGGCGCCCCCGAGCGATGACGACATCGCCGCGTCCCGCGCCTCCGAGGTGGCAACCGCCCAGCGCATCGCCTCGCTGGAGCGCTCCCTCGCCGAGCTGTCCGCGCTCGCGGAGCAGGCCGGCATTGAGGCCGGCCTCGCCAACGAGGCCTTCCTCGAGGCGCGGGAGGCCCTGGTCGCGGCCCGTGCCGAGACGCGCGCCGCCCGGAACGCCGCGAGTGAGGCCGCGCGGGAACTCGAGGGCGCCCGCGCCGACCTCGGAGTCGTCGCCCAGCTCATCTACCAGGGCGGTTCCGGCTCGCTCAGCCCACTTTCCCCGTACCTGACCGCGGACTCGTTCGAGAAGGCCCTCGCCCAGTCGTTCTACATGGGCCAGCTCGGCACCCGTACGAATGCGTCCCTGCAGCGGTTCGCCGCCCTCGAGATGGTCACCACCCTGCTGCGGTCCCGTGCGGAGGCGGCCCTCGCTGCGGAGGAGGAGGCCACCGCCGCGCTCGAGGCCGCCGCCCAGCGGGCCCAGAGCCGTGCGGACGCCGCCGCGCTGCAGTTGCAGCTCTCCACCGAGCAGCGCGAGATGCTCATCGCCCAGCTCGCCGTGCAGCGCGAGACGACGGTGGCCCTCGAACAGCAGCGGCAGGCGGCGCTCGAGGAGCAGCGGCGCGAGCGCGAGAGCGCGGCCGCGCTGCGCGAGGCGAACGCCCTCGCCGCCGCCGACGCCGCCCGGGCTGCCACAGCGGCAGCGGCACCCACTCCCGTCGTGATCCCCGACGATCGCCCCACCGTGACCTCCCGAGACACCGAGCGCGAGGTCACGCCGACCACCGCCCCGACGACGACGGCACCGGCTCCGGCTCCGACGACGCCGGCCCCGACCACGCCCGCTCCGACCACGCCCGCGCCGGC
>DBQX01000040.1:8110-10016 GCA_002305415.1 Actinomycetales bacterium UBA1383 | reverse complement strand
GCGAGCGAACGCTCGATGACGTCGTCGACCGCGAGCCGGAAGCGCTCCGCGGGCTCCCTCTCGGGCGCTGGTTCAGAGGAACGTGACACTGCGGCGGACCGGCCGCCCGGCCCGGGCGCGCCGGAGAGCGACACCGCCACGGTGACGTCCGCGTGGGTGGCCGTCGTCGGACCTACGGGGACGGGGTTCACCAGGCCGCCGTCCGCCAGGAGGCGACCGTTGAGCATCACCGGCGTGATGACGCTCGGGATCGCGATCGACGCCCGGATGGCAACGTCCACCGGGCCGTCCTGGAACCACACCTCCCGCCGGCTCCCGATGTCCGTTGCCACCGCGGTGTAGGGGATCGGCAGGTCCTCGATCAGTGCGCCGTCCAGGATCTCGCTGACCTTGCGCACCACCCG
Source organism: Actinomycetales bacterium UBA1383 (assembly GCA_002305415.1). Classification (GTDB taxonomy): domain Bacteria; phylum Actinomycetota; class Actinomycetes; order Actinomycetales; family Actinomycetaceae; genus UBA1383. The sequence goes on along the minus strand of DBQX01000040.1, from coordinate 9,612 downwards.
CTCGGCCTTGATCGCGCCGGGGCCGGTGAGCGTGGGGTCCAGCAGGCGCAGCACGTCCCGCTGTGTGAGTCCGCTGACCCAGGCGGTGAACTCATCCAGCGTGCCCGCGGCGGCCAACCCGCCAACCAGGGCGCCCATCGACGTGCCCGCGATCGAGACGACGTCGTGCCCCCGCTCGCGCAGCTCCTCAATCACCCCGATGTGGGCGTAGCCACGTGCGCCGCCGGACCCCAATGCCAGTGCGACGCGCATCGTGTCTCCCCTCCTTCGTCAGTTCGGCTCAATGGTGGCATGGCTGGGTTCACCGTGGCGTGAGGGAGGCTCCTTTGTGTGAGGGAGGGGGGTGTGGGGTGCACCGTGGCGTGAGGGAGGCTCCTTTGTGTGAAGGGCTGGGATCAGCGCAGCGAAAGCCCGAAGAGCCTTACCGGGGGGCCCTGCAGAATCCCGCTCCGGCGGAGCTTCGTCTCGAACGGCGTCACTTTTGCCGCGTCCTGCCAAGTCCAGCGGATGAACTTGGATACGAGGAGACGAAGGTCGTCTTCACGTACCTTCTCCGCGGTGACGATGTCCTCCGGGCAGGATTCCTGACCGCGACTGTACTTCGTGAGGCCGTCGAACTCCCCGACCGTGTCCTCGTCCTCCCAGTAGAAGTCCGTCCTTCCGACGAAACCTCCGGCCGCGTCGTGGAAGCTCTTCTGGAGAACTGGAATGGGAGCTCCGAGTTGGTACATTCGCGCCCTGGACAGGGACTCACCCGGTGACTCCGACAACGGATCTGCTCGGTCCAGGACGAAGCTGGCCCGACGCGCCCCGCGCGCCCTGCCGATCCGGTCGAGTTCCGTGCGCAACTGGGTATCGGACACCAGTCCTGTCCTGAGAGCGTGGTCCGCCGCGATCAGAGCGGAGTGAAATGTGTCCGTGCGGGCGATGTCGATGACCGTCCGTGCGGGTGACGTACACCTCAAACCGCCGACGCTGACCGTCTCGGGCAGCTTCTTGGTTGTGTTCCGGGTCAGGTGGGTCGTGCTTGCTCCGCCTCCTTTGTGGAGGCAGGTCACGGTGGCCTTGGACGGGTAGCTTCCGAAGATCGGGATCCCGAGGAGCGCTGCTCCAGAGTGGTGTGAGAAGAGGAGGTCGTCACCGAGCGCGGCTGCGGTCTCCAGGAGGAGGACCACATGCCGTTCCGCTGGCTTCAGCGCTTCCCACTCCTCTGCCGGCACGTAACTTCCAGCACGGATGCGGGTGAGGACGGTTTGCTCGCTGGTCCCAGCAAGGCTGGCGTAGGGCTGACCTGGGAGGAGGCCAGACTTCGAACGGATGACTTCGATGGTGGGCACATTCCGTGGCGGAAACGAACGCATTCAGCGATCGTGGTGGAGTTGAACGCGTTCCACCAGGAGCTGACCCTCAGCGTGGGGACTCGCGGGCGCCAAGAGGCCTGTGCACCGGGTGGCCCTTGGCGTGAGAGAGGCTCCTTTGGGTGAGGGAGGGGGGTGTGGGGT
>DBQX01000040.1:0-7998 GCA_002305415.1 Actinomycetales bacterium UBA1383 | reverse complement strand
CACCGTGGCGTGAGGGAGGCTCCTTTGTGTGAGGGAGGGGGTCGCTGGGCTCACCGTGGCGTGAGGGAGGCTCTCTTCTGCGAGGGAGGGAGGGTGCCGGGGTACCAGCGGCAGCCTCCGGGCTCAGTCCTTTGGCGGCCGGCCCCGCTTGGGGAGCGGGCTGGCATCGTGCGGTGCACGGCCAGCCCGCCGCAGTGCGTCCCGGAGCAGCAGCTCGATCTGGGCGTTCACCGAGCGCAGGTCGTCCGCGGCCCAGCGGGCAAGTGCGTCGTGGACCGCGGGGTCGAGGCGCAGCAGGACTGCCTTGCGCTCCGCCATGGTCAGGTGTAGAGCGAGCCCGTGTTCACGACGGGGGTGACCCGCGCCTCGCTGGTGAGCACCACCAGCAGGTTGGAGACCATCGCGGCCTTCCGCTCCTCGTCAAGGGTGACGACGTCGTCCTTCTCCAGCCGCTCCAGCGCGTTCTCGACCATCGACACCGCGCCCTCCACGATCTTCTCGCGGGCCGCGATGATGGCGGACGCCTGCTGCCGCTGCAGCATGGCCTGGGCGATCTCGGGCGCGTACGCCAGGGACGAGATCCGTGTCTCCACCACCTCGAGACCCGCGATTGCGATCCGGGCGGCCACCTCGTCCGCGAGCTCGCGGGCCACGAGCTCGGTGGACCCGCGGAGGGATTCCTCGCCGGGATCCGCGTAGTCATAGGGGTGGGTGGTGGCCACGTGCCGCAGCGCGGACTCCGATTGGACGGCCACGAACTTGTCGTACTCCTCGACGGCGAAGACCGACTTCGCCGTGTCCGCCACCTGCCACACCACGATGGCGGCGATGTTGACGGGGTTGCCGTCGGCGTCGTTGACCTTCAGCTCGTTGGTCTCGAAGTTGCGGACCTTGACCGACACCTTCTTCTTCGTGGTGAACGGCACGGTCATCAGCAGGCCCGACTTCCGGATCGTGCCCACGTACCGGCCGAAGAACTGGATGACCTTGGTGTCGCCGGGGCTGATGATCGTGAGGCTGGAGAACATGACCATCGCGAGGAGGAAGAGCACCACCCCCGCGGTCATCCCCAGTCCCCCGCCGGTGCCGTTGTCCAGCGAGATCCCGGAGGCGATCATCAGCCAGACCGATCCGGCCGTGAGGGCGAGGGCGGCGAAGAATGCCGCGATCCCGTCGATGTACCAGGCCTTCTTCTCCTCCACGTCCACTCGCGCGCCCTCCCGGCCGACGGGCCGCCCGGCGGGGGCGCCCCCGACGGAGTCCCCGCTGGTGTCGGTGTCCGGTGCGGGGACGTGCTGGCTGCGTGCCGGGCCGCTCTGGCCGGCGCCCTGTGTGCTCACTTCCGGTGTCCTTCCCACGAACAAGAATGAGATAGCTAAGTGATATCAGATTTCGTCGAGGGGTGGCAAGCTCAGTGACTGCGCGTGCGGGGAGCGTGCGTCTGGAGGAACTGCCGGGCGTTGATCTTCTTCTCGGGGATTGCGCGTGCGGGGAGCGTGCGTAACGGGCTGCGCTGGCGGACGGGCCGAGCGTACCGGGCTGCGCTGGCGGACGGGCCGAGCGTCACGGGACGTGAGGTCAGGAGGAACTCGGCGGCGGTCGAACTCCAGCGGCCGTGCCAGGTCCCGGCGGATCTCGATGAGCGTTCGGGCGTGCTGGTCGAGGGCCACGTCCTCGGGCAGTTGCGGCACCCAGGGCCGCGCCGGTACTTTCCGGCCCGACTCGTCCACCGCCACGTACACCATCGCGCAGTGCGTGGTCAGGCGCAGCTCACCGGACGTCGGATCCCCGGACCGGACGTGCACGGAGATCTGCATCGACGTGCTCCCCGTGTGGATCAGCCGGCCCTCCACCTCCACCAGGTCCCCGATGAGCAGCGGCCGGTAGAACCGCACCCCACCGCCGAACACCGCCACCGCCGGCCCGCGCTGCCAGGTCTCGGCCACGAGCCGCGCGTCGGTGGCGATCCACCGCATCACGCTGCCGCCGTGGACCTTCCCGCCCCAGTTCACGTCCGACGGCGCCGCCAGGAACCGCAGCACCTGCCGCCACGACTCCGTGGCCTCCGTGTAGCGCTGGCGCGCCATGTCCGCCTCGATCGCCTTGCGTCCCTCCATGCGGAACACGGCCCGTTCCTGCAGGAGCCGGTCCTCCTCGGTCTCCGGCCGCCACTCGGGGATGGGGGTGGGGCGGCCGTCGTGCATGGCCACGAAGATGAGCACGCACTGGGTGTTGACGGCGAGCGCCGGCTCCCGGGGATCCCCGCTCGCCACGGTGCACTCGATGTGGATGGAGGTGCGCCCCGTGTGCACGATCCGGCTGGTGATCTCCACCAGCGAGCCCACCGGGATGGGCCTGCGGAACTCGATGTGTCCCACGTAGGCGGTCACGCAGTAGGTGCCGCTCCAGCCGACGGCGCAGGCGTACCCGGCCTTGTCGATCCACTCCAGCACCGTGCCGCCGCCGACGACGCCGCGCTCGTTCGCGTCCATGGGTGCGGCGAGGAAGCGGAGCGTGACGGTGCGCTGGACGCCGGGCATGGCAACCTCCTCCCACCTATTGTGGTGGCCATGCCGACCGCTCGTACCCAGACCCACGCGCTGCGTTATGCCGTCGACGGACCACACGATGCCCCGGTCCTGCTCCTCTCGGGGTCCCTCGGCTCCCGGCTCGAGCTGTGGGACCGTGTGCTGCCGCACCTCGTCGCCGATCGCCGGGTGGTCCGCTACGACACCCGCGGCCACGGACACTCCACCACCCCGCCCGGGGACTGGACGATCGCGGACCTGGCGGGGGACGTCGCCGTCGTGCTGGACGAACTGGAGGTGGACCGCGCGGACGTCGCGGGCATCTCGCTCGGCGGGCAGACCGCGCTCGCGTTCGCGCTGCTGCACCCGGACCGGACGAACCGGCTGGTCGTGGCGAACTCGGGGGCGCGGCTCGGCACGGTGGAGTCGTGGACGGAGCGCGCGGAGACGGTGCGCACGCGCGGGCTGGAGGCGATCGCGGACGCCGTCATCGGCGGCTGGCTCACCCCTGCCTTCGCGGCGGCCCACCCGGAGGTGCGCGCCGAACTGCGGGCCGACTTCCTCGCCAACGATCCCGCGGGGTACGCCGCCTGCTGCATGGCCCTCGCGCACGCGGACCTCCGGGGCCGGCTCGGCGAGGTGGCGGCCCCCACGCTCGCGATCGCGTCGCCGGACGACCACGGCACCGCCCCGGACGTCCTGCGCGTCATCGCCGACGGCGTCCCGGGCGCGTCCTACGCCGAGGTGCCGGGAGCGCACCTCACCTGCGTGGAGTCGCCGGCGGAGTTCGCCGCGGCGGTGCTGCGCCACCTGGCCTGAGGGCGGCGTCCCCGACGTCCGCCCCCAGTCGCGCGAGGGCGGCCACCTGCTCGCGGGTGAAGCGGGTGAACGGCGTCGCGAGGACGGCGCGGGGGTGGCGCGCCCAGGTGCCGATCACCACGCCGCGGTGCAGCACCGTCGGCAGGAACATCCCGTTCTTCCCGGGCACCACGGCCTCCGCCCAGCGTGCCGGCAGCGTGGCGGTGCGGTCCGCGTAGCCGAGGAGCAGCTCGTCGAAGCCGGGCAGGAGCCGCATCGCCTCCGCGTCGCGGCGGTGGGTGGCGAGGAGGTCGGGGGTCGCGGCGTCCAGCCAGTACTCGGTGTCGTCGACGACGACGCGCGCCAGTTCCCCGTGCCCGGGCCGCCGCTCGGCGAGGGCCGCGCCCAGCCCCCGCCGGGCCTCCCTGATTGGCAAACCGGTCCACCGGGCGAAGTCCTGCACGGTGGCCGGGCCGTGCCCGCGGAAGTAATCCGCGACCCACGTGGCGAGGGCCTCGTCCGGGTCGAGCCGGTGCGGGTTCGGGATCCAGTCCCCGAAGGCGGCGAACAGCTGCTCGGACGGGCGCGTCGGGTGCGGGGGCCCCTGGATGAGCACCTCCCGTATCGCCAGCAGCGCGATCAGGTGGTACGCGCGGCCGGGCGTCGGAAGGAGGCCGGCCTCCGCCCAGACGGCCAGCAGTTCCGCGCGCGTGAGGGTGCGCCGGTCGGCGAGAGCGGCCTCGGCGAGGTCGCGCGCCCGGGCGACGGCGGCGTCGTCGAGGCCGAGCTGTTCCCGCCGGCGCGCGGAGTGGGCCTCCATCCGGTGGCGCGTCAGGGACAGCATCCAGGCGAGGTCCCGGGCGGCGACGAGGTGGAGCGTGCCGCGCATCGGCCACGACCGGACGACGGCGCCGCTCGCCAGGGACTCAAGCACTTCCGGTGTGTGGAGGCCCGGCGTGGGTGGGTCGGCCGGCGCCGCCACCCGCAGCGCCACCGAGCGCACCGCCCCCGCGAGGTCCTGCCCCTGCAGGGCGCTGAGGTGGGCGACGGCGTCGGCCGGGCTGGCCGGCCGAGGCCCGGCCAGTCTCTGGGCGACCACACGGAGGAGGGCGAGTTCGGTCATGCGCGCGGGCTCTCCTCGGCGGGGTTGGGGGAGGTGCGGGGGGACTCGCTGGAGGGCGCGAACGTTGAGGGGGAGGTGGCGACGTCGTCGACCGCGCGCATCATCCCGCCCATGAGCACGACCACCGCCACGCTGCCCGCCGCGGTGACGTACCACGGGAGGCGTGGGTCGAGGCGGGTGACCCAGCCGCCGAGCATCGCCGCGACCGGGAGGACGAACGCGTACACCGTGGTGACGAAGCCACTGACACGGCCCAGCCTGTCGCTGGGCACCATCCGCTGGCGCGCCGCGACAGCGAGCACGTTCCACCAGCCCGAACCCAGCCCGGCGGCGAAGAAGCCCAGGGCGGCGACCCACGGCGCCCACCGGCCGACCGGTGCCGCCCCCACCACCGCGAAGCCCACGGCCAGGAGGATCACGCCGCCGAGCATCGTGCGGCGTCGCCCGTAGCGGGCGGCGAGGCGGTGCACGGACACCGACCCGAGCACCCCTCCCACCCCGAGCGCCATGAACACGAGCCCCAGCACCGCTTCCGAGACCCCGAGGAACTCGACCATGTAGTAGGCGTAGGCCGCCTGCCCGAATCCCGCCAGGATGCCGATCACGATCGAGAAGACCACGATGCGGCGGAGCGGCGGGCGGGTCCACACCTCGACGGCGCCGCCTGCGAAACGCTCGCGGAAGGTGAGGGCCGGCTCGGCCGGCGTGGGTGTGGGGGCTGCCGTGGGTGCGGGATCGGTGGGTGTGGGGGCTGCCGTGGCCGCGTCCGGCGTCAGCATGCGCCGCAGGGCGGTCACGGCGACGGCGCTCGCCACCACCATCGCCGCCGCGATCGCGAACGGCAGCTGCGCGGACCACGCGAAGAACAGGGTGGCGAGCGGCCCGACGATGAAACCCTGCAGCACCTGTTGGCCCGCACCGATGACGCCGTGGGCGCGTTCGAGCCCGCGGAGGTCCCTCAGGACGTCGGGCACGGAGGCGGTGGAGGCGATGTCGAAGGTCAGCTCGGCCGCCGCGAACAGCGCGAGGGCGACGAAGAGCGCGGGCAGGGTGACGGCGTCGTTCCAGAGCAGCACGAGCAGTCCTGCCAGGACGACGGCGCGCACGAGCGCCGTCGTGATCATGAGGAGGCGGCGATCGCGGGTGTCGGCGAGAGATCCGGCGATCACGCCGAACAGCGCGGGGACCGCCTGCATCACCGCCGCCGTGGCGGCCACGGCCACGGGGTCCTTCGTGATCGTGAGGACGAGGAGCGGGGCGGCGAAGTAGAGGAAGCCGTCGGCGGCGTTGGAGGTGAGCACACCGGTGACGAGGGTGGCGAATGGGCGTCCCAGGCCGGCGCGCCGGGGTGTGGGCGTGGCGGTTGGTGCGGAGGCGGTTGGTGCGGAGGCGGTTGGTGCGGAGGCGGCGTCGTCGCGGCGGGTGGCGGTCATGCGAGCTCCTCGAGGTCCGGGATGACGGCGAGCTGCGCGATGACGGGAACCGCGCCCGGGCGGGTGGGATCGGTGTGGGCGGGGTCGGCGCGCCAGCGGCGGATGACGTCGGTGAGTTCGTCGCCCAGTCGGGACATCTCGTCCGTGGTGAGGTAGAGGCGGCCGCGCTGGATGCCGGAGGCGTCCGCGATCTCGCGGGGGACGTGGTCCTCCACCACGGCCCAGTAGAAGTCGGCGAGTTGCTTGTTCCAGCGCCCGATCAGGGACTCGCCGACCACGCGGGCGGAGGTGGGGTCCGCGCGGAGCACCTCGGGGGTCAGGGCCTGCGGCCCGGCGGCGACCCACCAGCGCTCCCGCCTGGTGCCGCGTCCGGTGTCCTCGCGGATCAGGCCGTGCCGCTCGAGCTGGCGGAGGTGGTAGCTGGTGGAGCCGGTGGACTCGCCGGTGTGTGAGGCGAGCATGCTCGCGGTCATGGGGGTGCCGGCCAGCAATTCCAGCAGCCGGATCCGGAGGGGGTGGGCCATGGCCTTGAAGGTGTCGGCGCTGGCCGCAGTGATGTCCGCGTCATGCATGGATGCAAAGATAGCTTTGCAAAGGTTTGTTTGCAATAGGTCAGTGGGGGAGATCGGGGCCGGCCTCACTCTGCCGGTGCGCACCGTGGACCTCGCTGCGGAAGGCGGCGTCGAGGGCGTCGAGATCGGTGCCGCACAGGGCCATGCGGCATCGCCCGCCGTCCGGTGTGAGCCGCATGCCCTCAGCGTCCCAATGAGTGCGGGCCTCGGCGAGCAGTGGACCCGGAAGACCACCGTCGCGCGAGGTGACACGCCACCACGGCACCGCCCCACCCCTCTCGCGCAGGATCCGGCCGACCTGGCGGGGTGAGGTGCCCGTGATGGCCGCGATCGCCCCGTAGGATGCGACCTGCCCGGCAGGGATGAGTCGGACAGCGAGGAGCACCCGCTCCGCGCCGTCCTGCGCCGAGGTCACGGCTCGGACGACGCGGCGATGTTCACCATCCACGAGGTCCCGAAGCGGTCCATCAGCATGCCGAAGCTGTCGCCCCACGGGGAGTCGGCGAGCGGCATGGTGATGGCGGCCCCGTCGGCGAGACGGTCCCAGAAGGTGCGCAACTCGGGGTCGTCCCCGCTGAGCGAGACGGTCACGCTGGAGCCGGGCGTCAGCTCCTCCCGGTTCGGGGTGTCGGATGCCATCAGGACGAGACCGTGGGGTGTCTCCAGCATGGCGTGCATCACCTTGTCCGCCTCAGCCGGGTCCTCGCTCGCCTGGAAGTCCGCGAAGGTACTGATGGTGAGGGTGCCGCCGAAGACAGACCGGTAGAACTCCATCGCCTCGCGGGCGGTGTCGCGGAACGAGAGGTACGGGTTGAGTCGGATGGTCATGGCCCCTCCTTGTCGGCGTCCAATCGGGCGATTATGCCCCCAACCTGTAACCTGCGCCATACCCGGGCGCGACAACGCCCAGGGCGCTACAGTTCCCGGCGCTCGAACACCCGCACCGCCACCACCAGGAAGACGCCCGTGAGCAGCACGGAGGTGAGCAGCGGCCACGTGAGGTCGACGTCGATCCCCGCGCCCACGGTGACGGGCCCGTTCACCATCCCGGCAGGTGTCCAGCGCACCATCGGGCCCCAGAGCCCCGCGATCGTCAGGAGCAGGAAGAAGCCAAGACCGATGCCGGAGGCCCCGGCGCCCGAGTCGACCGCCGCCGAGGCCGCGATCACCACCGCCACCAGGAGGAGGGCGAACACCAGCCAGGCGAGGGTGGCGGCCAGCAGGGTTCCGAACGGGGCGTCGGGGAAGAAGATGAGCGAGACCCCCCAGGTCACCACCATCCCCACGAGGGTGGCCCCGACGAGGAGCACCGCCGTCGAGAGGAACTTGGACGCCACGAAGGCCGCCCGAGAGACCGGCTTGGTCAGCACCATCACCGCGGTCCCGGCGCGCTTCTCGCTCGAGACGGCGCCGCCGAGGGCGATGAGGAGCGCGATCGTGACCAGCTGCGTCAGGTTCTTCGTCCACTGCGCGTAGGAGTCCACCCACGTCGGGTCCGGGATCATCGCGCCGAAGCCACCCCCGCCGAGCGTCTCCAGCAGTTC
>DBQX01000098.1 GCA_002305415.1 Actinomycetales bacterium UBA1383 | reverse complement strand
AGCCGGCGGCGGGCTCCGGTGCCGCCGCCGCCGTGGCAGCCGCGACCGGCCAGAACCGGGCCGCGCGGCGGGCGGCGCAGCGCAAGAAGGGCAAGAACTGACGCGCGCTGTTGATTGAAGCTTCAACTACGCGTAGGCTCGGACCATGCAGTTCGGAGTCTTCACCGTCAGTGACATCACCACGGACCCGACGACGGGGCGCACGCCCAGCGAACGGGAGCGTCTCAAGGCGGTCATCGAGATCGCGGTGAAGGCCGAGGAGGTCGGTCTCGACGTGTTCGCGCTCGGCGAGCACCACAACCCGCCCTTCTTCTCCTCCTCGCCCACCACGACTCTCGGCTTCATCGCGGCCCGCACGGAGCGGATCATCCTCTCGACTGCCACGACCCTGATCACCACCAATGACCCGGTCAAGATCGCCGAGGACTACGCGATGCTGCAGCACGTGGCCGACGGCCGGTCCGACCTCATGCTGGGGCGTGGCAACACCGGCCCCGTCTACCCGTGGTTCGGCAAGGACATCCGGCAGGGGATCGAGCTGGCCATCGAGAACTACGCGCTCCTCCGCCGCCTCTGGGACGAGGAGGTCGTGGACTGGTCCGGCCGGTTCCGGACGCCGCTGCAGGGCTTCACCTCCACCCCCCGGCCGCTCGACGGGGTCCCGCCGTTCGTCTGGCACGGGTCGATCCGCAGCCCGGAGATCGCCGAGCAGGCCGCCTACTACGGCGACGGCTTCTTCCACAACAACATCTTCTGGCCGATGTCCCACACGCGGCGGATGGTGCAGTTCTACCGTCAGCGCTTCGAGCACTACGGCCACGGGCGTGCGGACCAGGCGATCGTCGGGCTCGGGGGCCAGGTGTTCATGCGGCCGCGGTCGCAGGACGCGGTCCGCGAGTTCCGCCCCTACTTCGACCACGCCCCCGTGTACGGGGGAGGGCCCTCGCTCGAGGACTTCTCCACGGAGACCCCGCTCACCGTGGGTTCGCCGCAGCAGGTCATCGACCGCTACGCCGCCATGCGGGAGCACGTGGGTGACTACCAGCGCCAGCTGTTCCTCATCGACCACGCCGGCCTCCCCCTCGCCACGGTCCTCGAGCAGCTGGAGATCCTGGGTGGCGAGGTGGTGCCGGTGCTGCGGCGCGAGCTTGACGCCGCCCGCCCGGCGGACGTGCCGGACGGACCCACCCACGCCGCCCGCGTCCTCGCCCGCGGTGGCAGCGGGACGGTGGCGGCCGAGCGCGTCGACCGCTGGACGGGCACTCGCGCCGAGGATGGCAACGCCCTGCGGGTGGCCGCGCGATGACACGCCGGATCGCCGTCATCAGCGGCGGGCTCAGGGAGCCGTCGTCGACCTCCCTGCTCGCCGAGCGCCTCGTCGAGGCCACCCGGCGGGCGTTGCGAGAGCGCGGGGAGACCGCCGAGGTGACCGTCGTCGAGGTCCGCCACCACGGCGCGGGGATCCTGCAGGCCATGACGTCCTTCCCGCCCGCCGATTTGCGGGCCGCCACCGACTCGATCGCGGCTGCCGACGGCGTCATCGCACTCTCGCCGATCCACAACGCCTCGTACGCGGGGCTCTTCAAGTCGTTCATCGACGTGCTGCCCGAGGGCCTGCTGCGGGGGATGCCCGTCCTGCTCGGGGCGACGGGCGGCACCGCGAGGCACTCCCTCGCGATCGACTTCGCGCTCCGTCCCCTCTTCGCGCACCTTCGTGCCGAGGTCCTGCCCACGGCGGTGTTCGCCGCGACCGCGGACTGGGGCGCCACCGCGGATGACGTCCGCCCGTTGCCGGAGCGCATCGAACGAGCCGCCGCGGAGTTCGCGGCGGTCCTCGCCGGACGTCCCGCCCGCACACCCGTCGACGAGTTCGCCCCCGCGGCGGACTTCTCCGACCTGCTGGCTCGGGTCCGGGGCTCAGCCGATCTCCAGGGCGGTCACCAGCCAGCGTCCCCGGAACAGCTCGATCCGGAGGGCCGCCGCGCGGACCCGTCGTCCGTCGTGCACCGTGACGCACGCTTCCGTCCGCGCGTCATCGACGGCGGAGACCCTGACCGAGCGCACCCGCACCCGCGCTGACGTCGCGGTGCCGCCCACCCTCTGGGCGAGCCCGGCCCGCCGGGCGAGGGCCTGGTAGACGGGCGTCGCGAGCCAGCGCGAGAGCTGCTGGACCGGCCGGACACCGAGCAGGGCCTCGATCGCCGCCTGGGTGATCACGGCGGCCCACTGCCCGGGCTCCGGCAGTGCGGGCGCTGGTGCCTGTGCGGGCGCTGGCGGGCTCTCCTGAGCCGGTGCCTCGCGCGTGGCGCTCCGGAAGCGGACGGGATCCCAGCGTGGCGCGGCCCCCCGGCCCGGCCCGGCCGGCGGCCGGGTGTCCGGCGGCCGGGAGGCAGGCGTCGCGGAGCGGGTGGGACCCACGGCCGCGCGCGGCATGTGGCCGCTCACCGGGCCACGTCCGGAACCACGAGGACATCGCCCGGGTGGATGAGGTCGGGGTTGGCGGCAAGCCGGGGATTGGCCGCTACCCAGGCGCGCACCCGCGCGGCCACGGCGGCGTCGCTCGCGCCCTGCCGCTCCGCCGCGGCGATCCGCCACAGGCATTCCCCGGCGCGTACCGTGTGGGTCGCCGGTTCGCTGGCCGGGACCGGGACGTGCGGGGTCGTCACCGGGGCAGCCGCGGCGGTCGCGGAGACCCCGGCAGTCGGCGTGGCGTCCGGCGTCGTCACCCGTCCGGCCGGGGCGGGCGCGGAGACCTCGGCAACCGGCGCGGCGTGTGAGGAGCCCCATGCGACGTCGTCGGGTGGCGCGGCCTGCGCCGGGCCGACGCACATGATCGTCAGGGCGGTCCCGATCGCGACGCGCCGCAGCACGGGCGCCCCCCAGCACGCCACGCCGAGGTCTCGGCGCCCGACGGTGGCGACGAGCAGGCCCAGGCCAGTGGCGGCGTACCACAGCGCCGCGAGCGTCCCGGCGCCCAGGATGACGGTGGCGACGACGGAGTCGGGCCGGAGCGAGTCCAGCGCCGTGCGCGCCTGGTGTGCCGCCTGCACGCCGAGGACGGCGGTCAGCGCGGTGGAGACCACCAGCGCCGCGGCGGCGAGGGGAACCGCGTGGGGACGCGCCGTCACCGGCGGGGACGTTGGCCTGGTGAGGTCCCGGCGCAGGATGATCGGACTGGTCACTATGCCCCCCTTTTGATGGCAGATGATGCCGTTGGATGCTGTTTGAGCATGTGTGCTTCAGCATGGCGGGGATGACGCTGTTTGTCCAGCGCGGTCCACAGCCCTACGGTGGGCGGCGTGGACGCGCGCTGGGAGAGGTTGTTCGCCGACCTGGAGGGGCAACTCGCGGGGGGCCCGGACGAGGACGAGATCCCCGACCTCGTGGAAGCCGAACGCGTCGCCGTGCGTGTCGCCGACCGGGTGCGCGGCCGCCTCGGCGCGCGACTCGACGTCGTGCTCCGCTCCGGGACGCGGATCGGTGGCGAGGTCGTGGACGCCGGGACCAACTGGTTCGCCGTGCGCTCCGACGCCGGATTCAGCGTGGTGGCCGAGGAGGCCGTCATCGCGTGTGGTCCCCTCGGGGTGGCCGTGCCGGAGGAGGCGGTCGGGCGGTCCCTCGCGGGCGTCCTGCGCTCCCTGGCGCGGGCGGGGAGTCCCGTCGTGGTCGACGCCGGCGGGATGCACCTGACGGGCCGGATCGCCGCCGTCGGGGCCGACCACTGCGACCTGCGCCGGGAGAACGGGTCCCTGCTGTCCATCCGTCTCGCTGCGATCGACCTCGTGCGCTGGCCGGGCGGAGGGACGCTCCCGGCCTAGACTCTCCCCATGGCCCCGTCCGCCGAGGAGCAGCGCCTCCAGACCGTCCTCGCCGTCCGCAGCCGGACGATCCGCTGGGGGGTCCTCACGGCCTTCGTCGCCGCGGTGGCGGTGTTCAGCGCGCTCGCCCAGGGCGGGCAGGATCCGCGGGAGCGATTGCTCGGGCTCGCCGCGGGTCTCGCGGCCTGGGTCGCCTGCACCGGCGTGGCGAACGCCCTCGCTGGTCCGCTCCTCAGCCGCGGGTGGAGTGCCGAACGGGCGCAACTCGTGACCTCCGCCACCCTCGGCGCGCTGCAGGGCCTGGCCGCTGCCCTCATCGGTTCGGTCGTGGGCGCGTCGGTGGGGCTCGCCGCTGGGGCGGGGTGGCTGGCGGCCGGGGCGCTGGCCACCGTCGTCGGCCTGCTGCAGTGGCTCGCGAGCCTCGCGCGGACGGACGAGCTGGGGGCCCGGGCCCGTCATGAGGCGGCGACCGCCCCACCGGCGCCCCTCCCGCAGCAGACCGCAGTCTGGTTCCTCCTGGGCGTGACGTTCGCGGTGTGGGTGGGCGTGGCCGCGGACGGGGTGCCGATGGCCTTGGCGGCGGCGGCCGTCCAGGCAGCCCTCCTCGCCGCGATCGCGTTCGCGCTACAGCGCCGGGCCGCTGCCTGACTCGGAGGCGACGCGAGCCGCGTTCTCCGAGTACTTCCGCTGGATGTACTCCTCGAGGACCGACGCCTCGACGCGCCACTGGTTCCGGCCGCCCACCTGGATGGCCGGCAGCTCGCCGGAGCGCACCATGGCGCGCGCCTGCGCCATCGAGATGGCGAGGTTCTCCGCCACATCGGCGAGCGTGAGGAATCGCGCAGGCATGACACCAGTGTGGCACGGAGCGTTCGCGGGATCGGCGTGCCGTACCCGATCTGTGGACAGCCGAACCGGCTGGCGCAGTCGCGCAGGCACACTGGAGGGGCGAAAGGAGCAGGGGTGGGCATCGCACGACGCATGAGGCGTCCCTCGTGGAGGGACCCGCGACTTGGAATCGGGCTTGTCCTGGTCGCCGGATCGGTGGCCCTGGGCAGTTGGGCGGTGGGTACCGCCAGCGCGACCGTTCCCGTGTACGCCGCGACGCGGGCGCTGACTCCCGGGGTGGAGCTCCGCGACGCCGTCGCCCTCGTGGAGGTGACGCCGCGAGTGGCCGACGCCTACCTCGGGGCGGGCGCGGACCTGGGGGCGACGGTGGACCGCGTGGTGCTGCCAGGCGAACTCGTGCCGGTCTCCGCCGTGGTGGCGGCCGACGAGGTGGCGTTGCGTTCGATCGTGATCCCGGCCGGGGCGCGCCTCCCGGATGGCGTGCGCGCGGGCGCGCGGGTCGACCTGTGGTTCAACCCCGACCCGCCCTCCGGGGCGAGCACGCCGGCGACGCCGGCCCACATCGTGGCCGGCGACGTGGTCGTGCAGTCGGTGGTCGAGGAGCAGTCTGTGCTGGGCGGCGGTGGCTTCGGCTCGGTGCAGGTGCTGGTCGGCGACGAGGTGCTGCCCGCGCTGCTCCAGGCGATGAGCGCGGACGGCTCGCTGGTGGTCGTGCCCAGGGGCGGGGCCTGAAGGTGGACGTCCCTGTCCTCCTGGCCGTCCAGGGCCCCTCGGAGCCCGCCCTCGTCGCGGCGATGAACGCCACCGACGGGCTCGCGGTGACCCGGCGGTGCGGCGACACCGCGGAACTGCTGGCCGCCGCGGGTGCCCAGGTCGGGTCGGTCGCCGTCGTGTCGGCCTCACACCTCGGGATCGACCGTGTCCTCGTGGAACGCCTCCACCGCATGGGGGTGCGGGTCGTGGGCGTCGCCAGCCCGGAGGACATGGAGCGGGTCTCCGCGCTCGGTGCCGACGCCACGGTGGACTCCGGCGCGGGCCCGGCCGCGGTGATCGCCGCCGTGAAGGGACTGGGGCGGCGCGGTGCGGAGGTGCCTCCGCCACCTCCCCTCGAGGCGCCGTCAGGGGGTGGTCAGGTGGTCGCCGTCTGGGGCACCGCCGGAGCGCCCGGCCGGACGACGGTCGCCGTCAACCTGGCGCACTCGCTCTCCGCGTGGGGGGCGACGGCGCTCCTCGACGCCGACACGAGGGCCCCCAGTGTGGCCCAGGTGCTCGGGATGCTCGAGGAGTCCTCCGGGATCGCCATCGCGGTACGCGCCGCGACCCAGGGCCGGCTCGACGACGCGGCCCTGGACGTGTGCCTGCTGGACGTCGGGAACGTCGCCGTGATGAGCGGGCTCACCCGCCCCGACCGGTGGCGCGAGGTGCCGGCGGCAGGTCTCGACGTCGTCATCGGACGTTGCCGGGCGCGGTACGACTTCACCGTCGTGGACGTCGCGGGCGGCTGGGATCCGGAGGACTCCGGGTTCGAGACGGCCTTCGCGCCCGCCCGCAACGCCGCCCAGGAGGCAGTCCTGCGCGCGTGCGACGTCCTCGTGATCGTGGGATCCGCCGACCCCGTGGGGATGCACCGCCTCGTGTCCCTGCTCGCGGACAGGCCGCGCGTGAGTGGACGCGAGATCGTGGTGGTCACCCGCGTGCGGCCGGGCGTTGGTGGGCCTGCCCCCGCGCACGCCGTCCGTGAGGCCCTGGCCCGCTTCGCCGGGGTGGACCAGCCCGTCCTCATCGACGACGACCGGGCGGGTCTCGACGCCGCGCTGATGGCGGGGGAGTACCTCGCCGTCGTGGCGCGCAGGTCCCCGGCCGTTCGTGCCTTCGAGGACCTCGCGCGTCGGGTGGCGGGCGTGCCCCGGCGCCGGGAGCGGCGGCGTTCGGCGCGCCGACAGGCGGGCGCCGCCTGAGGGACCAGACTGGGATCATGCGCATCTACATCCCGGCGACCGCCCGCGACCTCGGTACCGACCCGCTGCGGCCACAACAGGTCCACGCCGTCACCGCCGGCCTCCGGGCTGCGCTGCCGGACGAGGACGAGGAGATCCTCGAGCTCGTCGCGCTGCTGGCCGCGGCCGACGACTCCGTCCGCCTCATCGGCGAGCGGGGGGAGGTGCCGCGCCGGGTGGTCCTCGCGGCCGACGTCGAGGCGGGATCCCTCGCGGAGGCCCCGGCCGAGGCGATCGAGTCGGCGCTCCTGGCACCGCAGGGGGTCCCGTGGGCAGCGGTCGTGTCCCTCCACGTCGACGAGGACGCTGCGCGTGACGAGATAGGGGCGGCCGCCGCCGGCGATGGCGATGCCTTCGAGCGCTCCGGTGAGCGGGACCTGCTCTGGTTCGACGTCACGGAGTGGCAGCACGTGGCGGACGAGCTCAGGGCGGGGTGACGCGCGCCGGCGTGGACCCTGTGCGTCGCGGGGGCCCAACCTAGGCGTGCACCACGATCGTCGAGCCTCCCGCGGGCAGGCGACGGACCTCCACCTGCTCCGCGATCTGCGACTTCAGTTCCCCGACGTGGGAGACGATCCCCACCGCCCGTCCGTTTCGGCCCAAACCGTGCAGCACCTCCATCACGTTGCCGAGCGTGGTCTGGTCCAGTGAGCCGAAGCCCTCATCGACGAAGAGCGTCCCCAACTCCACGCCGCCTGCCTCGTCGCTGACGACGTCGGCCAGACCGAGGGCCAGCGACAGGGAGGTGTAGAACGTCTCGCCTCCCGACAGCGAGTGGGGGGAGCGGCCGCGTCCGATGTGGTGGTCGCGGATCTCCAGGGCGAGCCCGCCGCGGCGGTGCCTCCGGCCGCTCTCGCGGTCCTCGGTGCGCACCAGCTCGTAACGTCCATCCGACATGGTCCCCAGCCGGCGGTTCGCGGCACCCAGTACCTCGTCGAAGCGGCGCAGCAGCACCCAGTTGGAGAGGCTCGTGTGCCGCTCGTTCTCACCGCGCGCCACTCGCTCCATCCGCAGCACGGGGGACGCCTCCTCGACGGCGGCGTGGTACGCGGAGATCGACCGCCCCAGGTCCGCCAGCGCGGCAGAACAGGTCTCCTGGACGCGGTGCGCGTCGCCCTCGGCAGCGGCAGCCGCCTGCTCCGTCTCCTGCGCGGCGGCCACCCGCGCCCGGTGTTCTTCCAGCCGCGGATCCTCATCACCCGTCAGGCCGGCGATCGACGGTTCGCGCAGCCGCGCCTCCTGCGCCGCCCGGTCCGCCTCGTACTCCTCGATCCGTGCGCGCGCCTCCGCACGCGCCGCGGGTTCCATTGCTGCCGCCTGCGCCGCGGCCGGGGTGGCGAAACCGAGGTGGGCGCACTGCTCGGCGAGTTGGCGGGCAGTGGATTCCAGCCGCTCGCTCGCGGCATGGGCGAGCGCGCGGGCCTCCCGGACGGCGGTGACGTGCGCCAGGCGTGCCTCCGCGTCCGCGAGCGCCTCCGCCACCGTCGCGTGACTGCCGCGGGCCGAGTCCACCTCCCGTGACAGCGTCTCGGCACGGGCATCGGCCTCGGCGGCTCCCGCCCGCGCGCCGGGCAACCCGTCCGCCACGTCCGCGAGCGCGGATCGCACCGACGCCTCGCGCACTGCGAGCTCGTCCAGCGCCACCCGGATCTCGGTGGTGCGCTCCTCCGCCTCGCGCGCGCGCCGCAGGCGGGTCTCGGCGGCCGCGTGGATCGCCTCCACCTCGTCCGGATCGCGTCCCTCGAGGCGTGCCAGGTGGTCGATCACCCGCGCGTCGGCCCGCGAGTGCTCCGCCTGCCGCCGGGCGGCCTCCTCCTCCGCCGCCGCGGCACGATCGCGGGCCCGCTGGACGTCCGCGCGGGAGGGGGCGTCCGCGGGGCGGGTGGCGGGACGGGGATGGGCGTCCGATCCGCACACCGGGCACGGCGCGCCGGGCTGGAGGCCGGAGGCGAGTTCCCCGGCGAGGGAGTCGAGCCAGGCACCCTGCAGGTGGGTGGCGCGCTCCAGCGCGGCACGACTCGCCGAGACCGCCTCGGTCAGGCGTGTGGCAGCCACTTCCCTGTCACGCTGGAGGGCGGCGAGCGTACGGGCGTCCGTGCGGAGGGCGCGGGCCTGTTCGTGTGCGGCGGAGGCGGCGGCGAGGTCGGCGCGCGCGTCGGCGAGCGTACCGATCTCGGACTCGAGCGTGCGGCGGCGGTCGACGACGTCCGCGAGGTCCGCCTGGCGCGCGGTGCGCTCGGACTCGAGACGGGCGACGAGCGCATGCGCGGCCTGCTGCGCCTGGTGCGCCTCGGCGAGTCCGAGCGCCGCCGGCAGCGCGCGCCTGATGCCGGCGCACTCCTCGACGAGCCCGTCACGCAGGGCCCCCAGGGCCGCGTCGTCCTCGAAAGCGTCGGCGAGCCCGCATCCGCGACGACGCGCGGACGCCACCTCCCGGGCGAGGCCGGCGCTGGCCGTGGCGGCGTCCCGGGTCGCCGCGCCGTACGCCTCGAGCGCCGGGCCGAG
>DBQX01000039.1 GCA_002305415.1 Actinomycetales bacterium UBA1383 | reverse complement strand
CGAATAGTCGACCAACGAGGAGTGTAGGCACCGCCCTCCCAATAGACGTGACCGCGGGTGTTCCACGGGCAGACCGCCGTCCGGCCGCCAGTCGAAAAGACGTTGACGTAATGAGTCCCCACACCGGATCGGCACAGAGCATAGAGATTGTCGTCGAAAGCATGTGAATAGGCCACCCGATAGCTACCCACACCACAGTAACTCGGAGAGCCTACGGGCGCGGAGTTGTGAATAAGCCTCCTGGAGGGGTGGCGGCGGCCCAGCGCGCGGCCGGCGGGATGCCGGGGGGTCAGCGTGTCTTGAAGTACTGGTAGAGCTTGGCCTCGGTGGTGGCCAGTGCGGTGAGGAGTGCTCCGGTGAGGGTGCCGAGGAGGGCCAGTGCGAGGACGCGGAGGCCGAAGGGTGCGAGGCCGTCGAGGTGGGTGGTGGCGGCGTAGGCGGCGACGGCGGTGGTGGCGGTCAGTGTGGCAGGTATCCCGATGAGGGTGGTTTCGGTGATGAGGAGGGCGACGACGTCGGTGCGGCTGAGGCCGAGGTGGCGTGCGGCGGCGAGCTCGAGGCGGCGGAGCCTGGTGACGGCGGTGGTGATGCCGGCGGCGAGGACGAAGGCGGCGAGGGGGGCGTGCCGGGTGGGGCGGTCGGTGAAGTGTTGAGGGGCGTCGAGGGTGTCGCCGAGGCGGGGGTTGAGTTGGCTGACGCGCACCCGGGCGGGGTCGGCGCCCGGTGTCAGGGTGGCGCGCAGGAGGACGGAGGCGGTCGCGGGGTCGGGGGGCCACTGCGCGAGCCGGCACTGGTCGTAGGTGCCGGTGGGGGTGGTGGCGCGGGTCAGGGCGTAGGCCAGGACCTGGTCGCGGCCGTCGTTGGGGTGGGTGTAGGTGTGGGTGACGACGGCGTTGCCGTCGCGGCCCAGGAGCACGTCGCCGGGACGGATCCCCAGGGCGGTGGCGGTCTCGGTGTCGAGGGCGATCCCGGTGGTGTAGGCCGGGTCGAGCTGGTGGGCGAGGCCCGGGGTGATGTCGTACACGGGGATGGAGGTGCGGGGGGTGGACCGGGGGATGAAGGGGGTGGGGTGCGAGCGCATCGCTCCGGCGGTGGTGACGCCCGGGGACCCGGTGAGGGCCTCGCAGCGGGCGCCGTCGACGTGCCCGTCGCTGGCCAGGACCCAGGTGGCGCCGCCGCCGTCGCGGTAGGTGGCGGCCTCGCGTTGCGCGGCGGCGACCTGTTCCATGTCGAGCCAGGCCAGCCCCAGGACGAGCGGCCCGAGGATCGCGAGGGACAGCAGGGACCGGGTGGTGCCGGTGCTGACGTTGCGCCAGGCCTCGACGAGGAGGTCGTGGGGGTTCACGCGGGCACCCCCAGGGTGATGGAGCGGGCGCAGGTGGCGGCCACGCGCGGGTCGTGGGTGGCGATCACCACGATGCGGCCGGTGTCCGCGAGTTGGGAGAGGGTTTCGATCACCGTGGCCGCGCTGTGGGGATCGAGTTGGGCGGTGGGCTCGTCGACGAGGAGCAGGGTCGCGGTGGTGAGGACGGCGCGGGCCAGCATGAGGCGCTGGGCCTCACCCCCGGACAGGTGACCGAACGGCAGATCCGCCACCGGGAGGAGCCTGAACCTCCCCAGGGTATCGCGGGCTCGCGGTTCGGCGTCCTTGCGGGTGAGGCCCCGGGCCAGGAGCGGCAGCACGACGTGATCCAGCGTGGTTCGGCCGGGCACGCCGAAGGGATTCTGCGCCACCCAGGACACCCCGGTGACGTCCTCCCGGCGCACCTGCCCGGTGGTGGGAGCCTGCCACCCGGCCAGGATGCTGAGCAGGGTGCTCTTGCCCGAACCGGACGGGCCGGTTACCGCGCACGACTCCCCACACTGCAACTCCACCGCCAGCCTGGTGAAGAGCCACGCACCCTCCCCGAAGCGGTGACCCAGTCCGTCCAGGATCAGCCGCATGACAGGGACGCCTCCGGTTCGACATCCACCTGCTCCGGTGGGACGCCGTCCTCGAAGGACACCACCGCCTGGCCGAAGGTGGAGGACACGACGCGCACCGGCGTCGTCGTCCCGCCGGCCGCGACACACGCCTGCGACCCGGTGTGGAGGACCGCTGAGGCCGGCACCGTCGCGGTGGTCAACGGCTCGGTGAGCGCCAACGTCCCCGACAAGGGGACTTCGGTGGCCCGGTCCATCGTCTCCAGGGCCGCAGCCGTGATCGGGAGAGCAGCGAGGGCCGGCAGGTCCACCGCCGCCACCTCACCAGCCCCGTCCACCGGGAACTTCTGATCATCCACCTGCAAGGTCCGGCCTCCCGGTACGAGGTCAGTGGGGAGCGGGTCGACCCGGGCGCCCAGCAGGGTGGGACGGGACTCGCCCAGCGCACCCCCCACGGGGATCACCGCACCCAACGGGGCACACGCGGCCATCACCGGCTCAGTCTCGGGCAGCCACGCCACGTCCACCAATGGCAGGGACGTCCCAACGGCCAGCCCGTTCGCCTCCCGTAGTCCCGCCACTGCCCGGCCCGTCTGCGGCCCGTACACCCCGTCGACGGCGACCTCGTACCCCAACCGGACTAACTCACCCTGCAGGGACTCCACGTCCGTCCCCCGGACCCCGGGGCCCAGGTCCCGGTATGGGGGCTCCGCCGTCGCCAACGCCAGAACCGGCCTGCCGTCCACCGCCCACGGCGCACTCCCCGACACCACCCGGTCCCCCACCCGGCACGCCGAGCGGGTCAGGGTGCCGGACCGGCGCGCCGCGATCGTCGTGGCCGGCCCGGGGACGGGGACCACCGTGACCTGCCGGGGATCATCGAACGGCTCCAACACCACCGGGAACACCGCCGGGGGGGTGTCCGTGCGCAAGTCCGGCGGGGTGCGGGCCGCACCGACAGCGAACCCTGCGAAGCCCGCCGCCACCACCAGGATCCCCGTGACCGTTGCACGCAGCACCCCCGAATTCGACATGGAACCTAACCCTCGGCCTGGGGATTCATCAGACACCGGATCACCGCGGGGGCATCCATGCTGAAAGGCTGCGTTCCCGCATCCCGGTCCGCCACCCACGTCTCCGCCGTGTAATCCCGGGACACGACCTCAGCCCGCCGCAAACACTCCACGACCACCTCGTCCATGTCCCGATTATCCGGGTTGGTCAGCATCCGCCCATACAGCGCCGCAATCGTCTCGACGTGGGGCGAGCAGGCATCGAGCACCTCCGTGGCGTCCCCCACCGTGGAGAAGGTGTACAACCCGTACGCCTCCTCCAACGTCACCGTCACCCCGCGATCCGCGGCACACGCGACGAACCGTTGCAGAGCAGCGTCATACTCCGCCCGCGTGATCCGCCCATCCTCCAACACCGCACGAACCGCGGGATCCGACGCCGACTCGTACGCGGCCCGCAACTCCGACCCATACGGACCCTCGAAATCACCGGCCTTCTCCTCAGATCCCGAACAGCCCCCCAGAAGAGCGGCCATACCCAGGACGGCGACAAGCGGCCCCCGCGTGAACGCCCCCCTGAACGACCCTGCCATTCCCGTCAAATGCGCATCCACGCCGACGGTCCGAGCCGGAAGTAGTTCCCCGCGTTGTACCCATTCGCGTTGTACACATACGAAGTGGAACCCCACGAACCGTAATACTGGTGGACCACCCCACCGTAATACCGGTCAATTCGTGCCTGCGTGTTGCAGCCCGGTGAATACGACACCGAATACGTCGAATTGGTGTACCCGTACCCCTGGCCCGTGCACCCATCTGCGTGGGCAACCGGCGCCACGAGAGCCACCGAAGCACCCGCCAAGGCCAAACTGCTGACAAACGCCCGAAGTCTCATCTCACAACCCCCATCCTCTCAGCGATTCGTCATCGGTGGAG
>DBQX01000063.1 GCA_002305415.1 Actinomycetales bacterium UBA1383 | reverse complement strand
GGTGGGGGTCCGCTGGGGGTGGGGTCCGCTGTGGTGGAGGGCCCTGCCGCCAGGGCGTCCGCTGCGAAGGCCACCCCCAAAAAGGCCGTGGGCGCCCCCTCGAGAGGAGGCGCCCACCCGTGGACATCATCGTCCGGTCGGGAGGATCCCGGACCCATCGGTGTCCCGTCTCACCGAACCCGAGGGAGGCCGGGGTCGGCGAGCTCAGTACCAGCCGTAGGACTCCGAGTGGCTCCAGGCCCCACAGGGAGTGCCGTAGCGGCCGGCGATGTAGTTCAGGCCCCAGATTATCTGCGTGGCCGGGTTGGTGCGCCAGTCATCGGCGACCGTCGCCATCTTCGATCCGGGCAGTGCCTGCGGGATGCCGTACGCGCCGGAAGAGGGATTCACGGCCAGGTGGTTCCACCTGGATTCGCGGGTCCACAGCAGGTCCAGGCACGTCCACTGGGACCCGGTCCAGCCGCGCTGCGCGGCGAGGCTCGCACCGATCTCGCGGTTGGTGCCGCTCAAGATCGGGCCGGTGGTCCCAACGGACGTCGTGGACGGCGCGGGCTTCTTCCGCGTGCCCACGGACACCACCTCGTCAACGCGCTCCCGGGCCACGGCGGACAGGAGGATCTCCCGCGAGACCTCGACGCCGTCGATCATCGTCACCCGGTAGGTGTGGCGGGCCAGCCCGTCGACACCCTCGGTGGTGACCTTCTCGGTCCCCTCGTACAGCTCGGAGGTGTTCACGCGGGTGGACTGGTGGGGATCCACGACCTCCTCGCTGACCTCGGTCACCTCCACGCGCTGGATGGTAATGGTCATGCCCGCACGCACGGGCGCGCCAAGGGCCGCGGAGGCGACGTCGTCGCCGTCCACGGTGATGCCGGCCTCGGCGAGGGCCTCGGCGAGGGTCGCGGCGCGGGTGGTGTGCGCAACGGTCGCGCCGTCCGCCACCACGTTGAACGTGACGGCGGGGGTACGTTCGAGCTGGAGGCGTCCGGCGAACTCCGACCGGGACGAGAGCACGTCCCCGAGGGACTTCTCGGCGGGCGAGGAGGGCTCGATGTGTGTGGGGGCGGCAGCAGCCACGGGTTCGGGGCCGGAGGACTGCTGCAACGCCGCAGCGCTCCCGATGCCGGCCACCAGCGCACCCGTCAGCGCCACGCGCGCGACGACGGAGAGAAGGCGAAGAGTCACGAGGGGATCCTGACTGGAGGGGTCACGGTGCCGATCTCGACCGTAACCGAAATGTGATCTTCCTTCCACCCACTTGCCACGCGGACTTCCTCACACCACGTGTGGGAATTGTGAAAGCGGGCAGGATAGCGCCCTACTGCCACCACGCCCCGTAGACACGCCGAGTGTTGGCCATGATCTGCTGGCACGCCTGCGTCAGCTCCATCCCCAGGGCCACCGCGACCGCCCGCACCGTGTGCGTCATGAGGTACGACGCGTTCGGCCTGCCCCGGAACGGCGCCGGGGTGAGGTACGGGGCGTCCGTCTCCACGAGCACGAGCTCGGGGTCCATCGCACGGCACGCCGCGCGCAGCTCCTCGTTGGTCTTGTAGGTGATGGGCCCGGCGAAGGACGCATACCAACCGTGCTCGTTCAGCACCTCCGCGAGCGCCGGATCGCCGGAGAAGCAGTGGAACACGGTGCGCTCGGGGGCGCCGTCACGCCGCAGCACGTCCAGCACGTCCGCGTGGGCGTCCCGGTCGTGGATCTGCAGCGGCAGGTCCAGCTCCTTCGCGAGCGCGATGTGGGCCCGGAACGCCTCACGCTGCACGGCGTGGCCGCGGCCGGCGGTGCGGAAGTTGTCGAGCCCGGTCTCGCCGATCGCCACCACCCGCGGCTCGCCGGCCGCCAGCTCGGCGACGCGCGCGACGGCGTCGTCCAGCGACACCTCGTGATGCGGCCGGAACCGCGGCTCCCAGCCGTCGGGCCCGACGTCGGTGACGCGGGCGTGGTGGGTGGCCTCGTTCGGGTGGATGGCGATCGCGGCCGCGACCGGGGCGTGCGCGCGGGCGACGGCGACGGCGGGCTCGAGCCCCGGCAGGTCGCAGCCCGAGTGGATCAGCGCGACCACCCCGGCGCGCGCCGCCCGCGCGAGCTGCACGTCGATGGGGAGGGGCTCCACGCCCTGCGGGAAGTCGGCGGCGGCGTCCGGCCCGAGCGGGAGGTGGGTGTGGTTGTCGACGACGGCGCTCGGCAGCTCCTCCCCCTCCGGCGGGAAGCCGGTGGGCTTAGGCCTGGCCACGGGCAGTCATGCGGGCGATCTCCTCGTCCACGATCGCCTCGTCGAGCTTGGTGAACACGGGGGTCGGCTTCGCCACCGGTGCACCCACGGTCACGGGCCGCGGCCCCCAGGCCGGCACGGCGGAGTAGTCGCCGGTGATGACGGGGTACGTGTTCCCGTTCACCGGGTCCACGACGTGCTCGATCCGGGGCAGCGGGGCGAGGGCGCCGTCGCCGCCGAACATCGCGTCGATGGTGTTGGCCGAGTGCGGCAGGAACGGCGCGAACATCACGTTCAGGTTGGAGACCGCCTGGCAGAGGGTGTGCAGCACCGTGCCGAGGCGTTCGCGCTGCTCCGGGGCCTTCAGCTTGAACGGCTCGGTCTCGGCCACGTACTTGTTGGCCTCGCCGACCAGCCGCATCGTCTCCCCCAGCGCCGCCCGGAATCGCTGCTGCGCGATCAGGTGGCCGACGACGTCGAAGCCCGCCACGACGTCGTCGCGCAGCTTCTCGTCGCGGACCGTGAGGGGCCCGCGGGCCGGGACCTCGCCGAAGCTCTTCGCGACCATCGCGGCGGTGCGGTTCACCAGGTTGCCCCACGCGGCGACGAGCTCGCCGTTGGTGCGGCGCACGAACTCGGCCCAGGTGAAGTCGCTGTCCTGGTTCTCGGGGCCGGCGGCGGCGATGAAGTAGCGGACGGCGTCCACCTGGTAGCGGGACAGCATGTCGCCGATGTAGATGACGATGCCGCGCGAGGAGGAGAACTTCGCGCCCTCCATCGTCATGAACTCGGAGGAGACCACCTCGGTGGGCAGGTTCAGCACTCCGAACTTGCCGGGCTCCCCACCCCGGAGGCCCTGGCCGTTGTACGCCAGCAACTCCGCGGGCCAGATCTGGGAGTGGAAGACGATGTTGTCCTTGCCCATGAAGTAGTAGGACCGGGCGTCCGGGTCGTTCCACCAGCGGCGCCACGCCTCCGGGTCCCCGCAACGGCGCGCCCACTCGATGGACGCGGAGAGGTAGCCGATGACGGCGTCGAACCAGACGTAGAGGCGCTTGCCGGGGTCATCCTCCCAGCCGGGGACGGGGATGCCCCAGTCGATGTCCCGGGTGATGGCCCGCGGCTTGATCTCCTCGAGGATGTGCTGGGAGAACTTGATGACGTTGGGGCGCCACGTGCCGGTGGCCTCGCGGCCGTCGAGCCACTCGGAGAGCTGGTCGGCGAGGGCAGGCAGGTCGAGGAACCAGTGGTTGGTCTCCACGAACCGCGGGGTCTCGCCGTTGATGCGGGAGCGGGGGTTGACGAGGTCCGTGGGGTCGAGCTGGTTGCCGCAGTAGTCGCACTGGTCCCCGCGGGCGGACTCATAGCCGCAGATGGGGCAGGTGCCCTCGATGTAGCGGTCCGGTAGCGTGCGCCCGGTGGACGGGCTGATCGCGGAGAGGGTGTACTGCTGCACCAGGTAGCCGTTGTCCCGCACGGTGCGGAACATCTCCTGGGCCACCTCGTAGTGGTTGGCGGTGGTGGTGCGGGTGAAGAGGTCGTAGGACAGCCCCAGACGGGTGAGGTCCTCCACGATGATCGCGTTGTTCGTGTCCGCGAGTTCCTGCGGGGTGAGCCCCGCGGCCTCGGCGGCCACGAGGATCGGGGTGCCGTGCTCGTCCGTGCCGGAGACCATCAGGACGTCGTGGCCGGCCATGCGCATGTACCGGGAGAAGATGTCGGACGGCACACCGAAGCCGGCGACGTGGCCGATGTGGCGCGGCCCGTTGGCGTACGGCCACGCGACGGCGGAGAGGATCGAGCTCATGGACCTAGCGTAGTGGCGGCGCGGGGACGGTCAGTCGCCGCCGGTCAGCGCGACCGTCACCTGCATGAGCAGGAACTGCGAGCGCAGCAGCAGTTCCGC
The DNA here is from genome assembly GCA_002305415.1 of Actinomycetales bacterium UBA1383. Classification (GTDB taxonomy): domain Bacteria; phylum Actinomycetota; class Actinomycetes; order Actinomycetales; family Actinomycetaceae; genus UBA1383. The sequence goes on along the minus strand of DBQX01000063.1, from coordinate 1,679 downwards.
CGCCTCCGCGGCCGGGTCCGGCTCGCCGAAGACCGCGAGCCCGGCCGCGCGCAGGGCCCGGTGGTGGCGGGCGAGTTCCACCCGGAGGGCCGCGGGGTTCGCGCCCGCCACCCCCCGCTCGGCACGGCCCCGCAACCACGCGCGCAGGTCCACCAGCGGCGCGGGCGGCGGCGGCGGGGCCGCGGCGGGTGCCGGGGGCTCCCGACGTCGCTCCATGGCGGCGGCGATCTCGGAGACGACCGGCCGGGGCGGGGGGTCGAGGTGGAGGCAGTCCACCACCTCGCGACCCGCGCCCACCGGAAGGACGAGGCTGAGCGGGGAGGCGACCAGCCCGTTCGGGTCGGCGCGCAGCCGGGCCACGAGCAGGGTGCCGGGGAGGGGCGGGTCCAGGCCCTCGATGCGGGTGATCGCGTGCACGGTGTGCGGCGTCCAGGGCACCTCGGCCAGCAGCGTGGCCCCGGTCGCGTCCCGCAGCGGCCAGAGCAGGGTCTGGCGGGTGAGGTCGAAGCGGGCGGGGCCGAAGACGGCGGGCTGCAGCACCGCCCAGGCGACGAGCGGGCTCGGCGGTGCGAGCAGGCTGCGGCGCGCCGGGTCGTGCTCCCGCGCGAGCACGGCCCAGGAGTCGGCCACCGGCAGCAGCTCCACCAGTTCGGCCCCCGTGAGCACCTGGACCGTGGCGCGGGTGCGATCCACCCCGGACAGCCGCCCGTCCTCCGAGCGCTCCGCGTCGCGGAGGATCAGCCGTCGGCCGGGCGTGTTGGACGGGCTGCCGGTCCCGGGCCAGGGGCCGGCCCGCGTCCAGCGGGCGCGGGGCTCGAACGCGCCGAGCGACGTGGGGCGCGCATCGGTCCAGGAGAGGAAGCGGTGCTCGCCGGGTGACCAGAACAGCGCGGTGAGGCCGTGGTACCCGGTCGCGGACTGCCAGGACCAGCCGCCGAGGCCCAGCACCTCCAGCTCGGCCACCCAGTCGTAGCGGTGCCGAGCCCGCCCCACCAGGTGCGACGGCGCCGCGCCGCGATCCAGCGCGGCCTGCAGCGCGGTCGCGAGCGCGTGGGCGAGGGCGGCGTTCTCGAAGAGCCGCTGCTCGTCCGCGCGCACCGAGCGGGCGAGGAGCAGCTCGACGTCGTCGGCGATCCCCCGCAGCAGGAGGGCGAGGCGGTACAGCTCGGCGCCCTGGGCCCACGTGGCGAGCGCCTCGTACCGCTCGAACATCGCCGGGGACAGGTGGGAGACGCCCACGGAGAGGGTGTCCGTGAGGAGCCGGCGCGACGCCTCGAGGAGGCGGTGCCGGGTGGCGAGGCTGGCGTCGCCCGCCTCCCCGCGCGGGGGCGGGGCGGGCTCGGGGAGGGGGGCGCCGGCGGCGCGCTGGTAGGCGAGGACGGCGGCGACCACATGGCGCTGCCACCGCAGGGTCTTCGGCTCGGTCAGGAAGCCCGCCAGTCCGCCGCCGAGGTAGCGGCACTCGATCCCCTCCCGGCGCAGGGCGACGCAGATGTGCGGTTCGGTCCACACCTCCACGTCCTCCGGTGGCGTGTCGCTGACGTGCGCGTACGCCCAGCGGAAGGCGGGCAGGCCCGCGAAGGCGATCAGCTGGTCGCGGGTCATGGCGAGCAGCTCGGCGTGGAGCGGGTCGACGACGGCGGTAGTCGGAAGGGCGGCGGCGACGGCGGCCGGGGCGG
>DBQX01000024.1 GCA_002305415.1 Actinomycetales bacterium UBA1383 | reverse complement strand
GGTCGCTGGCACCGGTTGCAGTTTGGGTAGCAGTTCCTTCTTGTTCGTCGAGGTTGGGGAACGTCGGTCCTCGTCGGCCAGTGGCCGTGACCTGCGCAGATAGACGTCGGCCGACGCCCGTCGACACCGGTCAACNNGAATCCCCCATCCTCCGCCATGAATGAGGGCCCGTGAACTGCGGTGATGCAGGAGACGGGCCATTCGGCCGTCGCGCATGCAACGACTTCGGAAACGGCGGTTGCAGTTGCGGTAGCAGTTGCAGAAGCGTGCTGACACAAGCGTGTTGGCCCCACTGACCTCGGTTCGCGGATCCGAGCGGCACCTTCTCAGGTCTCCGTCTGGTCGAGGGACACGGGGCGCCAGATCCGATCGATCGGCATGACGTGGAGGCGGTCGGCGTAGGTGTAGGAGCGTCGCCCGGTCGTGAGCACGACCCCAGCGCGGAATCGCGGCCCGAGCGCCTCACGGAGTTGCTCCAAACCCTTGAAGGCCGGAGCGGTGGCCCGTTCATTGGCCTTCACCTCGAAAGCCACGACCGCGCCGTCGTCGAACTCAACCACCAGGTCGACCTCAGCACCATCACTGGTGCGCCAGTGCCCGAGGGTAACCGGCTCGTCAAGCCAGGATGCCTGCTTGCGCAGTTCACCGACCACGAAGGTCTCGAGCAAGTGGCCGAAGTCGGTGAGGGCGGCGGGATCCAACGTCGTGAGCTTCGCGGGGCTGATTCGGAGCAGCCGGGCCGCCAGCCCGGAGTCAACCACGAGCACCTTGGGCCGCGCGCTGACCCGCGATCGCAGGGTCTTCCCCCACGCTGGAAGCCGCACGACGAGGAAGAGGTCCTCCAGCAGACGCAAGTGAGCTTCTGCCGTCTTGCGGTCCACGCCCACCGCTTCCGCCGCCTTCGAGACGTTGAGCAGCTGACCCGTCTGCGCCGCCAGATGGGTCAACAGATCCACCATCGCCTGGCGCTGCCGGATCAGGCTGAGTTCGAGGGCGTCCCTCTCGACCGACTGGCGCACGAAATCGTCGAACCACCGTCCACGAGATGCCTCCGATCGGCGAACAGCCAGCGGAAGACCACCCGCGCACACCCGCGACACGTAGCTCTCCCGTGCAGTCGGCGAGCTCGGGTGCTGCGGCACAACCCGGTCGGGGTCGGCACGCAGCCCTTCCAGCAGGTTCTCCCTCACGCCCTCCAGTTCGCCCTGCGACAGCGGCCAGATCGTCACGGCGTGCAGCCGTCCGGTCAACGCCTGCGCCGTTGCGGGCAAGGCGTCCTGACGCGTGGACCCGGTGATCACCGCCGTGCCCGGACGACTTCCCTCCCGGTTCAATCTCGCCTTGATCCCGTCCAGGATCTCGGGCAACCGTTGATACTCATCGATGCACAGCGGAGTGGGTCCACCCGTCACCAACCCGAGGTTCCCCGCTACCGCTTCACGAACCTCGATGTCGTCGAGATCGACAACCTCGACCCGGTGCGCATCCGCGAACATCCGCAATACGGTCGACTTGCCCACCGACCGCGGACCATGGAGGGCGATCACTGGCTCCTCAACCACGCGGATCGCCAGAAGCCTGCTCACCCTACGTTCGAGCACACCGTCCAGAGCCACGACGCCAAACTACCAGATGCGAGCCACGGCAGTACCCAAACATGAGAGCTTAAACTGTCCACACGCGAGGTTGTGTACCACCCAAACAAGAGGATGCGACCAGCCGGTCGGCGACGACGGATGTTTGGTCGGCTCCGTGCGAATCAAAGACCAGGGATCCAGGTCACCCCTCCCGGTACGGTGCCCTTGGGGTTGCCGGAGTGGCGGCCGTCGCCGGTTGGTTGAGGCTGCTGGGATCGAGTTCGACTCCCGCGGAGTTGTCCCGGGCGTTAGCACTCCGGTACTCCTCATTGCCGGCGATCAGGATCGATTCTTCCCGCGCGCGGTGGTCGGGGAGACGGCCACCCTGATCCCCACCCGCACGCTGCTCTGGCACGAGGGCCAGGGAAACATTGACGCGGGGCACGATCACCGCACCGTCGGGGAGATCCTCGCTTCACGTCCACACCGCCACCTGTTGCCTCGCCGTCGACCTGACCAACACGGCACTTCTCCTGCCGGGCGACCAGGTGCTGGCCCCCCGCATGGCACCAGTTGAAGCGGCGGACTGGGAGTCTGGGTGGGCGTGGGGGTATCCCCTACGCTTGAGGCATGAGCCCGGTCACGTCCGAGAGCATCGCACTGCGTGCGGCCGTCGCCGCGCAGCGCGGTGCCTTGGAAGCGATCCTTGCTCGGTATGGTGCGACGAATCCCCGGCTGTTCGGTTCGGTGGCCCGTGGTGACGCGAACGCGAGCAGTGACCTGGACCTCTTGGTGGACCTATTGCCCGCACGAGGGAACGAGTTGCTGCGGGTGGCGGGCATCGCTGAGGAGCTCAGCGAGCTCCTGGGCCGGCGCGTCGACGTTGTCACCGCCACCCTGCTCCGCAGGGAAGTGTCCGACAGCGCCCTCACCGACGCGGTGGCAGTGTGACCCGTCCCGAGCAGGAGCGCTTCTCCGACATCGTGCATGCGATCGAGCGTTGCCAATCGTACGCACCGCACCTGCGGTCAGGGGAGTTCGCCGCGACGGCCTACGACGCCGTCTTGCGCAACCTGGCCGTCATTGGTGAGGCGGTGCGCGCGCTGCCTGCTGAGACACGTGACCAGATCCCTGACGTTCCGTGGGCGGCGATCGCCGGGCCTTCGGAACGTCGTGGTGCACGAATACTTCCGAGTTGATCGCGACCTGGTCCTCGACATCGTCGACAACCAACTCGGCCCATTGGCCGACCGCCTCCGCGACCTTGGAACCCCCGAACGCCGGTAGCCGATTTCGGGCTCTCCTGACGCTTCCGTGGGTGTTCTGGCGAGCCGTTGACGAGGGCACGCCGCTCTCTGCCTAGGTTTCTGGCTGTCGAGTTCAGTTACCTGAAGGGCGGAGAAC
>DBQX01000131.1:176420-182639 GCA_002305415.1 Actinomycetales bacterium UBA1383 | reverse complement strand
TCGTAGGCGTCCACGAAGAGGGCGGAGAACCAGTCGAACACCGCGCGTGGGTCGTAGCCCTGCAGCAGGAACCAGTTGCCGAGCACCATGAGCCGCTCGATGTGGTGGGCGTACCCCCAGCGGTGAACGCGCTCCAGCACGGTCCGTACCGGCACCGGCAGGGTGGCGGGCAGGTCCCGCCCGGTGTACCACCACGGCTCGAGCGGCCTGGTGAAGCCGAAGTGGTTCGCGTCCCGCATCCCCGGCGCCACGCGGTAGGCGCCCCGCATGTACTCCCGCCAGCCGATCACCTGGCGGAGGAAGCCCTCGAGGGAGGCGAGCGGGACGGCGTCGCGCGCCGCGAGCGCCGCCCGCACGACGTCGTCCACCCGGAGCAGCCCGATGTTCAGCAGCGGGCTGAGGACGGAGTGGAACAGGAACGGCTCCCCGGCCGCCATCGCGTCCTCGTACGGCCCGAAGGAGGCGAGGCGGTGGGCGACGAAGTCCGCGAGCCAGGTGCGGGCGCCGTCGGGCGTCACCGGGAGCCAGAACGTGGCGGGGTCGCCGGGGTGGTCGGGGAAGGCCTCCGTCACATCAAGGATCACGGCCCGGGTCAGCGCGTCGGGCTCCGGAACGGGCAGCGGCGGCACCGTGACACCGCGGGGGAGCGGCTGGCGGTTCTCGGCGTCGAAGTTCCAGCGACCGCCCGCCGGCGCGTCCCCGTCCATCAGGATCCCCGTGCGGCGCCGCTGCCAGCGATAAAAGTCCTCCAGCCGGGCCGACGGGTGCCGCGCGAACCAGTCGTCGAGGAACGGGGCCGGCGTGAGGAACAGGCCGTCCGGGTAGAGGCGCGTGCGCACCCCGCCGCCGCGGCAGAGCCGCTCGATGCGGGCGTCGACGCCGCGGTCCGTCGCGCTCATCCACGCCAGCTCGGTCACCCCGTGCGCGCGCACGAGCGTCCGCAGCCCGTCCGCGAACGTCAACCCCTGCCGGAGTTCCACGCGCGCGACGCGGCGCCCGGACTCCTCGAGCCGTCGGGCCGCGTGGCGCATCGCCGAGAGCAGCAGCACCATCTTGTGCGCGTGATAGGGGCGACGCCGGAATGTCGGCGCCGCCTCGACCAGCAGGACCAGCTCGACGTCCGGGTCCGCGAACGCAGGGTGGTCCTCGAGCAGCTGGGTCGCGAGCACCAGCGCCGCCCGGGTCGTCGTCACCCCGTCATTCTCGTCCAGGTCACGAGCGCCCGCCGCCTAGGATCGAGGTGTGCGAGGATCGCGCGCCACAGCCGCCTGCCTGGTCCTCCTCGGCGTGCTTCCCGCCGGTTCGGGCCAGTGGGGAGCTGACGTCCCCGGGGAGACCCACCGGTGGCTGCTCTCCGCCGGCCCGGCGACCGCCGGCGTGATCGGCCTGGTCATCGAGGCGCTGGCGGACGACGACGGCGTGCTCGCCTTCCGCACCGGTCTCCGGGAGGCGGGCGCGGGTGACTCAGTTGCCTGGGGCCAGCCCGCCGGCGACGCCGTGGCCCTCGACGGATCCTGGTGGTCGCTCGCCCGGCCGGTCGAGCCGCTGGACGCGACCACGCCGGAGCCGGGCAGCCTCCGCCGGCTCGGTGTCGACGTCGTCGAGGCCACGACGGGCGACCCCGACGGCGACGGGACCGACGAGGTCGTCGTCGTCTTCCGCCGGCCGTTCCGCGAGACCGTGGTGAGCGGCCTCCTGCCCGAGGTGGTCGAGCTCGACGGCGCCGGCCGCTCCCTCCACCTGGGCCTCTACACTCCCGACCTGGCGCAGGAGTGGGTGGCGGGCACGCTCTTCCGGCCGGTCTCGGCCGTCGCGGCCTGCGACGGCGCCCTCGCGCTCGGCTTCGCGTCGAGCGTGGACACGCACGACCGCGTCGCGGCGGGCGCCATCCTCTGGGGCGGCTTCGGCTTCACCAGTCTCCCCGGCCTGCCCGACCTGCCGGGCGCGGGCGACCCCGCCTGCGCCGACGTGAACGGCGACGGCCGCACCGAACCAGTCGTCATCAACCGGACTCCCGAGGAGAGGACCACACCATGAAGGCAACGGCGATCCTGGCGGCGGGAGCGATGGCGCTCCTCGCCGTCGGCTGCACGCCGCACGACTCGGGGGAGTCGCCGAGCGCGAGCCCCACCGCCAGGCCTACTGCGAGCCCGCCGGCCGCGTTCGCCGGGCTGCCGACGACGGCGCAGGCCGCCTTCGCGACCTTCGCGGGCGTTCCCCTCCTCGACCCGGACGAGCCCACCTACGGCGGGCCGGTGACCCCGGCGTCCCTGGACGACGTCACCCTCGCCACGGCCCTGACGTCCGAGGTCGGCGAGGCGGGCGTCGCGGCCGCGCTCGAGGAGCAGGGCTTCGTCGTGGTGCCCGCGGACTACCGCCAGCTGCACTTCCTCTACGACGACAACCTCTACGCGACCGTCCCCTCCTACGTGACCACGGACGCCGCGTACCACGTGTGGCACCTGGTCTTCGACAAGGTGCTCCGCGCCGTCGAGGAGGAGACGCTGCTCCCGGCGCTGGATGAGCTGGTGCTGGGGCTGCTGGAAGGCGCCCAGGACCAGGAGATCGAACTGGCCGGAACGGAGCTGGAGGAGGAGGCCGGCCGGGTGGTGCAGCTGTACCAGGTGGCGGCCGCGATGCTCGGCCAGGACGTGGAGCTGGGGCCGCTCGCGGCGGCGGAGAAGGAGCTCATCGACGCCCGCGGGACGTCGCTGGCCGCGTCGCCGATCACCGGCTGCCAGGTGGGGTACTCCATGTTCACGCCCCGCGGCCACTACACCCGCTCCGCGGACCTGACCCGCTACTTCCTCGGGATGTCCACCCTGGGGCAACTCGGCTTCTGCCTGCCCGGCACCATCGGCGCGCCCTCCGGTGAGGAGACCTACGACCCGATGCGGCTCGCGCTCCTCGCCACCCGGCCGCTGGTCGCGGACGAGGACCTGCTCGCGCTCTGGGAGCTGATCTACGAGCCGACGTCGTTCCTCGTCGGCGTGGCCGACGACTACCGGCCGCACGAGCTGGGCGACGCCGCGACCGCGGTGAGCGCCTCCTGGCTCGACGACCCCGCATCGCTGGCCGGGGACGACGCCCTCGGCGCGGTGGTGGACCGGCTGACGACGACGCGGGAGGTGCGCGTCAACGCCGACCGTGCGTCCGTCCTGCTGATGGGCACCCGGTTCGTCCTCGATGGCTGGATCCTCGACCAGCTCCTCCCGCCGTATGTCGGCGCCGACGCGGAGGGGCGGCTGCGGTCGCTCCCGTCGGCGGTGGACGTCGCGGCCGTCCTGGGCTCGTCGCTGGCCGTGGGTATCCAGTCCGAGGCGGGTGCCGGCGAGTTCGCGGGCTACGACGACCAGCTGGCAGTGTTGACGGGTGCGGTGGCGGACCGGCCGGTCGAGGAGTGGGGCAACACCGTCTACGACGCGTGGCTCTACGCCATCGCGGCGAGCTTCGCCAAGCGGGGCACGGCCTTCCCCGATCTCCAGCGCAGCGAGGCCTGGGCGGCCAAGGCCCTGCAGTCCGGGCTCGGCTCCTACGCCGAGCTGAAGCACGACACGATCCTCTACGCCAAGCAGGCGTTCGCGGAGATGGGCGGTGACTTCGAGGAGCCGGCGAACCTGCGGCACTGGGTGGAGCCCGACCCGGTGGTGTTCGAGCGGCTGGGCGCGATGGCCGGCCTGATGCGCGCCGGGTTCGCGGAGCGGGGGCTCCTCGGCGAGCAGGCCGCCCTCCTCGACGACACCATCGAGCTGTTCGACTTCCTCGCCCGGGTGGCCCGGACCGAGCTCGGGGGTGACGCGCCGTCCGCCGAGGACAACGAGCGCCTCCGCTTCATCGGCGCCGAGCTCGAGGGGTTCGCCATGCGGACCGGGGATCCGGATGACATGGGCGGCGTGGACCGCGACCAGGACGCCGCGATCGTGGCCGACATCGCGACCGGCGTCGGCGACGACGGCAGCACCGTGGTCCTGGAGGTCGCGACCGGCCGGTTCGACCGGATGCTCGTCGTGGTGCCCGGGACGGACGGCTTCCAGGTGGCGGTCGGGGCGGTGTACTCGTTCCACGAGTTCACGAGCGAGACCGGGGAGCGGCTCACGGACGAGGCGTGGCGCGCGATCCTCGACGCGGGCACCGCGCCGGCCCGGCCGGCGTGGCAGGACGTGCTGTTCGCGCGGTGAGGGGAGGGCGACGTGCCTGACCGGGCGATCGTCGTGGGGTCCGGGCCCAACGGGCTCGCCGCCGCGGTCACGCTCGCCCGCGCTGGCGTCCCCGTGGAGGTCTACGAGCGTTCCCACGCCCTCGGGGGTGGCGCCCACACCGCGGAGGTGACGCTGCCGGGCTTCCGGCATGACATCTGCTCCGCGGTGCACCCGATGGCGCTGGTGTCCCGGTTCTTCGGCGACTTCGGGCTCACGGAGCGCGTCCGGTTCGTCAACCCGGATCTCGCCTACGCCCAGGCGATCACCCCGGAGCGGGCGGCCCTCGCCTGGCGGGACCTGGAGCGGACGGCGGACGGCCTCGGCCGGGACGGACCGGCGTGGCGTGCCCTCCTGCGTCCCTTCGTCGACCACGCGGACCGGGTGGCCGACCTGGTGTCGGGCGCGCTCCACGCTGTCCCTGACCGTCCATGGGAGCTGCCCGGGATCGTGCGCGGCGTGCTGGAGCAGGGCACGCGTGCCGGGACGCTGCGCTGGCGGGAGGAGGAGGCTCCCGCCCTCCTCGCGGGGGTGCTCGCCCACACCATCCGGCCCCTGCCGTCGCTGTCCACGGCGGCCGCAGGGATGGTCCTCGCGGGGGCCGCGCACGTGGGGGGATGGCCGATCCCGGTCGGCGGCTCGCAGGCGATCGCGGACGCGATGGCCGACGACGCGCGAGCCCATGGCGCCACCCTCACCACCGGGGTCGAGGTGCGGTCGCTGGCGGACCTGCCCGCGGCCCGCGCGGTCCTCTTCGACACCACCCCGCGCGCGCTGGTGCGGATCGCCGGGGACCGGCTTCCGGCCGGGTACGCGCGGCGGCTGCTCCAGTTCCGGTACGGCGACGGCGCCGCGAAGGTGGACTTCGCCCTGGCCGGGCCGGTGCCCTGGGCCGCCGCGGGGCTGCGGGAGGCGGGCACGATCCACCTCGGCGGCACCCGGGAGGAGACGACGGCGGCCGAGGGCGCCGTCGCCCGGGGCTACTACCCGGAGCGGCCGTACGTCCTCGTGGCGCAGCCCAGCGTCCACGACCCCACCCGGGCACCCGCGGGCCGGCACGTGCTCTGGGCCTACACCCATGTGCCCCACGGGTCCACCCGGGACATGACCGAGGCGATCACCGCCCGGATCGAGCGGTTCGCGCCCGGCTTCCGGGATCTGGTCCTGGCCTCCACGGCCCACTCGGCGGCGCAACTCGAGCACCACAACCCGAACTACGTGGGCGGGGACATCGCTGCCGGAGCGGTCAGCCTGCCGCAGTTGCTCGCGCGCCCCGTCCTCGCCGCGGACCCGTGGCGCGCACCAGGGGGGCGGGGGCTGTACCTCTGCTCCGCGTCCACGTCGCCCGGGCCGGGCGTCCACGGCATCGGCGGGTGGCGGGCGGCCCTGTCCGCCCTGCGGCACGAGTACGGGATCGACCGGGCCCCGGTGCTGGCGCCGTGACGGCGAGATCTTCCCGTCGGCGCCCGCCGTCTGCCACGATGTGGCGATGGAGCACGCCGACCTCGAACTGCCCGAGAAGGACACCAAGGACTGGACGTGGACGGTGCACCACCGCTGCCCGGAGTGCGGGGTCGCCGTCGGGGACCTCACCGTGCGCCAGGTCGCGGACATCACGGACATCGCCGCCCGCCAGTGGGTGGAGCTGCTCGAGCGTGGCGACGCCGCCCACCTCCGCGCCCGCCCCCGCCCGCGCGTGTGGTCACCCACCGAGTACGCCGCCCACGTCCGTGACCTGGGCCGCGTGTTCCTCACCCGCCTCGACCTGATGCTCGCCGAGGACACCCCGACCTTCCAGGACTGGGACCAGGACGCGGCCGCGCTCGACGGCGACTACGCCCACCTCGACCCGCGCCATGTGGCGCCGGCCGTCGCGGTCAGCCTCGGCGCGTTCGCGGCGCGCCTCCGTGAGGTTCCGCTCGGTATGGAGGCGCGGCGCGGGTTCCGGTCGAACGGCTCCGAGTTCACGATCCTCACCCTGGCGCAGTACTTCCTCCACGACATCGTGCACCACCTCCACGAC
>DBQX01000131.1:0-176390 GCA_002305415.1 Actinomycetales bacterium UBA1383 | reverse complement strand
GGCGTGGCCCGCGAGACAGCTCGCCACGAGATCCGCGCCCTGCAGCCACGAGGTGAGGAAGCCAGCGTTGAACGCATCTCCCGCACCGGTCAGGTCCCGGACACGCTCGATCGCGGTGACGGGGACGGCTGCCAGGTGCGTGCCCGCACGAAACACGTGGGTCGACTCCCTGCCCTGCCGGGTCAGCAGCACGGCGTTGCCGAAGCGAGCGAGGTTCGGGCCTGGCTGCGCGGCGTCCGAGAGACCGAGGTGGCGTGACTCGTCCCTGTTCGCGGAGATGACGTCGGGCCGCACATCTGCCATGAGGTCGAGGAACGCCCCCACACCAAAGTGGTCGATCATTCCCACTGAGGACACGTCCAGCGAGACCCTCCCGCCGCGGCGCTGATGCTCGCGGATCGCGCCGCGCACGGCCGCCGCGGTGCTGCCCTCCTCGAAGGAGTACGCGGTGACGTGGAGGACCTCGAGATCGTCCAGCCATGCCGGGTCCACGGCCTGCAGCATCGTGGAGGCGCCCCGGCTGGGGAACATCAGCCGTTCCCCGGCCCGGTCGATGAGCACCACGATCATCCCCGTGGTGCCGCGCACCTGCATCCGCACGTCCACGCCGTGCCGCTCCAGGTCCCGTGTCAGCACGAGCCCGCCGAGGTCGTCACCCACGCACCCGATGAAGCGGGTGGGGTAGCGCGGGGCGGCGAAGGCCGCCACGTTCGCCGCGGACCCGCCGCGCGTCATGCGCACCTCGGACCGCGTGTCCGTGGCGTGGCGAACCTCCTCCAGTTGCCAGACGACGACGTCCTGTACGACGTCGCCGATCACCCCCAGCATCAGGGCAGCTCCGTGGCGATCTCCACCGCGAGGCGGACGTTGTTCTCGTAGAGCGCCACGTTCGCGTCCAGGCTCCGGCCTGCGGTGGCCATCCGGATGAAGTCGAGCAGGAACGGCGTGGAGGCCTGCCCGGTGATGCCGTCCTCCTCGGCCGCCGCCCACGCCCGCTGCAGCACCACGTCGAGCTCCTGGGGGTCCAGTTGATCCTCGAGCGGGATCGGGTTCGCGACCAGGATCGCGCTGCGCACCCCCAGGGCCTTCTGCGCGGTGGCCATCGTGGCGACGTCGGCGGCGGACTCCACGCGTGCCGACAGGTCGTAGCCCGAGTCCGCGACGTAGAAGCCCGGGTAGCGGCTGGTCCGGTAGCCCACGACGGGGACGGAGTAGGTCTCGAAGCGTTCGAGGGTGGCACGGATGTCCAGGACCGCCTTCGCCCCGGAGCTCACCAGCACGATCGGGATCTGGGAGAGGGCGACCATGTCGGCGGACTCGTCGAACGTCTCCGAGGCGCCGTGGTGGACCCCGCCGAGTCCACCGGTGGCGAAGACGTCGATGCCCGCCGCCCGCGCCAGGAAGGCCGTCGAGGCGATGGTGGTCCCTGCGTTCTTCTTCGTCACGGCAAGGTGGGCAAGGTCGCGGATCGAGGCCTTGAGGACGTGGTTGTCGTAGGCGAGTTCCTCGATCTCGATCGGTGTCAGTCCGACGACGGGCCAGCCCCGGACCACGCCGATCGTGGCGGGCACCGCGCCGCCCGCCCTGACGATCTCCTCGGCACGCAGGGCCGTCTCGACATTCCGCGGGCGGGGCAGGCCGTGAGTGAAGATCGTCGACTCGAGGGCGACCACGGGGACGCCATCGGCGAGCGCTTCCTGCACTGGGTCGGCGATCAGCAGGGTGGGGGTCGGCATCTGATTCCTCTCCTCGTCGAGAACTTCCCCCAAGGCTACGGAGCCGGGTGATGCACCTCAATCACCGTGCAGACAGTTGCCATAGACTATGGCTATGGACGCGACACTCAGTCAGCTGCGCGCCTTCCACGCCGTCGCAGAGGAGCTGAACTTCGGTCGTGCGGCCGCACGGCTTGGGATCGCGCAGCCCACGATCAGCAAGGAGGTGCGTCGGCTCGAACAGGCAGTGGGAGCCCCGCTGTTCGCCAGGTCGGCGGGCGGCACAACCCTGACCCGTGCGGGCGAGGTGCTGCGGCCCCACGCCGCGGCCGTCCTGGAACAGGCCGAGCGGTTCGGGGCGGCGGCACGGGCCGCCGCACGCGAGGCCCGTCGGGTGGTGAGGGTGGCGGCGTCGCCCAGCATCGTGAACCGCCTGCTCCCCGAGATCCTCCGCGCCGTCGACGACCACGACCTGGGAGTCTCGATGGAGGTCCTCGAGGTGGAGACCGGGGAGGTCCTGGCTGCGGTCGAGACGGGCCGGGCGGACCTCGGGATCGGACACCTTATCGGCGAGCCGGGCCGCGCGGTCACTCGTGACCTGGGCCGCGACGAGATCCGCGTGCTCCTGCATCGCGCACTGGTTCCTGGGGGAGTGCCGCACGTCGACCTGCGGCGGCTCGCGAACGTCCCGCTCCTGCTCTGGCCGCGGGAGCGGAGTCCCATCTATTACGACTTCCTGCTGGACGCGTGTCGCTCCCGCGGTCTCGAGCCGCTGGTTCTCATGGGCACGTCCCGGATCTCCGGCTCATGGTCCTACTTCCTCCAGGACGCGCGGGCGTTCGCGCTCGTGCCCGCCGACTTCGCCCAGCAGGAGGCACGCGGGGTGCTCGTCTCCCTGCCACTTGACCCCGCGCTCCACATCCCGCTCCAGGCCGCCTGGAGCAGGAACCCGCCGGACGATGTCGCACTGATCCTGACGGTGCTCGGCGACCTGACGCGCGACCGCCTGGTGGCCGGTACCGACTGAGGGCGTTCCTCCTGAGATGCACGTCACACCGGATGGGGGTATCAAGGACATAGGTCCCGCGCGTGGTGGGACGACGACAGGAGGAGACATGGGCAAGCTGGACGGGCGGATCGCGCTGGTGACGGGTGGCGCGAGCGGCATCGGGGCGGCGACGGTGATGCGCCTCGCGGAGGAGGGTGCCTTCGTCTACGTCGCGGACGTGCAGGACGAGAAGGGCCAGGAGGTCGCCGGTTCCCTCGGCGAGGGACGTGGCCAGTACGTGCACCTGGACGTCACCGACTCGGCCGCGTGGCGGGAGGTCGCGGACCGGGTCGCGGCCGAGAAGGGCAAGCTGGACGTCTTCTTCAACAACGCGGGGATCGGGGACCTGGACTCCATCTCGGACGAGTCCGACGAGACCTACCTGAGGACCATCGCCGTCACGCAGCACGGCATGTACTACGGCTTGCGCTACCTGCACGAGGTCCTCAAGGCCTCCGGCAACGCATCCGTCATCAACACGTCCTCGATCTTCGGCATCACGGGTGGCTTCGGTTCATCCCCGGCGTACGCGGCGGCCAAGGGCGCGGTGCGCACGCTCACGAAGAACGCCGCCCTGGCGTGGGCGAAGGAGGGAATCCGCGTCAACTCGATCCACCCCGGCTTCATCGAGACGCCGATCCTCGGGGACTTCGACCGCTCCGCGCTCGCCGAGATGCACCCGATCGGGCGCATCGGACGGCCCGAGGAGATCGCGGCGGTCGTGGCGTTCCTGGCGAGCGACGACGCCTCACTGATGACCGGATCCGAGGTCGTGGTCGACGGCGGCTACACGGCCCGCTGAGGTCCAGCAGCGCATGGTCGACACGTCCGACCTGATCGCGAGGCTCCCCACCTCCCACTACGTGGAGGGCCGGTGGGTCGGCGGGCCGCGCACGCTCGACGTCGTCAACCCGGCAACCGGCACGCCCATCACCCAGGTCGCCGACGCCTCGGGTGAGGTGGCCATGGCCGCCCTCGCCGCCGCCGTCGCCGCCCAGGAGGAGTGGGCCGCCACCGACCCGCGCTACCGCGGCGAACTGCTGCGCGCCGCGTACGAGCGCATCATCGAGCGGGCGGACGAATTCGCCACCGTGATGACCCTCGAGATGGGCAAGACGCTCGCGGAGTCGCGCGGCGAGGTGGTCTACGGGGCGGAGTTCTTCCGCTGGTTCTCGGAGGAGGCGGCGCGGGTGCACGGCCGCTACGCGATCGCGCCCCTGGGTGGGTCCCGCCTGATCACGATGAAGCACCCCGTGGGACCCGCGCTCGCGATCACCCCGTGGAACTTCCCGCTGGCGATGGCGACCCGCAAGATCGGGCCGGCGCTGGCGGCCGGCTGCACGCTCGTCCTGAAGCCCGCGTCCGCGACGCCGCTCACCTCCCTCCTGTTGATGGAGGTGCTGCACGAGGTCGGGGTGCCGACGGGCGTGGTCAACTGCGTGGTCACGTCCCGCTCCGGTTCCACGATGGCGCCCCTGATCGCCGACCCGCGGCTGCGGAAGCTGACCTTCACCGGCTCCACCGACGTGGGACGGACGCTGCTCGCGCAGGCCTCGCGGCGGGTGCTGCGCACCTCCATGGAACTCGGCGGGAACGCCCCGTTCGTGGTGCTCGCCTCCGCGGACCTGGACCGCGCCGTCGAGGGGGCGGTGGCCGCGAAGATGCGGAACATCGGGGAGGCCTGCACCGCGGCCAACCGCTTCCTCGTGCACGCGAGCGTGGCGGACGAGTTCACCCGTCGCCTCGCGGAGCGGCTCGGGGGGATGCGTGTGGGGAACGGGCTGGAGGACGGTGTCGAGGTGGGCCCGCTCATCGACGACGGCGCGCTGGCCCACGTCGAGGCGCTGGTGGCCGAGGCGGTCGACGACGGCGCGACCGTGGTCACCGGTGGCGGCCGCATGCCGGGGGAGGGCTTCTTCATGCGGCCCACCGTGCTGGCGGACGTACGGCCCGCCTCCCGGGTGGTGCGTGAGGAGATCTTCGGGCCGGTTGCGCCGGTGATGACCTTCGAGACCGCCGACGAGGCGGTGCAGCTGGCGAACGCGACCGAGTTCGGCCTGATCGCCTACGTCTTCGGACAGGACATCTCGGAGACGCTCCGCGTGGTCGAGCGCCTGCAGACCGGCATGGTGGGCCTCAACTCCGGGTTGATCTCGAACCCGGCGGCCCCGTTCGGCGGGGTGAAGGAGTCCGGTCTCGGGCGCGAGGGCGGGTTCGAGGGCATCGAGGAGTACCTGGAGACGAAGTACGTGGGCGTGACCCTCTGACGGATCGGCGGCGTGGCTGTCGGTGGGCCGTGAGACCGTGGTGGCATGGAGTCAGGCACGCTGCAGATCGTCCACCAGGTCCATGACACCGCGTCTCTCGAGCGCACCGGGCAGTCGCGGAGGATGACGCCCCACCACTCGGAGGTGCTCGCCGCGGAGGCGGACCGGGCGGCGAAGGAGGGTGCGTACCGGGACGCATCGGGGGCCACCGTCCGTTGGGGCCCGCTGGTGGCGGAGGCGGTGACGGCGACGCGCAGCATCCCGCCGGAGGAGGCGATTCCCGAGCCGCCGGCGCCGCGGTTCGGGAGCACCCTCGTCGAGCTCACGAACGAGACCACGCTCGGTGCGGCGCGCCGCCTCACCGGCCTGGGCCTCACCCCGCTCGCGCTGAACTACGCCAACGGCATCCACCCCGGCGGCGGGTGGTTGCACGGGGCGCGGGCCCAGGAGGAGGTGCTCTGCCGGTCCAGCGCGCTGGAGGCGACCCTCCACGGTGACCCGATGTACGCCGCCCACCTGCGGCGCCCGGAGCCGGACTCCACGGACTGGGTGATCCTCTCGCCCGGCGTCCCCGTCTTCCGGACCGACGACGGCGCTCCCCTCCCCGAGCCGTGGCTCCTCAGCGTCATCACGAGCGCCGCGCCGGTCGCGTACCGCGTGGGCCAGCCCCGGTCCGGGGACCTGCTCGCCTCGCGGATCCGCCGTGTCCTGGCCGTGGCCCGCGCGTACGGCTACACCTCGCTGGTGCTGGGAGCGTGGGGCTGCGGGGCGTTCGCGAACGATCCGGGGCGGACGGCCTCGGACTTCCGTGCCGCGCTCACGGAGTTCCGGGGCGCCTTCGAGCACGTGGTCTTCGCCATCCCGACGGAGTTCGGCGACGACGAGAACTTCGTGGCGTTCGCCCGCGCGTTCCCCGCCGGGAGGATTTGACACCCCACATTCACCCGCTAGGCTGACAGCGGTATATGCCAACAACGGCATATAGAGGAATCCGCATCTGTAGCGGCCGCTGGCCGCTGGACGAAGGGAGCGCACAGGGATGTTGCACACCGGTCTGGAGCACATCGAGTCGGAGCAGGAGTTCCGCGCGGTGTTGGAGAACAACGAGAACGTCATGGTGTGCTGCGGCCGGATGGGTCCCATGTGCCTGCCGGTGTACGACATCATGGAGTCCCTCGAGGAGGAGTACCCGCGCGTGGCCTTCCGTGACATGGCCTTCGACGAGCCCGTGGCGCGTGTGATCCGCTCGCTCCCGCAGACCGCGACCTTCCGCAGCCTCCCCTTCACCGTGTACTTCAAGAACGGCGAGGTGGTGCACGCGACCAGCAGCATCCAGACCATGGAGCAGGTCACGGCGATCCTCGACGAGAAGTTCGGGGCCTGAACGCCCCGATGGAGACCGACTACGACATCCTGATCCTGGGTGGCGGGCCAGCCGGCCTGACCGCGGGGATCTACGCCGCGCGCGCCCGGAGGCGCGTCCTGATCCTTGACACCGGCACGCTGGGCGGGCAGACGGTGCTGACCCACGCCGTCGCCAACTACCCGGGGGTGCCCACCACCACTGGCCGGGAACTCTCGCAGGCGATGGCGCAGCAGGCGCGTGACTTCGGCTGCGAGATCAAGGCGTTCGCCCGGATCGCGTCCCTGGATCTCTCCGGCGAGGTCAAGTCCGTCACCCTGAAGAACGGCACCCGCCTCACGGCACGGGCCGCGATCATCGCCACCGGAGGAGTGCCGCGCACGCTCGGTGTGGACGGCGAGGACCGTTTCACCGGCCACGGCATCTCCTACTGCGCCACGTGCGATGGGGACTTCTTCACCGGGTTGCCGATCGCGGTGGTCGGCGGTGGCAACTCCGCGCTGGAGGAGGCTGTCTCGCTCGGCCGGTACGCCTCGCACATCACCGTCATCCACGAGTTCGACCACTTCCAGGCCGAGCCGTACATCGTGGCCGAGGCGACGGCGAACCCCAGGATCAGCTTCCTCATGAACCAGCGGGTGCTGGGTTTCGGAGGCGACTCCGCGCTCCAGTGGGTGCGCACCGCGGACAAGGCGACCGGCGAGGTCCACGAGGTGCCGGTCGACGGTTGTTTCGTGTTCATCGGCTACGTCCCCAACTCCGCGGCGCTCGCCGGCCAGGTCGAGATGAACGGCCGCGGAGAAGTCGTCACGGACGAGTCGTTGCGCACGAGCGTCCCCGGGGTGTTCGCCGCGGGTGACGTGCGTGCCACCCGGGTCCGGCAGGTCACCACCGCCGTCGCCGACGGGACCGTGGCGGCCCTCTCGGCCCTCGATTACCTCAAGTCCGCCCAGTGACCGACGTCGTCTCCGGGGCCTGCCGGGCGCTCGCCCACCCCGTGCGTCGGGCGCTCCTGCGGTCGATGTCCGCGGGGGAGTGCGACGTCGGGCACCTCTGCACGGGTGCTGCGCTCGACCAGCCCACCGTGTCGAAGCACCTCGCCGCGCTCCGGCGCGCCGGACTGGTCCAGGTGCGCGTCGAAGGGCCGCGGCGCTGCTACTCGCTCGCCCACCCGGAGACGCTGCGACCGCTCCTCGCCCTGCTCGAGGAACTCGCGAACAGGGACGACGCGGCCGAACGGTGAGTCGTCACCGAGCGGCGCCGGGGGTGGGCGCGCCGGGTGCGAGTCGCGCGAGTTCGCTGCGCAGGGCCCGCACCTCCTCGTGGAGTTCCTGGACTTGCGCCCGGGTCACCGCCTCCTCCTCGACGGCCTCCTCGCCGATCGTCTCCACCATCCACGAGGCGATGGTGGCGGTGACGATGCCGAGCACCGTGATGCCGCCCATCATGATCGCGACTGCGATGAATCGCCCGGTCGTGGTCACCGGGTAGCTGTCGCCGTAGCCGACGGTGGTGATGGTCGCCATCGCCCACCACAGGCCGTCGCCGAAGTTCTCGATCGTGCTGCCGGGAGCGCCTCGCTCGGTGTCGGTGATCGCCAGCCCGCCCACGAGGATCAGCAGGATCGACGAGGCGGCCGCGTACATCACCACCTTCCCGCGCAGGTTGCTCGCCGTCGTCCGGTTGAGGATGGAGAGCAGCGCCAGCAGCCGGAGCAGCCGGAGCGGGCGCAGGAAGGGCAGCACGATGACGGCGAGGTCGAAGAGGTTGTGCCGGAGGAAGGCTCGCCGGTCGCTCGCCAGCGCGACCCGGATGGCGTAGTCCAGCCCGAAGCCCACCCACGTCGCCACCAGCACCACGGTGCTCGCTGTCACCAGGGACGCCGGCAGGTCGGGCCAGATGATCGGCGCGGCGTAGGCGAGGAGGAACAGCAGCGCGAGCGCGGTCACCGGCCACTCGGAGTACCGCTCCCACCGTTCGAGCCGCGTCGGTGGCGTCATGGACGCGAGTGTAGGCGTGTGCCGCGCGGGCTCCGTGCCACGTCTCGCCGGTCACCGCTCGGGTCACGGTGAAGTCACCCGGGGAGAGTTCATGAGGCGATCTTCCACCCAGCGGGCGCGGAAACGGTCCCCCTGCAGCATGATCTCCCTATCACCGGCACGCCGCCGCGAGGACCCATCCAGTGAAGGGATCCCATGAGAATCGTCATCGCCCTCGGAGGCAACGCCCTGCAACGACGCGGAGAGCCGATGACGGTGGCGTCACAACGGGCGAACGTCCGGTTCGCGTGTGAGGCGATCGCGAAGATCGTGACGGATACGAACGACGTCGTGATCACCCATGGCAACGGCCCGCAGGTCGGCCTGCTCGCGTTGCAGGCGGCCGCCTACGACGACGTCTCCACCTATCCCTTCGACGTCCTCGGGGCGGCGACGCAGGGCATCATCGGCTACCTGATCGAGCAGGAGCTCGGCAACCTCGTGCCGCTGGAGAAGCATGTCGTCACCATCCTCACGCAGACCGAGGTGTCGAGCAGTGACCCCGCCTTCTCGAACCCCACGAAGTTCGTGGGCCCGGGTTACACGGAGGAGAGGGCGAAGGCCCTCGCGGAGGCCAACGGCTGGGTGGTCCGCCAGGACGGCGCGGCATGGCGCCGGGTGGTGCCGTCACCCGAGCCGTTGGGGATCTTCGAGTCGGCGGCCATCAAGGACCTCCTGGGAGGAGGCTCGGTGGTGATCGCGGCGGGTGGCGGGGGAGTCCCGACCATGTTCGAGGGGGAGAACCTGGTCGGCGTGGAAGCCGTGATCGACAAGGACCGCGCGGCGGCAGTACTCGCGAGGGAGATCGGTGCCCAGAAGCTGGTCATCGCGACTGACGCGGACGCCGTGTACCTCGACTGGGGAATGCCCGAGCAGCGGGCGGTCCTCGAGGCGCACCCTGACGAACTCGCCTCCTACGGGTTCGCCGCCGGATCCATGGGGCCGAAGGTGGAGTCCGCCATCGCCTTCGCGCGCTCCACGGGCGGAGATGCCTACATCGGCGCACTCGGCGAGCTCGAGGCGATGCTGCAGGGCCGGGCGGGAACGCGGGTCAGCACGCGGATCGAGGGTCTCCGGATCAGGGCCGTCCCGCCGCGAGCCGCGTGACGACGTCGGCAACCCGCGGCCCGAACATGACCGGGTCGTTGTGGTCTGCGGTCAGCACCACCTCGTCCACGAGCGTGGGCGCCGCGGCCGCCACCTGACGGCTGAGCTCAGTGGGCACGACCGAGTCCCGGTCGCCGCGGATCACCACCACCGGCGCGGTCACCCGCGCCAGGTTGTCCTTCACCGGGAAGCGGTCGGTGAGGATGGCCCGGACCGGCAGGAACGGGTAGTGGTGGGCGCCGACGTCGGCCAGCTCGGTGAACGGCGAGCGCAGGACCACACCCGCGGGCGGGTGGGTGACGGCCAGGCGGGCCACCACGCCGGTTCCCAGCGACTCGCCGAAGTACACCGTCCGTTCGGGCGGGTGGCCGAGGTCGCGCAGCGCCGCGACGGCGGCCTCGGCGTCGAGGGCCAGGCCCTCCTCCGACGGTGACCCCGGGTTCCCGCCGTACCCACGGTACTCGAGCAGCAGGACGGCGAGCCCGCGGGCCGCGAGTTGGGCGGCGAACCCGGCGCGGTCCGCGATGTTGCCGCCGTTCCCGTGGGCGACCAGCACCGCCATGCCGGTGTCCGTGCCCGACGGCGGCACGAACCACGCCGTCAGCTGCAGCCCGTCGGCGGTGGTCAGCGTGACGTCGCGGGCGCCGTCAAGGACCTGGGCGGCCGGGGGGAGGGGCCGATCATCGGGGAAGTAGATCAGCCGTCGCTGCAACGCCCACATGCTTCCCACCACCACTCCTGCCAGCGCCATGACCACGAGTGCGAGCGCGACGAGCCGACGCACGCCGGTCTCAGCGAACCTGCCGCACGCGGTCCGACTCACCCCACGCACTGTCCGCCGTCCAGACTGTCGCGTCGCGCCTGCTTCCGAGGGCAAGGCAGAAGCGGTCCGCGAGCGACAATCCGGAGCCGCGGCGCCACAACGCCGCCGCCCGTTCAGCGTCGTCGACCGTGGCGTCCTGCACCACGACGCCGTAGCTGGTCAGCAGCGCGGCCGCGAGCGACCAGTCGGCACCCGCGGCTCGGGTCTTCTGCGCGACCTCCGACCAGTTGACGGCGGAGCAGCCCGGACGGCGGAGCAGCACCTCCTCCACCGTGTCCGCCCCTTTCTCGCCCTGGAGGAAGGCCAGGAGCGCCGAGGCGTCGACGACGTCGGTCACGCGGCGTCCTCCGCGTCGGCGGCGCGGCGCCGATCGGCGAGCAGCTCCGCGACCAGGTCCGTTCCGGCCAACTGGCGGCGCAGGTGCTCGCGCGCCTGCGTGCGTGTCATGACGACGATGCCTGTGTCCGTCTCGACCAGGATGAGCGCCGTGCCCTCCGTGAGCCCGGCGTGCTGCCGCAGCTCGAGCGGGATCACGAGCCGCCCCCGGTCGCCCATTGTTGCCCCGAATGTCCCACTCACGAGGGGAGGGTACCACTCTGCAATCGAAGATGGTACTGCGAGTCACACCGGCACCCTCCGGGCACTGCGGGTCTTGCGGTGGTGGGAGGGCGCGGGCGATCCGCTCAGTACGTGAGCGCGATCTTGAGCCACACCACCGCGAAGGCGATGACCGCCACCGCGAGCGCGATCGTCGCGGACCTGGAACGGCTCTGTCGCCGCTGCCGCGCGATGGCGTAGCCGGTGAGCACGGGGATCGCCGCGAGCAGCAACAGCGTCGTCGTGAGGGCGATGTTCGCCCGGTCCAGGATGATGAACGGCAGCACGGCGACGGCCGCGACTGCCAGCCCGCCCGCGATCTGCGCCGCCCCCTCCTTGAAGAGCAGCGCGTCCAGCTTCGCGTGGTCGACCAGTTGCACCGCCAGGCTGAACGCGAGCCAGTGCATCAGCAGGAGACCAAGCGCGATGCCGAAGACCTCCGCCACCACGATCCACTTCGAGGGCAGGATGTCCGGGGGGACGATCAGGGCCGTCGCCCAGAGGGCGAGGGCGAGGTAGAGCGCCGAGACCACGAACTCCCGCTGGAGGACGGTCTTCTCGTCCTGCGCGCCGCCCGCCACCGTGCCTCCTCAACTCCGCGGGTCCAGCCACCCCGGAACCGACGAGTGCACGGTATCGCGTTGGCCTCCTCGCCCGTAGGATGTCGGCGGCATCCGGACCCGACCGAACGGAGCAGGCATGACGAACCCGTCCGCGGGAGTTCCCGCCCAGCGCCGGCACCCGTTGCGCCGGCTCTTCCTCCTCGACGTCCTCCGTGACCGGGAGTCGCGCCCCGCACTCACGTGGGCGGCGGTGACCCTCCTGTTCGGGATGGTGGTGTACAGCCTGCTGGAGGGGTGGAGCTGCTCGACTCGCTGTACTTCTCCGTGATCAGCCTGGCCACCGTCGGGTACGGGGACCTCACCCCGACAACGTCCCTGTCGAAGGCCTTCACGATCTTCTACGTCCTGAACGGGATCGGGGTCCTGCTCTCCCTCTTCGACCGGATCCGCGTGGTCCGCGCTAGCGCCCGAGAGTCGTGACGATCGTCCGGTACTGGGCGCGCTCGAAGCCGGCCGGGTCGGGCACGGAGGCGGCTGACATGCTGCCCTGCAACTGCCGCACCGAGGAGTAGTCGTTCGACTCCAGCCAGGCCCGCAACTCGGTGAGCATCGCCGCCACGTGGCCGGGACCGCGGCGCAGCACCGCCGACGTCGTGCACGCCACGTCCGCCCCGACCAACAGTGCCTTCAGCACATCCGCGCCGGAGTGGACGCCGGAGGAGGCCGCCAGCGACGCCGTCGGCAGCTGCGGGCGCAGGATGCCGAGCCAGCGGAGGGGGAGGCGCAGGTCGTCGCTCTCGGAGAGGGTGAGCACGGGGCGCACGGCGAGGGTCCCGAGGTCGATGTCCGGGGCGTAGAACCGGTTGAACAGCACCAGCCCATCCGCCCCCTGGCTTACGACGGCGGCCGCGACGTGTGCCACCGAGGTGTAGAACGGCGAGAGCTTCACGGCCAGCGGCACGGACACCGCGGCCCGCACGGCGGCCACGACGTCGAGCTTGCGGGCCTCCACCAGTGCGGCGGACTCGTGGGGGTCGGCGGCCACCGCGTACATGTTGAGTTCGATCGCGTCCGCGCCGGCGTCCACCAGCAGCGTGGCGTACCGTTCCCAACCGCCGGGATTGACCGCGTTCACGGATGCGATCACCGGGATCCGCAGCGCCGCCTTCGCCCGCTCGACCAGTCGCACGTGCCGTTCCGGCCCGAGCACGTAGTCCGCCGCGGCCTCGGACAGGGGTGCGCTCGCGAACTCGGGGAACTCCTCGCCGTCGTCGAGGAGGTCCGCGAGGTGGAGCTCCTCCTCGATGACGTCCTCCTCGAACAGCGACGGCAGGACGACGGCGGCGGCCCCCGCGTCCTCGAGCGCCCGCAGGTTCTCGAGGCTGCCGGTGAGCGGCCCGGCGGACGCGATCACCGGGCCGGACAGCTCGAGGCCGAGGTAACGGGTGGTCAGGTCGGCGGTCACTGCTGCTCCTCGGTGGTGTCGACGGTGGTCCGCTCCATGCCCGCCAGCTGGCTGTAGTAGCGCCAACGCTCGTCGACGTCGGCCTGTGCGAGGCGGGCCAGGGCCTCCGCTCGCTGCGGGTGGGAGCGGGCCAGCATGGAGAAGCGGGTCTCGGCCATCATGAAGTCCCGCACCGGAATGGTGGGGGCCTTGCTGTCCAGGCTCATGGGGTGGGCGTGCTCCCCGGTGTCGGGGCGGTAGCGGTAGAGCGGCCAGTACCCGGAGGCGACGGCGTCCGCCTGGTGGGACATGGAGGTGGCCATGTCGATGCCGTGGGCGATGCACGTGGAGTACGCGATGAGGAGCGAGGGCCCGGGCCAGGCGGCCGCCTCCAGCATGGCGCGGACCGTCTGCTGCTGGTTGGCACCGATCGCAAGTTGCGCGACGTAGACGTCGCCGTAGGCCGCCGCGATCATCCCGAGGTCCTTCTTGGCGCGGCCCTTCCCGGAGGACGCGAACTTGGCGGCCGCGCCACGCGGGGTGGCCTTCGACGCCTGGCCGCCCGTGTTGGAGTACACCTCCGTGTCCAGCACCAGCACGTTCACGTCGCGGCCGGAACCGAGCACGTGGTCCAGGCCGCCCGACCCGATGTCGTAGGCCCAGCCGTCACCGCCCACGATCCACACCGCCTTCTTCACCAGCTCGTCCGCGAGGGAGAGGAGGGCGACGACGGCGCGGTCCGCAGCGCCGTCGTCGCCGGCACCGGTGGTCCCGCCCCCGCCGGGCGCGCCCAGGGCGAGCTTCAGCTGCGCCACCCGCGCGCGCTGCGCCTGGACGCCCTCCTCGGTGGTCTGCTCGGCCGCCAGCAGGCCGGCCACGAGGGCGGGATCGAGGCGGTCCGCGAGCAGGCCGAGATACCGGCGCGCCTCGGCGTGCTGCCGCTCCCACGCCAGCAGCATCCCGAAGCCGAACTCGGCGTTGTCCTCGAACAGGGAGTTGGACCAGGCCGGCCCGCGGCCCTCCGGGTTCTTCGCGTACGGGGCAGTGGGCAGGTTGCCGCCGTAGATGGAGGAGCAGCCGGTGGCGTTCGCAATCAGCATCCGGTCCCCGAACAGCTGCGTCAGGGTGCGGATGTACGGGGTCTCGCCGCAGCCGGAGCAGGCGAGGGAGAACTCGAACAGCGGCTGCAGCTGGGCCACGCCCTTCACCTGGTCGTGGCGGACCGCTCTCCGGTCGATCTCCGGCAGGCCGAGGAAGAACTCGAAGTTGGCGCGCTCCCGGTCGCGGTGCTCGTGCGCGGGCTCCATGTTGATCGACTTGTGCTTCACCTCGGACTTGCTGCGGGCGGGGCAGATGTCCACGCAGATGCCGCAGCCCGTGCAGTCATCGGGCGCCACCTGCACGATGAGCTGGTGCCCGGCCAGCGTGCGGTCCCTGTACGGCTTGGACTGGAAGGTGTCCGGTGCGTCCGCGAGCAACTCCCCGGGCGCCAGCTTGATCCGGATCGCGGCGTGGGGGCAGACGATCGCGCACTTGCCGCAGTCGATGCACAGCGAGGGGTCCCAGATCGGGATCTCCTCCGCCAGCGCGCGCTTCTCCCAGCGCGAGGTGCCGGTCGGCCACTCGCCGTCCACGGGGAACGCGCTGACCGGCAGGGTGTCGCCCTCGCCGCGCAGCATCGCGGCGGTGACGTGCCGGACGAAGTCGGGGGCGGCGTCGGGCAGCGGCGGCATCCGGTGTACCGTGCCCGCCCGGGAGGCCGCGGCGCGCCAGTCCACGTGCTCCAGGTTCGCGATCGCGGCGTCGATGGCCGCGAAGTTGCGTTCCACCACCACGCGGCCGCGCTTCCCGTAGGTCTGTTCCACGGCCGCCTTGATCCGGGTGATCGCCTCGTCGTGCGGGACCACCCCGGAGAGGGAGAAGAAGCAGGGCTGCATCACGGTGTTGATGCGGCCGCCCAGCCCGGCCTCGCGGGCCACCCGGGAGGCGTTGATCGTCCAGAGGTCGAGGTCCCGCTCCGCGATGAGGCGCTGCACCTCGACGGGCAGGTGGTCCCACAGCTGGTCGCCGGTCCAGCGGGAGTTCAGCAGCACGGTGGCCCCGGGCCGGGCGACGTCGATGGTGCGCATCGTGCGCAGCAGGTCGAAGTGGTGCACCGCCACGAAGTCGGCGGAGTCGATGAGGTAGGGCGCGTCGATCGGGGAATCGCCGAAACGCAGGTGGGAGACGGTGGTCGCGCCCGCCTTGCGGCTGTCGTACACGAAGTAGCCCTGCGCGTACCGGCCGGGATCCGAGCCGATGATCTTGACGGTGTTCTTCGCCGATCCAACCGTGCCGTCGGAGCCCAGCCCGAAGAACACCGCGGTGAGTGCCGAGTGGGGGAGCGCGAAGTCCGGGTCGGGCGTGAGGGAGAGGTGGGTGACGTCGTCGACGATCCCGACCGTGAACTCGCGCCGCGGCGTCGCCCGCGCCAGCTCGGCGAACACCGCGGCGGCCATGCGCGGGGTGAACTCCTTGCTGGACAGCCCGTAGCGGCCCCCGATGACCCGCGGCCGACTGCGGTCCCCGGCGTGGTGGTCCAGGGCGGCGAGGACGTCGCCGTGGAGCGGCTCGACGGGCGCCCCGGGCTCCTTGGTGCGGTCGAGGACCGCGATGCCCCGCACCGTCGCCGGGAGGGCGGCCACGAACGCGGCGGCGGGGAACGGCCGGTAGAGGTTGACGGTCAGCACCCCCACCTTCTCGCCGCGCGCGGCCAGGTGCGCGACCGTCTGCCGCACGGTGGCCGCGGCCGAGCCCATCACGACGACGACGCGCTCCGCGTCGGCCGCGCCTGTGTAGTCGACGAGGCCGTACCGCCTTCCGGTGCGCGCGGCGAGTTCGTCGAAGCACTCGGCGACGATCGCCGGCACGGCCCGGTGGAACCGGTTGGCCGCCTCCCGCGACTGGAAGAACGTGTCCGGGTTCTCGGCGGTGCCGCGCAGCACGGGGGCGTCCGGGGTGAGGCCGCGGGCCCGGTGCGCGAGGACGTCCTCCTCCCGGATGAGGGCCCGCAGGTCCGCGGGCTCGAGGACCTCGATGGTGTTCACCTCGTGGCTGGTTCGGAAGCCGTCGAAGAAGTGCAGGAACGGTACGCGGGAGCGGAGGGTGGCGGCGTGGGCGACGAGCGCGAAGTCCTGCGCCTGCTGGACGCCCCCGGCTGCCAGCATGGCCCAGCCGGTCATGCGCGCCGCCATCACGTCCGAGTGGTCCCCGAAGATGGACAGCGCGTGGGTGGCCACGGTGCGGGCGGCCACGTGGATCACCGCGGGGGTGAGCTCGCCGGCGACCTTGTACATGTTCGGCAGCATCAGCAGCAGGCCCTGGGAGGCGGTGAAGGTGGTGCCGAGTGTTCCCTTCGTGACCGCGCCGTGCAGCGCACCGGCCGCGCCCCCCTCGGACTGCATCTGAACCACCTCGGGCACACCGCCCCACAGGTTGGTCCGCCCCTGGGCCGACCAGGCGTCGGCGAGCTCGCCCATCCCCGACGACGGCGTGATCGGGTAGATCGCGATCACCTCGCTCAGCGCGTGCGCCACACGTGCCGCGGCCTCGCCGCCCTCCAGGATCGCCCACCGGGCCATGTCCGTCCGCCTTCCGCCGGTCGAGGACAGGCTACGACGCCGACCCACCGGCCGGGGCTCACACCGCCAGCGCGAAGACCATCGGGCTGAAGTAGGGGATCAGCCAGACCAGCCAGACGAACACGCTGAACCGGTGGAAGGTCGTGAGCGCGCGCTCGTCGTTCCTGCGCAGCACCACGAAGGCCCAGGCCGCGTGGATGACCATCAGCACGATCGCGATGAGCCCGGAGATGCCGTGGACGTCCGCGGTCATGCCGCCCACGAAGTCGAGCATCATGCCCGTTCCGATCGTGTCGCACGTCAGGCCGAGGACGAAGAAGGTGAAGTGCCACCACCGCAACCGTCCGCTGATCCGCTCGCCCCACACGCCGACGGTGTAGAAGACGAGCGCGGCGGTGATGAAGGTGCTGGCGAGGGGGTTCATGCGCGACACAATAGACCGGTGACCGGAACCCGTGCCGTGGCGTGGTACCGCCGTCTCGTCGAGGAGGACGCCGAGGGAGAGGCCGGTCATGGCGGTCCGGAACAGGTGGCCGCGAACGGACTCCGGCTCGTCGTGGCGGGTGCCCTGCAGAGCGCCGGGGACCAGGTGCTCAACGCGAAGACCGTCCTGCCGTGGTTGCTGTACGGCCTGGGAGCCCCCGCCGCCCTCGTCGGGCTGCTCGTCCCCATCCGGGAGTCCGGATCGATGCTGCCCCAGGCGGCGCTGACCCCGTGGGTGGTCTCCCGGCCCCGCCGCGCCCGGGTGTGGATGATCGGGGCGACCGGCCAGGGTGTGGCCTCCCTGGCCATCGCCGCCGCGGCCGCGTTCCTCGACGGACTCGTGGGCGGCGTCGTCGTCCTCGTGGCCCTGGCCGCGTTCGCGCTCTTCCGGGCTCTGTGCTCCATGGCGGCGAAGGATGTCCAGGGCCGCACCGTCCCGAAGGGCCAGCGCGGCCAGATCACCGGGCTGTCCACGGCCGTCTCGGGTGTCGTCGCGGTGGCGGTCGGCCTGGCCCTGCGCGCCATCGGGCCTGACGTCCCTCCCGAAGTCCTCGCCTGGTTCCTCGCCGGGGCAGCACTCACCTGGTTCCTGGGCGTCGCGGCGTACGCCGGGATCCGGGAACCCGCGGGCAGCGCGGGCGGCCCCACGAACTCGTCGGGGTGGTGGGCCGACTCCTGGGACCTGCTCGCCCGCGACGCCCCGTTCCGCCGCTTCGTCACCGTGCGGGCGCTGCTGCTGGTCTCGGCGCTCTCCCCGCCGTTCCTCGTGACCCTCTCCGCCCGGACCGACCACGGGCTCCTGAGCGGGCTCGGCGCCTTCGTGGTCGCCCAGGGCCTTGCCTCCGTGATCGGGGGGAGGGTGTTCGGGAGGCTGTCGGACCGCTCCAGCCGGCTGGTGATGATCGGGGGAGCGCTGGCGGCCTCGACCGTGATCGTGGGGGTGGTGCTGGTGGTGGCGCTCGCTGACGGCGCCGCTGCCGGCTGGCTGCTGACGGTCGCCTACTTCGTGATCAGCCTGATCCACGTGGGCGTACGGGTGGCCCGCAAGACCTATGTGGTCGACATGGCGGAGGGGGACCAGCGCACCCGTTACGTCGCGGTGGCCAACACCGCCATGGGCGTCATCCTGCTCGCCACCGGCGCCGTCAGCGCGGCGATCGCGACCTTCGGGGAGGTGGCCGCCCTGCTGTTCCTCGCGGTGCTGGGTCTCGTGGGCGCGAGTGTCGGCCGCACGCTGCCGGAGGTCTCCGGCCGCGGCTGACCACCCGGCCCGGGTGATGCCTGCGCGGCCGCAGGGCGCTGGAATGGGGCCTCGATCGACGGGAAGGATGCACGTGGCGGCGAAGGACACGCGGACCGGTCCACCCCTGGCGAGGCGACTGGCGGCACGCGCCGCGGTCGCCGTCGTCGCCCTCGCCGCGCTCACGGCGTGCAGCGACGGTATCGGAGGCGAGATCGGCTCCCGCCTCCCGACCGCGCTGCCCAGCGTGACGCTGCCGTCGCTCCCGACCCTGCCCCCGCTTCCGTCCCTGCCCACGCGTCCCGTGGTGCCGCCCGACGAGACGCCGGCGCCCGACGAGACGTCGCTCGCGCCCACTCCCACTGCCGCGCCCACTCCCACTGCCGCGCCCACCACCCCGCCGGCCCCCACGACGCCGCCCCCCACCGAACCCGGCCCGGCGCCCACGGACGCCGCCCCCAGCCCGGACGAGGAGCAACAAGGGGGACTGGCGTGGCTCTGGTGGGCCCTCCTCACCGCGGCCGCCGTGGCCGCTGCCGGCTTCCTGTACGCGCGTCACCGGGCGCGGGCCGCGTGGAGCGACGACCTCAGTGCCGCACTCGACGAGGTCACCTGGCTCGGGGACGATCTCCTGGCCACGCTGCAGCGGCAGCCCCCGGAGGTCCGCGCCGCGGCGTGGACACTCGCGCGGCCCCGCGTGGTCGCTCTCGAGGGCGTCCTCGAGGGCCTTGTCGCCACCAGTCCGGATCCTGCCCAGGCGCGGCGGATCGCCGTACTGTCCTCCACCGTGCTGGCGACGCGGTCCATGCTCGACAGCCCGGTATCGGTCCGTGTCGGGCCGTCCATGACCCTGCTCAGCCAGGCCCGCCGCGAGCTCGCCGCCGCCGTGGCGGCGCTCCGGCCCTCGCCGGAGCCCTGAGCGTGAGCGCACCACCGACGTGCGCCACGGTCGCCCTGCGGCGCACAATCGTCCCATGCGTGAGCTCGTGGTCCTCGGGACGGCGTCGCAGGTGCCCACGCGCACGCGTAACCACAACGGTTACCTCCTGCTGTGGGATGGCGAGGGGATCCTGTTCGATCCCGGCGAGGGTACCCAGCGGCAGCTCGTGTACGCCGACATCTCGGCGAGCCACATCACCCGGATCTGCCTCACCCACGTGCACGGCGACCACTGCTTCGGCCTTCCGGGCATCCTGTCGCGGATGGCGCTGGACCAGGTGTCCCGCCCGGTCCACATCCACTACCCGATCTCGGGCGACGAGGTGGTGCGCCGGCTGACGGCCGTGGCGGACAGTGGTCTCGACCTGCGGCTACGCCCGCACGGCGCGGCAGGGGAGATCGCCGAGGGCCTGGTGGTCCGGAGGCTTCGGCACCGCATCGAGACCTACGGCTACCAGCTGTGCGAGCCGGACGGGCGCACGCTCATCCCCGAGCGGCTCGCCGCCGCGGGGATCGAGGGGCCCGACGTCGGGCGCCTGCAACGCGAAGGCCACCTCGGGGCGGTGCGACTGGAGGACGTCAGCGAGCGGCGTCCCGGCCAGCGGTTCGCCCTCGTCATGGACACCACACCGTGCCGGGGCGCCGAGGAACTCGCGGACGGCGCGGACCTGCTCGTCTCCGAGTGCACCTTCGCCGAGGCCGAGGCCGAGCTCGCCGCGGCGTACCGGCACATGACCGCAGGCCAGGCCGGGGAGCTCGCTACGGCGGCGCACGCCGGCACCCTCGTGCTCACCCACTTCTCCTCGCGCTACCCGGACGTTGAGCCGCTCCGCCGGGAGGCTGAGGCACGTGCCGGCGGGGCCCGGGTGGTGGCGGCCGCCGACCTCGACAGGTACGCCCTGCCCCCGCGCCGGGAGCGGCACTGACCGGTGGACGGCCGGGATCCGGGCCCCAGGTGTTCCGTTAGACTGGCCACGCGCTGGATCCGACGTGGTTTTCCGGCCGGGAGAGACAGAGGCGAGACATGGCTGAGACACACCTGTACCTGTCCCTCATCCCCGAGGCGCTGATCGCCTCGATGCTGGGCCCGGAGGCCTTCGGTAGCTACTACGCCGTCGGCATGCAGGCCCACGTCAAGGGTGAGGCGATCTTCTTCGAGCTCGACCCGGGGTTCCGCTCTGATGAGTTCCCGTTCGAGCTGCTCGACGAGCGGCTCGTGATCCAGCCCAACGGTGCCCCCAAGCGTTCGGTCTACCTGTCGATCCACCAGGTGCTGGCCCGGATCCCGGTGTCCGCGCTCGGGCGGCTCTATCTGGTCACGAGCGACGGCCGGACCCTCGGCCTCGACCGGGCCGAGTACGTTCCCGAGCAGTCCCGGCGGCTGCACCTGTACCAGGAGTTCTGCCCGGTCACCCCGATGGTCGCCAGCCGCCTCGCACCCCTGGAGCTGTGCCGCGCGCTCACCGACCCCACCAACCCCATCCACGTGCCCCGGCTCGTGTTCTCCGAGCTGCAGCTCGGCGAACTCGCGACCGATCCGTTGCGGGGCGCGGCCCACGACCTGCCGTACTCCAACCTGGCCCACCTCCGGGACGTGCTCTACGAGATGTCCCGCAACGAGACCAAGGCGGCGAAGCTCGTGCTGAAGCAGGTCAAGGAGGGGGTCCTCTACCGCATGGTCGAGGGCGGCTTCTACGTAGGCGACCAGGATGACTTCGCCTTCTACCGCTTCCCGAGCCGTGACGAGCTGGAGAACCAGCACCGGAGCTGGTGGCGGTCCGCACAGGTGATGGCGCTGGAGTGACGGCGCCTCCGGCGGTGCACGCGCGCCGTTCCCCGACCCTGCCTGCCTGATACATGGAGTGAAACGTGAACGAGCCCGTCTTCTGGATCGCGCCGGTGGCGGCGCTGCTGGCACTGGTGTTCGCCCTGGTGTTCTACCGGGGCATGGTCGCCAAGGACCAGGGCACCGAACGCATGATCGAGATCGGGGATCACGTCCGGCGGGGCGCGATGGCGTACCTGCGGCAGCAGTACAAGGTCATGGGCATGGCCTTCGTGGCCCTCGCCGTGATCTTCGCGGTGCTCGCCTGGGGGCTGAACGCCCAGAGCGACTGGTTGCCGTTCACGTTCCTGGCGGGCGGCCTGTTCTCGGCGCTCGCGGGGTTCTTCGGCATGCAGACCGCGACCCGTGCCTCCACCCGGACGGCCGCCGCGGCCCGCTCGTCCCTGCCGAACGCCCTCAAGGTGGCGTTCCGTAGTGGTGCGGTGATGGGTCTCGTGGTGGTGGGCCTCGGGCTGGGGAACGTGGCCCTGTGGTTCCTCCTCGCCAACCTCCTCATTCCGGAGGGGATTGACGGTGAGGGCGTCCGGATGGTCCTGATCACGACGACGGTACTCACCTTCGGCGTCGGGGCGTCGATGCAGGCGATGTTCGCCCGGGTCGGGGGTGGCATCTTCACCAAGGCCGCCGACGTCGGCGCCGACCTCGTGGGGAAGGTGGAGTCCGGCATCCCGGAGGACGACCCGCGCAACCCCGCGGTCATCGCCGACAACGTGGGCGACAACGTCGGGGACGTGGCCGGCATGGGGGCGGACCTCTTCGAGTCCTACGTGGGTGCGATCCTCGCGGCCAGCGCGCTCGGTGCCGCCGCGTTCGTCCACGATCCGGAGATCCAGATCAAGGCCGTGGTCGCGCCCATGGCCATCGCCGGACTGGGGATCCTGCTGTCCATCGCGGGCGTGTTCCTCGTGAGCACCAGGGAGGGCGCCAGCCAGAAGGACCTGCTGTCCTCGCTCTCGCGTGGCGTGAACGCCAGCAGCGTGATGATCGTCGTGGCGGGGCTCGGGCTGCTGTGGCTGCTCGGGGTCCCGAACGTGTGGGGGATGTGGGGCGCCGTCGTCGCCGGCCTCGTGACGGGCGTCGTGGTGGGGCGCGCTACCGAGTACTCCACCTCCGCCAGTTATGCACCGACGCGCCACATCGCCGGGCAGGCCGAGGGCGGCCCGGCGACCATCGTCATCGCGGGCGTGGGCGTGGGCATGCTCTCCACGGCGATTCCGGTGCTGGCCGTGGCGGCAGGCACCATGCTCTCCTTCCTCTTCGCCTCCGGGTTCGACCTCTCGCAGATGAACCTCGGACTCTACGGGGTGGCGATTGCCGCCGTCGGCATGCTCTCCACCCTGGGGATCACCCTCGCGTCCGACGCCTACGGGCCGATCGCGGACAACGCGGGCGGCAACGCCGAGATGAGCGGCCTGGGCGCCGAGGTCCGCGCGCGCACCGACGCGCTCGACTCGCTCGGCAACACCACCGCGGCCACGGGCAAGGGCTTCGCGATCGGTTCCGCGGCGCTCACCGCGCTCGCCCTGATCGCCTCCTACCTGGAGGTGATCCGAATCGAGCTGGTGCGCACCGGCGAGACCGTGCTGGAACTCGACCACGGAGCCACGATCTCCACCTCAGAGGCGGTGCTGACCGACTTCATCGACTACTTCAACGTCACGCTCCTGAACCCGGCGGTCCTCATCGGGCTCATGCTGGGCGCGATGGTCGCGTTCACCTTCTCCGGCCTCACGGTGCAGGCCGTGGGCCGGGCGGCGATTCTGATGGTCGAGGAGGTGCGGCGCCAGTTCCGCGAGGACCCGGGCATCCTGCAGGGCCACTCCCAGCCGGACTATGAGCGTTGCGTCGCGATCTCCACGGTCGGCGCCCAGCGCGAGATGGTCGTGCCCGCGCTGCTCGCCGTGGCGACTCCCGTGGCGGTGGGCCTGCTGCTCGGGGTCGCGGGCGTGATCGGCCTGCTCATGGGGGGCCTCGCAGCCGGGTTCGCCCTCGCGATCTTCCTGTCCAACTCCGGTGGCGCGTGGGACAACGCGAAGAAGTACATCGAGGAAGGCCACCACGGTGGCAAGAACTCCCGTGCCCACCGGGCGGCCGTGATCGGCGACACGGTCGGCGACCCGTTCAAGGACACCTCCGGGCCGAGCCTCAACATCCTGATCAAGCTGATGAGCATCGTGGCGATCGTCATGGCCGGGGTGACGCTGTCCTACGGCGTCCTCTAGGCGAAGACCCCCCGGAGCCCCGGCCATGCTTCCTTGCGGCAGTACACCGGGACGATGTCACGGGGGACATTCCGCTCGACCACGCTCGCGCCATCGTGGGCCGTGTCGTCCCAGACGTCGATCCAGCTGCCGGCGGGGAGCCATGTAGGCCACGTCCGCCTGCCCGGCTCGGTGACGGGATGGACCAGCAGGTCCCGGCCCAGCATGAACTCGCCGGGCCACGCCCATGCCGACCGGTCATGTGGCCACGCGAAGAAGAGCCCGCGCATCAGCGGGAGTCCCGCACTCACGGCGTCCCGCGCCTGAGCCACGAGATACGGCAGTAGCCGCTCGCGCAGGAGTGCAAGGCGCCGGAACTCGGCCACCACCGCCGGGTCGGAGTTGGCCTCGGCGACCCACCAGGGCGTGCGGTCGCGGATGGGCGTGCGGTGGTGATTGAACTCGGAGTGGTACTGCATGATCGGCATGAACGTGGCGGCCGCCGCGGCGCGAATGTAGAGCTCGCCGTCCGGGACGGGACCGGAGAATCCTGCCAGATCCCATCCCCAGTACGTGATGCCGCATGCCGACGCCGTGATTCCAGCCGTCACGGAACTGCGGAACGCCTCCCACGTGGAGTCCTCGTCGCCTGCCCAGAAGATCCCGTGCGCCTGTGAGCCGGTGAATCCGGCGCGGGAGAACGTCACAGGAGCTTTGCCGCAGGACCGGAGCAGGTCGCCGAATGCCCGGGCATAGTGAACAGGATTCAGGTTGTTCGCCTCATCGCCCCGTCGCCCGTCGGCATAGCGAAGGTCGTGACCCCACGCGTGCTCACCCCCATCGGTCTTGAATCCGTCCACGCCAAGGCTCGCGACGAGGTAGCGGCGCTTCGCGGTCCACCAGTCGCGTGTGCGCTGCGTGGAGAGGTCAGGCATGAGTGACTGCGGGAACCACCAGCCCCGGTTGTGGTAAGGAGAGCCATCCGCCTCGAGGATCGCATGCCTGTCACGGACCATGGCGCGGCCGTCGGCGAGGACCTGGCTGTCGGCGGGGACCCCGGGGAGGTCGAACTCGGTCTTCTGCAGCGGGATCTGCCAGAGGATCACCCGGATTCCGCGCCGATGCAGTTCGTCGATCATGCCCTCTGGATCTGGCCAGGCGCCATCGGCCGGGTAGGTGAAGTCGCCGGCCGCATGCGGAGCGCCGTCGGGGTTCACCGCGTAGCGGGCATCACGGAAGATGGTGATGCCCTCCTCGTCGCTCCACGCCTCGATCACCACCACCCCGACGGGGATGTCGAGGTCACGGTGGGTGTCCATGCGGTTCATGACCAAGGCCTGCGTGTTCCACTCGTTTCCGGAAGCCCACAGGCGGAACACCCAGGAGGGCAGTTCCTCGGCGCGGCCGACTTCATCGCCGAAGGATCGCACCACCTCCTCGGGGGTCCCCTCGTACAGGCCCACGTCGAGTCGTTCCTGCGTGGCACCGCCAAGTGCGGCCTCTATCACCAGCTGGTCGGGGTTCGACGCTCCCACGTCGAACCACGTGCGCCGCGAGGTCCGCACGTGGAAGCCCCACCCATCTCCTCCCACCACGTGGGCGAACGGCATCGGAAGGTAGGTCCGGCCGTAGCGGCCCTGGGACTTGTACTGCTCAAAGACCACGGCGTCGAGTTGTCGTCCCCGTTGGTCGACGGCGTCGTAGCGCTCACCGAATCCCACCACATGCTCCCCGGGAGTCAACCGGAGAGCGAAGCGGACCCTGTGCACGCCGTCAGCACTTACGAGCCAACGCACGGATCCGGGGACCAGCCGGGGATGGCCGGGACGGCCGTCCACGGTCAGGTCACCGCCCGCGTCGGACCACACGGCGGGCGAGACGTCGTACCAGGGGGTGCTCGAGGCGGCGGCCGTGAAGCGGTACCGGTAGCGGTGCCACTCCAGGAGGGCCGGAGTCGTGACGCTCCAGCCGCCAGCCGCATCGAGCTGGGCGGCCTGCGCCTCGGCGAGGTGGCCCTCCCCGCCCGCGAGGGCGGCGGCGTCCGCGGCGGACGCGGCGGCGGGAACGAGAGGCAGGTCAGCGCCGGAACCGTCGGTGAGGTCCTCCCACCGACAGGTGACCGCGGTGACCTCCGGTGCGGCTACCACACCGAGGCGTATCGGTTGTCCCGCGATGGGGAGCACGGGGACGCGCTGGTCGGCCGACGTGGCGTAGGGGTGTTCGAGGCCGTGCGGCCGGTGCGTGAGCACCGGTCGCACGCCAGTGGGGGTGGTCATGGTGGTGATCCTCAGCCGAGCAGGGCGTTGACCCGGTCCTGGGCGTCCTGGAGAGCCTGCTCCACGGACTTACGGCCTGCGGCAGCGTTCCCGAGCTCCTCCGAGACGATGTCCTGCATCTCCTGCTGGGACTCGATGACCGGCGGGAGGACGACGGCGTCGAGCGAGTCGATCACGGCCTGGCGGTTGTCCGGAGGCGTCTGGTCCAGGTACGCGGCGAGGCGGGCGGTGTCCGCCACTGGCGGAAGGGACCAGGACGAGGCAAGCCGTGTCTCGACGGCCGCGTCGGAACTGGTCAGGAACTGCACGAACCGCTGGGCGGCTTCCCGATTGTCGCTGGACGATGCCACAGCGACGCCGTCGGCGAACAGCGCTGACGCCTTGGTGGTGTTGCCGGGCTCGACCGCGATGTCCCAGTCCAGCACTTCGGTCTCGGCGAGCGGCGTGAAGTTCCAGATCCCGGTGTGCCACATGGCCAGTCGGCCTTCCCTGAACAGGTTCGTGTCGAAGTCGGGCGTGCCTGCGCCGTCGGCCTCGGTGGGCATGGTGGTGCCGGACTTCTCCACCAGCCAGGTGGCCGCCTCGACGCCTTCCGGGCCCGCGAAGGTGGCTTCGGTCGCATCCTCGTTGAAGAACTGTCCGCCCGACTGCGCGAGCGCCTTGTAGAACTCGTGGAACGAGACGGGCTGATAGTCGCCCCAGATGCCTGCGTCGCGATCGGTGAGCACCTCGGCGGCTGCACGGGCGTCCTCCCACGTCCAGTCGGAGGTTGGGTAGTCGAGTCCGGCATCGTCGAACAACGACTTGTTGTAGATGAGCACGACGTTCGAGAACTGCTGGGGGACGCCCATGAGCGTTCCGTCGTAGGTGAACGCGTCGAGGAGTGAGGGGGCGTAAAGGGTGGGGTCGACATCCGTGAGTTCCGCGAGGGCTCCGTTGGCCGCATAGGTCACGAAGTTCTCGAAGTTGAGGTCGACGACGTCAGCCACCGTCCCCCCGGCGAAGGCCGTCTGGAGCGCGGTGAAGTAGTCGGCATACGGCAGGACCTGCACCTCGACGTTCACGTCCGGGTTCTCCGCTTCGAACGCGGTGACGATTGAGTCGAGGTCCGCTTCATGGCCGCCGTTGGCGGTGAAGTTCACGTAGCGGATGGTGACCTGGTCGGAGCCAGCCGTACCACCGCCGTCTGAGCGGGTTGCGGAGCCCTGGGAGCAGGCGCTGAGCGCGACGGCAGCTGTGACGCTGAGCGCGACGGCGGTCAGAGCCCGGCTGTGTGAGGAGCGCGACATGGTGGAGGATCCTTTCATTGGGGGGAGGGGAGGGAGGGCAGGCTATTTGAGGCCGCTGGTTGCCATCCCGGTGATGATGTGGCGTTGGGCGAAGAGATAGACGATGGCGATGGGGATGATGGAGATGACTGAACCGGCCATCACCACGTCCCACTCAGTCGTGAACTGCCCCCGCAGGGTTGCCAGCCCGAGTGGAAGGGTCATCAGCTCGGGGGAGCGGATCACGACGAGTGGCCAGAGGAAGCTGTTCCAGCTGTTCATGAAGGCGAACACGCTCAGCGTGGCGAGCGCCGGCCGCACGAGCGGCAGGATGATGGTGGCGAAGATGCGGAGGTGACCGGCGCCGTCGATCGTCGCGGCCTCGTCGAGTTCGCGGGGCACGCCCTCGACGGCCTGCTTCAGCAGGAAGATGCCGAAGGCCGAGGCCATCGCGGGGGCGAGGAGTGCGAAGTAGGTGTCGTGGAGGTTGAGGAGGGTCATCTCGATGAAGAGGGGCACCACGAGGACCTGCAGCGGGATCATGAGCGTCGCGAGGTAGAGCCCGAAGATGACGTTCTTGCCCCGGAAGTGCAACCGGCCGAAGGCGTAGGCGGCCATGGATCCGGTGATCACCTGGAGCGCGGTCGAGGCGATGGCGATCCCGAACGAGTTGGCCACGATGCGCCACATCGGCATGGCGTCGAACAGGGCGCGGTAGGCGTCGAGGGTGGGATCCCGCACGAGGAGTGACGGCCCGCCGGCGAGCGTTCCACCGGGAGTGATGGAGGTGATGACCGTCCAGAGGAACGGGAACAGCATGAGCGCGGCACCCAGGGTCAGGCCCCCGTAGAGTCCGACGCGCCGGAGCGGGCGGCGGCTCCGGGGACCGACGGTGCGGATCGTGTCAGGCATGGGTCACCCACTTCTTCTGGCCACGGAGCTGGATCGCCGTGATCGCGAGGATCACCGCGAACAGCAGCCACGAGAGGGCGGAGGCCTCACCGGCACGGCCGTACCGGAAGGTCAGGTCGTAGATCTGGCCGACCACCACCTGGGAGGAGCCGGCGGGCCCGCCCCCGGTCATGACGTACACCTGGTCGAACACCTGGAAGCCGTTGACGAGCGAGATGACGATCACGAAGAAGGTGGAGGGGGACAGGAGGGGGAGCGTGATGGAGCGGAAACGCTGCCAGGCACCGGCGCCGTCGACCTTGGCGGCCTCGTACAGTTCGGTGGGGATTGCCTGGAGACCGGCGAGGAGGATGACCATGACGAACCCGAGGTCCTTCCACGCGGACGCGAGGATGACGGAGGGCATCGCCCAGGTTGGGTCGGTCCACCATCCGGGCTGGGGGAGACCGAAGGTGCCAAGGATCTGGTTCACGAGCCCGTTGCCGGGCTTGAGCAGCCACTGCCAGACGAGCGCCACGACCACCCAGCTCGTGATCACCGGCAGGAAGTAGGCGGCGCGGTAGAACGAGCGGCCGCGGAACCACTGGTTGAGCAGGAGGGCCAGTCCGAGTCCCCCCACGTACACGAGAGGCAGGTAGCCGACGATGTAGTAGACCGTGTGGCCGAAGACCCGCCGGGTGGCCGGGTCGGTGAGGAGCTTCGCATAGTTTTCCAGGCCCACCCATTCCATCGGGGAGATGAGGTTCCAGCGGTGGAGGCTGACCCAGATCGACCCCACCATCGGGACGAGCGTGAAGAGGACGAGCGGTACGGCGCTGGGAAGGAGGAAGAACACTACCCAGCCGGCGTTGCGCGAGCCGCGCGGACGGGGGACCCGGGCGGGTGCGTCCGCGGACAACGTGGGAACCGCGAGGGTGGCCGGTGTCTGGAGTGCGGTCATGAGAGTGCACCCCCTGCGTGGAGGCGCTGCCGGACGAGGCGTCCCTGGTCGCCGGCAGCCCCGGCGGCGTCGAACGGGGTGGCCAGGACGAGCGCAGCGGCCCCGAGTGCCCACTTGTCGTCAGCCCACGGCTCGATTGCGTAGGGGACGTGGCGTCGGGACGGCATCAGCCGCGCGCGGAACGATTCCTCGAAACCGGTGCTCCAGTGCGGCCACGCTGCAATGCCCTCCCCTGAGAAGACGACGATCTCCGGATCGAGGGTGTGGACCACCCCGGCGAGCACCCGGCCGAGCAGGGCGCCGGCGTTGTGGTAGATGGCGCGCGCGGCGTCGTCGCCCTGGTCCGCCGCGGCGCGCAGCGCGTCGATCGACTCGCCCGGGGCGATGACACCCTGCGTCACGGCGGCCCCGATCAGGGCGTGCTCCCCGA
Source organism: Actinomycetales bacterium UBA1383 (assembly GCA_002305415.1). Classification (GTDB taxonomy): domain Bacteria; phylum Actinomycetota; class Actinomycetes; order Actinomycetales; family Actinomycetaceae; genus UBA1383. Next base: position 147,269 of record DBQX01000131.1, on the reverse strand, counting down.
CGTGGGCCTCGAGGCAACCCTTCCCCCCACAGCCACAGGCGGGACCGTCCGCGCTCACGGTGATGTGGCCGATCTCTCCAGCACCGCCGGTGGCGCCGCGGTAGACAGAGCCGTCGATGACAATGCCGCACCCCACGCCGAGGCCGATGGTGACGACGAGGTAGGTGAGGTGGTTCCGCATGGAGCCGTAGAGGCGCTCGGCGACAGCGAGAGTGTTGACGTCGTTCTCGACGAGGACGGGGACTCCGAGGGCGGAACGCAGGATCGGCCCGACCCTCGCGTCCGTCCACCCCAGGGTGGGAGCCTCCACGATCCCGGAGGCCTGCGAGTCCACCCCGCCGGGGACGCCGACACCGACGCCGAGGAGATTGCCGGAGTGCGTGCTCACGGCGTCCTTCAGGATCCGAGCCAGGTGGTCGAGCGCGGTGGGGGAACTCGCGTCGAACTCCGCGGTGGAACTGTGCTGGACTGTGCCATCCAGTCCCACGTCCACGAGCGCGACGTGGGTCGCGGCTACCTTCACCCCGAGGGCGCCCCCCGCGGCCTGCACAAGGCCGAGCAGCCGCGCCGGCCTGCCGCCCTCGGAGGGACTGGTCTCGAGCTCGGTGATGAGCCCCCGCGCGATCAGGTCACGGGTCAGTTGCGTCACGGTGGCAGGACTCACCGCGAGGATGCGGGCGACCTCCGCGCGGGAGGTCGGCCCCCGCGTGCCGAGCAGGCCGAGGACGGCGGAGGGAAGTAGGTCACCTCGCGTCGCCGGCCTAGTGCTGGTTGTCATCTCACCCCTTTGTTCAGGACTATGTTTAGTCCTAAAGGAAGACCGGAACGAACCGCTGTCAACCCCCGCGTACGATCGCGATGAAGGAGCTCCGCATGGCCACCACCGATCACTTCCTCCGCTTCGAGCGTGTTGACGACATCGAGGAGATCCCGCACGGGGTGCTCGCACACCTCCACGGAGAGCGACTGCGCCTCGAGGTGGTCCGCGACGACGTCGTGCGCGTGCACGTCTCGCGCGGCGGCCGCTTCGACGAGGCCCCCACCCACGCCGTGTGCGTGGACCCGCTCGCCGGCGGGGCGGCGTTCACGGTGGAGCGGGGCGACGGCGTCGTCCGCCTCCGCACCGCGGCCGTCACCGTCACCCTGGGCCTGCACCCGTTCTGCCTGGATGTGCACCGCGCGGACGGCAGCGCCGTCATGGAGACCTGGCGGTTCGGATCCCACCCGCTCACCTACGCCACGCTCAACGACACCTTCCTGCTGCACCGGCGTCTCGGCCCGGAGGACGCGATCTATGGCCTCGGGGAGAAGACCGGGCGGGGAAACCGGCGCGGCCGCGACTTCACCCTGTGGAACACCGACGTGCTGGACCCGAAGGCATCCGGCGAGTTCACCTCCGGGCGGGCGCGGCGGGACCCCCGCGCGGACGAGACGAGCACCGAGTTCGATCCCTACTACGTCTCGATCCCGTTCTTCTACCACCAGGACGCCGCCACGGGCGCCATGAGCGGCTCGTTCATCGACAACGCCTACCGCGCCCACTACGACTTCACGGCGACGGACCATCTCGCGATCCGGTTCGAAGGCGGCCAGTGGACCGAGTACCTCTTCGCCGGGCCGGGCATGTCCGAGATCCTAGAGGCCTACACGTGGCTCACCGGCCGCACCGCCCCGCCGCCGCTGTGGGCGCTCGGTTACCACCAGTGCCGGTGGTTCAACTACACGCAGGAGGCGGTGGAGGACCTCGGCCGCACCTACCGTGAGCGCGGTATCCCGTGCGACGCGCTCTGGCTGGACATCGACCACATGGACGGGTACCGCGTCTTCACGTGGCGGACCGACCGGTTTCCGGACGTGCCGGGGATGTTGGCGCGGCTCCGCGACCAGGGTTTCCGCATGGTCACCATCGTGGATCCGGGGGTGAAGCACGAGCCCGGCTACTGTGTGTACGACCAGGCCGTGGAGCGGGACGTCCTGTGCCGCACCGAGGGCGGCGACATCTTCATCGGACAGGTGTGGCCCGGGCGCACCGCGTTCCCGGACTTCGCCACCCCGGAGGCCCGCGCCTGGTGGGGGGAACTGAACGCGGCGCACGTCGCCAAGGGCGTGGCCGGCATCTGGAACGACATGAACGAGCCCGCCACGGGCGCGATCGCCCCGGAACGCATGCGCTTCGACCGCGGGCGGCACTCCCACGAGCGGTTCCACAACCAGTACGCCCTCCTCATGGCGATGGGGACGGTGGAGGGGTTGCGGGCGGCGCAGCCGAACCGGCGGCCGTTCGTGCTCTCGCGCGCGGGCTCCGCGGGGATCCAGCGGTATGCCGCGAACTGGATGGGCGACAACATGGCGCGCTGGGATCACCTGTGGCTCTCCGTGCCGATGGGCTCCGGGCTGGGGATCTCGGGGCAGGCCTTCGTGGGCGCGGACGTGGGCGGCTTCGCGGAGGACGCCACCCCGGAGCTCCTCGCCCGCTGGATGCAGTACGGCGCCCTCACCCCGTTCTTCCGGAACCATGCCATGGCCGGAACGGTGGACCAGTACGCCTGGTCCTTCGGTCGGCAGGTCGAGGACATCTGCCGGGAGGCCATCCGCCTGCGGTACCGTCTTCTGCCCTACCTTTACGCCTGCTTCCTTCGAGCCGCCGAGACAGGGGCACCCGTGCAGCGGCCGCTGGTGTTCGAGAACCAGTGGGACCCGGCGGTCCGCGGGATCGACGACCAGTACCTCCTCGGGCCTGACCTGCTTGTCGCACCCGTCGTCGAGCCCGGGGTCCGGGCCCGCGCCGTGTACCTCCCCGTGGGCGGCTGGTACGACTGGCACACCGGCGAGTACCTCGAGGGTGGCCGGTGGGTGATGGCGGACGCCCCGCTCGAGCGCATCCCGCTGTACGCCCGCGCGGGCGCGGTCATCCCAATGCTGGCAGAGGCGCCGGCCTCCACCGCGGGCCTGCAGCCACGGGAGATCGAGTTGCATGTGTGTGTGCCCCGAGCGGACGGAGAGTGGACTACGTTCCTGCAGGAGGACGACGGCGAGACCACTGCCGCGCGCGACGGCGCGCGAGTCCGTACGACCCTCACCGTGGTCAGGGCGGGCGACGTGGTCACCGTTCGTGGTGCAGTCGAAGGCGATGGCTACGACGGCTTCACCCGCGAGGCCTTCGTGCTCGTGCCACATGGCGCCGACGGTGTGCCGGTCCGGATCCCGAACACCGGGGAGCCGTTCACCGCGCTCGTGTGCTGAACGCCTCGTCGCGGCTCTCCCGCCTGCCCGGTAAGTTGGTAGGCCGGTTTGCACGCATGGGAGGTCAGATGAACGTCTTCGGGGTTGAGATCGCCGACTGGTGGGTCGCCACCGCTTTCGTGGCGGCTGGGCTGGCCGCCGGCTGGCTGCTCGGGTGGGCCGCCAGGCGCCTGCTGCTCGCAGAACGCCTCACCTGGGGTGGGTGGCGGTCGATCGCCGACGGCCTCGGCAGATCCCCTGTGGTCTGGGGAGGAATCGTCGGCGGCTTCGCGGCGCTGGAGGCGTTCACCCTCGGCGATCGGGTGGAGGACGCGCTGCGCACCACCCTGGTCGTGTTGCTGGGGCTCTCGGCCACCATCGCCGTGATGCGTTTCGCGGGCGGGATCGCGCAGGTGTACTCGAGCAGGCTGGAAGGTGGGGCGGCCTCTGCCAGCATCTTCCTCAACATCGTGCGACTCGCGATCCTCGTGATCGGGGTGCTCGCGGTCCTGAGCACCCTCGGGATCTCGGTCACGCCGATGCTGACGGCGCTGGGCGTCGGCGGCCTCGCCGTCGCCCTCGCGCTGCAGGACACCCTGAGCAACCTCTTCGCCGGCCTGCAGATCATCTCGTCCAAGATGGTGCGCGCCGGAGACTACGTGCAGCTCTCCTCCGGTGAGGCGGGCTTCGTGGAGGACGTGAACTGGCGGTACACCACGATCCGGCAGCTGGGGCGCAACCTCGTCGTGGTGCCGAACGCGACCCTCGCGAGCACGATCTTCACCAACCACACGTTGCCGGCGGAGGACTTCTCCGTGCCCATGCCCGTGGGAATCGCCTACGACGCCGACCTGGACCTGGCCGAACGCATCGCGAAGGAGGTGGCGGCCGAGGTGATCGCCGAGTTCTCGCCCTCAGTGCGCGACTTCGAGCCCTCGGCCCGCTTCAACGCCTTCGGCGACTCGGCGATCGCCATGACCGTGATCATGCGCGCCGGCCGGTTCGACGACCAGTGGGAGATGCGCCACCAGTTCGTCAAGCGTCTGAAGCGCCGCTTCGACGAGGCCGGTATCGAGATCCCCTTCCCGCAGCGAACCGTCCACATGGCGTGAGGGGTGACGACGACGGGGGCCCGGGATCACCCGGGCCCCCGTCTCGGTGTGTACTGCTACTGCCGCTGGGTGCTGATCAACTGCTTCAGCACCTCGGGCTGCAGCTTGCCGAGCTCCTGCAGCATGGCCTGCTTCTCGATGAGTTCGAGGTCGCTGAGCGGCAGGGCGCTGAGGCGCGCGAGGATCGCGGCCTTCGCGTCGTCCGGGGGCAGCTGCGGAGCGGGGGCGGGGGAGGGTGCCATCTTGCCGAGGTCGCGGCTGCCGCCGCCCTTCGGGACGGTCACGGTGATGGACACGATCGCCAGCAGCAGGAACATCAGGTTGACGGCGAGCGCGAACATGCCGGCCTGCCGCAGCGCGACGTTGTCCTGGCGGCCCTGCATCTCGATGACGTTGCCGATTACCGAGCTCTCGGTTCCCGCCATGGCGGTGAAGACCGCGAGGGAGACCGCGGCGCCGATCGCGCCACCGAGCGAGGAGGCCATCTTGTAGATGCCCGCACCGGAGCCGGCCTTCTCCGCCGGCAGGTTGGACAGCGCCGCGTCGGTGGACGGCGTGGCATAGAAGGCGAGGCCCAGGCCGAAGAGGCAGTACGCGACGATGGCGAGGATCCGGTAGGTGCCGATCAGCACCTGGGTCTGCATCAGCATCAGGCAGGCGGCAATGACGATGAGGGAGCCCCAGATCATGGGCTTGCGCGGACCGAACTTCTGGAGCAGTTTCTCACCGACCCGGATGAAGCCGATGATGAACACCGCGTAGCCGATGGTCAGGAGTCCGGCGTCCCACGCCGTGTACGGGTCACCGTTCGGCTTCTGCCCGGCGAGCTGGATGAGCTGCTGGCTGATGATCAGAATGCCGATCGTGCCGTTCAGCAGGAAGTTCGAGATGGTCGCACCGGTGAAGGTGGTGTTCTTGAACAGCGCGAAGTCGATGAACGGCGCGGCCTGACGCTTCTCCCAGATGATGAACAGCGCGTAGGCGACGATCGCGATGGCCGCGAGAGCCAGCGCGGTCGGGCTGGCCCAGCCGAGCCGCCGGCCGAAGATGAGCACGATCATCATGCCGAGGGTGCCGACGATGAACAGGGCGAGGCCGATGAAGTCGAACTTCGCCTTCGAGCCCGCGGCGGGCTTGTTCTCGGGAGTGCCCATGATGAGCAGGAACGAGACGACCGAGACGGCGATCGAGATGCCGAAGATGCCGCGCCATCCCAGGGAGTCGACCACCGCACCGCCGAAGAGGGCGGCGAGGCCGGAGCCACCCCAGGAACCGATCGACCACATCGAGACGGCCCGCTGCCGGCCCGCGCCGTCCCAGTAGGCCTTCACGAGGGCCATCGAGGCGGGCATGATGCAGGCGGCGGCGAAGCCCTGGATGGCGCGGCCGGTGATCAGGAGCGGCAGGGCGAGAGAGCCGGTCGCGAAGATCAGGAGGGCGGACCCGACGGCGTTCATGATGACGCCGAAGAGCGTGACCTTCACGCGGCCGAACTTGTCCGCGATCCCACCCATCAGGACGATGAAGAGGCCCGAGAACAGCGAGGTGATGGACACCGCGAGGTTCATCGAGTTCGCGTCGAGGTACTCGTTCGTGGCGTTGATGTCCGCCATGATGGCGGGGGCGACGGTGCCGGCGGTGCCGGCGAACAGCCAGAAGCCCATGACGGCGAGCACGATACCGAGGAGGAGCTTGTCGGTCCCCTGGTAGCCCTGCTTCGCCGCAGCAGCGGGCTTGGCGGCGGTTGCTGTGGCCATGTCAGTTGTCCTTTCCGAGGTAGGCGAGCACTCCGGCCACCGCTGCTTCGGTGCCCGTCCGGAGTGTCGGCTGCAGAACCGGGCCGAAGGCCGGGTTGTGGTTGGGGTAGGTCTGCTGGCCCTCGGCGAAGCCGCCGAAGCCCCAGTAGCAGTACGGGATCCCGAACGCGTTCGGGATGTTGCTGAAGTCCTCGGAGGCGGTGATCGGGTCGAGTGGCACGACCCTGTCCTCGCCGAGGGCCTCCTTGAGTGCGGCGGTGACCTTGGCGGTCACCTCCGCGTCGTTGTTCGTGAGGGGGAACATCTCGTAGAGCTCGATCTCGGGGGGCTTCGGGGACCCGGAGGCCTCGCACTCTGCCTTCACGATGCGCTCGATGGAGGCGATCATGTGGTCCCGGACCTCCATGTCATAGGCCCGGATGTTGAGCAGCAGCACCGCGCGGTCGGGGATGATGTTCGACTTGGTGCCGGCCTGCAGGCTGCCGACCGTCACGACCGCGAACTTGAACGGGGAAATCTCCCGCGCCACGATGCCCTGGAGCCGCATCACGATGGACGACGCGAGCACGACGGGGTCGATGCCGAGATGGGGCATCGAGCCGTGCGAGCCCTTGCCGTACACCGTCACCTTGATGTTGGCGGCGGTGGAGAGCATCGGGCCGGCAATCGTCCCGACCTTGCCCGACACCGGCGCCACCAGGACGTGCTGGCCCAGTGCCACATCCGGCCGCGGCACCTTCTCCACGAGACCGTCGTCGACCATCGACTGCGCGCCCTCGGCTGTCTCCTCAGCGGGCTGGAAGAGCGCGATGTAGGTGCCGGCCCACAGATCCCTCGATTCGGCGAGGAGCTTCGCCGCCCCCAGACCGGCAGTGATGTGGAAGTCGTGGCCGCACGCGTGCATCACACCAGGGACCTCTGACCGGTACGGCAGGCCCGTGGCCTCCTCGACGGGCAGGGCGTCGATGTCGGCGCGGAACAGGACCGTCGGGCCCTCGCCGTTCTTCATGACTCCGACGACCCCGCCGCCGATCTGCTGCACGTCGTAGCCGTAGGACTCGAGGCGCCGGGTGATCTCGGCCGCGGTCTCCACCTCCTGCATCGAGAGCTCGGGGTGCTTGTGCAGGTGGATGTACAACTCCTCCTGCCATTCGGTCTGGGCGTCCAGCTTCTTGAGGACTTCCTGGGCTGCCGACATGGTCTCTACTCCTTTGTGAAGACTTGGTGGTGAAGAGGTAGATCGGACGGTGCGCACACGGGTGAGAACACTGGCAAGTTGCCGTCTCTGATCAGGTCGGTGAGCCAGAGGATGTGGATCGTCATGACCAAGGTCCCACCGTGCCGCATCGAGGTGGGCCACGTGCCGCAACGTTGTGAGCATGATCACGCGCTGCATATATGCAGCGGTTTGCATATTTCCAATCACTCGTCGTAGTCTCTGGGACATGGCAAAGGTCCTCTCCTCCCTCCCGGTCGGCGAGCGCGTCGGCATCGCGTTCTCGGGCGGCCTCGACACGTCCGTGGCGGTCGCCTGGATGCGCGCGAAGGGTGCAGTCCCGTGCACCTACACGGCCGATCTGGGCCAGTATGACGAGCCGGACATCGCGTCCGTCCCGGGACGTGCACTCGACTACGGCGCGGAGATCTCCCGGTTGGTGGACTGCAAGCCCGCACTCGTGGAGGAGGGACTCGCAGCGCTCCAGTGCGGGGCCTTCCACATCCAGTCGGGCGGCCGCAAGTACTTCAACACCACCCCGCTGGGGCGCGCGGTCACGGGCACGCTGCTGGTGCGTGCGATGCACGCCGACGCCGTTGACATCTGGGGCGACGGCTCCACCTACAAGGGCAACGACATCGAACGGTTCTACCGGTACGGGCTGCTCGCGAACCCGAAGCTGCGTATCTACAAGCCGTGGCTCGACGAGGACTTCGTGACGGAGCTCGGCGGCCGCAGCGAGATGTCCGAATGGCTCTCCGCCCGCGACCTGCCCTACCGGGACGTCAAGGAGAAGGCGTACTCCACGGACGCGAACATCTGGGGGGCGACCCACGAGGCGAAACTGCTGGAACACCTCGGCAACGGCGTCGAGATCGTCGAGCCGATCATGGGGGTGGCCTCCTGGCGGGAGGACGTCGAGATCGCTCCTGAGGACGTGACGGTCACCTTCGAGGGTGGACGCCCCGTCGCCATCAACGGGGAGGAGTTCACCGACGCGGTTGCCCTGGTGCGGACCGCCAACGCCATCGGGGGGCGGCACGGGCTCGGCGTGAGCGACCTCATCGAGAACCGGATCATCGAGGCGAAGTCCCGCGGCATCTACGAGGCACCGGGCATGGCGCTGCTGCACATCGCCTACGAGCGGCTGCTCAACGCCATCCACAACGAGGAGACCATCGCGAACTACCAGTACGAGGGCCGGCGGCTCGGGCGGCTGATGTACGAGGGCCGGTGGCTCGACCCGCAGTCCCTGATGCTCCGCGAGTCGCTGCAGCGGTGGGTCGCATCCGCCGTCACGGGCGAGGTGGCCCTGCGGCTGCGGCGCGGTGACGACTACTCGATCCTCGACACATCGGGTCCCGCTCTCAGCTACCACCCCGACCGCCTCTCGATGGAGCGCGTGGCGGAGGCCGCCTTCGGCCCGCAGGACCGCATCGGCCAGTTGACGATGCGGAACCTCGACATCCAGGATTCCCGCGCCCGCCTGGAGCTCTACTGGCTGCAGGGGATCATCGGTGGCGAGACCGCGGCCCTCGTGGGCGGGCTCGAGGTGGGCGCCGCGACGGCGATCGCTCGCGGCGCTGTGCCGGACATGGCGGAGGAGGTACTCGACCGGGTGGCCATGGAGTTCGGCGTCGACTGAGCGGTCCGCGCCAGGCGTCAGGAGGTGTCCACCCGCAGGTCCGCCCCAATGCGAAGCGCGCGGGAGTCCGACCCGTGCCCGAAGTGTCGCGTGACGGCCAGCGGCACGGATGGGGGCAGCACCTCGAGGGCCAGGCGCGCGGGTGCGTCGGCGCCGTGGTCGCGTTGCAGCGCGGTGAAGGTACCGAGCAGCACTCCCGCGACCTCCGCCAGGACCCCGATCTGGAGCAGCTGGTGGAGGCCGGCGTGGACGGCGTCCGGCGATCCGTTCAGGCTCTCCAGCGCGAGGATCCGCCCCCGTACCGGCGGGAACCACGGCGTGCCGGCGAGCTTGAGGACACCCCGAAGGTTGCCACCCACCACGGCCCCTGCCATGCCGTCGCCGCGCACCATCGTTGCCTCGAGGTCGAACAGGTCCGGTGCGGTGCCGAGGACGGAGTGCCGGAAGCGCGTCACCTGCGCGCCGCCGTCGGACCGTACGAGGTTGCGGACGGTCCACAGGTGGGTCACCTGGCCGGTGCGCGCGTGCAGGGCGTTCACGAGGACGGTCAGGTCGGAGTAGCCGAAGAACGGCGTCGGGTGGCGTGCCACCACCTCCATGTCGAGGTGGCTGAGCACCCCGCCGACGAGGTTGCCGCCGGAGATGTCGAACACCGCGGCGATCTCCGGGTCTGCGAGGAACCGCTCGAGTGCGGCGGCCCGGGCCGGGTCGGGCGCTGGTTGGCGGAGGGCCGGGGTGGGCGTGTTCGTGACGAAGAGGTGGGGGCTGTCGACGACGTCGAGCCCCAGACCGGCGAGGACGGCGTGGAGGCGGGCGTGCGCGTCACGGTCGCGCGCGGTGAGGCCGTCGGAGCACGCAACGAGTGCGACCCGGTCGCCGGACTGCAGCATGGAACTGTCCTACTTCAGGCCAGCCGCCCGGGCAAGCGATGCTTCTTCGGGCGCTCCCCGGAATCGCGTCGTAGGCTTGTCGGGCAGTCGTCATGGAGGTGGACATGTCCGGGAAGAGGCGTATCGGAATCCTGACCGCCGGCGGAGACAGCCCCGGCCTGAATGCCGCGATCCGTGGAGTGGGAAAGACCGCCATCGGTCGCGGCTGGGAGCTGATCGGTTTCCGGGACGGCATCACCGGGCTCGCCGCCGACCGCCACGTGCAGCTCGACGGCAGGGCATTGTCGGGGATCCTCACCATTGGCGGCACGATCCTCGGCACGAGCCGCGACAAGGTGCACCGGATGGAGGTCGACGGCGAGGTGCGGGACATGATCCCCACCGTCATCGAGAACTTCGAGAAGAACCGCCTCGACGGCCTGATCCTCATCGGTGGCGGCGGGACGGCGAAGAATGCCAAGCGCCTGCATGACGCCGGCCTCAACGTGCTGACGCTCCCGAAGACGATCGACAACGACATCCACGGCACCGACACCTCGTTCGGCTTCGCCACTGCCACCGAGATCGCCACCGAGGCCATCGACCGGCTCCACTCGACGGCGCACAGCCACCACCGCATCATCCTCACCGAGGTGATGGGCCACCGGGCCGGCTGGCTGACCCTCGGCGCGGGGATCGCGGGGGGTGCCGACGTCATCCTCATCCCGGAGATCCCCTACACGGTGGAGCGGGTGGCGGAGGCCATCAGGGAACGGATGGCCCGGGGATCCTCGTTCAGCGTGGTGGCGGTGGCCGAGGGCGCACGGGACACCACTGACACGGCCGACTACGAGGCGGCCCAGCTCCTGGTGAAGGCCGCGAAGACGCCCGAGGCGAAGGGTGCGGCGAAGACCCATCTGGCCCACGTGGAGGACATGCAGCGGGAGCACACCTTCACGCTCGCCCGCGAACTTGAGGCCGCCACCGGCCTGGAGGCGAGGGTGACGATCCTCGGCTACGTGCAACGCGGTGGGACTCCCTGCGCCGCCGACCGCCTGCTGGGCACCCGGATCGGGGCCGCGGCGGTCGAGCTGATCGACGCCGGCGAGTGGGGTCACATGGTCGCCGCACGGGGTGATGCGACCGAGCCGGTCCCCCTGAAGGACGTTGCCGGCAAGGTGAAGCTCGTTCCCCTGGACCACGAGTGGATCGCCGCCGCGCGCAAGGTGGGCACGAGCCTCGGGGACTGACGTGACGGCGACGCGGGACGTCCCCGTGGGACGTCCCGCGTCACGTGCGGATCAGCGGGTGATGCCGATCAGGTCGAGCACGAGGCCGGCCCGCTCGGCGAACAGGGCCTGGCCATCGGCCGTGAGGTAGCCCTGCTGGCGGAGGCGGTTGTCGAAGGCCCGCTGCTGGGCGAGGTACTGCTTGCGGTTGTTCCAGTTCTCGTAGAACTCCTCCTGGCTGATCGGGTAGTCGACGCCGTTCATGTCACCCGGGTAGGCGAAGCCCAGGAACTGGGCGAGCGGGAGCTCCATCAGCCCGTAGCGCACGCCGCCGAGGACGTTGTTGTGGTCGTCGCGCACCAGCGCGCCGGTCTCGTCACGCTCGAACCAGGCCGTCGCGGGGAGGGCCTTGCCCTTCTGGTGGTTGTCGATCAGTGCCTGTCCGGCCGCGATCATCGCGGGCTCCATCGGGTACGGGGTGTAGACCGTGGGGAACGTGCGGGGCGGCCGTCCCGCCTTAATGAGTTCCGCGTTGTCCGGGACCACCGGGGACATCGAGTAGGTGTGCCCGGTGCCCGGGATCTGCCACACGCGCGTGTTCTCCGCGAGATCGCGGGGAGCGGTGGGGGAGGCGTCCCCGGGGAGCAGTCCGTCGAAGAGCGGCACGTCCGCCTCGGAGTCGATGCTGATCCACGGCACGTCGACGTCAACCGGAACAGCGGGGCCCTCCAGGGCCACGAGTCCGCCGGCTCCGCCCTCGGCGTCGTTGAGCGGACGCATGATCCAGTTGCCGGCAGCGCTGAGGTAGCCGTCCCAGACGTTGTCACCGACCGCGTCCTGCACCGGGTAGTGGAAGTTGTTCACGTAGGTGTTCAGGTACATCGAGGACTGCGACTGGCCGATGAGGAAGATCGAACGGGCCGGAGTGCCGCCGAGGATCTGACGACCCACGACCGGGTCGCGCAGCGCGTTGCCGGTCTGCGTGAGGATGTCCCACACGAGTCCGGTCTCCGTGCACGGGATCTCCTGGAACGGGTTGGTGAACGTCACCGGCCCGACCTCGCAGGTGTCGTCGTCGTACCAGGAGAGGTCCTGGTACCGCTCCCAGTCGAAGTTGTACAGCGCGTCCACGTTGATCGGCTTCGAGGTCACGCCCACGTAGGTGTGGCCCTCCTCGAGGATGTTGGTGTAAAGCCGCCGCCACATGTCCTCGATGTCGTAGCCGTTCGAGGCGTTGTAGATGTCGACGAACACGACACCCGATGCCTCGGTCCGCTTGGCCGGGTGCCGGACGAGGATGCGGTTCGTGTAGGGGACGGCCGAGCGCTCGACGGCGAGTTCCCCGCTCGCTGTGGTGTACACGTTGGCGTAGCCGGTGAGGAAGAACTCCTTCTCGACGAAGCCGTAGTCCTCGAGGTGGAGCGGGACCTTGGCGTGGTCCGCGGCGCTGAAGGGGTAGGACTCGGCCGTGCGCGGGACGTACCTGACGTCGGGCACGGCAGTCATCTGCTCGGACATGGGGTCGGGAGACGCGGTCGCCGCGGTGGCGAGCGCTCCGATCGAGGCGATCGCGACCGCTGAGGCGGTCGCGACAGCCCGCGTGAGAGTGTGCATCGTTGCAGTCCTCCGGGGGGAAGGGGTGGGACGATCCCAGAATCGCGGCAACAATGCGCGGCCGGGGTGATGTTGCATGGGTTGCAGTGCATCCGTTCCGGCCCTGGCCCCGGAAGTACCGGATGACGACAAGGAGAAACGCATGCACCCCGAGAAGAAGGCCCTCGGCCTGGTCATCCTGCTGGGCGGCACCGCCGTCCTCGGCAGCTACGTCTGGGGGCTGACCAGCATCCCGAACGCCAGCACCGACTTCTGGGGCGACACCCCACGTGGCCTGATCCCCGTGTACACCGCCAGCATGCTCGCCGGCGCACTGAGCTTCTTCGCGATCATCTCGTTCCTGTTGGGCCTCGACCCGGCCACCACCCGCGTCGGTGAGCGGCCGGGCTATCGCCTCTTCACCTGGATCCACCTCGCGATCCTGCTCCCCTCGGCGCTGTGGATGCCGCTCGTCGCGGCGATGGTCGCACAGCCGGGCGAGGCGCTGTGGTGGGCGATCCGTGCCTCCCTGCTGGTGGTCGGGCTCGCCTCGGTGGCCCTCGTGATGGCGCTGGTGCGGGTGCAGCCCCGGACCCCCACCTGGCTGCACCGCCTCGCGCTGGGGGGCAGCGTGATCTTCACGGTCCACACACTCGTGCTGGACGCCCTCCTCTGGCCCGCGTTCTTCCGGTGAGCCGCGTCCTCGTCACCGGGGCGTTCGGAAACCTCGGGCAGCTCGTGGTCCGGGAACTCGTCTCCCGGGGCCACCACGTCGTCGTGCTGGGACGGGACAAGCCGGCCAACCGCCGGCGCGCCGCCACCCTGGGTGGCGACGTCGTGTGGGGGGACGTCCGTTCGGCGGACTTCGGGGCGCTGGTCGCCGACGTCGACGCCGTCATCCACCTCGCCGGAGTACTCCCGCCGGTCACCGAACGCGAGCCGGAACTGGCGGAGGCCATCAACGTGGACGCCACGCTGCGGCTGGTCGCCGCGGTCGAGCGCGCGCCCCGGTCGCCATTGCTGGTCTACCCGTCGTCCGTCACCGTGTTCGGGCTGCCGACGCTGCCGGTGCCGCGCGCGGCCACGGACCCGGTGCGCCCGTCGGACACCTACACCCGGCACAAGGTCACGATCGAGGAGCGACTCCGCGCCGGCGGGACCCGGCACGTGATCCTGCGGGTCGGGGTGTCGGTGGATCGCCGCACCCTGCGCACCGATCCCGCGACGTTCCGCCAGCTGCTGCGGACGGCGCCGGACAACCCGCTCGAGTACGTCCACCCCGCCGACGTGGCGCGGGCGATCGCGAACGCCATCGACACCCCTGCGGCCGTGGGTCGCACGCTCCTCATCGGTGGCGGACCGGCGTGCCAGGTCACGCAGCACGAGTTCATGAGCGCCGCCCTCGAGGCCGCCGGGATTCGCCTGCCGCGTGACCTGATGGGGTCCGAGCCGTTCTACACCCACTGGATGGACACCGCCGAGGCGGAGGAGGTGCTGCGATTCCAGACCCGCACCTTCGCGGAGTACCGTGCCGAGCTCCGCACCGCCCTGCGGTGGGTGAGGCCGGTCGTCCGGCCCGTCGCGCCCCTCGTCGTGGCGGCGTTGCGGCGGTGGGTCCGCGCCGCCGCGCCCGCCGGTTGACGACGGCGTCCGCTCCGTCGGGCCGTCCACTAGCGTGGGCTCAGGAAACCGTCCGAGGAGCCAGGCGATGTCACACGACCACATGACCCGCCGCGGCGTGGAACTCCTCCACGACCCGCTGCGCAACAAGGGGACCGCGTTCACCGAGGAGGAGCGTGCCCGGCTCGGCCTGACGGGCCTCTTGCCCCCGCAGGTCATCCCCCAGGAGGTCCAGATGGCGCGGGTGCTGGAGAACTTCCACCGGAAGCCCAACGACCTCGAGCGCTACATCTTCCTCACGAGCCTGCAGGACCGCAACGAGTCCCTGTTCTACCGCGTGGTGACGGAGAACATGGAGCTGATGATGCCGATCATCTACACCCCGACCGTGGGCCAGGCGTGCAAGGAGTATGCCCACATCTACCGGAACCCGCGCGGCATGTACCTCGCCGCCGACCACCGCGGTTCGATCGGCGCGATCCTCGACAACTGGCCCTACGACGACGTGCGCGTCATCGTCGTGACGGACGGGGAGCGCATCCTCGGACTCGGCGACCTCGGGGCGAACGGGATGGGCATCCCGGTGGGCAAGCTGTCCCTGTACTCGGCGTGCGCCGGGATCCACCCCGCCAGGACCCTGCCGATCACGCTGGACGTCGGCACCAACAACGCCGAGCTCATCGCGGACCCCCTCTACCCGGGCCTGAAGCAGCCGCGGCTGCGCGGCGAGGACTACGACGCCTTCATCGACGAGTTCGTGGAAGCGGTGCAGCGGCGGTTCCCCCGGGTCCTGCTCCAGTTCGAGGACTTCGCGAACCAGAACGCGTTCCGGCTGCTGCACAGCTACCGGGACCGAATCTGCACGTTCAACGACGACATCCAGGGCACCGCGGCCGTCGCGCTGTCCGGGGTGCTCTCCGCACTACGGATCAGCGGCGGAACGCTCACCGATCAGCGCATCCTGTTCCTCGGCGCGGGCGAGGCAGGGCTCGGTATCGCGGAACTGCTGGTGGCCGCGTTGCAGATGGACGGGCTCAGTCACGAGGCCGCCCTCCGCCGCTGCTGGTTCGTGGACTCGCGCGGGCTCGTGGTCGGGAGCCGCACGGACCTCAGCGCGCACAAGCAGGTCTACGCCCACGACGCCGCCTCGGCCCCGAACCTCCTGGAGGCGATCGACGTGGTGCGGCCCACCGTCCTCCTGGGCGTTTCCGGCCAGCCGGGCGCGTTCACCGAGGCAGTGGTGCGCCGCATGGCCGACCTGAACGACCGGCCCGTCGTCTTCGCGCTCTCGAACCCGACCTCGAAGGCGGAGTGCACCGCCGCCCAGGCGTACAGCTGGAGTGACGGCCGGGCGGTCTTCGCCGGGGGCAGCCCCTTCGCCCCGGTGGAGCACGAGGGCCGGGCACTCGTTCCCGGACAGGGGAACAACGCCTACATCTTCCCCGGTCTCGGGCTGGGAGTGGTCGCGGTGGAGGCGGCGCACGTGACGGATGAGATGTTCATGGCCGCGGCCCACACGCTGGCAGCCCAGGTATCGGACCAGGACCTCGACAGCGGCAGTGTCTACCCGCCGCTCCGGGAGATCCGGAACGTGTCCCTCGCCATCGCCGTCGCCGTCGCGGAGGTGGCCTACGCGCAGGGGCTGGCGCGGGTGCCCCGGCCGGGCGACCTCGCGGCCTACATCCGCTCCCAGATGTTCGATCCGGTCTACTGACCCACGGCGTCGGTGCCATGCTCCGGTCATGGAACTGACGAGCACCACCATCCCGGAAGGGGGCACGATCCCGCTGGCACACTGCGGGACGCGGTGCGGGGGCCACAACGTCTCGCCATCGTTGGCGTGGACGGGTGCGCCCTCCGCCACCTCCAGCTTCGCGCTCCTGTGCATCGACCCGGACGCGCCGATCGAGGGCGGCTGGTGGCACTGGGCGGTTCACGACATCCCCGCCGATTGCGTGCACCTGCCCGAAGGAGGTCCACTGCCGGTCGCGGCGCGGGAGTGGCGGAACGACTACGGCGCGTTCCGCTGGGACGGCCCATGCCCGCCGCCCGGTCCGGCACACCACTACGTGTTCACCCTCCACGCCCTCGACGTCCCGACCCTCCGCCTGCCCACGGACTGGCCGAAGGAGTGGGCCCGGGAGCTGGTCCTGTCCCACTCCCTCGCCACCGCGACCTTGACGGGGACCTTCGGCAGGCGGCCCCGGTAGTCCCGGCGCCGGATCGGTTCTGGATTCCGCCACGGATCGGCGCCGCTGTGCCAAGGTAAGGGCATGACCGACCACCGGGACCTGGAGGCCATCCGTGCGGCCGCGCGAGCTGTAGCGGCGGTGATGCGCGGCGCAACCCTGCTCGATGTCCGCCTGGACGAGCCGACGGTTCCGGTGGAGGGAGGCGACGTGGTAGCGCCCTCCTGGGACGCCGCTCCGTACGAGGCCGGCGTACCGGAGCCCGCGGGGCATGCGCGCCCCGAGGCGGTCTGGGTACGTCAGACCCCCTTCGACCTCTGGTTCGTCACGTTCGCGGGTGCGTGGGCGGATGCGGCGCAGCGGTGGCGCCGCCCGGGGTTCGCGGAGCCGGGCCCGGGCGCGGCGGAGGACGCGGAGATCGTGAGGCTCACTGCGGAGGAGTGGGTGGCGCGCATGCGTGAGATCGACGCCCGCGCCAGCGAGCAGGAGATCCGTGCCCTCTATCGCGAGTTCGTGGTGCCGTGGGAGCGGGAGCTGTCACGGCGGTGGTCCGTCATCCAGGGGTTCGCCGACGCGCTGCTGCGCGGCGAGACGCTGACGGACTGGACGGTGCGCGCGCGGGTGGACGTCACGTCCAGGTGGCGCTTCGAGGAGCCGTCCAGTCCACCGGAATAGCGTTCCAGTCCGGGGGAGCGGGGGACCACGCGGGCCCGAACTCCGGGAGCACGCCCATCGCCCCGACGGCCGGGGCGAGGGGCGGCGAGAGCGCCGCCCAGTGCGTGAGGTCGTGCACCGCGGTCCCCGCGAAGCTGGCGTGCGTGCCGGCGAGTGCGACGACGTCGTCGAGGGCCCGTTCCAGCACGTCGGGCGCCGTGAAGCCGCAGTCCGGGCAACCGGGGACCGGGGCGGCGCTGACACCCACGCGCACGTAGCGCGGCCGGAGGCGGGTGTGGAGTGCGTCGGCACGGTTCAGCACGTCGCGGGCGACAGCGATGATCGCGTCGGGGTCGGTCCGGTAGGCCATCACCGTGACCCGGGAGCGGGCGAGCACCTCGTCGGCGAGCGAGGGGCGGGTGAGCCCGGGGACGGTCTCCCACCAGAACGGCACGTCCACTTCGAGGCGGTTCGACGGGAACTGGTCGAGGAGCGTGAGGTATCCGCGGACGAGGCGCCGGTCGGGCCAGGTGATCCCGCCGGGCCAGTCGTGCTCGACGTGTGGCTCCACGTCCAGGTGGACGCGCGGGAACAGCCGACTCGCGAGGACGCGGTCCCGCCAGCGACGTGCCGCGGCGTGGTCGAGGACCCACTCGGTGGTTGACCCGAGCGCGGCCAGCGTGATGCCCCGACGCGCGGCAAGGAGGGCCAATTGTCGCAGGACGGGGAGATCAGGGGCCGGTTCGGCTGGCACCGAGACGAACAACTCCCGCAGCCGCAGGTGGGACGCGGCGCGGATGATCCCCTGGGGGTCCCGGAAGTCCCACACCCATGCGGCGCGCGTGCCCAACAGGGCTGGCGGGGTGGCGGACATCGGGCTCCTAGTGGTGGGCACGTCTCGCGACGGCGTGCCCGGCGGCGGGCGCGCACCTGGGCACATCTACGGTAGCGAGTCCGGGGCCGCCCCATCGCACGCTCGCGCGTCGCGGAGCAGGGTGGTCGTCCTCACCCGCGCGGCCGCCGGCGCGGCGGTGGGGCGGACCCGAACGGGGTGGCGCGCCGGAACCTGCAGACCGGGCAGAACTCCTCCGCCCCGGGTGCGGCAGTCCCCACGCGGGAGGGGGCGAAGCGTGCGCCGCACCGCGCGCAGGTCCGTGTCTGGACCCGGGCGAGGACCAGGGACGGATCGTGGACCAGATCAGCCCATGACGGTGAGCCGGCGGGGGAGAGGGCACCGGCGGCACACAGTTCGAGGCACGTCCCGCAGCCGCTGCACCGGCCCGGCCAGATCGAGAGGATGGCGGGGCCCGCGCTCTGACCGGTGTGGGAGAGCGTCAGCGCGTCCTCGGGGCAGGACCGGGCGCAGACGCCGGAGGCCACGCAGCCGTCCGCGCGGAGGATGAAGCCCTCCGCGACGATCGCTGCCAGACTGCTTCGCAGGTCCGGCGAATCGGGGACCCGGCCGAGCAGTTCTCGTGCGGCCGCGCGCAGGCGCTGGTGTGGTGTCAGGTGCTCGGGCGGCAGGTGGAGGGGCCGTTCGGGGAGGAGGAGGACCGCCCGCCGGGAGACGGGCATGCGCGCCGCCCCGTGCACCGGGCGGCTCCGGCCTCCCGGCGCACGGACCACGAGCTCGACCGTGGCGTCCCCGGGCAGGGCAGCCGTGAAGGCCGCCGCGCCCGCGTGGCGCTGCTGTGCGCGCTCCGCTGCCGTGCAGCCGTCCAGCCGGAGCCGCACGCGTCCCACGCCGAGGACGAGCAGTTCCAGGGGCAGGTGGGGATGGAGGTCGGCAAGACAGCCCGGCAGCCGGGCCACGACGGCGTCACGGGGCCCCCTCCCGGCGGCCGGGTGCTCCGCGCAGGCGAGTTCGACCGTGGCACCCTCACCTGCCCGCTGTGCCCAGGCGAGCAACGGGCGACAGTCCTGCGAGAGGCCCACGTCAGGACAGGAGGGCCTGCGGTGCTCGCAGCGCTCCGCTCCCGAGCGCGCCCACACCCCGGTAGAAGTCGGTCCCGGCGCGGGCACGGACGAGGTCCATGAGCCCGGGGGCCCACTCGAGCAGGTGGGTCGTGACGAACTCGTCGTGGTCGGCGAGCAGGCGGCGGGCGTCGTCGGCGTGGCCGGCGTCGAGTGCCTGGAGCGCGCGGAGGACCAGGGTGGCGAGGAAGTCCAGCTCGAGGCCGATGTGGTCGTCGGGCTCGCGCCCGAGGCGGGGTGCGGCGAGGTGGTGGCGGGCGTACCACTGCCGCACCTGGATCGTCTCCTCCTCGAACAGCAGGTGGTCGCGCGAGCGGTGGACCGACTCGTAGGGCGGCGCCCTGAGTGTGTCCGGACCCGTGAACAGCGCGGCGTGGTCAGCCCGGATCGCCTCGGCGTCCTCCCCTGATCCGGCGATCAGTGCCAGACCGGCATCGGTGTCCTCGTCGTGGCCCGCGAAGGGCCACGACGCCAGCATCTCGGGGTCACGGAACCGGGTCAGGGTGTCCTCGTCCGGCGGGCTCAGCAGCAGGCGCGAGAGCACCGTCCAGGTGGCGGCGAGGGCGTCGAGGCGTTCGGGATCGATGGGCGGGGCGTTCACATCCCGATCCTGGTCATGGAGTCGTAGAACATCGACCGGCCGATCAGCTCGCTTCCCAGCACCACGACGAACGCGACTGTTGCCACCACCGCCAACGGACGCGGCCCGAGTCGCTGGGCGCTCGAGGCGTAGTAGTACATGAACAGGGCGAGCAGCGCGGTCCCGAAGGCGAGGAGGACCAGCCGCACCACGAACCACACACCCGAGTACGCGGCGGCGCTCGCCGCGCCGACGGCGCCGAGTCCCGACAACTGGGAGAGGAACACCGGCGTGACCACCAGCAGCACGCTGCCGGCGACGATGGCGATCACCGAGACGGCCTTGAGCGAGTCCTCCGTGAGGGACACCAACTCCGCCCGCTCCTTGCCGGGCAGCTGCTTCCCCGCCCGGCGGTTCCACATGATCCAGCCCATGAAGGCGGCGCCCACCGCCAGGGCCCCGAGGAGCACCGTGGTGGCGAAGAACTGCACGATGGTGAACCAGGAGTTCCAGGCGGGCACCGTGACCAGCGTGTAGTAGATCATCGCCTGCGACCAGACGAGTCCGATGCCCGCGAGGGCGGTCAGCAGTGCGAGCACCTGCCGCAGCGCCGGGGGCCCGATCTTGCGCCACTGGAGGAGGGCGAAGACGAATCCGAGGCCCGCGAAGGCCATGCCGAAGGCGATCTCCCGGCTGAGCCAGGAGGAGCCGACATGCCGGATGACATTGAGCGTGTTCGTGACGTCGTTCATGTGGAACATCGAGACCGCGAGGCCGAAGACGAGGGCCGGGCCGATCGCGAGGAGGGCGGGGTCGGCGAGGCGGTCGATCGTCGCGCCGGAGTACTTCCGCCTGCCCAGGACCTGGAGGAGCCCGAGCATGAGGAACGCGCCGACGCTCATCTGCGAGATGACCGTGAAGAGGATCATCGGCAGCTCGTGGACGTTCATCAGATCTCCTGGGGGTTCGCGATGAAACCGGTGCCCATCCCGGACGGCTGGGCGTTGCGGTGGGGCGTGATGACCAGCCGCGGCAGCGTGATGGAGGGGTCGGGGAGCGGTTCGATGTCCGCCACGTCGCCGTAGCGCTCGCGGAGTTCGTCGATGGGGCCCCAGTCCAGGGCACGGGACGGGCAGGCGGCCACGCAGGCGGGGTCCTGGCCCTGTTCCCGGTAGTCGAAGCACAGGTCGCACTTCGACATGTGGCCGGTCGCCGGGTTGAACTGCGGCGCCGAGTAGGGGCACGCCCACTCGCAGTACCGGCAGCCGACGCACTTCGTCTCGTCCACCCAGACGGTGCCGTCCTCCCGCTGTGACATCGCGGTGGTCGGGCACACCCGCACGCAGATGGGGTCCTCGCAGTGGTTGCAGGAGATCGAGGTGTAGTAGGTGAAGATGTTCGGCGTGAAGGTGTCGCCCTGCACCTGCCACGTCCCGCCGGAGTATTCGACCACGCGCCGCCAGCTCACCCCCACCGGCAGGTCATGCTTGTCCTTGCAGGCCGTCACGCAGGCCTTGCAGCCGGTGCACAGCGTCTGGTCGAAGTGGAACCCGTAGTTCGCGCCCATCGTGCTCACGCCTTCTTGATCTCGACGAGGTTGCTGTGCTGGCCGTTGCCCTTGGCGTACGCCGTCGGGAAGTGGCTGGTGAGCACGTTGATCGACCCGCCAACGTCGACCCCACCGGCACCGGAGGGGTCATACCAGGCACCCTGGGGCACGGAGATCACACCAGGGGCGATGCGGGGCGTCACATAGGCGGGCAACCGGAGGGCGCCGCGGTCGTTCCAGACCTCGATCTCGTCCCCGTTCCGGATACCGCGGGCCCGCGCGTCGAGGCTGTTGACCCAGACGTGCTGGGGATGGGCCTCCTTCAGCCACTCGGAGTTGCCGTAGCTCGAGTGGGTGCGCTGCCGGTAGTGGTGGCCGATGCACTGCAGCGGGTACTGCTCCTGCAGCGGGTCGCCGGGCATCTCGCGGCTCTGCACGTACTCCGGGAGCGGGGTGACCACGTTGCCCTCCTCCATCGGCCAGGTCTGGGCGATCCGGTGGAGGTTCGTGGAGAAGATCTCGATCTTGCCGGACGGCGTCGTGAGGGGATTCGCCACCGGATCGTCGCGGAACGCCTTCATGCTGATGTAGGGCGCCAGCTCCTTCTTGAAGATGCCCTGCTCCCGGAACTCCTCGAACGACGGCAGGTCCGGGATCTTCTTCCGGCTCTCGTCCACCAGCCAGCGCACCCAGTCCTCCTGCGTGCGTCCCTCGGTGAACATCTCCTTCACGCCCAGCTTCTCCGCGATGCCGGCCATCTGCTCGTAGACGGGCACGCAGTTCCCGAGGGGCTCGACTGCCTTGTCCGTGAAGATGGCGTAGCCGAGGTTCCCGGAGCTGCCCTCCACCGACAGGTCGATCTGCTCGGCCGTGGTCGCATCCGGCAGGAGGATGTCGGAGTACCGCGCGGAGACCGTCATGTGGTTGTCGATGCACACGATCATCTCGCAGAGGCTCTCGTCGGAGAGGATCTCGAGCGTCCTGTTGATGTCGCCGTGCTGGTTCACCAGCGCGTTCGAGCCGTACAGCCAGACGAACTTGATGTTGCTGTCCAGGGTGACGTCGTGCTCGACGTTGGCGTTGCTGTTCAGGTCCTGCGAGTCGCGGATGCCGTCCGTCACCCCCATGCCCTTGCCGTTCACGATGGCCTCGGTCCAGCGGTAGAAGGGCAGCACCGGGCGCACCGGGTTGGTCAGGACGGGGAACGCGGCCATGCCGAGGCCGGGCGAACTCTCGCGTTCGCCGTTCCCGCCGCCCGGGATGCCGATCTGCCCGATCATGGCGGCGAGCAGCATGGGGGCGCGGGACTGGTTCTCACCGTTCGAGTGCCGCTGGATGCCCCACCCCTGGTTCACGGAGCAGGGCTTCGTCTGTGCGATCTCGCGGGCGAGCCGCCGGATCGTCGTCGCGGGCAGGCCCGTGATGCGCGCCGCCCATTCGGGCGTCTTCTCGACGCCGTCAGGACCGAGGCCCATCACGTAGCTCTCGTAGGAGGAGTGAGCCGGGAACCCGGCGGGCATGTGCGCCTCGTCGAAGCCGCTGCAGTACGTGTCGAGGAACTGCCTGTCGAGCAGGTCCTCGGTGATCATGACGTGGGCGAACCCGGCCACCAGGGCGGCGTCCGTGCCAGGGCGGATCGGCACCCACTCGTCCGCGAGGTTCATGGCGGTCTCGCTGTACCGGGGGTCGATGATGATCACGCGGTGGCCGGACCTGCGCTTCACCTGCTGGGTCACGAACGTCTCGCCGCCCCCGCTCATGCGGGTCTCGTGCGGGTTGTTCCCGAACATCACCACGAGCTTCGAGTTCACCAGGTCGTCGTTGCTGTTCGAGCCCTGCCAGAAGCCGTAGTGGAAGTCGACCGCGCACTCGATCTGGCCGCAGCTGTAGTCGTTGTACTGGTCGAGCGAGCCTCCGATGCAGTTCATCAGGCGGGCGACAGCGGTGGCCCGCGGGGGCCAGCTGGTCGCGATCGTGGCGCCGATGACACCGGTGCCGTAGTTGATGTAGATCGACTCGTTGCCGTACTTCGCGATCAGGTCGGTGAGCGTGTCGGCGATCGTCTGGTACGCCTCGTCCCAGGAGATCTCCTCCCACTGACCGCCGCCGCGGGGGGTTCCCGCCTTGCGGCGCATGGGCGTGGTGAGTCGGTCAGGGTTGTAGATGCGCTGGCGGATGCTCCGGCCGCGCACGCAGGCGCGGATCTGCTGGGTACCGACCTCGTCGTCGCCGGTGTCGTCCGGCAGCACCCGCACCACCACGCCGTCCTTGACCTGGAGGCGGAGCGGGCAGCGGGAGCCGCAGTTGACGTTGCAGGCGGACCACACGGTGCGGTCGGCGTCCGCCAGGCCGTCAGCCGCCCTGACCGGCGTGGCGCCCTCGCCGAGCACACCCACGAGCGCGCCCGTCCCGGCGACGGCGCCACTCCACTTCAGGAACGACCGGCGGGTGACGCCTCCGCGTGCCTCGACCACTGACATTGGACCTCCTTGACCAGTTGAGGCGCACGCTACCGGCGGTCCTGCCGCGATGCTGTCGGTTGCCGACATGAGGGCGTGCTGCCGGTGCTCGTGACGACGTGACTCCACGCCCGTTCTCAGACCTTCGTCCCAGGTCTCAGTCCCGGGGGATGAGGTGGATGGCTGGTGCCTTGACGACAGCCACCACCCGGTTTCCGGGGGCGAGGCCGAGGTCCTCCCGGGCTGGGCGGGTGATGTACGCGGCGAGCGGGAAGCCGGCGTCGAGGTCCACCCGCAGGAGCGGCCCGGCGGGGGCGAGGGCGGTGACCACAGCGGGAAGCCGGTTGCGGGCACTGCCCCGGGGCTGGTCCGCCGCGGTCTCGAGGGCCACCTCCTCCGCCCGGACGCACACGAGGACGGCGCTGCCCGCCGCCGGCCCCGGAAGGGCGAGCAGGGAGGCGTCGCCGACGCGGACGCGCGCCAGGCCGCCGTCGTCGCCCGTGACGACGCCCGGGACCACGGTCTCGGTCTCGACGACGGCGGCAACCGCGGGTGTCGCCGGACGCGAGAACACCTCGTGGACCGGTCCGAGCTGTGCCAGCCTCCCCGCGACGACGACGGCGAGCAGGTCGCCCAGCGCGAGCGCCTCGGCGCGGTCGTGGGTGACGACGAGCGCGGGGATGCCCGCGTCCCGCAGCAGCCGGCGCAGCTCGGCGCGCAGCCGGCCGCGGGTGGGCGCGTCAAGGGCGGCGAGGGGCTCGTCGAGCAGCAGCAGCCGGGGGCTGGGCGCGATCGCGCGCGCCAGGGCCACCCGCTGGGCCTCGCCGCCGGAGAGGTGGCGGGTGGGCCTGCCGGACAGGTGCTCGGCGCCCGCCGTCCGCAGCGCCGCCCGGGTGAGGGCGGCTCGTTCGCCGCGGGGCACGCGATGCAGCCCGTAGGCGACGTTGGCGTCCACGTCCAGGTGGGGGAAGAGGGCGTGGTCCTGGAACAGGAACCCGACGTTGCGCCGGCGCGCCGGGAGGTGGCGGGCGCCGTCGTCCCAGACCTCGCCGTCCAGGGCGATGTGGCTGCCGGGCTCCGGGCGGTCCAGCCCGGCGACGCACCGGAGCAGGGTCGTCTTCCCCGCCCCGGAGGGCCCGAACACCACGGTGACGGGAGTGGTCTCCAGGTCGACCGTGAGGTCGAGGTCGACGACGTGGCGGGACACGCGGGCGGTCAGCGTACGGGCCATCCGTGCCCCCCGCGCCGTTGCAGCGCGTACGTGGTGGTCAGGACGAGCACCGAGAAGGCCAGCAACGCGAGGCTCGTGCGACCGGCGGCGGCGTAGTCGAAGGACTGCACGTCGTCGTAGATGGAGATTGAGAGCGTGCGGGTCTCGCCGGCGATGTTGCCGCCCACCATCAGCACCACGCCGAACTCCCCGACCGTGTGGGCGAACGTGAGCACCGCGGCGGTGGCGAGCCCGGCGCGGGAGAGCGGGAGGACCACCCGCAGGAGCGTGGCGAGGCGCGTCCGCCCCAGGACGGTGGACGCCTCCCGCAGACGGGGGTCCACCGCCGCGAACGCGGCGAGCAGGGGCTGCACGGCGAACGGCAGGCTGTACAGGACCGACGCCACGAGCAGGCCGGTGAAGGTGAACACGAGGGGGGAGCCGGTCACCGATTCCCACCACCGCCCGACGGGGGAGCGCGCCCCGAGCGCGACGAGCAGGTAGTACCCGAGGACGCTGGGCGGCAGCACCAGCGGCAGGGCCACCACCGCTTCGACGAGCACGGTCCAGCGGCGCGGGGTGAAGGTGAGCCATGCCGCGAGGGGGACCGCCACGGCCAGCAGGATCGCCGTGGTGGCGACCGCGAGGCGCGCGGTGAGGTCGATCGCCTGCCAGTCCATCACTCGGGCAGGAAGAAGCCGTAGTCGCGCAGGATCCCGCGGCCCGTCTCGCCGAGGAGGAAGTCCCGGACGGCGGCGGCCGCACCCGCGTCCGCGGCTGATCCCATCACGACGCCGCCCTGCTCGAGGCGGGGGAAGAGGTCGAGCGGCACCTCCGCCCACCTGCCCGCGTCCCGCATCTCGGGCGAGAGGGCGAGCGAGAGCGCGATGACGCCGACGGGCGCGTTCCCGGACAGGACGAACTCGGCCGCCTGGGCGACGTTCTCGCCCAGCACCAGCCGGTCCGCGACGTCGTCCTCGATGCCGCGCGTCGTCATCGCGGCCACCGCGGCCCGTCCGTAGGGCGCGTGCTCGGGATTCGCGATGGCCACCCTGGTGGCCGCCGGTTCGAGCAGCGCGTCGAGCCCCTTCGTGGGATCGACGGGGGACCCCGTGGGTGCCCACACCACGAGCCGGCCGACCGCGTACTCGAACAGGTCGGCCTCGCGTGCCAGGCCGTCCGCGACGAGCTGGCGGGGATAGGCAAGGTCAGCGGACAGGTAGAGGTCGAAGGGAGCGCCGTTCAGGAGCTGCTGATAGAAGGTGCCGGACGAGCCGTAGGTGGTGGCCAGGACGAGGTCGGGCCGCTCGGCGGCGAGTGCGACGCGGACGTCCTCCAGGGCGAACTTCAGGTCCGCGGCCGCGGCGATCCGGACCGTGGTGGGCTCGTCGGCGCCGGAGGCGGTGGCGGTGCCCCCCGCGGCGCCGGCACAGGCGGCGAGCAGGCCGGCGCAGGCGCAGGCGGCGAGCGTGGCGAGGATCCTCATCGGGACTCCTTCTCGATGACCACCATGGTGGCCTTCACGACGGCGGTGGCGAGGTCCCCCGGTTCGAGGCCGAGTTCCTCGACGGCTTCCCGGCTCATCAGCGAGACGAGGCGGAAGGGCCCGGCGGCGAGGTCGACCTGCGCCATGACGCCGTCGACCTGGACCCGGGTGACGATCCCTGCCATGCGGTTGCGGGCGGACGCCCGGCCCTCCTCGACGTGGACGCGTTCGCGCGCCACCCGGGCGAGCTCCGCGCCGTCGACGACCTGGCGTCCGCGTTCGGTGTGGACGGGCAGCACGCCGGCGGTCACCCAGCGGCGCACGGTGTCGTCACTGACGCCGAGCACCGCCGCGGCTTCCTTGATCCGCAGATTCGGCATGGATCAGACACTAGCAACGCGCCTGCGGAGGGACCAGGGACTCTGCGCCTCAGGTGCGGCGGCACTGACGGACGCGCCCCCCGGCACCGTGGGTGTCGGGGGGCGCGGCCGTGCAGGGGAGGTGGCTACTCCGCGTCGAGGTCCTGCTCGATGAGGGCGGCGATGGCGTCGACCGCCTCCGCGTTCTCGGACTCGACGGTGACCGTGGCGCCCTTCTCGGCGCCGAGGGTCATGATCATCAGGGACGAGCCGGCGTCCACGGGCTCCTCGCCCTCGACGGCGAGGGTGATCTCGTCGTCGTAGGCCGCGGCGGCCTCGGCGATGATCGTGGCGGGGCGGGCGTGGAGCCCGACGGTGGACCCGACGATGACGGTCTTGCTCGGCATGGTGAAACTCTCCTTGGTGTCAGGCCGCGGCGACCGCGGGGGTGCCGGCCTTGCGGGCGTGCAGTTCCTTGGCGAAGGTGACCGCCAGGGCTGCCACCACCGTACCGGCCACGAGGGCGATCAGGAACCCGAGCACGTTGGTGATCGCGAACAGGACGAAGATCCCACCGTGCGGGGCGCGGCTACCGACCTCGAGGGCCATGACGAGCGCGCCGGTGACCGCGCCACCGAGCATCATCGAGGGGATGACGCGGGTGATGTCGGCCGCGGCGAACGGGATCGCTCCCTCCGAGATGAAGGACGCGCCCAGCAGCCACGCCGCGCGGCCGTTCTCGATCTCGGGCTCGGTGTAGAGCTTCGGCCGGATCGTGGTGGACAGCGCCATCGCCAGCGGCGGGACCATGCCGGCCGCCATGACCGCGGCCATGATCATGAACGCGGACTCGGTGTTGGCGGAGAGGCCGGCGGTGGCGAACAGGTAGGCCGCCTTGTTGACCGGGCCACCGAGGTCGAAGCACATCATGAGGCCCAGGATGACGCCGAGCAGGATCGCGGAGCCGCCGGAGAGGCTGTTCAGCCAGTTGGTGAGGCCCTCGGTGATGGCCGCGAGCGGCCGACCGAGCAGCAGGTACATCGCACCACCGGTGATGAGCGTCGCGAGCAGCGGGATGATGACCACCGGCATGAGGCCGGCGAGCCAGCGCGGCGCCTTGAAGCTGCCGATCCAGAGGGCGACGAAGCCCGCGATGAGGCCGGTGATGAGGCCGCCGATGAAGCCCGCGCCGATGGCGACGGAGACCGCGCCACCGACGAAGCCGGGGGCGATACCGGGACGCCCGGCGAGCGCGTACGCGATGTAGCCGGACAGGGCGGGGACCAGGAACCCGAAGGCCAGGGCGCCCACCTTGAACATGACCGCGCCCAGGTAGAGCAGCAGGCCGCCCTCGGGCAGGTTGAACAGGGTGTTCGTGGTGACGATCTCGTCGGCGACGCCGGTGACGTCATACCCGCCGAAGAGGAAGCCGAGCGCGATGAGCAGGCCACCGGCGGCCACGAACGGGATCATGTAGGACACGCCGGTCATCAGGGACTGCTGGATGCGCTTGCCCCAGCCGAGCTTGGCACCCTCGGCGCCGCCCTGGGCGGCGGCTGCGTCGCCGGTCACCCGGCGGGCGTTGGGGTTCCTGGCGGCGGCGAGTGCCTCGTTCAGCATGACCTCGGGCTCGTTGATGGCGCGCTTGACTCCCGACTCGATCACCGGGAGGCCCGCGAACCGCTCGCGGTCCTTGACGCCGACGTCGGTCGCGAAGATGACCGCGGAGGCGCGGCGGATGAGGTCGGAGGGCAGCGGCGTGACGGCGCCGGAACCCTGCGTCTCCACCTGGACGTCCACGCCCATCTCCTTGCCGGCGTTGACCAGGTGGTCGGCGGCCATGAAGGTGTGCGCGATGCCGGTGGGGCACGCGGTGATGGCCACGACGAGCGGGCGCTCCACAGCCGCGGCACCCGCGGCCGGGGCGGCGGCGACCGGTGCGGCCGCCGCGGCTGCGGTGGCGGGCACGGTGGCCGGCGCGGGCTCGAGCACGTCGTCGACCAGGGCGACGATCTCCTGCTTCGAGGTGGCGGCCCGCAGCGAGGCGAGGAATTCCTTCTTCACCAGGGCGCGGGCGAGCTTCGTGAGGAGCTTCAGGTGGTCCGCGTCGCCACCCTCGGCGGCGGCGATCAGGAACACGAGGTCAGCCGGGCCGTCCTTGGCGCCGAAGTCCACCGGGTTGGCGAGCCTGGCGAACGCCAGGGAACTCTGGCTCACGGCGGCGGACCGGCAGTGGGGGATGGCGAAACCGCCGGGGAGACCGGTGGCGGCCTTGCCCTCCCGCTCCATGGCGTCGCGGGTGAGCCCGGCGGCGTCCGCGCGCCCGGCGTCCGCGACGAGGCGGGCGAGTGATTCGATCACGTCGGCCTTGGTCGCACCAAGGTCGGCGTCGAGCGCGACGAGCTCAGTCGTCATCAGCTTCATGTCGTCCTCTTTCAGGGGTTTGGAGGGGGTGTCCCTCGCTGGGTGTTGTGGGTCAGTCGATGCGGGTGACGGTGACGGCGTCCAGGTTGACGTCGCCAGGGCGGGGGAGCGAGGTTCCGGGCAGGCCGGCGGCTGCGGAGCCGTGGGCGACCGCGCTCTGGAGGCGGCGCGCGGGGCGTGCGCCCGCGGCGGCCGCGAGGATGTAGCCGGCCACCGACGAGTCGCCGGCGCCAACCGTGCTGCGGACGGTGATGGCAGGTGCCTGCGCGTACCAGGCACCCTCCGCGGTCACCAGGACCGCACCGGCCCCGCCGAGCGTGGCGAGGACGGCTCCGATGCCGCGGTCCACGAGGGAACGCGCGGCAGCGACGACCGGGCGGGGGTCGCCTGCCCGGGCCGAGGATTCGAGCCACTCGGCGTCCGCGCCGGTCAGCTGTGCGAGTTCCTCGGAGTTCGGCTTGATGAGGTCGCAGGCGGAGGCCGGCAGCGCGTCGACCAGCGCCTGCAGGGGTGCGTCGGAGGTGTCGACGGCGACCAGGCATCCGAGCGGCGTGAGGGCCGCCACGAGCTGGGCGTACCAGTCGACCGGCGCGCCCGGCGGGAGCGAGCCGGAGAGCGCGACCCAGCCGGCCCCGGCGGCCTCCTCGAGGATCATGGCCGTGCAGGCCGCGACCTGGTCGGCCGTGAGGGTGGGACCGGCCTCGTTCACCTTCGTGGTGGTGCCGTCACTCTCGGTGAGCGTGATGTTGGTGCGCACCCGGTCGGTGATCGCGACCGCCCGGTGCGGCAGCGTGTCGGTGAGGCCGGAGAGGATGGGGTCGGACGGGCCCGCGGGAAGCAGCGCCAGGACCTCCTGGCCCGCCGCGTGCAGCACCCGTGCGACGTTGATGCCCTTCCCCGCGGACTCGACGGTCACGGACTCGGCGCGGTGGACGGCGCCCCGCGTGAGCTGTCGGTCGAGGAGGACGGTTCGGTCGAGGCTCGGATTGGGAGTGAACGTGATGATCATGCGAGGACCACCGTGATTCCTTTCTCGGTGAAGGCGAGCTGGTAGGTCTCGCCGATGCCGGCGTCGGTGACGAGCACGTCCACGTCGTCGGGACGTGCGAAGCTGACGAGGTAGTCGGTCCCGGCCTTGGACGAGTCGGCGAGGACGACGATGGTGCGGGCACTCGCGACCATCGCCCGTTTCACGGCAGCCTCGGACGGGTCGGGCGTCGAGAATCCGTGGTCGGGCGAGAATCCGTTGGTCCCCATGAAGGCCACGTCGACGCGGAGGTCACGGAGCGCCTCGACGGTCGGTGCGCCCACGGTGGCCTGGGTGAGGCCGCGGACCCTTCCCCCGAGCAGCTGGATGTCCGCCACCTGGCGCACCGCGAGGCCTGAGGCGATGGGCACGGAGTTCGTCACGACGGTCGTCAGGGCGCCGGGGGGGAGTGCCTCGGCCAGTCGGGCCGTGGTGGTGCCCGCGTCGATGAGGATCGTGCCGCCGGGCCGGGGGAGGAGACTCAGCGCCGCCAGCGCGATCCGTTCCTTCTCCGCGGTCCGGGCGATCTCCCGGTCCGGCAGGCCCACCTCGACGAGCCGCACCTTGTCGACCGGGACCGCTCCACCGTGGACGCGGCTGAGGATACCGAGCGTGGCGAGCGTGTCGAGGTCACGGCGCACCGTCTCCGTGGTGACGCCGAACCGCTGGGCGAGGTCCGAGACCACCACCCGGCCGTTGGCGTGCGCCAGCTGGGCGATCGCCTGCTGGCGTTCCTCCGCGTACACCCGGCCACCTCCTTCAGTCACAGCCACTCCAACACGAACCAACGTTGGTATGCATTGTTTTACACCCGAACCTGTTGACTACGCAAGTGGCTTGTGACACCTTGGTAGTCAACCAATCCGGTCGTACTCACTGCGGAGGTTTCGCCATGACCGCTCACATCGTCCACGGCACCGGAGTCGTCGCCGGCTTCGCCTACGGTCCCGCTGCGTGGACCAAGGCTCGCCCCGACCTGCCCCACCAGGACCACGTCGTCCCCGAGGAGGAGCGCGAGGCCGAGACAACCCGGTTCACCACCGCCGCCGGAACGGTGGCGGATCGGCTGGCGGCGCGTTCCGCCACGGCGACCGGGGTCGCGGCGGAGGTGCTGGGCGCCACCGCCACGCTGGCGCGGGACCGCGGGTGGCACCGTGCGGTCGCGAAACTCGTGAAGGGCGGAACACCCGCCGACGTGGCGGCCGTGCAGGCGACCGAGCAGTTCGTGGCGATGTTCGAGAAGGTCGGAGGGCTGATGGCCGAACGCGTGACCGACCTGCGCGACATCCGCGACCGGGTGGTGGCAGAGCTCCGCGGTGAGCCGGAGCCGGGCATCCCGTCGTCCGACACCCCGATCGTCCTCCTCGCCGACGACCTGGCGCCGGCCGACACAGCGGGCCTCGACCCGTCCACGATCCTCGCCCTCGTCACCCGGCTGGGCGGGCCCACCAGCCATACCGCGATCATCGCCCGCCAGCTCGGCATCCCCTGCATCGTGGCCGTCCCCGACCTGAGGCAGATCGAGGAGGGCACCCCCGTCCTCGTCGACGGTGCCCTCGGGACGCTCCAGGTGGGTGCCGATCCCGACGCCGCCCGCACGCTCGTCGAGGAGGACTCCGCGCGCCGTGTCGCGATCCGCTCGTGGACCGGCCCCGCGCGCACGAGGGACGGCGTCGACGTCGACCTGCTCGCGAACGTCCAGGATGGCCACGGGGCGCACCTCGCCGCGAAGGCGCAGGCCGCCGGGGTGGGCCTGCTGCGCACCGAGCTCTCGTTCCTGTCCGCGCAGGTGGAGCCGTCCGTGGCGGCCCAGGCCGCCCTCTACGGCGAGGTCTTCGGCGCCTTCCCGGGACGCAAGGTCGTGGTGCGCACGATCGACGCCGGTTCGGACAAGCCGGTGCCCTTCGCCCACCTCGAGCACGAGGAGAACCCGGCCCTCGGCGTCCGGGGGATCCGGCTCCGGCTCGCGCACCCCGGGCTGGTGGAGCGGCAGCTCGATGCCATCGCGCAGGCGGCCAGCGAACACGGGGTGGAACAGCCCTGGGTCATGGCCCCGATGGTGGCGACCCTCGACGAGGCGCGCGAGTTCGCCGCAGAGTGCCGGTCGCGCGGCATCAAGCCCGGGATCATGGTGGAGGTGCCGAGCGTGGCCGTGCTCGCGGACCAGTTCCTCGAGGAGGTGGACTTCTTCTCGATCGGCACGAACGACCTCACCCAGTACGCGATGGCCGCGGACCGCATGTCCGCGCCGCTCGCCTGGCTCACCGATCCCTGGCAGCCCGCCGTCCTCCGGCTGATCCAGCTGACCGCGGCCGCGGGGTCACGGCACGGGAAGCCGGTGGGCGTGTGTGGCGAGGCCGCCGCGGACCCGCTGCTCGCCTGCGTCCTCCTCGGCATGGGCGTGACCTCGCTGTCGATGGCTTACGGCGCCATCGCCGCCGTCGGGGTGCAGCTCGCCACCGTCACCATGGACCAGTGCGTGGCGGCGGCCGAGGAGGTCCTCGCCTGCCGCAGCGCCGCCGAGGCCAAGGCGAAGGCGGCCGAACTGCTCGGCTGACTCCTTCCTTCCCAGGACCTGGGCCGGTGCCCGTCACCACGCCTCCCGTGACGCGGCCCTTCACCACACCCTCGGGCGGCCTCACCGAGGAGGAGGCCGCCGCGAGGCGCGCGGCCGGCATGGCGAACCGCGTGACGCACCATGCCAGCCGCACCTACTGGGACATCCTGCGGCAGAACGCCTACCCGGCGATCAACGGGGTCCTCCTGTCCGTCGCGGTCCTGCTGGTGGCGTGGGGCCTGTACGTCGAGGCCCTCGTCACGGCAGGACCGGTGCTGGCGATCATCGTGGTGGGCGTGGTGCAGGAGGGGCGCGCGAAGCGGGCACTCGACCGCATCGCCGTCCTCACCCGGCCACGCGCCACCGTGGTCCGTGGCGGCGCCGAACGCGTGGTGGACCCGGACGAACTCGTCCTCGGCGACCTCTTCGTGGTGCGCCGCGGCGACGAGGTCGTCCTCGACGGTGTGGTGGTCGGCGGGCACGCGGAACTCGACGAGTCGCTGCTCACGGGAGAGTCCGATCCCGCGCCGCGGGAGGTCGGCGACACGGTCTGGTCGGGCAGCGCCGTCGTCTCGGGTGCACTGCTCGTCGAGGCGACCGCTGTCGGGATCGAGAGCCTCGCGGGCCGGATCGTCGCGGAGGCGCGGGGCACCGCCGCCGACCGGCGGACCCCGGTCCAGCACGAGATCGCCGTCATGATCTGGGTGGTGGCCGCGCTGGTCGCCCTCGCCGCGATCCCGGTCGCGGTGCGCACGGCGGGCGGCGGGCCCGAGGAGGCGCTCGGCGCGGCGGCAGTCCTCGTCTCGCTGGTGCCGCAAGGGCTCGCGATCATGGTCACCGTCACCTACGCCGTCGGGGCCCTGCGCGTGAGCCGCATGGGTGCCCTGGTCCAGCGGCAGAACGCCATCGAGTCCATCAGTCGCGTCACGACGTTGTGCGTGGACAAGACCGGCACTCTGACAGCACCCCGGATCACGTTCGCCGGGATCCACCCGGTGGGCGGCCATCCGGCGCCCACACCCCACCTCCTCGGCTCGCTCGCGGCCTCCTTCACCACACCCACCCGGACGACCGCCGCCCTCGCCGCCGCCCATCCGGCGTCGCCCCTCCCCGTGGCCGAGGAGGTGGGGTTCTCCTCGGAGCGGCGCTGGTGCGCTTTGCGGCTCACCGACGACCCCGGCCCGACCGTCCACCTGCTCGGCGCGCCGGACGCGCTCCTCCCGGGTCCGCTGCCGGACGAGGTCGGATCCGTGCTGGGGGCGGCGACGGCGCGCGGCGAGCGAGTGCTCCTGCTGGCCCGTGCGCCCGCCGCGGCCACGCTGCGTGACCGTGCGGGGGTCGTCCTCCCGGACGAGGTCGAGCCGGTCGCGCTCCTGTCCTTCGTGGAGGAGGTCCGGACGGACGCGGCCGACACCGTCGCGGCGTTCCGCGCCGCGGGGGTCGAGGTGAAGGTCATCTCCGGCGACGACCCCGTCACGGTCGCGGCGCTGGCCCGCCGGGTGGGCCTGGACCCCGGGGTCCCGCGTTCGGGCCCCGAGCTGGCAGCGATGGACGACGAGACGTTGGGCGAGGCGCTCGACGGCGCGGTCTTCGGCCGGGTGGACCCGCCACTGAAGGCCCGCCTCGTCCGGGCGCTGCGCCGTCGGGGGGCGTACGTGGCGATGGTGGGCGACGGCGTCAACGACGTCCTCTCCCTCCGGCACGCGACGCTCGGGATCGCGATGGAGAGCGGCGCGGCCGCGACCCGCGGGGTGGCCGACATCGTCCTCGCGGGTGACCGGTTCGCGGTCCTGCCGCGAGCCGTCGTCGAGGGCCGGCGGATCGTGTCCGCCATGGAGGTGGTGCTCCTGCTGCTGCTGACACGCACCTTCGCGATGCTCCTCCTGCTCGTGGCGACGGCGGCCCTCGGGATGCCGGTGCCGATCACCCCTCGGCAGAACTCCATCCTCGCCTTCGTGGCCGTCGGGGCGCCGCTCCTCGCGGCGGCCGTGCTGGTACCGCCGCGCCGCCCTCCCTCCAGCCTGCTCCGCCGCACCCTGCGGATCTCGATCCCCGTCGGACTCGCGCTCGGTGTGCTTGGGGTGGCGGTGGCCGCGGTGGCCGAGGCCCGTGGCCTGCCCCTCGCCGAGGGGCGCACGCTCGTCACGACGGTGCTCGTCACCGGTGGTCTCGGCGTGCTGCCCCTCGCGCTGGGGACGGGCGTGCGGGTCCGGGGACGGTGGGCGCTGACCGGGGCGATGGTCCTCCTCTACGCGGCCGTGCTCGCCGTCCCGCCTGTGCGGGCCTTCTTCGGGCTGGAGTCGCTGCTGCTCGACGCGCTGGCGACAGCGGTCGCGGCGGGAGCGATCTGGACCGCTGCCGTGGCGGTGGTGTGGCTCCTCGTCGTGCACGCGGCAGGTGGCGACCGGCGGAGGCGTCCACCACGAGATACGCCGATCCGCGACGTGGCGCCGCGACCCTAGAGTGGTCGCCGTGGATGCACCAACAAAGACCAAGGTCGTTCTTGACGAGTCACAGATCCCCACCCACTGGTACAACATCGTGGCGGACCTCCCCGTGCCGCCCCCGCCACCGCTGCATCCCGCCACGCGGGAGCCGCTCACCCCGGACGACCTGTCCGCCATATTCCCGATGGGCCTGATCGCCCAGGAGGCCAGTGCCGAGCGGTGGATCGAGATCCCGGAACCGGTCCGCAACATCTACAAGCTCTGGCGTCCGTCCCCCCTCTTCCGCGCCTACCGGCTGGAGAAGGCCCTCGGCACCCCGGCCCGGATCTACTACAAGTACGAGGGTGTCTCGCCGGTGGGCAGCCACAAGCTCAACAGCGCCGTCGCGCAGGCGTACTACAACATGCTCGAGGGTCGCACGCGCCTCACCACCGAGACGGGCGCGGGCCAGTGGGGTGCGGCGCTGGCGCTCGCGTGCAACCTGTTCGGCCTGAAGTGCGACGTGTGGCAGGTCCAGGGGTCCTTCGACTCCAAGCCGTACCGCAGGGTCCAGATGGAGACCTACGGTGCGTCCGTCGTCGGCAGCCCCTCGGACCTCACGGCGGCGGGACGCTCGTTCCGTGAGCGATTCCCCGGGACGAGCGGCTCGCTCGGGATGGCGATCAGCGAGGCGATCGAGGTGGCCGCCGGCGATCCCGATGCCAGCTACTCGCTCGGCAGCGTCCTCAACCACGTCGCGCTCCACCAGTCGGTGATCGGGCAGGAGGTGCTGCTCCAGCTCAAGGAGTTCGGGGAGTCGGCGCCCGACGCGCTCTACGCCTGCGCGGGCGGAGGGTCCAACCTTGCCGGCATCGCGTTCCCGCTGCTGCGGGAGAACCTGGAGGGCCGCGCCAACACGCGGATCGTGGCGTGCGAGCCCAAGGCAGCCCCCTCGCTGACCGAGGGTGAGTACCGGTACGACTTCGGGGACACCGCGCAGCTCACGCCGCTGCTCAAGATGTACAGCCTCGGCGCGGACTTCGTCCCCGCCCCCGTCCACGCGGGCGGGTTGCGGTACCACGGCATGTCGCCGCTGGTGAGCCACGCGTACCACGAGGGTTTGATCGACGCGATCTCCGTCCGGCAGCGCGAGGCCTTCGACGCCGGTGTCACGTTCGCGCGGGCCGAGGCGATCATTCCCGCCTCCGAGTCGAACCACGCGATCGCGGGCGCGCTCCGCGAGGCCCGGAACGCCGCGGAGACCGGCGAGTCGAAGGTGATCCTCATCGGGGTCTCGGGCAGCGGCCAGCTCGACCTCCCCGCCTACGCGGACTACCTCTCGGGGCAGATGGTCGACAGCTGACGCCACCACGCCAGAAGGGCGGCGCCCCCGGTGGGGGACGCCGCCCTTCGCGCGCGGGGCGCGCGGCGTCAGGTGGCCTACTCCGCGGACTCCGGCGACTCCGGCGAGTCGGGCGACCCGACGGACTCCGCCGCAGCAGGGGCTGCCACACTCCCCTCGGCAGGCTCCTCCGCCGTCGCCGCGGCGGGGCCGTCGTAGCGGAAGAACACGGCGCCGAGCGGCGGCACGCTGATCGTGGCGCTGGCGGGGAAGCCGTAGTAGGGCTCCTCGGCCGCGATGACCTGGCCCCAGTTGCCGTGGGAGCCGGAGCCGTCAAACTCCTTGGCGTCGGAGTTGTGGATCTCCGTCCAGACTCCCGCCTCCGGCAGGCCGATCTGGTACTGCGTCCACGGCACCGACGAGAAGTTGACGATCGCGGCGATCGCCTTGCCCTCGTCGTCGAACCGCAGCCAGGAGAACGTGTTCGCGCCGGCGTCGTCCGCGTTGATCCAGCGGAAACCCTCGGGAGAGGTGTCGAGCTGCCAGAAGGCCGGGTGCTCGCGGTACAGCTCGTTGAGGTGCTTGAACATCAGCTGCAGGCCGTGGTGGCCCCAGAGGCCGTCCACCCACCACTCGAGGCTGACATCCTCGTTCCACTCGGCGCGCTGCCCGAACTCGTTGCCCATGAACACGAGCTTCTTGCCCGGGAAGGCCCACATGAACGAGTAGAAGGCACGCAACGTGGCGAACTTGCGCCAGTCGTCCTGCGGGATCTTGTTGATCATCGAGCCCTTGCCGTGGACCACCTCGTCATGGCTGATGGGAAGGACGTAGTTCTCCGAGTACTGGTACACCATGGCGAAGGTCATCTCGTGGTGGTGGTACTGGCGGTGGATCGGCTCGAGGGCGAGGTAGCGCAGCGAGTCGTTCATCCAGCCCATGTTCCACTTGAAGCCGAACCCGAGGCCGCCCCAGTCGACCGGCTTGGTGACGCCGTCGAACGCGGTCGACTCCTCGGCGATCATGACGACCCCGGGCACGCGCTCGTAGAGGTGGCGGTTGACGTAGCGCAGGAAGTCGATCGCCTCGAGGTTGTGGTTCCCGCCGTACTCGTTCGGGATCCACTGGCCGTCCTCGCGGTTGTAGTCCAGGTAGAGCATGGAGGCGACGGCGTCCACCCGGAGTGCGTCGATGTGGAAGTCGGCCACCCAGTAGAGCGCGTTGGACACGAGGAACGACTTCACCTCGTTCCGGGAGTAGTTGAAGATGTAGGTGCCCCACTCCTTGTGCTCGCCCTTGCGCGGATCCTCGTGCTCGTAGAGCGCGGTGCCGTCGAAGCGGCCGAGGGCCCACTCGTCCTTGGGGAAGTGGCCCGGCACCCAGTCCAGGATCACGCCGATGCCGGCCTGGTGCAGCCGGTCGACGAGGTAGCGGAACTCGTCCGGCCGGCCGAGGCGCGACTGCGGGGCGAAGTAGTTGGTGACCTGGTAGCCCCACGAGGCCACGAGGGGGTGCTCGGTGACGGGCATGAGCTCGACGTGCGTGAACCCCTGCCAGGTGACGTACTCCACCAGTTCGTCGGCGAGCTCGAGGTAGGTCTTGCCCTTGCGCCACGAGCCGAGGT
This sequence comes from Actinomycetales bacterium UBA1383, assembly GCA_002305415.1. Lineage (GTDB taxonomy): Bacteria > Actinomycetota > Actinomycetes > Actinomycetales > Actinomycetaceae > UBA1383. Next base: position 109,146 of record DBQX01000131.1, on the reverse strand, counting down.
GCACCTCGTAGATCGACATCGGGGAACGGTGCGGCTTGTGGGTCGCCCGCTCCGTCATCCACTCGTCGTCCGCCCAGGTGTACTTGCTCTCGTACACGATCGACGCGTTGGACGGCGCCTGCTCGGCGAACCGCGCCATCGGGTCGACCTTCTCGCGCCACACCCCGTCCGCGCAGAGGATGTTGTACTTGTACAGCGTCCCCTCGCCGACCCCCTCGACAAAGAGCCCCCACACCCCCGAACCCGGGATCAGGTGCATGTCGTCGCCGGTCCACCAGTTGAAGTCCCCGTTGACGCGGACAGCGCGCGCATTCGGCGCCCAGACGGCGAAGCGGGTACCGGTGATGGGTCCGCGCTCATCATCCTCGATGGTGACCACATGTGAGCCCAGGCGCTTCCAGCACTCCGTGTCACCACCCTGGTGGAATCCCTCGAGGTCCCAACCGGTCAGGCCCCCGGCCAGATCGTGTGCCATTGAAAACTCCTCTCGGTCGATCCTGCGGATCGGATGTGGGCTGGAGATTCGCTTCCCCCGCGGCAACGCGGGGTGATTCCTCGACGGTAGTGCGTCCGGGCGGTCGGCGGGGGGCGAGTGAGCGATGTTTCCGGCGATGCCTCGCTTCGGGGACCGCGGATGCGCGTTTCACGTCTCCGGTCGCAGCATGAGGGGGCGCGTCATCGGCCCCATCCCAGTTGGGCGATCCACAGGCCCACGGTGGCGGCGACGATCGCGATGACGAGCATGCCGCCGGCGTGCAGGACCGCGACCCGGTGCCGCCCGGTCCGGTGCAGCCGCACGGCCTCCACGGTCGCGGTGCTGAAGGTGGTGTAGCCGCCGAGGAATCCGACTCCCGCGGCCGCCGCCAGCGGACCGGCGACTCCTCCGGCCAGGACCCAGCCGGTCAGCAGGCCCAGCAGGAACGAGCCCGTCACGTTGATGACGATCGTGCCCAGCGGGAATCCGGTGCGGTTGTGGCGCGCCACCCAGCTGTCCAGCAGGAAGCGGGTGGCCGCCCCCAGGCCGCCGCCGAGTGCCACCAGGGGCCCGGTCATGCCCGACCCTCGCGGGTGCGGCGGTGCACGGCGGCGGAGATCCGGGTCCCCGCCCAGGCCAGGGCGAGACCGAGGGCGACGGTCGCGAGCCCGTAGCCGAGACCCGTCAGCGGAGCCGATGCCAGCAGCCGGCTGGTCTCGACCGCGAAGGTGCTGTAGGTGGTGAAACCACCGAGCGCGCCGGTCCCCACCCCGAGGCGGACCCTTCGTCGCCACCCCTGGTCCTGTCCCCCGAGCGCGAGCGACTCGAGCAGGAGCCCGAGGAGGAAGGCACCCGCCAGGTTGATGCCGAAGGTCGCCCACGGCCATTCCCCGGTGGGGACGGGGTGGGAGTCCTCGAGCCAGGCCCGGCCCGTCGTGCCGACCATGCCTCCCAGGAGCACCAGCGTCACGAGGACCGGGTCACGGTGCGCGGGCCTCACTCCCACGGCGCCCGCGCCTTCCAGTCCACGACGCTGAGGGGCACCACGAGGACGGGGCGGTGCTGGTGCTGGCCGAGGCGCAGCGCGACCGAGGACTCGACGAACTCCCGCAACCGGGCACCCGCGCCCGGGGCGCGCGTCCCGACGACGATGACCGCGGCGTCGACCGCGCGGGCGAGGTGGGTGAGGGACCGCTGGGGACTGCCGGCCAGGTACCGGAACTCCCACCTCACCCCCTGGTCCGCCATGGCGCGGGAGAGATGAGAGAGGATGTGCTGCTCGGTCTCCATCCAGGTGTCGTCGGCGAGGTCCGGTTCGATCGCCACGTGCCGGACGGTGCCGTCGGGGTACTCCTCCTCGGTGATGCGGGAGGTGTCCACGTACCCGAAGTAGAGGGTGCCGCCGATGGCCCGGGCCAGGGAGGCGGCGGTCAGGGCGACCAGCTCGGGCTGGCCGGGTACCACTCCCACCACGACGGAGTGGCCGGCGAAGTCGGTGAGGCGGGACGGACTCGGTTGGGGTGGGATGTGCGGCATGCTTCTCCTCCGTGACTGCCGTTAGCGTAGCGACCGCCGGTGCCGACGCGCGGGACCACTGCCATGATGGCGACGTGGATCAGCGCGCCAGGGGAAGGGTCATCGTCGTCGGCTCGGTGAACCGCGATGTCACCGTCACCGCTCCGCGGTTCCCGCTGCCGGGAGAGACCGTCCTCGGCAGCCACGTCACGTACGGCCTCGGCGGGAAGGGCGCCAACCAGGCGGTCGCCGCGGCCCGCGCGGGCGTCGAGGTGCTGTTCGTGGGGACCGTCGGGGAGGACCGCGACGGGGAGGAGCTCACGGCCGCGCTGCGCGGGTACGGCGTCGACACCTCCGCGCTGGTGACCACCGGAGCCGCCGCGACGGGGAGCGCGCACATCGTGGTGGACGCGGCAGGGGAGAACGCGATCGTGGTCGTCCCGGGTGCGAACCGGTGGACCTCGCCCGAGGTGGTCGCCCGCCTCGGCCCGGCGCGGCGCGACGTGCTCGTCGTCCAGGGGGAGGTCCCGCCCGAGACCGTCCTCGCCGTCCTCGAGCGCGCTCGCGAGGTGGGGTGCCGGGTGGTGCTCAACCTCGCGCCGTTCGTCCCGCTCCCGGCTGCGACCCTGGCCGGGCTGGACGTTCTCGTCGTGAATGAACCGGAGGCGGCGGCGGTCCTCGGGTCCACCCCGCCGCGCGATCTCGCGGCGGCCCGGGACACCGCGCTCGCGCTGTGCGGGCTGGGGGTCCGCCACGCCGTCGTCACCATCGGCGCCGGCGGTGCCGTGCTCGCGGCCGACGACGTCACGCACCACGTCCCGGCACCACGTCCCGAGCGGGTCGTGGACACCACCGGCGCCGGGGATGCGACCGTGGGGGTGCTCGCCGCGGCACTGGCCCTCGGACACTCCCTCGTCGACTCCCTCAGTGCCGCTGTGGTGGCGGGGACACGGAGCGTGGAGCGGCCCGGCGCGGCGGCTTCCTACCCCGCGTTCCGGCTGGACGCAGGCGGACTCTCCGGGGTGGAGGCCACCGTCTAGGGTGGAACCCATGACCTTCGAGCACGACGCCGTCAGGATCGCCCGGGACCTCATCCGGATCGACACCTCGAACTACGGCGACGGCTCGGGTCCCGGTGAGCGCGCCGCGGCGGACCTCGTGGTCGACCTCCTCACCGAGGTCGGGTGGGAGCCGCTCCTGATCGAGTCCGAGCCCCGCCGGGCATCCGTGGTGCTGCGCATCCCCGGCACGGAGCCGGACCGCGGGGCGCTGGTCCTCCACGGGCACTCGGACGTTGTACCGGCGCACGCCCCCGACTGGAGCGTCGACCCGTTCGGCGGCGTGGTCGCCGACGGCATGCTCTGGGGCAGGGGCGCCGTCGACATGAAGGACATGGTGGGCATGATGCTGGCCGTCGTCCGCGACATGGCCAGGACGGGCTGGCGGCCCCGGCGCGACGTCATCCTCGCCGTCTTCGCCGACGAGGAGGCCGGTGGGCGGAAGGGCTCCCACTGGCTGGTCGACCATCGTCCCGACCTGTTCGCCGGGGCAACCGACGCGATCTCGGAGGTCGGGGGGTACTCGGTCACCCTGGGCGATCGGCGGGCCTATCTCGTCCAGACCGCGGAGAAGGGCCTCCACTGGCTGCGCCTGCGGGCGCGGGGCACGGCGGGGCACGGCTCGCTCGTCAACGACGACAACGCGGTCACCCGGCTCGCGGGCGCGATCGACCGGATCGGCACGTACCCCTGGCCCCTCCACCTGACCCACACGGTGCGCGCGCTGCTCGACGGCGTCGCCGACCTGACCGGCTCGGCCTGGGACCCCGAAGACCCCCAGTCGATCCAGCGACTCACCGACGCGCTCGGTCCTGCCGGCCGGTTCGTGCAGGCCACGACCCGGACAGGCGTCAACCCCACCCAGCTGGAGGCCGGCTACAAGGCGAACGTGGTCCCGGGTGAAGCAACGGCCGCGATCGACCTGCGGTGCATCCCGGGCACCGAGGAGGACGCGCTCGCCACCCTGAAGCGGCTCGCCGGTCCGGGCATCGAGTTCGAGGACATCAACCGGGACGTGGGGCTCGAGGTCCCGTTCGAGGGGGAGACCGTCGACGCCATGCGGGCGGCGATCGCTGCGGAGGACCCGGGTGCGGTCGTGCTGCCGTACATGCTGTCCGCCGGCACCGACAACAAGGCACTGTCCCGGCTCGGCATCCGGGGCTACGGGTTCACCCCCCTTCGCCTGCCCGCGGGCATGGACTTCCCCGGCATGTTCCACGGCGTGGACGAACGTGTCCCGGTGGAGGCGATCCACTTCGGCGCGCGCACCCTCGCGCACCTGCTGCGGCACGGATAAGCGCTGTACCCCACCCCGTGGCGGCGATAGGCTCGCGGCATGGACATCGAACCGCGCGCGGCTCTCGACCGGCTCATCGAAGCGCTCCTCGCCCACTTCGAAGCCGTCTCGGCGAACCAGGATTCCGAGGCGCCCGCGGTCATCGCGGCCACCGACACCCTCGAGGACGCGTTCGTCACCTACGACGACGCGCTGATCACGAACTTCGATGTCGACCTCCCCTTCGACGTGTACTACGACGAGGACCTCGAGGACGAGGAGGACGAGGACCTCGAGGAGGACGAGGAGGTCGCGGATGAGGAGGACGACGAGGACCTCGAGGACCTCGACGAGGATGAGGAGGATCTCGACGAGGAGGATGAGGACCTCGAGGATGAGGAGGACCTCGATGACGAGCAGTAGCTCTCGCGGGGAGGTCAGCTCACGTCACTGAGCGCCCGCGCGATGACGTCCGGCACCTCGACGTCGCTCGCGAGGATCGCGCGCAGCTGTCCGGGCGTGCGCGGACCGACGATCGCCGAGGCCACGCCCCGCGACCTCACCCACGCCAGCGCCACTTCGAGCGGGTGGCACTCCAGCCCGTCAGCGGCGCGGACCAGTGCCTCCACGACCCCGAAGCTGCGCTCGTCGAGGTAGGGGGCGACGAAGGCACGCAGGTGCGGGGAGGCGGCCCGGGAATCCGGGGGCGTCGAGTGGCGGTACTTCGCAGTGAGCACCCCGCGCCCGAGCGGCGACCATGCGAACACCCCGATGCCCAGGGCCTGCGCGGCCGGCAGGAGTTCGCGCTCGATGCCGCGCTCCAGCAGCGAGTACTCGTTCTCCACCACCGCCAGTCCCGGGTCCGGGCGCAGCAGCCCGGCCATGTGCGCGCACTGCCACCCCGAATGGTTCGAGAGCCCGGCGTAACGCGCCCGCCCCGACGTGACGGCCGCCCGCAGGGCGCCTGCCGTCTCCTCCATAGGGGTGAACGGATCGGGCGCCTGGACGAGGAAGACGTCCACGTGGTCGGTGCCCAGCCGGGACAACGAGGCGTCGAGCGAGTCGAGGAGCGTTCCCCGGGAGGCGTCGACCACCGCGCGGTCGGAGCGCCACGTTCGCACACCGGCCTTCGTGACGAGCACGACGTCGGAACGCGCCACGGTCCCGGCGAGCAGTTCGCCGAGGAGTTCCTCCGCGGCCCCGTCCGCATAGCCGGCGGCGGTGTCCACGAGGGTCCCGCCCGCCTCGACGAACTCGGTGAGCATGGTCGCGGCGTCCAGCGGATCCGTGTCGCGGCCCCATGTCATTGTCCCCAGCCCGAGGGAGGAGACCCGTAGACCGGTGCGGCCGACGACTCGTTGCTCCATGATCGCCACGTTAGCGTGTCCGTCCGGGCGGCCCGCACGCCGGCGTCCCGCGGAGTGCGTCTAGTGTTGCAGGGTGGACGGGTGGAAGAGCGTGCGGGTCCCGCGGCTCCCGGATCTGGGCATCGAGCCGCGCCTTGGCGGCACGCAGTTCCCGCAGGCAGTCGGCGTGTATGTGTGCGGCATCACGCCCTACGACGCCACGCACCTGGGGCACGCGCACACGTACGTGACATTCGACGTCCTCGTACGCCTCCTCCGTGCCAGCGGCCGGCGGGTCACCCACGTGCAGAACGTCACCGACGTCGACGACCCGCTCCTCGAGCGGGCCATCGCACTGGGGGTGGACTGGCGGTACCTCGCCCGTGAGGGCATCGACCGGCTCGCGACGGACATGGAGGCGCTGCGCGTCCTCAGCCCTGACCACTACGTCGGCGTGGTCGAGTCCGTCCCGCTGATCGTCGACGGCGTCACCCGGCTCCTCCGGAGGGAGGCCGCCTACCGGATCGGCGTACCGGACCAGGCGGGGGAGGGGGCGGCCGACGTCTACGCCGACACCCGCGCGGAGACCGCGTTCGCTGAGGCACTGCCCGACGACGCCGTCGAGCTCTTCGGCGAGCGCGGCGGCGACCCGGCACGGCCCGGCAAGCGCGCCCCGCTCGACCCGCTGCTCTGGCGTGCCGGACGCTCCGGCGAACCCACGTGGGATGGCGGGCCGCTCGGGCCGGGCCGACCCGGCTGGCACATCGAGTGCGCCGTCATCGCGGAGGCATTCCTGGGGGGAGCCCCGACCATCACTGGAGGGGGTAGCGACCTCGCCTTCCCGCACCACCACATGACCGCATCGCACCTCCGCGCGCTGGGCCACCCGCACGGCGGCCTGGCGCTCCATGTCGGCCTCGTGGGCCTGGACGGCGAGAAGATGAGCAAGTCGCGCGGCAACCTCGTCTTCGTGTCCCGGCTCCTCGAGGATGGGGCCGACCCGGCCGCCCTCCGGCTCGCGCTGGCGGCGCATCACTGGTCGCGGGAGTGGCAATGGGACCGCGGACAGTTGCGGGCGGCGGAACACCGTCTGGCCCGGTGGCGGGCCGCCGCCCTGGTACCGGCACCCGCTGGGGGCGGAGCACCTCTCGCTGTCCGTGTGGCGCGGGCCCTCGCGGGCGACCTCGACGTGCCGGCCGCGCTCGCGGAGGTCGACGCGTGGGCGGGAGCCGTCCTCGCGGGCGCCGGTGGCGACGACGGAGCGGCCGACGCCGTCGACGCGCTCCTGGGGATCGACCTGCGCGCTCAGGAGTTGTCGCGCCGCCGGAGGTAGCGCTCGAACTCCCGGGCGATCGCCTCGCCGGTGGCCTCTGCCGACTCCGCGGTGTCGCGGGTCTTCTCCAGCTGTTCCACGTACCCGGCCACGTCCGGATTCTCCCGGGCGAGTTCGCTGACGCCGTCCTCCCACTCCTGTGCATCGTCCGTCAGTCCCTCCGCCGCGATGGGCTCGTCGAGGAGCGCCGCGAGCTCCCGGATGAGGGTGAGCGTCGCCTTGGGGGATGGCGGGTCCGAGATGTAGTGGGGGACGGAGACCCAGAGGCTGACCGACTCGAACCCCGCCTCGGCGGCCATCGCGTCGAGGACGCCCACGATCCCGGTGGGACCCTCGTAGTCGGACTCCCGGAGGCCGAGGCGGCGGCGCACGTGCGGCGCGGAGGAGGTGGTGCTGAGCGGCAGTGCGCGCGTGTGGGGGACGTCCGCGAGCAGCGCGCCCAGCGCGTACACGTCCCGGACGCCCTCCTCGCCGGCGATGGCGAGGATCTCGTCGGCGAAGTCCTTCCAGCGGAACGACGGCTCGAGTCCGCGCACCAGGAGCACCCGGCGGCCGGACGGCATGGTCCCGGCGCTGACGATCGTGCCGGGCCACAGGAGCTGGCGGTTGCCCTCCTCGTCCCTCTCGACGACGGGCCGGTTGACCTGGAAGTCGTAGTAGTCCTGGGGGTCGATCTCCGCGATGGGTTCGGCACCCCATTCCTCGCCGAGGATGTCGATCACGGCGGTCGCGGCGTCGCCCGCGTCGTTCCACCCCTCGAAGGCGGCGATGAGGGCGGTCGCCCGGGGTCGGTCCTCGAATCCTGCCATGGCCCCAGCCTACGTCCGGCCCCCACGTCCGGCCCACGGCGCAGCGCCTATGCTGGCGGGGTGGATGTCGAGCTGAAGGCCGTGTTGTGGGATCTCGACGGCACCCTCGTGGACTCGGAACGGTACTGGATCCGGACCGAGATGGAGATCGCCGCGGAGCACGGCGCCACGTGGGGCGAGTCGGAGGGACTCGCGGCGGTCGGCATGCCGATCCCTCAGACCGCCCGGCTGCTGATCGAGCGTGGCGTGCGTGCGACCGTCGAAGAGCTGACCGCCGAACTCCTCTCCCGGATGCGGGACCTTGTGAGGACGGAGGGTGTGCCCTACCGGCGCGGCGTGCCGGAACTCCTCGCCTCGCTCCGTGACGCGGGAGTCCGCCAGGGCGTCGTGACGATGAGCTTCGGCGCCTACGTGGAGGCGATCATCGAGCAGGCGGAGCCGGGCGTGTTCGACCTGGTGCAGACAGGGGACTCGGTGCCGCGCGGGAAGCCCGACCCGGCGATCTACCTCACCGCGGTCGCCGCCCTCGGGCTCGAGGTGGGCCACTGCCTCGCCATCGAGGACTCCCCCTCCGGCGTGGGCGCGATCCTCGCCGCCGGCGTCACCCCGGTGGCGGTGCCGTTCCTGGTCGACCTCCCGCACGACGACCGGCTGGTGTACCTCCCCAGCCTGGCGGGCGTCCTCGCCGAGGACCTCCACCTCATCCACCAACAGTGGCAGGCCGGCGCACGCCCAGCAGCTCGCTGACTCCCTCGGCCGGCAGTGCGGGCACCGGTCCCCCGAACGCGGGGCACATCTCCCGGAACGAACACCACGGACAGAGCGGTGACCGGCGTGCCGGGAAGTCCCCGGCGCGCGCCGCCGCCTCGATGCGGGACCACAGGGCGGAGATGGAGGCCTCGAAGTCCGCCAGGTCGTCCTCGTCCGGGTCGAGCGTGAGGGTGCGGCCGTCGCCGAGGTAGACGAGCTGCAGCCGTTTCGGCGCGACGCCCTCCAGCCGCCAGAGCATCAGGGCGTAGAACCGCATCTGGAACAGGGCCTCGGACGTGAAGCGCTCGGAGGGTGAGCGCCCGGTCTTGTAGTCCACGATCCTCGTGGCGCCGTTGGGCGCGCGGTCCACCCGGTCGATGTATCCCCGCAGGAGGATCCCGTCGACCTCCACCTCAACCAGCCGCTCGCGCTCCGCGGGCTCCAGCCGCCGCGGGTTCTCGACACGGAAGTAGGCCGACACGAGCGCCCGCGCCTCCGCGAGCCACGACTCCAGCTCCCCGGGCCCGTCGAACAGCGACAAGACCTCCGGCTGCCGTGACCGCAGCGACTCCCACTGCGGATCGAGGAGGCCGAGTGCCGCCTCCTCGGTGCGGTCGGCCGCCGGCAGGTCGTACAGGCGCTCGAGGACGGCGTGCACCAGTGTCCCCTTCGCGGTCGCCGGGCGCGGGGACTCGGGAATACGGTCCACGGCCCGGTAGCGGAACATCAGGGGACACTGCAGGAAGTCCCTCGCGCGGGAGGGGGAGATCGCCGAACGCCTCATGGCACCCAACGTAACCCGGCCCGCCGACAGGTTCCGGGATCCGCCGCTGGCCTGTGGATCGACGGGACGTAGGGTGGGCCCATGACAGAAGGCTGGCGGATCGGGCACATCGGGCCGACGCCCCTCCACCTCGCACGGTCGTGGCCCGTGGGCGTGGCGCTGCTCGCCGTCCTCTACTACACCTCGCTCGTACGGGTGATGCCACCCGCGGAGGCCCTGGGGTTCGCGCTCGTCGCCGTCGCCGGGCTCTTCGCCTCCGTCCTCCTCCACGAGGTCAGCCACGGTCTCGCCGGGATGGCACTGCGCCGCCCGCCTCGGGCGTACACCCTCACCATCTGGGGTGGCCACACCTCGTTCCGGGAGCCGGAGCGCCGGCCCGTCGACATGGCGCTCATCGCCCTCGCCGGACCGGTCTCGAACCTCGCCCTCGCGGCGGTCCTCTGGGGGGCCCTGCTCCTGACAGGCGGGGCCCTGTACTGGGTGCTGGCGCCGCTCGCGATCCTGAACGTCGCGCTCGGGGTGTTCAACCTGCTGCCCGGGCTGCCCATGGACGGCGGGCACGTCGTGCAGGCGATCGGCTGGGCCGTCACCGGGAAGCGGGAGCAGGGCATGGTCCTGGCCGGCACCCTCGGACGGATGGTGGCGCTCGGGGTGGCGGCCTGGGGCGTCGTCCAGCTCGCGACGGGTTCCGGTGGGGTCGCCGGCCTCTGGCCGCTCGTGATCGCGGCCTTCCTCTGGCAGGGAGCCACCCAGGCGGTGATGGTGGCGCGGGCGCGGATCGCCGTGGCGGATGTCGACCTGCGGCCCCTCATGGCCCCCGCGACCGTCGTGGACGGCACAGCGCGCGTCGGGGACGTGCCGCCGAGCGGCGCCGTGGTGTTCGAGGCGGGCCGCCCGGCGGCCGTGGTGAGCGTGGAGGCGCTCCAGCAGGGCGCGCCGGCCGACCTGCCGGTGGGCGCCGTCGCCCGCGCGCTGACCCCCGATTCGGTCCTGACGCTCGCCCACGGACCGGACGCCGTCGCGGCCCTCGTGCGGGCCACCCGCGGTGGCGACGTCGTCGTCCTCGTCGACGGCACGCGCACGTGGGTGGGGCACCTCCCCACCATGCTGAGCCGGTTGCCGCGCTGGCGGTGACGGCGATTAGGCTGGATCCTCGTGGTTTCCCCCGACTTCCCTCCAGCCATCGGCCCCGCCGCGCGCCGCGGCCCGCTGCGCGCGGGAGAACGCGTCCAGCTCACCGACGCCAAGGGCCGGATGCACACGATCCAGCTCCGCGCCGGCGGGACCTTCCACACCCATCGCGGCAGGATCGCCCACGACGACATCATCGGGTTGCCGGACGGCAGCGTGGTACTGACCGCCGAGGAGCACGAGTACCTCGTCCTGCGTCCGCTCCTCTCCGACTACGTGCTCGGAATGCCCCGCGGCGCCGCCATCGTCTACCCCAAGGACGCCGGCCAGGTGATCCAGATGGCGGACATCTTCTCCGGCGCGGTGGTGGCCGAGGCCGGGGTCGGTTCGGGCGCCCTCGCGATGAGCCTGCTCAACACCATCGGGACGACCGGCAGGCTCATCAGCGTGGAGCGGCGCCGCGACTTCGCGGACATCGCGCGGGAGAACGTCCGCGCCTGGTTCGGCACCGACCACCCCGCGTGGGAGGTCCACGTCGGTGACCTGGCGGACGTGCTGCCGGTCGTGAGCGATCCGGGAGGCGTGGACCGCGTGGTCCTCGACATGCTCGCGCCGTGGGAGAACATCCCGGTGGTCGCCGAGGCGCTGGCCCCCGGCGGCGTCGTCCTCGCCTACGTCGCGACGGCCACGCAGCTGTCCCGGTTCGTGGAGGAGCTGCGCGCGTCCGGAGCGTTCACCGAACCCCACGCCTGGGAGTCGATGGTGCGGACATGGCACCTGGAAGGGCTCGCCGTCCGCCCTGACCACCGCATGGTGGGCCACACCGGGTTCCTGGCGACGGCGCGACGCCTCGCCCCCGGGACGGTCCCGCCGCAGCGGACGCGCCGGCCCGCCCCCGGCGCCCACTCCAGCGACGAGTCACCGCCCGCCGGCGACTGGAGCCCCGAGGCACTGGGGGAGAGGACCACCTCGGAGCGGAAGGTGCGGCGGGTGACGCGCGACCTGCGCGCCCGGGCGGCATACGACGCCGCGGCTGCTGGCAGCGGCGACGGGGACGGCGACGCGGTGCCATCATGAGTGGGGCGAGCACGCGGAACGCGGGAGGGACGGCGATGGCGGCGGGAAGCACCCAGGAACTGGAACAGCAGGTCATCTCCCTGGCAGCCAAGAACGACCGCCTCGCTGAGGCGCTGACCACGGCCCGCCGGCGCCTGGTCGAGCTCCAGGCGCAGCTCGACCAGGCCGTCCGGGCACCGTCGTCGTACGGCACCTTCGTCGCGGCGCACCTCGAGGACCGCGAGGCGGACGTCGTCGTCGCGGGACGCCGCATGCGGCTCCCGGTCATCGCGACACTTCCGCTCGGGGCGCTGCGGCCCGGGCAGGAGGTACGCCTCAACGAGCAGCTGCTGGTGGTCGGCGCGTCCGGGTTCGAGAGCCACGGCGAGGTCGCGACGGTGCGGGAGGCGCTCGACGGCGACCGTGTCCTCGTGGCACTGCGCGCCGACGACGAGCGCGTGCTGCGCCTCGCCGGGCCCCTCCTCGGCGCGCCCCTGCGGATGGGCGATGCGGTCGTCGTGGACGTCCGTTCGGGTTTCGCCACCGCCTTCGTCCAGCGCACCGAGATCGAGGACCTGATCCTCGAGGAGCAGCCGGACACCGAGTACACCGACATCGGCGGCCTGCGGCCGCAGATCGAGCAGATCCGCGACGCGGTCGAACTCCCCTTCATCCATCCCGAGCTCTACCGCGAGCACGGGCTCCGGCCCCCGAAGGGCGTGCTGCTGTACGGTCCGCCGGGCTGCGGCAAGACGCTGATCGCCAAGGCGGTGGCCACCTCGCTGGCGCGGACGGTGGGCGGACCGGACGGCACCGCCTACTTCCTCAACATCAAGGGCCCGGAACTGCTCAACAAGTTCGTGGGCGAGACAGAGCGGCAGATCCGGGTGATCTTTGCCCGCGCACGCGAGCGCGCCCGGGGCGGAGTCCCCGTCATCATCTTCTTCGACGAGATGGAGTCGCTGTTCCGCATCCGCGGCGCGGGCGTCTCCTCGGACGTCGAGACCACGATCGTCCCGCAGCTGCTCGCGGAGGTCGACGGCGTCGAGTCGCTCGAGAACGTCATCATCATCGGGGCCTCGAACCGGGAGGACATGATCGATCCGGCCATCCTGCGGCCGGGCCGCCTCGACCTGAAGATCCGGATCGAGCGCCCCGACGCGGACGGCGCCCGCGAGATCTTCGCCAAGTACCTCACCCCGGACCTGCCGATCCACGAGGAGGAGCTCGCCGCCCACGGCAGCGCGCCGGCGGCGGTGGCCGCGATGATCGACGCGGCCGTCGAACGGCTGTACGCCACCACCCCGGACAACCGCTACGTGGAGGTCACCTTCTCCACCGGCGAGAAGGAGGTGCTGTACGTCAAGGACTTCGCCTCCGGGGCCCTGATCGCCAACGTGGTGGACCGGGCGAAGAAGGCTGCCATCAAGGACCTCCTCTCCACCGGGGAGCGCGGGCTCCGCACCCGCCACCTCCTCGACGCCCTCGCCCAGGAGCTGCGCGAGAGCGAGGACCTGCGCGCCAGTGCTGATCCCGAGCAGTGGGCGCGCATCTCGGGCCGGCGGGGAGAACGCGTGAGCCTGATCCGCATGCTGCGGGACGAGGAACGCGACGTGCCCGCGGCGGAGCGCCCCGTCGAGGACCTCCGGCTGGCGGAGGACGCGCTGTGAGCGTCCACCGCATCATGGGGATCGAGACGGAGTACGGCCTCATCGAGCCCGGCAACCCGTGGGCCAACCCGGTGGAGCTGTCCACCCGGATCGTGCAGGGGTACGCCGCCGCCGTCCCCCACGCCCCCTGGGACTACGCGGGCGAGGACCCACTCTCGGACGCGCGCGGCTACCGGCTGCGCCGCGCCGCCGCCCACCCCTCGCAGCTCACCGACGAGCCGGACCTCGCCGCGGAGCTCACCGAGCTGCGGCGTGGCAGTGTGCGCGGCGGACCGGCCAACGCGGTCCTGACGAACGGCGCGCGCCTCTACGTCGACCATGCCCACCCGGAGTACTCCTCACCGGAGGTGACGAACCCGCGGGACGCCGTCGTGTGGGACCTGGCGGGCGACGAGGTGATGCGTGAGGCGATGCGCGCCGTCGAGTCCTCCGGGCGCGAGGTGGTCATCTACAAGAACAACGTCGACGGCAAGGGCGCCAGCTACGGGACCCACGAGAACTACCTCGTGGACCGCGCCGTCCCCTTCCACGAGCTCGCGCACCACCTCATCCCCTTCCTCGTCACGCGTCCCGTGCTCTGCGGGGCGGGCCGGGTCGGCCTGGGACAGCGCTCGCAGGAGGCGGGCTTCCAGATCTCCCAGCGGGCCGACTACGTCGAGAACGACATCGGACTGGAGACCACCTTCAACCGGCCGATCGTCAACACGCGGGACGAGCCGCACGCGGACCCCGAGCGGTGGCGGCGGCTCCACGTCATCGTCGGGGACGCCAACCGCTTCGACGTGCCCGTGTACCTCAAGTTCGCGACCACCGCGCTCGTGATCTGGCTCATCGAGAACGACCACCTGCCCCTCGAACTGGAGGCCCTCTCCCTCTCCGCCCCCGTGGTGGACACCTGGGGGGTGAGCCATGACCCGTTCGGGCACGTCCTGTCCACGGCGACGGGCAGGGTGCGGGCGCTGGACGTGCAGCGCGCCTACCTCGACGTCGTCGCCCGCCATGTCGACGACTCGGACGCCGGGACCCGCCGCGCCCTCGCCCTCTGGGACGCCGTCCTGACCGGGCTCGCCACCGACCCCGACACCGTCGCCCACCAGGTCGAGTGGGTGGCGAAGCGCCAGCTCCTCGACGGACTCCGGCGGCGTGACAACCTCACCTGGACCAGCCCACGCCTCCAGGCACTCGACCTGCAGTGGGCCGACCTGCGCCCGGAGCACTCGGTGGTGGCCCGTCTCGACGCCGCCGGGCGGGTGCAGAGGCTCGTGGACCAGGCCGAGGTGCACGCCGCGCGATTCGCCCCACCCCCGGACACGCGGGCGTGGTTCCGGGGGAGCATGGTGGCGCGGCACCCCCGCAACGTCGCTGCCGCCGGCTGGTCGTCCGTCGTCGTCGACACCCCCTCGAAGTCCTCGCTGGTGCGCATCCCCCTGCTCGACCCGCACCGGGGGACACGGGACCGGGCGGCTAGGCTGTTCGAATCAGCTGAGATCGACGACCTGCTCGCCACGCTCGGCGGCAGGTGAGGAGGAGAGATGTCCACGCAGGAGTTCGCCTCGAGTTCCCGGCGCGAACCCGAGACGCTGCCGGACCTGCCGGTCCCGGCGGCCCCACAGGCCGCCGCGCAGAAGGTCGACGACCTGCTCGACGAGATCGACTCGATCCTCGTGACCAACGCGGAGTCCTTCGTCCAGGGCTTCGTGCAGAAGGGCGGCCAGTGATCCCTCGCCGGATCTGGGGCATCGAGACGGAGTACGGGCTGACCTGTGCATCCCTGGTGGGCAACAAGCCCCCGCTCGACGCCGACGAGGCGGCCAGGCTGCTCTTCCGTCCGGTCGTCGCTCTGGGGCGGTCGACCAACGTGTTCCTCCGCAACGGGGGACGGCTCTACCTCGACGTCGGCTCCCACCCGGAGTACGCGACAGCCGAGTGCGACCAGCTCAGGGACCTCCTCGCCCAGGACCGCGCCGGTGCCGAGTACCTCCGCGAACTCGCCCGCCAGGCGAACGTGTCCCTCGCCGAGAACGGCGTCGACGGACGCATCCACCTCTTCCGCAACAACCTCGACGCGGCCGGCAACTCCTTCGGCTGCCACGAGAACTACCTCGTGCGGCGCCGGCCCGACTTCAAGGCGATGGTCGCCTCCCTCGTCGCCTTCTTCGTCACCCGCCAGATCGTCTGCGGCAACGGCCACTTCCGGGTGCGGGCCGGCCGCGTCGAGATGTCCTTCTCGCAGCGGGCGGGGCAGGTCTGGGACGCCATGAGCTCCGCCACCACCCGGTCGCGTCCCATCGTCAACACCCGCGACGAGCCCCACGCGGACGTCGACCTCTACCGCCGCCTGCACGTGATCGTCGGGGACTCGACCATGGCCGAGGGCTCCACCCTCCTGAAGGTGGCCTCGACCGACATGCTGCTCGCCATGGTCGAGGCCGGCAGACGCCCCACGATCGAGCTCGCCGACCCCATGCGGGCGATCCGGGAGATCTCCGCCGACATGACCGGGTCCGTCGACGTGGAGCGTGCGGACGGCCGCCGCACCACCGCCGTCGAGATCCAGCGCGAGTACCTCGAGTCCATCCGGGCGTTCGCCGCGGCGAACTGGGACGTGGACCCGTGGCACGCGGCCGCGCTCGACCTCTGGGACCGGGGCCTCACGGCCGTCGAGACCGGCGACCACTCCCTGGTGGACGCGGAACTGGACTGGGCGATCAAGGAGCGCCTCGTGCAGCGGTTCGAGGGACGTCCCGGGGCCACTGTCGCCGCGATGCACCGGCTCCTGCTCGCCTACCACGACATCACCGAGGGAGGCCTGCAGGACCGCATGGAGACCTCGGGCCTCATGCGCCGCCTCACCACCCGGGAACTCGTCACCGACGCCGCGGTCACGCCCCCGCGGACCACCCGCGCGCTGCTCCGGGGCCGTTTCGTCGGGCTCGCGCAGGATCAGCGGCGGGACCACTCCGTCGACTGGGTCCACCTCAAGCTCGCGGACCCGGCCCACCGGACCGTGATGCTGCTCGACCCGTTCTCGCCCCATGACGAACGTGTGGAGGCGCTGCTGGAGTCCATGTCCGTCTCGTAGGCTGGGGTCCATGTCGAGATGGCGCGTGGCGCTGGCTGCCGTCCTGGTGCTCACCGCGTGCCAGAGCGGGCCCGACCAGCAGACCTCCGAGAGCCGGCAGATCACGG
The DNA here is from genome assembly GCA_002305415.1 of Actinomycetales bacterium UBA1383. Classification (GTDB taxonomy): domain Bacteria; phylum Actinomycetota; class Actinomycetes; order Actinomycetales; family Actinomycetaceae; genus UBA1383. The sequence goes on along the minus strand of DBQX01000131.1, from coordinate 92,754 downwards.
TCACCGGGGAGTTCGGCTCGATCCCCGTGGTGACCTTCGACGCGCCGCTCCCCGTGAAGGAGGGCACGATCGAGAAGCTGGTGACCGGTGAGGGCCGGGAACTCGTGCCCGACGGCCCCGCCCTGCTCGCCATCACGGCGTACGACGGCGACGATGGCACCGTCCTCACGGACCGCTCGCCCGGGGTGCCGCGCAACCTGCTGCTCACCACCGAGGATGTGGGAGCCACCCTGTACGACGTCCTCGTCGGCTCCACTGAGGGCACGCGCCTGCTGATGACGCAACCCGTCGACGACGGCGGGCCGGATGCGATGCTCGTCGTCGTCATCGACGTGCTCCACACACGGGCGACCGGATCCCCGGGAGAGGCACCCCCGGAGGGCATCGCGGTGACCCTGGAGGAGGGCGGCGCGCCGGTGCTCGGCTCCCTCGCCGCCGTGGCGGAGCCCACCTCACTCGGCATCGTGCCACTCCTGGTCGGCGAGGGCCCCCAAGTGCGCCCCGGCCAGCAGCTCATCGCCCAGTACACCGCGTGGAACTGGGACGACGGCTCCGTGTACGACTCCACCTGGGCGAACGGGGGCATCCCCGCCACCATCACGCTCGACGAGACGTTCCCGGGCCTGCGGAACGGCGTCGTGGACCAGAAGGTCGGGTCGCAGGTCCTGCTCCTGATCCCGCCCGCGCTTGCCCGGGGGACGGACGCGCTCGCGATCGTGGTGGACATCCTCGCCGTGGTGGGGGAGGGCCGCGTCGCCGAGGAGAGTCCCCCCGCGCCGTCGAGCCCCGCGAGTCCCTAGCCTCGCCCGCCGGTCTCCGTGCGCGGAGCCCGGAGGCAGAGGTCCGCGCGCCGGCGGTAGCGCAGCCGCTCCTCCTGCGCCGCCCACCTGCCCCACACGTCCGCCCAGACGTGGCCGTCGCGACCGAGCGCGCGCGCCCGGCGCAGCTCGAGCGGCGCGTGGCACCACACCCCGACGTCGAGGAATCGCCCGCAGGGCTCCGCCAGTGCCCCGCACCCCTCGACCACGAACAGGTCACCGGGGGCGAGCCGGGGGATGTCCACCCATTCACCGGGTGCGTCGGCCGCCCAGTCCCAGCGGCGGTGGCGCCCCGCCCCGCCGTCCGCGAGGGGTGCGAGAACGCTGGCTGCGACGTGGCTGAGCCCGCGCTCCAGGCCGTCCCAGCCTGGATAGGCGTCGTCGAGGTGGAGGACGCGCACCCGGGGCAGGTGGGCCGCGACCGGCGCGGCCAGCTCCGTCTTCCCCGAACCCGAGCGGCCGTCGATCCCCAGGATGAGGGTGGTGCCTCCGGCCCGGGCCGCGGCGACGGCGTCGACCACGTCGGCCGGGTCGTCGCGCCAGCGGTCCGGGGCGCACACCCGCTCCTCCATGACGCCACAGCCTACGGGTACCCTTGGTGGCGTGAGCGTCGCCATCCGCGTCATCCCCTGCCTGGACGTGAACGAGGGGCGCGTCGTGAAGGGCGTGAACTTCCTCGACCTGCGTGACGCCGGGGACCCGGTGGAGCTGGCGCGCCGGTACGACGCCGAGGGCGCGGATGAACTGACGTTCCTCGACGTCTCCGCGTCCGCCGAGGGCCGCGCCACCACGCTCGAGGTGGTCCGTCGCACCGCCGAGGAGGTCTTCGTCCCCCTCACGGTCGGTGGCGGGATACGCAGCGTGGCGGACGTCGACACCCTGTTGCGGGCCGGGGCCGACAAGGTCGGCGTCAACACCGCCGCGATCCGGCGCCCCACACTGATCTCCGAGGTGGCCGAACGGTTCGGGAGCCAGGTCCTCGTGATGTCTCTGGATGCCCGGCGCTGCGCCACCACGCCCTCCGGGTACGAGGTGACCACGCACGGAGGACGGCGGGGTACCGGGATCGACGCCGTGGCCTGGGCCCGGGAGGTCGCCGACCGGGGCGCGGGCGAGATCCTGCTCAACTCGATGGACGCGGACGGCACTCGCTCGGGATTCGACCTGAGGATGCTCGAGGACGTCCGCGCCGTCGTCAGTGTCCCCCTGGTCGCATCGGGTGGCGCCGGCACAGCCCCGCACTTCGCCGAGGCGGCGCTGGCAGGGGCGGACGCCGTGCTCGCCGCCTCCGTGTTCCACTTCGGGCAGCTGACCATCCACGCCGTGAAGGAGGCGATCGCGGCCGCGGGCCTCCCGGTGCGCATCCCCAGGGGCCGGGTACCGAGATGAACTGGGGCGAGGTCACGGTCACGCTGGAGCGGTTCCGCGAGCTGGCGCGCACGCGCCGGGTCATCCCCGTGGCACGACGCCTCCTGGCGGACGAACTCACCCCCACCGGGGCGTACCGGGTCTTCGGCGGCGCACCGGGAACCTTCGTGCTCGAGTCCGCCGAGCACGGGGCGTGGAGCCGGTGGAGCTTCGTCGGGGTCCGCTCCCGTGCCAGCCTGCTCAGCTGGGACGGGTCGGCACACTGGGTGGGCGACGTGCCCGTCGGCATCCCGGCCACCGGCCCGGTGCTCGACGTGCTGCGGGCCGCGCTCGCCGTCCTGCGGAGCGAGCCGCTCCCCGGCTACCCTCCCCTGACCGGAGGCCTCGTCGGCTCGCTGGGCTGGGACTTCGTGACCCAGTGGGAGCGGTTGCCGCATTCCGCCGTCGACGACCTCTCCCTCCCCGTGGTGGCCCTCTGCCTCGTCTCCGACCTGATCGCGCTCGACCACCACACCGGGACCGTGTGGTTGATCGCCAACGCCATCAATGCCGACGCCACCGACGAGCGGGTGGACGAGGCGTGGGCGGACGCCGTCGAGCGGCTGGACGACATGGAACGGACCCTCGCCACCGCCCGCGGGGTCGTCGGGTCCGTCCTGGTGGACCGCCCGGAGCCGCCGCTCCGCCACCGCACCTCCCAGCAGGACTTCGAGGCGTCGGTCCGTGCGGGGAAGGAGGCCATCCGGGACGGTGAGGTGTTCCAGGTGGTGCTGTCCTTGCGGGTGGACGTGGAGTGCGCGGTGGAGCCACTCGACGTCTACCGGGTGCTCCGCTCCATCAACCCGAGTCCCTACATGTACCTCTTGTGCCTCCCGGACCCCCGTCGCGCGACCGGGAGGATCGACGTCGTGGGCTCGTCGCCCGAGACCCTGGTGACTGTGGAGGGCCGGGGCGCCCGGACCTTCCCGATCGCCGGGTCCCGGCCGCGGGGCCGGTCCCCGGAGGAGGACCACGCCCTCGCCGCCGAACTGCGGGCGGACCCGAAGGAGTGCGCCGAGCACCTGATGCTCGTCGACCTCGCCCGCAACGACCTGGCGAAGTTCTGCGATCCGTCCACGGTCACGGTCCGGGACTTCATGGCGGTGAAGCACTTCAGCCACATCATGCACATGGCCTCGACCGTCACGGGCACGATGCGGCCGGACGCGACGGCGCTCGACGCCCTCGTGGCGACTTTCCCGGCGGGGACGCTCTCCGGCGCGCCCAAGGTGCGGGCCATGGAACTCATCGACCAGCTCGAACCGACCCGTCGCGGGGTGTACGGCGGCACGATCGGCTACCTCGACTTCGCGGGCAACATGGACATGGCCATCGCGATCCGCACCGCCGTGATCCTCGACGGCCTGGCGAGCGTTCAGGCCGGCGCCGGAATCGTCGCCGACTCCGTACCCGCGACGGAGTACGAGGAGTGCCGGAACAAGGCCGCCGCGGCGCTCCGGGCGGTGCAACTCGCGACGAGGTTGCGATGACACGCGGCCGGCTCGTGGCGCTGCTGCTGCTCGCGGGGATCGCCGTGCTCGCGACCGGGGCCGCGGCGTGGATCCGGGCGGAGGTCGCTACCGTGACGGCCTCGACGACGCTCGCGCTCGCGGGCGCGGACGTCGCACCCGCCACCACGGCCGCGGGACTGGTGCTCCTCGCCGGCGCGGTGGCGCTCACCATCGCGCGTGCCGCCGTCGCCCGCCTGACGGCGATCGTCGTCGCCGCGACGGCGGCAGGCGCCGTCGCCCAGGCGGTGCAGGTGGTGCGAAATCCCGCGGGCGCGGCGGCGGACAGCGCCGCCACCATCACCGGGGTGGCCGGGGGTGTGACTGCCGTCACCGTCCTGCCGGCTGCCTGGGGCGCGATCGGGGCGCTCGTGCTGGGTGTCGCGTTCGCCGCGACGGCGGGCCTCGCCGCGGGTCGGTGGGCGCAGCGACGATCCAGATTCGACCGCGAGCCCGCCCCGGCGGTCGACGCGCGCAGCCGCGCCGTGGACGACTGGGACGCCCTCGGACGTGGCGAGGACCCCTCGCGCGGAGAGGGTAGTGTGGGCCGCAAGGAGGACACACATGGCTGATGAGGCGTACACACTTCCACCGTCGGCGGCGCCGGCCAACCATGGCCACACCAGGGCGTCCTGGACGCTGGTGGTCGGCGTCCTGCTCGGCGCCCTCGTCATCGGGGTCGGGCTCGCCATCGGGAACCCGCCGCTGTGGATCACCGGCCTGGCCGTCGTGGTGGGCGCGCTCATCGCCTCGATGGTCATGAGGTCCCGCGGTCTCGGCCAACCGCTGCCCGACTCCACACGGCGTGACTGGTACGCGGACTGAGATGTCGGTCCTCGACGAGATCCTCGCCGGAGTCCGCGAGGATGTGGCAGCCCGCCAGGCGGTCGTCGGCCTCGACGAACTGAGGGAGCGGGCACAGCGGGCGCGGTCGGCGAAGGACGGCGTGGCCGCCCTGCGCGGCGGGTCCGGTGCGGTGGCCATCATCGCGGAGGTCAAGCGGTCGAGCCCGTCCAAGGGTGCGCTCTCACCCATCTCCGATCCGGCGGGCCTCGCGATGGAGTACGAACTCGGCGGTGCCTCGGCCATCTCGGTGCTCACCGAGTCCCGCCGCTTCGGCGGTTCGCTGGCCGACCTCGACTCGGTGCGTGCGGCCGTGGACGTCCCCCTGCTCCGCAAGGACTTCGTGATCTGCCCCTACCAGATCTGGGAGGCGCGGGCCCACGGGGCCGACCTCGTGCTGCTGATCGTGGCGGCCCTGGAGCAGAACGTCCTCACCTCCCTGGTGGAGCGGGTCCACTCCCTCGGGATGACGGCCCTCGTGGAGGCGCACGACCGGCTCGAGGCGATGCGCGCCGTCAACGCCGGGGCACGCGTGATCGGCGTGAACGCCCGTAACCTGAAGACCCTCGAGGTGCGCCGCGACGTGTTCTCGACGGTGGCCGAGGTGATCCCCAACTCGGTCGTGAAGGTCGCGGAGTCCGGTGTCCGCGGGGCCCACGACGTGATCGAGTACGCCCGCGCGGGCGCGAACGCCGTCCTCGTCGGCGAGGCGCTCGTCACCCACCCGAACCCGCGGCAGGCGGTCGCCGAGATGGTGGCGGCCGCCAACCATCCCGCCCTCACCCAGCGCGACTAGGCAGGACACATGGCCCAGACTCTCGGCTCGATCACGGGCCCGTACTTCGGGGAATTCGGCGGACGCTTCGTCCCCGAGGCCCTCGTCGCGGCACTCGACGACCTGGCCGCCGCGTGGGAGCGCCTGAAGGACGACCCGGCATTCACGGCCGAACTCGACGAGCTGCACCGGACCTACACCGGGCGGCCCTCCATCCTCACCGAGGCCCGGCGCTTTTCGCAGCTCGCCGGGGGTGCCCGCGTGCTCCTGAAGCGGGAGGACCTCAACCACACCGGCTCCCACAAGATCAACAACGTGCTCGGACAGGCCCTCCTCACGCGCGCGCTCGGCAAGCGGCGCGTGATCGCCGAGACCGGCGCCGGCCAGCACGGGGTCGCGACCGCGACGGCCGCCGCGCTGCTCGGACTCGAGTGCACCGTCTACATGGGTGCCGAGGACGTGCGCCGCCAGGCGCTCAACGTCGCCCGGATGCGACTGCTCGGCGCGGAGGTGATCCCGGTGTCCACGGGTTCGCGCACGCTGAAGGACGCGATCAACGAGGCCTTCCGCGACTGGGTCACCAACGTCGAGGACACCAACTACATCTTCGGGACCGTGGCGGGCCCGCACCCGTTCCCGACCATCGTCCGGGACCTCCAGAAGATCATCGGGGAGGAGGCCCGCGAGCAGGTGCTCGCGCTCACCGGCCGGCTCCCGGACGTCGTGATGGCGTGCGTCGGCGGCGGGTCGAACGCCATCGGCATCTTCAACGCCTTCCTCGACGATCCGGACGTCCGCCTCGTCGGCCTCGAGGCCGCCGGCGATGGCGTCGAGACCGGCCGCCACGCAGCGGCCATCGTGGCGGGTGTCCCAGGGGTGCTGCACGGGGCCAGGTCCTACCTGCTGCAGGACGAGGACGGCCAGACCCTCGAGTCGCACTCGATCTCGGCCGGTCTCGACTACCCCGGCGTCGGGCCGGAGCACGCGTACCTCGCCAGCATCGGCCGTGCCGAGTACTGGCCGATCACCGATGCGGAGGCGATGGATGCCTTCGCGGCGCTCTGCCACACCGAGGGCATCATCCCCGCCATCGAGTCCGCCCACGCGCTGGCCGGGGCGCTGAGACTCGGCCGCGAGGCCGGCGATCGGGCGCCCGGGCTGGTGATCCTCATCAACCTCTCCGGGCGGGGGGACAAGGACGTGGCGACCGCCGCGGCGTGGTTCGACCTCCTGCAGGAGGATGAGGCATGACTTCGCAGTCCGCGGCCGCCCTGGACCGCCGCACGCGCGCGGGGGGCGCCGGTTTCATCGGCTACCTGACGGTCGGGTACCCCGACCTCGAGACGTCGATCGCGGCGGGCCGGGCGCTCGTCGACGCCGGCGTCGACATCATCGAGCTCGGCCTGCCCTACTCGGACCCGGGGATGGACGGGCCCGTGATCCAGCGCACCGGACAGATCGCGCTCGAGGGCGGCACCAGGACCCGGCACGTGCTGCGCGCCGTCGAGAAGCTTGCCGGAACGGTGCCGCTCCTGGTGATGACCTACTACAACCCGGTCCACCGCTACGGGGTTGACGCCTTCGCGCGAGACCTGGCGGCCGCCGGCGGCGCAGGCCTCATCACCCCGGACCTGATCCCCGACGAGGCGGGGGACTGGATCGCCGCGGCAGCGGACAACGACCTCGACCGGGTGTTCCTCGTGGCGCCGTCGTCGACGGACGAGCGGCTGCGGATGACGGTCTCCGCCTGCCGCGGGTTCGTCTACGCGGCCTCCACGATGGGGGTGACCGGAGAACGGCTGCGGGTCGACGACGTCGCGGCCGCGCTCGTGGGGCGCACACGCACGGCCGGTGCGGAACGTGTGTGCGTCGGGCTGGGGGTGTCCACGCCGGCGCACGCCCGGGAGGTCGGCACCTACGCGGATGGCGTCATCGTCGGCTCGGCACTGCTGCGCGCCCTCGGCGACGGCGTGTCGTCCATGCGCCATCTCGCCGCCGAACTCGCCGAGGCCGCCCACGGCGCGCGGCGTGGGCGGCCCGAGTGACGGGCCTGTCGATCCCGAGCCCGCCGGAGTCCGTCTGGTACCTCGGGCCCATCCCGTTGCGCGCCTACGCGCTGGCGATCCTGCTGGGGATCGTCGTCGCAGCCGTCATCTTCCAAAGGCGCTACGAGCGCCGCGGCGGGACACGTGACCAGGCGCTCGACCTCGTGGTCTGGATGGTCCCGTTCGGCATCATCGGCGGGCGGATCTACCACGTGGTGTCCTCGCCGGACGCCTACTTCGGGCCGGACGGCGATCCCATGGCGGCGTTCGCCATCTGGCGCGGCGGACTCGGGATCTGGGGCGCGATCGCGTTCGGGGCGCTCGGCGCATGGATCGGGGCGCGCCGTGCGGGTCTGCGGATGCCGCCGGTCGCCGACGCCCTCGCACCCGGACTGCTCGTGGCGCAGGCGATCGGGCGCCTCGGCAACTGGTTCAACCAGGAGCTCTACGGCGGACCGACCGACCTGCCCTGGGGTCTCGAGATCGACGCCGCGCACCTCGTCGGGGGTTACCCACCCGGGACGCTGTTCCATCCGACGTTCCTCTACGAGATGGTGTGGAACCTCGGCGCGGCGGCCTTCATCGTGTGGGCGGAGCGACGCTTCCGGCTACGCCACGGACGGACCTTCTGGCTCTACGTGATGACCTACACCCTCGGGCGTACGTGGATCGAGATGCTGCGAGTGGACGAGGCGGAGATGGTCCTCGGACTCCGCCTGAACGTGTGGACGTCCATCGCCGTGTTCCTCCTGGCCACCGCGGCCTTCGTGTGGCTGCGCCGTCGCGCCGGCGAACCGGATCCCATCCACCTGGATGGCAGGGGCCCAGCCAGCAGTGATGCGACGCCCGGGACGAGGACCAGCCACGACGACGCGAATGCCGGGAGTGTAGACTCCTCACCACACGGCGCCGCCTCCGCCGACTAGCGCGGGGCCACCCGGTCGGCCACCAGCGGGCCGGGACGACCACGATGCGGACCACCTTGTCCCGCAGCCACCCTGCGAATGGCAAGATCTGGTCAAGAGGTGACAAGAAGAGCGCACTGTCGGGCCGATGGAGTCCCGCCAGCCACGACAGCGGGACGCATCCCGGCGAGGAATGGTGGGGCACATGGAGATGATCGGTCGGACCGGCAGCGGTCTGTACGACCCGGCGTACGAGCATGACGCGTGCGGTGTCGCCTTCGTCGCGACGCTGCGGGGCCATCCCGGCCGGGACATCGTCGAGGCCGGCCTCACCGCGCTCGCCAACCTCGACCACCGTGGCGCCGTGGGCGCCGAGGTCAACACGGGCGACGGCGCCGGCATCATGACGCAGATCCCGCACGAGTTCCTGGCAGCGGTCACCGGTCTGCCCCTCGGCGCCCCCGGGAGCTACGCCGTCGGGACCGCGTTCCTTCCCACGGACGGCGCGGTGCGTGCGCGCTCCGTCCACGACGTCGAGCGGATCGTCGCCGAGGAGGGGCTGGAGGTCCTCGGCTGGCGGGACGTGCCGATCAACGACTCCATGATCGGCAGGATGGCACGCGACTGCATGCCCGTCTTCCGCCAGTTGTTCGTCAGGTCCCCGGAGGGGCTGACCGGCCTCGACCTCGACCGGCGCACCTACCGCGTCCGCAAGCGGTGCGAGAACGATCTCGGCATCTACTTCGCCTCCCTCTCGGCGCGCACGCTGGTGTACAAGGGGATGCTCACGACCTCTCAGCTCCGCCAGTTCTTCCCGGACCTGAACGACGAGCGGTTCGCCTCGCAGATCGCCCTCGTCCACTCCCGGTTCTCCACCAACACGTTCCCCTCGTGGCCCCTCGCCCAGCCGTTCCGGATGCTGGCCCACAACGGCGAGATCAACACCCTCCGGGGGAACCGCAACTGGATGGCAGCCCGCCAGGGCACCCTCCGGTCCGACCTGCTGGGCGACCTCACCGAGCTGGGTGACGTGAACGCCGCCGGTGGCTCGGACTCGGCCTCCTTCGACGAGGTCGTGGAACTCCTCCACCTCGCGGGCCGTTCCCTCCCGCACGCGATGCTCATGATGATCCCGGAGGCGTGGCAGAACAACGACGCCATGGACCCGGCCCGGCGGGCGTTCTACGAGTACATGTCGACGATCATGGAGCCGTGGGACGGCCCCGCCTCCATGAGCTTCACCGACGGGACGCTGATCGGCGCCGTGCTCGACCGCAACGGACTGCGACCCGGCCGCTACTGGGTCACCGACGACGGCTTCGTGGTGCTCGCCTCGGAGACCGGGGTCCTCGACATCCCTGTCGAGTCAGTCGTGCGGAAGGGCCGCCTCGAGCCGGGAAAGATGTTCCTCGTCGACACCGGCGCCGGCCGGATCATCGAGGACGAGGAGATCAAGGCCGGCCTCGCCGCCGAGCACCCCTATCGCCGCTGGCTCGATGAGGGGCTGCTGCACCTGAAGGCCCTGCCGGACCGGGAGCACGTCTCCCACTCCGCCTCCTCGGTGGTCCGGCGCCAGCAGATCTTCGGGTACACCGAGGAGGAGCTGCGCATCCTCGTCGCGCCGATGGCCGCCACCGGGTCCGAGGCGCTCGGCTCGATGGGCACCGACACACCGATCGCCGTGCTGTCGAGCCGGCCGCGCCTCATCTTCGACTACTTCTCGCAGCTCTTCGCGCAGGTCACCAACCCGCCGCTCGACGCCATCCGCGAGGAGCTCGTCACCGCGCTCGACGCGGTGATCGGCCCCGAGCCCAACCTGCTGGACGACACCCCGGAGCATGCGCGGAAGCTCGTGCTCGGCTTCCCGGTCATCGACAACGACCAGCTCGCCAAGATCGTGAACATCGGCAAGTACCGCGGCAACCACGGCTTCTCCGCCGTGAAGGTCCGCGGGCTGTACGACGTCTCGGGGGGCGGCGAGGCACTACGTCAGCGGCTCGAGGAGATCTTCGCCGAGGTCGATGCCGCGATCGAGTCCGGCGTCAGCTTCATCGTGCTCTCGGACCGCGACTCCAACGCCGAACTGGCGCCCATCCCCTCGCTCCTCCTGACGTCCGCCGTCCACCACCACACCCTGCGGCGCCGCACCCGCACCCGCATCTCCCTCGTCGTCGAGGCCGGGGACGTGCGGGAGGTCCACCACGTCGCGCTCCTCATCGGGTACGGGGCCGCCGCGGTCAACCCGTACCTGGCGATGGAGTCCGCCGAGCGTCTCGTCGACGAGGGCGTGGTCCACGTGTCGAAGGAGAAGGCGGTCGCCAACCTCATCAAGGCGCTCGGCAAGGGTGTGCTGAAGGTGATGTCCAAGATGGGCATCTCCACCGTGATGTCCTACCGGGGCGCCCAGGTGTTCCAGGCGATCGGGCTCTCGCAGGAGCTGATCGACGGGTACTTCACCGGGACGTCCTCGCCACTCGGCGGCGTGGGCCTTGACGTGATCGCCCGTGAGGTCGCCCTCAGGCATGAGACGGCGTACCCGCCGTCGGGCATCTCGCCCGCGCACCGCACGCTGCGAATCGGGGGCGAGTACCAGTGGCGCCGCGAGGGGGAGCCACACCTCTTCGACCCCGAGACGATCTTCCGGCTCCAGCACGCCACCCGGACCGGAAGGTACGACGTCTTCCGCCGCTACACCGCGCGCGTCAACGAGCAGTCCGAACGCCTGATGACGCTGCGTGGCCTGTTCGAGTTCAAGGGACGTACTCCGATTCCCATCGACGAGGTGGAACCGGTCTCCGAGATCGTCAAGCGGTTCTCGACCGGTGCGATGAGCTACGGGTCGATCTCCGCGGAGGCGCACGAGACCCTCGCCATCGCCATGAACCGGCTCGGCGCCAAGTCGAACACCGGCGAGGGTGGTGAGGACACCGACCGTCTCCACGACCCCGAGAGGCGGAGCGCCATCAAGCAGGTCGCCTCCGGCCGCTTCGGGGTGACCGCCGACTACCTCACCAACGCGGACGACATCCAGATCAAGATGGCACAGGGGGCCAAGCCCGGTGAGGGAGGCCAGCTGCCGGGCGAGAAGGTCTATCCGTGGGTGGCGCGGACGCGGCACTCGACGCCGGGCGTCGGCCTCATCTCCCCGCCGCCGCACCACGACATCTACTCGATCGAGGACCTCGCCCAGCTGATCCACGACCTCAAGAACGCCAATCCAGCCGCGAGGATCCACGTGAAGCTCGTCTCCGAGGTGGGGGTCGGGACGGTCGCGGCGGGCGTGTCGAAGGCGCACGCCGACGTCGTCCTCATCTCCGGGCATGACGGCGGGACGGGCGCGAGCCCGCTGACGTCGCTGAAGCACGCCGGGGCGCCGTGGGAGCTGGGCCTGGCCGAGACACAGCAGACGCTGGTGCTGAACAACCTCCGGGACCGCATCGTCGTCCAGACGGACGGCCAGCTCAAGACCGGCCGGGACGTCGTCGTGGCGGCACTGCTCGGCGCGGAGGAGTTCGGCTTCGCGACCGCCCCGCTGGTCGTCTCGGGCTGCATAATGATGCGCGTCTGCCACAAGGACACGTGCCCGGTGGGCGTGGCCACCCAGAACCCGGAACTGCGGGCCCGCTTCTCCGGCAAGCCGGAATACGTGGTGAACTTCTTCGAGTTCGTGGCGGAGGAGGTGCGCGAGATCCTCGCGTCCCTCGGACTCCGCTCCCTCGACGAGGCCATCGGCCAGGTGGAACTGCTCGACACCCGGCGGGCGGTGAACCACTGGAAGGCCTCCGGGCTGGACCTCGGGCCCATCCTCACGAAGATAGACCCGGCGCCCGGCGGCTTCCAGCGCTGCGTCCGCCCGCAGGACCACGGACTCCACAAGGCGATGGACATGGAGCTGATCGACGTCGCCCGTCCGGCGCTCGAGAACGGCCGCCCGGTCACGGTGTACCGGACCATCCGCAACGTGAACCGGACCGTCGGGACCATGCTGTCGCATGAGATCACGAAGCGCCACGGGCCCGCGGGTCTGCCGGACGATACCATCAACATCACGTTGCGGGGTTCCGCCGGGCAGTCCTTCGGGGCCGTCCTCGCGCCGGGTGTGACACTGCGACTTCACGGGGATGCCAACGACTACGTCGGCAAGTCGCTCTCCGGCGGCCGAATCATCATCCGGCCGGACCGGCGCTCCCACTTCTGGGCCAGACACAACGTCATCGTGGGGAACGTCGTCGGGTACGGCGCCACGAGCGGGGAGATGTTCCTGCGGGGGCAGGCCGGTGAACGCTTCGCCGTCCGGAACTCCGGCGCCACGATCGTCGTGGAGGGCGTCGGAGACCACGGGTGCGAGTACATGACCGGCGGAACCGTGGTGGTCCTGGGCCGCACCGGCCGGAACTTCGGTGCGGGGATGTCGGGCGGTACCGCATACGTGCTCGACCTGGATCCGTCGCAGGTGAACCCGGCGGCGCTCGCGTCGAAGGAACTGCTGCTCGAGCGGCCCGACGCGGAGGACATCCAGATCATCGCCGGTCTGCTGCGGCGCCACCACGAGTACACCGAGTCGCACGTGGCCGCGGAGTTGCTCGAAGAGGGCCTGCTCGAGCACCGGTTCACGAAGGTGCTGCCACGGACGTACGCGGCAGTTTCGGCCGCGCTGGCGCGGGCGGCCGAGGAGGGGCTCGACATCTCCGCGCCGGAGGTGTGGGAATCGATCATGGAGGCGTCCAATGGCTGACCCGCGTGGATTCCTGAAGGTCCGGCACCGGGAGCTGCCCGCGCGGCGCCCTGTACCCCTGAGGCTCCTCGACTACAGGGAGGTCTACGAGGCGCGGGACGAGGACGCCGCGATGCTGGTGCGCCAGGCGTCCCGCTGCATGGACTGCGGAGTCCCGTTCTGCCACAGCGGCTGTCCACTCGGGAACCTCATTCCCGAGTGGAACGACCTCACGTGGCGCGGCCGGATGGAGGAGGCGATCGACCGGCTGCACGCCACGAACAACTTCCCCGACTTCACCGGCCGGCTCTGCCCCGCGCCGTGCGAGACCGCCTGCGTCCTGGGCATCAACCAGCCCGCGGTCACGATCAAGAACATCGAGCTCTCCATCATCGACGAGGCGTTCGACCGCGGACTCGTCCACCCGCAGTTACCCGACCAGCTCACCGACAAGACGGTGGCCGTGGTCGGGTCGGGCCCCGCGGGCCTGGCGGCTGCCCAGCAGCTCACCCGCGCCGGCCACACCGTGGCGGTGTTCGAGCGTGCGGACCGGATCGGGGGGTTGCTGCGCTATGGCATCCCGGAGTTCAAGATGGAGAAGCGGCACCTCGACCGCCGCCTCGACCAGATGCGGGCGGAAGGCACCATCTTCCGGGCATCCGCCCACCTGGGGGAGCACGGTGCCCTGACCGGGCAGGACCTGCTCGAGCGCTACGACGCCGTCGTCCTCGCCATCGGTGCGACCATCCCGCGGGACCTCACCGTCCCGGGCCGCGAGCTCGGTGGCATCCACCAGGCGATGGAGTACCTCCCGCAGGCGAACCGCGCGGCGTCCGGCGAGACGGTGACCGGACAGATCACCGCCGCCGGCAAGGATGTGGTGATCATCGGGGGTGGGGACACGGGCGCCGACTGCCTCGGCACGGCGCACCGCCAGGGGGCCCGTTCCGTCACCCAGCTGGAGATCATGCCGCGGCCCACCGAGGAGCGTCCTGCCGGCCAACCCTGGCCGACGTATCCGATGATCTTCCGGGTGTCGTCCGCGCACGAGGAGGGTGGTGAGCGCGTGTACGCCGTCAACACCGTCGAGTTCCTCGGTGAGGACGGCCACGTCAGCCACCTGCGAGTCACGGACGTCGACATGTCATCGGGCCGCCCGGTTCCGGTCGAGGGAACCGAGCGCGAGATCCCCGCGCAACTCGTCCTCCTCGCGATGGGCTTCACCGGCACGCCGCGGGCGGGACTCGTGGAGCAGCTCGGGCTGGAGGTCGACGAGCGCGGCCGGGTGCGGCGGGCCGACGACTTCTCGACCAGCGTCCCCGGGGTCTTCGTGGCCGGCGACGCCGGGCGTGGCCAGTCGCTCATCGTGTGGGCGATCGCCGAGGGCCGGGCTGCGGCCGCCTCGGTCGACCGCTTCCTGCGCGGCACGACCGAGTTGCCCGCCCCCATCGCCGCCTCCACGATGCAATTGCTCGCCTAGCCGCGCTGTCCGCCTGCCGGGCCGCCATCCCCGGCCCTAGGATTGCGGCATGCGTAGAGCCAAGATCGTGTGCACCATCGGCCCGGCGACCGAGTCCTTCGAGCAGATCCGCGCCCTCGTCGATGCGGGCATGGACGTCGCCCGGATCAACGCCTCCCATGGGGAGCACGCGGGCCACGAGAAGGTGTACGAGAACGTGCGGCGCGCCTCGGAGGAGTCCGGGCGGGCGGTCGCGGTCCTCGTCGACCTCCAGGGACCGAAGATCCGACTGGGGCGCTTCGCCGAGGGTCCGCACCAGCTGGCCGTCGGGGATACCTTCACCATCACCACTGAGGACATCGTCGGCACGAAGGAGATCTGCTCGACGACGTTCAAGGGCCTGCCGGGGGACTGCAACCCCGGCGACGTGCTCCTGATCGACGATGGCAAGGTCGCGGTCCGGGTCACCGAGGTGGATGGTCCGCGGGTGGTCACCACGGTCGAGGTGCCGGGTCCGGTCTCCAACAACAAGGGCATCAACCTCCCCGGTGTGGCCGTCTCGGTGCCCGCCCTGTCCGACAAGGACGAGACGGACCTGCGGTGGGCCCTCGGACTCGGTGCCGACTTCATCGCCCTCTCGTTCGTCCGCTCGGCGGCGGACGTGGACGACGTCCACCAGATCATGTCCGAGGAGGGCCGGTTCATCCCGGTGATCGCGAAGATCGAGAAGCCACAGGCGGTCGCGAACCTCACCGAGATCGTCGACGCCTTCGACGGCATCATGGTGGCCCGCGGGGACCTCGGGGTGGAACTCCCGCTCGAGCAGGTGCCGCTCGTGCAGAAGCGTGCTGTCGACGTGGCACGTCGCTTCGCGAAGCCGGTGATCGTCGCGACCCAGGTACTCGAGTCCATGATCACGAGCCCACGCCCCACTCGGGCTGAGGCCTCGGACTGCGCGAACGCGATCCTCGACGGCGCCGACGCGGTCATGCTCTCCGGCGAGACCTCGGTCGGCCAGTTCCCCATCGAGGCGGTCCGGACGATGGCCCGGATCATCGAGAACACGGAGGACGAGGGCGGTGACCGCATCGCCCCGCTCACCTCGTCGCCCCACACCCGCGGCGGTGTGATCACGAAGGCGGCCTCGGAGATCGGCGAGATGCTCGAGGTGAAGTACCTCGCGACCTTCACCCAGTCGGGCGACACGGCGCGGCGGATGTCGCGGCTGCGCTCGCCCATCCCACTCCTGGCCTTCACACCGCTGGTCTCGACACGCAACACGCTCGCCCTCAGCTGGGGCATCCAGACCTACCTCGCCCCCGAGGTGCAGCACACCGACGACATGGTCGAGCAGGTGGACTACCGGTTGCGCGAGAACGGTCTCGCGCGGGACGGGGAGCGGGTCGTGATCGTCGCCGGGATGCCCCCCGGGGTCGTCGGCACCACCAACTCGATCCGCATCCACAAGATCGGGGAGACCGCGACCGGTCGCATCCAGCGGGGGTGAGGCACCTCACTGTCGCCTGCGCCGCCGCGCACGGCGCGACCGGTAGTCTTGACCGCGGCTCCTGTGGTGGAACTGGCAGACACACCGCACTCAAAATGCGGCGCCGCGAGGCGTGCGGGTTCGAATCCCGCCGGGAGCACTGCGTGACAACGAGAAACGAGGAGACCGTGAAGGAACCACGCCGCGAGAGCACGGACGAGGCACGGCCGCGCCGCCGCGTCCTGGTCGCTGAGGACGAGCCGCTCATCCGGCTCGACATCGTGGAATCGCTGCGGGAGGCGGGCTACGACGTCGTCGGCGAGGCCGGTGACGGGGAGACCGCCATCCGACTCGTCGACGAGCTGGAGCCTGACGTCATCGTCATGGATGTGAAGATGCCGGAGATGGATGGCATCACCGCGGCGGAGCAGATCATGAAGGACCGCTCGTGCGCCGTCGTGATGCTCACCGCCTTCTCGCAGACCGAACTCGTCGAGCGGGCGCGGGACGCCGGCGCGATGGCGTACGTGGTGAAGCCGTTCACCCCGTCGGACCTGCTGCCGGCGCTCGAGATCGCCGTCTCCCGCTTCCAGGAGATCGTCTCGCTGGAGTCGGAGATCGCCGACCTCGCGGAGCGGTTCGAGACCCGCAAGCGCGTCGACCGCGCCAAGGGGCTGCTCATGACGAAGATGGGCCTGACCGAGCCCGAGTCGTTCCGGTGGATCCAGAAGACGTCGATGGACCGGCGCCTGACCATGCGCGAGGTCGCGGATGCCGTGATCGAGCAGGTCGGCAAGGGCTAGGGCCGGCGTACCGAGCAGGTGAGGCGGGCCGTGCACACCGCGCGGCCCTCGTCGTCGGTGATCGCGATGGCATAGCTGGCGTGCGAGGTTCCCTCGTGCAGCGGCGTCGCCACCGCGGTGACATGGCCCTTCCGGACGACGCGGTGGTGCGAGGCGTTCACCTCCGTCCCGACTGCGGTGCCGCCCGAGGATCCGACCACCGCGGCGATGGAGCCGACGGTCTCCGCCAGCACCACCGAGGCGCCGCCGTGCAGCAGCCCGTAGGGTTGCGTGTTGCCCTCCACCGGCATTCGCGCCGCAACCCGCCCGGGCCGCACCTCGATGAACTCGATCCCCATGCGCTCGATGAGGGTGCCGCGCGACGCCGTGTTGAAGTGCGTCGCCAGATCGTCCCTGTCGTCCATGCCCTCTAGGGTGTCAGGTGTGGACCGGAAAGAACGACTCCTGCTCGTCGACGGGCACTCGATGGCCTTCCGCGCCTTCTACGCACTGCCCGTGGAGAACTTCACCACGACAACCGGGATCACGACGAACGCGATCTACGGCTTCCTCTCGATGCTGGTGAAGGTGATCGCGGACGAGTCGCCGACGCACGTGGCGATCGCGTTCGACGTGGGCCGCGAGACGTTCCGCACCGAGGCGTACGCCGACTACAAGGGGACCCGCGACGCCGCGCCGGAGGAGTTCCGTCACCAGGTGCCCCTGATCAGGGAGGCCATCAGGGCGATGGGCCTGACGGACCTGTCGAAGGAGGGGTTCGAGGCGGATGACGTCATCGCCACGCTCGCGCGCCAGGCCGAGGTCGAGGGCATGGACGTGCTGATCGTGTCGGGGGACCGCGACGCCTTCCAGCTCGTGGACGACGACGTCACGGTGCTCTACCCCATCCGGGGCGTGTCCACGCTGGCGCGGATGACGCCGGAGGCCGTCCAGGAGAAGTACGGCGTGTCGCCCGCGCTGTACCCGGACCTCGCCGCGCTCGTGGGGGAGTCGTCGGACAACCTCCCTGGCGTGCCCGGGGTGGGCCCCAAGACGGCCGCGAAGTGGCTCGCGCAGTTCGGCGGTCTCGAGGCTCTGGTGGCCAACGCGGACACCATCGGCGGGAAGGCCGGTGAGTCGCTCCGCGAGCACCTCGGGGACGTGCTCCGCAACCGACAGCTCAACCAGCTCGTCGGGGACCTCGACCTCCCCATCAGCATCACGGACCTGCGGCGGGGCGGCGGCGACCGCAAGGCGGTCACCGAGCTGTTCAACTCGCTCCAGTTCACGGCGCTGCGCGACCGTGTCGTCGCCATCCTCGGCTCGCCCGAGGACGACGCCGCGCCGGTCGGGACCGGGGCACGCGCTCCCGTGGCCGACCTGGTGGCATGGCTGGGCTCGCGCAGCGGGACCGTCGCGGTCGACGTCGTCGGGTCGCGGTGGGACGCGTGGAGCGTCGGGTTCGCCGACGGCGCCGAGAGTGCCTCCGTCGACCTCGGCGTGGCGGGTCCCGATGCGGACGCCGTCGCATCCTGGCTGGGTTCGGACGCGCCGAAGGCGCTGCATGACGCCAAGGCGGCGTGGCACCAGCTCCGCGGCCGTGGCATCACGCTCCGGGGAGTCACGTTCGACACCGCACTGGCCGCCTACCTCTGCTTCCCCGGGCAGCGGACCTACGAACTCGGCGACCTCGCCGCGCGCTTCCTGCGCAGGGAACTGCCGTCGGGAGAGGGCATGCTCGCCCTGGGGGATGAGGAGGAGTCGGTTGTCCGGGCGGCCGCGATCCACGACCTCGCGGCGCAGCTGTCCGTTGAGCTGCGTGAGCGCGGCGCGGAGCGACTCCTCACGGAACTCGAGCTGCCCGTCCAGCGCGTCCTGCAGCAGATGGAGGCAGTGGGAATCGCCGTCGACGAAAAGTACCTGTCACGGCTCGAGCAGGAGTTCGCGGCACGCGTGGAGCAGGCCGCGCGCGACTGCTACGCGCTGATCGGACGGGAGGTCAACCTGTCAAGTCCGAAGCAGTTGCAGGAGGTCCTCTTCGACGAGTTGGGGATGCCGAGGACGAAGCGGACCAAGACCGGCTGGACAACTGACGCCGAGGCCCTGTCGGAGCTGTTCGTGAAGACCGAGCACCCCTTCCTGCAGCACCTGCTCGTCCACCGCGACCAGAACAAGCTGCGGCAGACCGTCGAGACGCTCCGGAAGACCGTGCGCCCGGATGGCCGAATCCACACCACATTCACCCAGACGATCGCCGCGACCGGGAGGTTGTCGTCACTGGACCCGAACCTGCAGAACATCCCCGTACGCACCGACGAGGGTCAGCGGATCAGGGAGGCGTTCGTGGTGTCCGAGGGCTTCGATTGCCTCATGACCGCGGACTACTCCCAGATCGAGATGCGGATCATGGCCCACCTGTCAGGTGACCAGGAGCTCATCGAGGCCTTCCGCGAAGGTGAGGACCTCCACCGGTTCGTCGGCTCCCGCGTGTTCGGCGTGCCACCCGCCGAGGTGACCCCGGCGATGCGGTCGAAGGTCAAGGCGATGAGCTACGGCCTGGCCTACGGATTGTCCGCCTTCGGGCTCTCGCGGCAGCTCGGCGTCGACGTCGCCGAGGCGCGCATGCTGATGGAGGGCTACTTCGAACGCTTCGGCGGGGTGAAGCGGTACCTGGACGGTGTGGTGGGGGTCGCCAGGAAGCTGGGATTCACCGAGACGATCATGGGGCGCCGTCGCTACCTCCCCGACCTCAACTCGGATGTGCGGCAGCGGCGCGACATGGCGGAGAGGATCGCGCTGAATGCCCCGATCCAGGGGAGCGCGGCGGACATCATCAAGGTGGCCATGGTGCGGCTGGACGAGCGGCTGGCGGCGGACGGACTCCGTTCCCGGATCCTCCTGCAGGTTCACGACGAGTTGCTGCTCGAGGTAGCCTCTGGCGAACTCGATGCCGTCACCCGCGTGGTCCGGGAGGCGATGGGTGGGGCCGCCGAGCTCTCGGTCCCCCTGGAGGTGTCGATCGGCACCGGTCGCAGCTGGATGGAGGCGGCCCACTAGGGCAGGTGGGCGCGGATGATGAGCGTCCCGGGGACGAATGGGGCGCGGGCCGCGCTCCACGCGCCCCACGTGTGGCTGTTCCCGGGTACCCAGCGCGGCTCCAGGAGGTCGTCGAGCACGAAGCCCGCCCCGATGACGGCGCCCACGACGTCGGCCATGGTGTGCTGGAACTCGGCGTAGGACACGACGCCGTCCTGGTGCTCCACGTAGGGCGGGGCATCGAAGTACGGCCGGACCACGCGGAGGTGGTCCGGGTCGGGATCGTCGGCGAAGACCCAGCGCATCGGGTGGGTGGTGGAGAACACCCAGCGTCCTCCGGCCCGCAGCACACGGGCAACCTCGCGGTGTACGCGCCCGGGATCCGGCACGAAGGGGAGCACCCCGAAGGCCGTGAACACGATGTCGAAGGAGTCGTCCGCGAACGGCAGGGCGCGAGCGTCCGCACAGATGAGCGGGACGGAAATCGCGGTCCGTTCCGCGATGATCCGCGCCTGGCGGAGCATTCCCTCGGCCACGTCGGACGCGACGACGTCCCCACCGTGGCGTGCGACCCAGCGCGCCCCCTGTCCGGCACCGGCGCCGACCTCGAGGACGCGGGCTCCCGCCACGGGACCCAGGAAGGCGCACGAGTCCTCGGTCAGTCCTTCGGGGCACCACCGCAGGTCGGCGTCGCCGAGGAAGTCGCCGTGCTCGGCGATGTACTCGGCGGCCGTCGCACTCCACCAGCGCGCGCTGGCCATGACCGCATCCTCCCCGGTGGGTCCGTTCACCTCCATGCGACACATTCTCGTGGCTGTCGAGTGGGCATCAGGGGTTTGCCGGCCGTTGCGGCACCGTAGTAGGCTCGCGTCCGGCGACGACTGCCGTCGTCCGTCCTGTCACAACTACAGCCAGTCCGCATCGGAGTTCCACACTCAATGACCATCACCACGCCCAGCCAGGCGACCGTTCCCCACGTTGCCATCAACGACATCGGTTCTGACGAGGAGATCCTCGCCGCCGTTGACCAGACCATCAAGTACTTCAACGACGGGGACATCGTCGAGGGCATCGTCGTCAAGGTCGACCGGGATGAGGTCCTGCTCGACATCGGGTACAAGACCGAAGGCGTCATCCTCTCCCGCGAGTTGTCCATCAAGCATGACATCGACCCGGACGAGGTCGTGAACGTCGGCGAGAAGATCGAGGCCCTCGTCCTGCAGAAGGAGGACAAGGAGGGTCGCCTCCTCCTGTCGAAGAAGCGCGCCCAGTACGAGCGCGCCTGGGGCACCATCGAGAAGATCAAGGAGGAGGACGGCGTCGTCACGGGCACCGTCATCGAGGTCGTCAAGGGCGGCCTGATCCTCGACATCGGCCTGCGCGGCTTCCTGCCCGCCTCACTCGTGGAGATGCGTCGCGTCCGCGACCTGCAGCCGTACATCGGCAAGCAGATCGAGGCGAAGATCATCGAGCTGGACAAGAACCGCAACAACGTGGTGCTGTCGCGGCGGGCGTGGCTGGAGCAGACCCAGTCGGAGGTCCGGTCCACCTTCCTGCAGACCCTCGCCAAGGGCCAGGTGCGGCCCGGCGTTGTCTCGTCCATCGTGAACTTCGGTGCCTTCGTTGACCTCGGCGGGGTCGACGGCCTCGTGCACGTCTCCGAGCTGTCCTGGAAGCACATCGACCACCCCAGCGAGGTCGTCGAGGTCGGCCAGGAGGTCACCGTCGAGGTCCTCGAGGTGGACATGGACCGCGAGCGGGTCTCGCTGTCCCTGAAGGCCACCCAGGAGGACCCGTGGCAGGCCTTCGCCCGTACGCACGCCATCGGGCAGGTCGTTCCCGGCAAGGTCACCAAGCTCGTCCCCTTCGGTGCGTTCGTGCGCGTCGAGGATGGCATCGAGGGCCTCGTGCACATCTCCGAGCTGGCGCTGCGGCACGTCGAGGTCCCCGAGCAGGTCGCCAAGGTCGGCGCGGACGTCTTCGTCAAGGTCATCGACATCGACCTCGAGCGTCGACGCATCTCCCTGTCGATCAAGCAGGCGAACGAGGGCGTGGACCCGAGCTCTGACGATTTCGATCCCTCGCTCTATGGCATGGCGACCGAGTACGACGAGAACGGCAACTACAAGTACCCCGAGGGCTTCGACCCGGAGACCAACNNAACGAGTGGATGGAGGGCTACGAGGCGCAGCGGGACGCGTGGGAGGCGCAGTACGCCCTCGCCCACGAGCGCTGGCTCGCCCACCGGGCGCAGGTGGCCCAGGCCATGGAGGCCGAGCGCGCCGGATCCGAGGAGGCGCCCAGCTCCTACTCGTCCGCCCGCAGTGCGTCGGAAGGGACCCTCGCGTCCGACGAGGCACTGGCGGCGCTGCGCGAGAAGCTGACCGGACACTGAGTACGCTGCGGTGGCCCACCCCCCGGCTGGGGGGCGGGACACCGTCGTCTGCTGGCCCACCACGGTGGGTCGGGGGATGATGGTGCCATGCTCGTCCTCCTGACCGGCTTCGGTCCCTTCGGCGACGTGCCGACGAATCCCAGTGAACTCGCAGTCCGGGAACTGGCCAGTCGCGGACTCCCGGGCGTCGACCTCGCCACCGAGGTCCTGCCCGTCGAGATCGCGGCCTGCGTGCCGCGAATGGTCGACCTGGTGACCCGCGTGCGTCCCGACGTCGTCATCGCGACGGGGTACGCTGACCGGCCCATGCTCACGATTGAGCGGGTCGCCCTCAACCTTCTCGACGCGCGTATCCCCGACAACTCCGGTGCCCAGCCGGTTGGCCAGCCGGTCGTCGTCGGCGCCCCCACCGCCTACCTCGCCACCACGCCCGTCAAGGCCATGGCTGCCGCGGTGCGCGCCGCCGGAGTGCCGTGTGCGCTGTCCCTCAGCGCCGGGACCTTCGCCTGCAACGCGGTGATGTTCGCGGCACTGCACCACGCGCCGGAGGGGACCCGGGTGGGCTTCGTGCACGTGCCGCCGCTCGCGCGGCTCGGTCTCGAGCGGCTCGCCCTGGCGCTCGAGATCGCTGCCCGGACCGCACTTTCCACCACCGAGGACCTGGTGGAGCCGGCCGGGGAGCCGTGGTGAGCCTGCAGGTCGGGTTGACGGGAGGCATCGGGTCGGGCAAGTCCACCGTGGCACGGATGCTCGGGGACCTGGGGGCCGTGGTGGTCGATCTCGATGTGCTGGCGCGTGCCGTCGTCGCCCCGGGAACTCCCGGGCTGGCAGCCGTGGCCGCCGAGTTCCCCGGCGCCGTCGTCGACGGCATCCTGGACCGGGCGGTCCTGGCCGGGCGCGTGTTCTCGGACCCACGGGCGCGGGAGCGCCTTGAGGCGATCACGCATCCGCTGATCCGGGCGGCGGCCCGTGAGATCGCGGAGGCTGCGCCCGCGCAGGCGGTGGTGGTGCATGACGTCCCCCTGCTCGTCGAGAAGGGACTGCAGGATGCCTACGACCTCGTCGTCGTGGTGGCCGCCGCCGAGCCGGTGCGACGCGAACGCCTGCGCCGGTTCCGTGGGATGGGCGATGAGGAGATCACCGCCAGGATGCGCGCCCAGGCTGATGACCAGGCACGCCGGGCGGTTGCCGATGCGTGGCTGGTGAACGAGGGCACCGAGGAGGACCTTCGCGCCGCCGTCGACCACCTCTGGCGGAACGTCCTCGTCCCGGCGGCCCGGGCTTCGTGACAGTGGCTGGACGTACGCTGGGCCCATGAGACCGGTCACCGAGCTGCAGCGCGCGGAGAAGCCCTTCGCGGTCGTCTCATCGTTCACCCCCTCGGGGGACCAGCCGCAGGCGATCGCGGAGTTGACGGCACGCCTGCGGGCGGGCGAGAAGGACATCGTCCTCCTGGGCGCCACAGGCACGGGGAAGTCCGCCACCACGGCATGGCTGGTGGAACAGGTCCAGCGACCCACCTTGGTGATCGCTCCGAACAAGACCCTCGCCGCACAGCTCGCAGCCGAGTTCCGCGAGCTGCTGCCGGACAACGCGGTGGAGTACTTCGTCTCGTACTACGACTACTACCAGCCCGAGGCGTACGTCCCGCAGACGGACACCTACATCGAGAAGGACTCCTCGATCAACGAGGAGGTCGAGCGGCTCCGCCACTCGGCGACGAACTCCCTCCTCACCCGGCGGGATGTGATCGTGGTGGCCTCGGTGTCATGCATCTACGGCCTCGGGACGCCCCAGGAGTATGTCGACAGGATGGTGGTTCTCCACCGGGGCATGCAGGTGGCGCGCGATGACCTGTTGCGGCAGTTCGTCACCATGCAGTACGTGCGCAATGACATGGCGTTCTCCCGGGGGACATTCCGCGTGCGCGGGGACACCATCGAGATCATCCCGGTGTACGAGGAGTTGGCCGTCCGCATCGAGATGTTCGGTGACGAGATCGATGCGCTCTCGGTCCTCCACCCCGTGACCGGCGAGGTGATCCGGCAGGCCGACCTCGTCCACCTGTTCCCTGCGAGCCACTACGTGGCAGGGCCTGAGCGGATGTCCCGTGCCGTCAGCTCGATCGAGGCCGAGCTCGCCGAACGCCTCGCCGAGTTCGAGCGGCAGGGCAGGATGCTCGAGGCACAGCGGCTGCGGATGCGGACCACCTACGATCTCGAGATGCTGCGCCAGATCGGCACGTGCGCCGGTGTCGAGAACTACTCGCGCCACATCGACGGCCGCGGACCGGGCACCCCACCCCACACGCTGCTCGACTACTTCCCGGAGGACTTCCTGCTCGTCATCGACGAGTCCCATGTCACGGTGCCGCAGATCGGGGCGATGTACGAGGGCGACATGTCCCGCAAGCGCACCCTGGTCGAGCACGGGTTCCGGCTGCCGTCGGCCATGGACAACCGCCCGCTCATGTGGGAGGAGTTCCTCAATCGGATCGGGCAGACCGTCTACCTGTCCGCCACGCCCGGTGCCTACGAACTCGGCCAGTCCGACGGGGTGGTCGAGCAGATCATCCGCCCGACCGGGCTCGTCGATCCGAAGGTGGTCGTCAAGGGCACCAGGGGCCAGATCGACGACCTGCTCAGCGAGATCAACCTCCGGGTGGAACGGGACGAGCGTGTGCTGGTCACGACCCTCACCAAGAAGATGGCCGAGGACCTCACGGAGTACCTCCTCGAGCGCGGTGTCCGGGTCCAGTACCTGCACTCGGACGTCGACACCCTGCGACGCGTCGAACTGCTGCGCGAGTTGCGCCTCGGCCAGTTCGACGTGCTCGTCGGCATCAACCTGCTGCGCGAGGGTCTCGACCTCCCCGAGGTCTCCCTCGTCGCCATCCTCGATGCCGACAAGCAGGGCTTCCTTCGCTCGGCGACGTCGCTGATCCAGACCATAGGTCGCGCCGCCCGGAACGTGTCGGGCGAGGTCCACATGTATGCCGACTCGATCACGGCGGCGATGCGCGAGGCCATCGACGAGACCGAGCGGCGTCGCGAGAAGCAGGTCGCCTACAACCTCGCCCGCGGGATCGACCCGACTCCGCTGCGCAAGCGGATCGGGGACATCACGGACATGCTCGCGCGGGAGGACGTTGACACCGAACAGCTCCTCAAGGGCGGGTACCGGCAACCGGGCCGTTCCGCGGGGAAGCGGACCTCATCCCACGACCACGCGGCCGCGGACCTGGCCGAACTCATCCAGCAGCTCACCGCGCAGATGCACGCGGCAGCCGACGAGTTGCAGTTCGAGTTGGCGGCACGCCTGCGGGACGAGATCGCGGACCTGAAGAAGGAGCTGCGGCAGATGCGGTCCGCCTGAGGGCGCGAGCGAGCCATCTCACCGTCATGAGGCCGCTGGCTGCGCCGGTGGAGGGAGTAGCCTGAAGCGGTGGTCTGCGCCGGCGACCCGCCGGACGAGGCGCGAGTCCGATCCCACGGATTGCGCCGGGACCTCACGACCTGACGAGAAGGGCACATGTCGGAGCATCTGTCTCCCGTATTCGAGGTGATCTCCCTCGGGTTCATGGCGACGATCATCATCCTGGACCTGCTGTACGTGGTACGCAGGCCGCACGTCCCCTCGTTCCGCGAGGCGACGATCTGGGTGGTCTTCTACGTGAGCCTCGCGCTCCTCTTCGGCGTCGTGCTCGGCCTCGTCGCGTCCTGGGCCGTGGCGACCGAGTTCTATGCCGGCTGGCTCACGGAGTACAGCCTCTCGATCGACAACCTCTTCATCTTCGTGATCATCCTCGCGAAGTTCCGGGTGCCTCCGCGGAACCAGCAGGAGGCCCTGATGATCGGCATCATCATCGCGCTCATCCTGCGCGCCATCATGATCCTGCTCGGTGCCGCGCTGATCTCACGGTTCAGCTGGGTCTTCTACATCTTCGGGGCCTACCTCATCTACACCGCATGGAGCCTGGTCAGGGGGAAGGAGGACGACGAGGAGTACCGCGAGAGTCGTGTCACGGCCTGGATCCGCCGGCGCGCCAACATCGCTCCGGACTTCGCCGGTGCGAAGTTCCGAACGGTCGTGGACGGCCGGCGCATGTGGACGCCGATGCTCCTGGTGACGATCTCGCTCGGGGCCACCGACCTCATGTTCGCGCTCGACTCGATCCCTGCCATCTTCGGGCTGACCAAGGACCCGTTCATCGTCTTCTCGACGAACCTCTTCGCGCTGATGGGATTGCGCCAGCTCTACTTCCTGCTCGGCGGGCTGCTGGACCGGCTCGTCTACCTCCCGAGAGGCCTTGCGTTCATCCTGTTCTTCATCGGAGTGAAGCTGGTCCTTGAAGCCCTGCACACGAACTCTCTCCCGTTCCTCAACCAGGGGGAGCCCTTCCACGTCCCGCACGTCCCGATCTGGCTCTCGCTCACCGTGATCGCAGGCACGCTTGTCGCGACGACGGCGCTCTCGCTGACCGTCGGCGCGAGACGGCACCCCGCGGCGGGCCCGCACCACCCGGAGATCCCGCCCGTGCCGGGAGAGGATGCGACGACACTCCCGGGTACCTCGACAGGCTCGCGCTGAGCCTCTCAGCCCTTCGGGGCGAGCACCCCGAGCACCGGGTCCCACTCCTCCGCCGTGCGACGGAGGATGCAGCCCGCGGCGAGGAACGGGTCTGCCTCGAGCAGCTGGAGCGCCGCCTCGGGGGAGTCCCCGGAAAGGATGATGAGCGCGCCGTTCGAGCGAGGCAGCGGTCCGGACGCCAGGAGTGAGCCGGCGTCGAGGAGGCCCCTCAGGAACTGGCGGTGTGCCGGCCGCACGATCGAGAGATCCTGCTCGGGGTCGTAGTCGTACCTCACCGCGATGATCATGGCGACACCCTAGCGTGCGGCTCCGTGACACGGGAACCGGCAGAGGGCGTTTCGAACGCGCGTGCGAACGATCCGTGGCCTAGACTGCGGTGGTGGCAGATTTCCTGGTGGTCAGCGGGGCCCGGGAACACAACCTGAAGAATGTGTCGCTCTCCCTCCCACGCAACACCCTCGTCGTGTTCACCGGGCTCTCGGGCTCCGGCAAGTCGTCGCTGGCCTTCGACACGATCTTCGCCGAGGGGCAGCGACGGTACGTCGAATCGCTCTCCTCGTACGCCCGGCAGTTCCTCGGACAGATGGACAAGCCCCACGTCGACTTCATCGAGGGCCTGTCACCCGCGGTGTCGATCGACCAGAAGGCGACCAACCGCAACCCCAGGTCGACCGTGGGGACCATCACCGAGGTGTACGACTACCTGCGCCTGCTCTATGCCCGGGCCGGCACCCAGACCTGTCCCACGTGCGGGGAACTCGTCACCGCCCAGACGCCCCAGCAGATCGTCGACCACCTCACCGCGCTTCCGGAGGGAACGCGTTTCCAGTTGCTGGCCCCGATCGTTCGGGGGCGCAAGGGGGAGTATGTCGACCTCTTCGCCGAACTGCGTTCGAAGGGGTTCGCCCGCGTCAAGGTCGACGGTCAGGTGGTCCCGCTGTCCGAGCCGCCCACGCTGGAGAAGAACGTCAAGCACACCATCGACGTCGTCGTCGACCGGCTGGTCGTCCGTCCCGGGGCGGGGCAGCGGTTCACCGACTCGGTGGAGACCGCCCTCGCCCTGGCGGACGGCCAGATCATCGCCGACTTCGTGGACCTTCCGGACGAACACCCCGACCGCCAGCTGCGATTCTCGGAACGGCGGGCCTGCCCCAACGACCACCCGCTCGCGCTCTCGGAGATCGAGCCCCGCACCTTCTCCTTCAACGCACCCTACGGCGCGTGTCCCGAGTGCGCGGGTCTCGGCACCCACCTGGAGGTGGACCCCGAACTGGTCGTCCCGAACGAGGACCTTAGCCTTGCCCAGGGGGCAATCTCGGTATGGCCGGGGGAGAAGTCCCAGTACTACTTCCGGCTGATCGCCGCGCTCGCTGCCGACCTCAAGTTCTCGACCGACATCCCGTGGCGGGCGTTGCCGGAGCGGGCCAGGGAGGCCCTGCTGTATGGCAGGGACTACGAGGTGCACGTCACCTACCGCAACCGCTGGGGGCGCGAACGGAGCTACACCACCGGCTTCGAGGGCGCCATCCACTACATCAACCGCAAGCATCTCGAGACCGAGTCCGATGCCTCGCGGGAGCGGTACCAGGGGTACATGAGGGAGGTACCCTGCCCCGCGTGCGGGGGTGCCCGTCTGCGACCAGAGGTGCTCGCCGTCAAGGTGGGTGGCCTGTCGATCGCCGAGCTGTGCGACCTCTCGATCGACCGGGCCAAGCAGTTCCTCGACGCGATCCGGCTCACAAAGCGGGAGACGGCCATCGCGGCACAGGTCCTCAAGGAGATCCACGCCCGACTCGGGTTCCTCCTCGACGTGGGCCTGGAATACCTCACGCTGTCCCGTCCCGCGGCGACGCTCTCCGGGGGAGAGGCGCAGCGGATCAGGCTGGCGACCCAGATCGGCTCGGGGCTCGTCGGCGTCCTGTACGTGCTGGACGAGCCCAGCATCGGGCTGCACCAGCGGGACAACCGCCGGCTGATCGAGACGCTCACCCGCTTGCGTGACCTCGGCAACACCCTGATCGTCGTCGAGCACGACGAGGACACGATCCGTTCGGCCGACTGGGTTGTCGACATCGGTCCCGGCGCGGGCGAGCACGGGGGGCAGATCGTGCACTCGGGAGGCTACGAGGGGCTCCTCACCGCCCCCGGCTCGCTCACCGGCGACTACCTCGCGGGGCGCAGGTCGATCCCCACCCCTGCCGTGCGGAGGCCGCGGGACCCGAACCGGACGCTCACCGTCGTGCGTGCACGGGAGCACAACCTGAAGGACGTCACGGTGGAGTTCCCCCTCGGATGCTTCATCGCGGTGACCGGCGTGTCCGGCTCGGGCAAGTCCAGCCTCGTCAACGGCGTGCTCTACAACGTCCTCGCCCGGGAACTCAACCGGGCGCGCGTCGTCCCCGGCCGCCACTCCCGCGTCACGGGACTCGAGCACCTCGACAAGGTGGTGCACGTCGACCAGTCACCGATCGGACGGACCCCCCGATCGAATCCGGCCACCTACACCGGGGTGTGGGACCACATCCGCCGCCTGTTCGCCGAGACCACCGAGGCGAAGGTCCGGGGATACGGACCCGGGCGGTTCTCCTTCAACGTGAAGGGTGGCCGCTGCGAGGCCTGCAAGGGCGACGGCACCCTGAAGATCGAGATGAACTTCCTGCCGGACGTGTACGTCCCGTGCGAGGAGTGCCACGGCTCGCGCTACAACCGCGAGACCCTGCAGGTGCACTACAAGGGGCGCAACGTCTCCGACGTCCTCGACATGCCCATCGCCCAGGCGGCGGAGTTCTTCGCCCACGTCCCGGCCATCGCGCGGCACCTGGACACCCTCACCAGTGTGGGTCTGGGCTACGTGCGCCTGGGCCAGAGCGCCACGACTCTCTCCGGCGGCGAGGCACAGCGGGTGAAGCTCGCCTCGGAGCTCCACAAGCGGTCCTTCGGGCGCACGATCTACGTCCTGGACGAACCCACGACCGGCCTGCACTTCGAGGACATCCGGAAGCTCCTCGGGGTCCTCCAGGGCCTCGTCGACAAGGGCAACACCGTTGTCGTCATCGAGCACAACCTCGACGTCATCCGCAGCGCGGACTGGGTGATCGACCTCGGGCCGGAGGGTGGCGACGGTGGGGGAGAGGTGGTCGCCGCGGGGACGCCCGAGGACGTCGCCGGCGTCGACGGCTCCTACACGGGGCAGTTCCTCGCGCCGTTGGTGGGCGCGGCGGCCGCCTCCTAGAGTTGCGGCCATGGCCGACCCCGCGAGCTACAGGCCCTCGGACATCCCCCAGGGTCCGGGCGTCTACCGCTTCCATGACGAGAAGGGCCGTGTCCTCTACGTCGGGAAGGCCAAGAACCTCCGGGCGCGGCTCTCGAGCTACTTCCAGGACCCCTCCCGGCTACACCCCCGCACCCGCTCCATGGTCACCTCCGCCTCAGGGGTCCAGTGGACGGTCGTGGCGAGCGAGGTCGAGGCGCTGAGCCTGGAGTACACGTGGATCAAGGAGTTCCGGCCGCGCTACAACCTCATGTTCCGCGACGACAAGTCCTACCCCTACCTCTCCGTCTCCATGGCGGAGGAGTACCCCCGGGTTCAGGTGGTGCGCGGAGAACTCCGGAAGGGCAACCGGTACTTCGGGCCGTACACCCATGCGTGGGCGATCCGCGAGACCATGGACCTCCTGTTGCGCGTGTTCCCGGTCCGGTCGTGCTCGCTGGGGGTCTTCCGGCGCGCGCGGACTTCGGGGCGTCCGTGCCTCCTCGGCTACATCGACAAGTGCAGCGCGCCGTGCGTCGGCCGCGTCTCGGCGGCGGAGCACCGGGCCATCGCGGAGGACTTCTGTGACTTCATGTCCGGGGAGACCGGGCGTTTCCTCACCCAGCTCGAACGTGGGATGCGGGCCGCTGCCGCAGCCCAGGACTATGAGCGCGCCGCACGTCTCCGTGACGACGTGGCGGCCCTCAAGCGGGTGACGGAACGCAACGCCGTCGTCCTCACGGGTGACACCGACGCGGACGTCTACGGGCTCGCGGTCGACGACCTGCAGGCGTCCGTCCAGGTGTTCCACGTGAGACAGGGACGGATCCGTGGCCAGCGGGGCTGGGTCACGGATCGGGGGGACGACGCGGGGGAGGGCGAACTCATCGAGCGTCTGCTCATCCAGGTGTACGGCGAACTGGCCGAGTCCGGCGGCGTCCAGCCGTACGCCGTTCCCCGGGAGGTCCTCGTGCCGGCCCTCCCGGAGGACGCCGGTGCCCTCGCCGACTGGTTGCGGCGGGCCGGTGGCCGCGCCGTGTCCGTGCGGGTCCCCAAGCGGGGCGACAAGCGGGCCCTGATGGAGACGGTGCAGGAGAACGCACGGCAGGCGCTGGTGTCGGCGAAGCTCCGCCGGGGCGCCGACCTCGCGACCCGTTCGCGAGCCATCGAGGAGCTGCAGCGCTACCTCTCCCTCCCGGACTCGCCCCTGAGGATCGAGTGTTACGACATCTCCCACACCGGCGGGACGCTCCAGGTCGGGTCGATGGTGGTATTCGAGGACGGGTTGCCGAAGAAGCGCGACTACCGGCACTTCAACGTCCGCGGGTCGGGCGGCGACGGCGCCCGCGACGACACCGAGGCTATCGGCGAGGTACTCACCCGGCGGTTCGAACGCGCCCGACGGGCCCGCGTGGCCCAGCGCACCACCCCCGACGGCGCGCCGCCCGACCAGCCGTTCACCCTGGCGTCCGTCGACGGGGAGACCGCCGCTCCCGGCGAGTCCTTCGCCTACGAACCGGGCCTGCTCGTCATCGACGGGGGGCTCCCGCAGGTCAACGCCGCACGCCGAGCCCTGACGGAGCTCGGGGTCGACGTGCCCGTCGTCGGGCTTGCCAAGCGGCTCGAGGAGGTGTGGGTCCCCGGAGAGGAGTTCCCTGTCGTGCTGCCGCGCGGCAGCGAGGCGCTCCACCTGTTGCAACGGGTCCGCGACGAGGCGCACCGCGTCGCGATCACCCGGCACCGCTCGCGCCGGTCCGCCGCGATGACCGTCTCGGCCCTCGACGCCGTCCCGGGGATCGGGCCGTCCCGCGCGAAGGCCCTCCTGACCCACTTCGGTTCCCTCACCCGCCTGCGGGCCGCGACTCCCGACGAGATCGCCACGATCCCCGGAATCGGCCCCGCACTGGCGGAGGCGATCGCGCTGCACCTCCGCGCCGGCGGTGAGCGGGACTGACCACGCGGACCCTCGCCGCGGTCCGAGGACCCCGTGGCATGCTTGGATCATGGCTGAACCCCCCGTCGCCCCGGGACCACCCACCGTCCCGAACGGGATCCCGCTTCGCGACGAGGAGGCCTCCCTTCCGAATTCCGAACGCCCGGAGCTCCTCATCATCACCGGGATGTCGGGCGCAGGGCGGACCCGCGCGGCGGCGGCACTCGAGGATCTCGACTGGTACGTCGTCGACAACCTCCCGCCCCGCCTGCTCATCACGTTCGCCACGATGATGCGTGCCGGGGAGGGCATCCCGCGCCTGGCGGCGGTCGTCGACGTGCGCTCGCGCGAGTTCTTCGCCGAGATGGTCTCGGTCATCGACCAGCTCCGTGCGATGGGGATGGACTACCGCATCATCTTCCTCGAGGCCTCCGACGCCGAACTGGTGCGCCGTTTCGACGCGGTGCGCCGGCCCCATCCCCTCCAGGGGGACGGGCGCGTCCTCGACGGTATCGCCACCGAACGCACGCTGCTGCACTCCCTGAAGAACCGTGCGGACGTCATCATCGACACGAGTTCGCTGTCGGTCCACGACCTGGCGCGGAAGATCCGGGAACTCGTGGGCGAGGACGACGAGACGCCGCTCCACCTGACCGTGATGTCGTTCGGCTTCAAGTACGGCATCCCGCTCGACGCCGACCACGTCGTCGACGTCCGGTTCCTGGCCAACCCGTACTGGGTCGCGGAACTCCGCCACCTCACCGGGCACGACCCGCACGTGCGTGACTACGTGCTCGGACTGCCCGGAGCGGTCGACTTCGTCGATCGGTACGTGGCGGCCATCGAACCGATCCTCTCCGGCTACGTCCACGAACTGAAGCCCTACGTCACGATCGCCGTCGGCTGCACGGGCGGGAAGCACCGGTCCGTCGCCATCTCGGAGGCGATCGCCGAGCGGTTGCGCCGGACAGGCCAGAAGATCCGGACCCTGCACCGCGACGTCGGGCGTGAATGATGGACAACGCCGTTCGCGTCGTCGCGCTGGGGGGCGGCCACGGGCTCTCGGCCTCGCTGCAGGCGCTCCGCCACGTGAGCCGCAATCTCACCGCCGTCGTGACGGTCGCTGACGACGGCGGCTCCTCCGGGCGGCTGCGGTCCGAACTGGGGTGCCTCCCTCCGGGCGACCTGCGCATGGCCCTGTCCGCGCTGTGCGACGACACGGAGTGGGGGCACATCTGGCGTGACATCCTTCAGCATCGGTTCCACACGAACGGGCCGCTCAACAACCATGCCGTCGGGAACCTGCTGATCGTCTCCACGTGGGAGCGCCTCGGGGATCCCGTCGCGGGGCTCGACCTCGTCGGTCGCCTCCTCGGCGCCCGGGGTGTCGTCCTCCCCATGTCGATGGTGCCCCTCGAGATCGCCGCGACGGTCCGCACGGAGCAGGGCTCCGCTGTGGTACGCGGCCAGAGCCGGGTGGCCTCGACCACGGGCGAAGTCATCTCGATCTGGCTGGAGCCGGCGAACCCGCCGGCGTGTCCCCAGGCCGTGACGGCCATCGAGCAGGCCGACTTCGTCGTCCTCGGGCCGGGGTCCTGGTACACGTCGGTGATTCCGCACCTCCTCGTGCCGGAACTCAACCGCGCCCTCCACACCAGCCGGCACCGCGTCCTGACCGCCAACCTCGTGACGCAGCATGGGGAGACCGAGAACATGTCACCCGGAGACCACCTCCGGGTGCTGCACTCCCATGCACCGGACCTCCGCTTCGAGACGGTGATCGCCGATCCTGTCGCCATCCGTGACCTGGACGATTTCGAGGCCGCGGCGGGGTTGCTGGGCGCACGCGTCCTCCTCCGCCAAGTCCGCAGTGCCCGGACTCCGGAGACACACGACCCGTTACGCTTGGCTGCGGCCTATCGCGACGCCTTCGAAGGTGCGCTGGGGGATGTGGGCTGAGGGAGGGATGCTGTCGTGTCGTTGACCGTGGACGTGAAGGACGAACTCGCGCGGGTCCGGGTGGACCGGCTCTCGGCCCGGAAGGCGGAGGTTGCCGCGACGCTCCGCTTCGCTGGGGGACTGCACATCATCTCCGGCCACGTGGTGGTCGAGGCGGAACTCGACTCCGGGATCGCGGCGCGCCGGCTGCGTCAGGACATCGCGGAGGTCTTCGGCCATCCGAGCGAACTCATCGTCGTCTCCGGCGGGGGGCTGAGGCGGGGCAACCGCTACGTCGTCCGCGTCGTGCAGGAGGGCGCCGTCCTCGCCCGGCAGACCGGCCTGATCGACAACCGCGGGCGCCCTGTCCGGGGGCTCCCCCCGCAGGTGGTCTCCTCCTCGCTGATCGAGGCCGCGGCGGCGTGGCGTGGGGCCTTCCTCGCCCATGGGTCCCTGACGGAGCCGGGCCGGTCGGGTGCGCTCGAGGTCACCTGCCCCGGGCCCGAGGCTGCCCTCGCGCTCGTGGGTGCTGCCCGCAGGCTGGGAGTCAGCGCCAAGGCGCGTGAGGTGCGGGGGGTGGATCGCGTCGTCGTCCGGGACGGCGAGGCGATCGCGACGTTGCTGACGCGCATGGGGGCGCACGATGCCACGCTCGCGTGGGAGGAGAAGAGGCTGCGCCGGGAGGTCCGGGGCACGGCGAACCGGCTCGCCAACTTCGACGACGCCAACCTCCGCCGCTCCGCCCGCGCGGCCGTGGCAGCAGGCGCGCGGGTCGAGCGCGCCCTCGAGATCCTGGGCGAGGACACCATCCCGGAGCACCTCCTGGTCGCCGGGCGGCTCCGGCTGGAGCACAAGCAGGCCTCGCTCGAGGAGCTTGGCCAGCTGTCGGACCCGCCGCTCACGAAGGACGCGGTCGCGGGCCGTATCCGGCGCCTGCTGGCGATGGCGGACAAGCGCGCCGGCGAACTCGGGGTCCCGGACACCGCCGCGGCCCTCACCGAGGAGATGCTGGACGACTGACCGCTCGCACGCGGGCGAATTTCGCTCCCCGTGCCCGCGTCGGGCGAACGGTCTGATGGTAGCCTGATGGGTGCTGGCTCCCGGGCGTCGCCCGGGTCAACCACAAGGGCTGATACCGCAGTCGTCCCGGGGCCGGGGGTGCATGACGCGCTCACTGACAGACGAAGCGTGTGCGCCGCGACGCGCATCAATGGAGGACACTGTGACCATCCGAGTCGGTATCAATGGCTTCGGCCGCATCGGCCGAAACTTCACCCGCGCTGTGCTGGAATCCGGCGCTGACATCCAGATCGTCGGCGTCAATGACCTGACGGACAACAAGACCCTTGCCCACCTCCTGAAGTACGACTCGATCCTCGGCGTCCTGAAGGAGGACGTCTCCTATGACGAGGACTCCATCACCGTCGGCTCCCTCAGGTTCAAGTCGCTCGAGGAGCGCGACCCGGCGAACCTGCCCTGGGCTGAGCTCGGCGCTGACATCGTGATCGAGTCCACCGGCCGGTTCACCGACGCGACGAAGGCGAAGGCCCACATCGACGCAGGCGCGAAGAAGGTCATCATCTCCGCCCCGGCCAAGAACGAGGACGCGACCTTCGTGATCGGCGTGAACGACGCGGACTACGACCCCGAGAAGCACCACATCATCTCCAACGCCTCCTGCACCACCAACTGCCTGGCCCCGCTGGCCAAGGTGCTGCACGAGAACTTTGGAATCGTGCGTGGCCTGATGACCACGATCCACGCCTACACGGCCGACCAGAACCTCCAGGACGGGCCGCACGGCGACCTGCGCCGCTCCCGCGCCGCCGCGCTGAACATCGTGCCCACCAAGACCGGTGCCGCCCAGGCCGTGGCCCTCGTGCTCCCCGACCTCAAGGGCAAGTTCGATGGCTTCGCGATGCGCGTCCCCACCCCGACCGGATCGGCCACCGACCTCACCTTCACCGCCGAGAAGCCGGTGACCGTGGCAGAGGTGAACGCGGCAGTCAAGGCTGCGGCGGAGGGCCCGCTCAAGGGCATCCTTTCCTACACCGAGCACCCGATCGTCTCCTCCGACATCGTGACCGACCCGCACTCGTCGATCTTCGACGCGGGACTCACCAAGGTGATCGGTGACATGGTCAAGGTCGTCTCCTGGTACGACAACGAGTGGGGCTACTCCTCGCGCCTCGTGGACCTGACCGTCCTGGTGGGCTCGAAGCTCTGAGAATGCCGCAGCCGGGGGCGTCCGTGAACCATCGCGGGCGCCCCTCGGCGTGAATGTGAGAGGAAATCCCGAAAATGCAGACAATCGACACCCTGGGCGACCTGCGCGGCAAGCGCGTCCTCGTCCGCTCCGACTTCAACGTCCCGCTCGACGGCGAGACGATCACCGACGACGGCCGGATCCGCGCGGCATTGCCGACCCTGAAGGCGCTCATCGACCAGGGCGCCCGCGTCATCGTCATGGCGCACCTGGGCCGTCCGAAGGGCGCCCCGGACCCCAAGTACTCCCTCGCCCCCGTCGCCAAGCGGCTCGGCGAACTCCTCGGCACCGACGTCACGCTCGCGGCGGACCTTGTGGGGCCCTCTGCCCAGGAGGTCGTCGCCGGCCTGCAGGACGGCCAGGTCGCACTGCTGGAGAACGTCAGGTTCGACGCCCGCGAGACCTCGAAGGTCGAGGCCGAGCGCGGGGAACTGGCAGATGCGCTCGCTGCGCTGGGCGACGCGTATGTCTCCGACGGCTTCGGGGTCGTGCACCGCAAGCAGGCATCCGTGTACGACATCGCGCTGCGCCTCCCGCACGCCGCCGGTGCCCTGGTCTTCAAGGAGATCGACTCGCTGCGGCGGGCCACCGAGAACCCCGAGCGGCCCTACGCCGTCGTCCTCGGCGGCGCGAAGGTGTCCGACAAACTCGGCGTGATCGCGAACCTCCTCGACAAGGCCGACATCCTGCTCATCGGCGGTGGAATGGCCTACACCTTCCTCGCCGCCCAGGGCAAGTCGGTCGGGACGTCGCTCCTCGAGGCGGACCAGGTCGACACGGTGCGCGGCTACCTCGAGACGGCGGCGGAGAAGGGCGTCGAGATCGTCCTTCCCGTGGACGTGCTCGCCGCCGACACCTTCGCCGCGGACTCCCCGTACGAGGTTGTGTCCACCGACGCGATTCCAGACGACAAGATGGGCCTCGATATCGGCCCCGAGTCGCGGAAGCTGTTCGCCGAGAAGATCGCCTCCGCGAAGACCGTGGTCTGGAATGGCCCGATGGGTGTCTTCGAGTTCCCCGCCTTTGCCGAGGGCACCAAGGCGGTGGCCCGCGCGCTGAGCGAGTCGGATGGCTTCTCGATCGTTGGGGGCGGTGACTCTGCGGCGGCCGTGCGGATCCTCGGCTTCGATGAGTCGACGTTCTCCCACATCTCCACGGGTGGCGGGGCGTCCCTCGAGTTCCTCGAGGGCAAGGTCCTTCCCGGCATCGCGGTCCTGGAGTCATGATGGCACGCACCCCCCTGATGGCGGGCAACTGGAAGATGAACCTGGACCACCTTGAGGCGATCGCCCTCGTCCAGAAGCTCGCGTGGGCGCTGAAGGATGCGAAGCACGACTACTCGGAGGTCGAGGTCGCGGTCATCCCGCCGTTCACGTCGATCCGTTCCGTCCAGACCCTCGTCGATGGCGAGAAACTGGAGCTGAAGTACGGTGCGCAGGACGTCTCCGTGCACGAGAAGGGCGCCTACACCGGGGAGATCGCGCCGCGGATGCTCGCCAAGCTGGGCTGCACCTTCGCGATCTGCGGGCACTCGGAGCGGCGGCTCTACCACGCGGAGAACGACTGGGTGGTGGGTGAGAAGGCCCGGGCGGCCATCGCGCACGGCATCACCCCGATCGTGTGTGTCGGTGAGAACCTCGCCATCCGGCGCGAGGGCCGGCAGGTCGAACGAGTGCTCATCCAGGTGGATGGCATCTTCAACACCTCGACCCCGGAGCAGGCGCGTGCCACGGTGATCGCCTACGAGCCGATCTGGGCGATCGGCACCGGGGAGGTCGCCACCCCGGCGGACGCGCAGGAGGTGTGCGGGGCGATCCGCGGCCGGCTCGCGGAGCTCTACGACCAGGACGTGGCCGACAGCATCCGTATCCTGTACGGCGGGTCGGTCAAGGCCTCGAACGTCGCGGCGATCATGTCGGAGCCCGACGTTGATGGCGCCCTCGTTGGTGGTGCGTCGCTCGACCCTGAGGAGTTCTCGGCGATCGTGCGGTACCAGCAGCACCTCTCCGCGTGAGGGTACCGATGGCGGCGCACCGAGAGGTGCGCCGCCATCGGTTATCCTGTCAGCGGACGCCCCTCACCGCTTCGATTGGAATCCCACGTGACCGCACTGACGATCGCCCTCCAGGTTGTCCTGGTCCTCACCTCCGTGTTCCTCGTGCTCACGATCCTGATGCACAAGGGCAGGGGCGGCGGACTTTCGGACATGTTCGGCGGCGGCCTGTCCAGCGCGGTGGGAGGCTCAGGGGTTGCGGAGCGCAACCTCAACCGCATCACGGTCGGCGTGGCCCTGGCATGGGTCTCCGTGATCGTGCTGCTGGGCCTCATCCAGAAGTCTCAGCTCTAGAGGAGGAGCCTGTGGCAAGCGGCAATGCGATCCGCGGTTCACGTGTGGGTTCGGGCCCCATGGGCGAGGCCGAGCGGGGTGAGCTCGCCCCCCGGGTGCGGGTGTCCTACTGGTGCGCGCAGGGCCACGAGACTCGTCCCAGCTTCGCCATCGAAGCCGAGACGGAGATCCCGGAGACATGGGACTGCCCGAGCTGTGGCCTTCCGGCCGGCCTCGACAGGGAGCACCCGCCGGAGCCTCCACGGAACGAGCCGTACAAGACCCACCTCGCATACGTGAAGGAGCGCCGTTCGGACGCCGACGGCGCCGCCCTTCTCGAGGAGGCGCTGGCAGCGCTCCGTGCCCGTCGGGGCGGCTGAGAGCCTCAGAGTTCGCGCGCCACCGCGGAGTCGAGGAGCCAGATGGTCGCCTCGCCGCGGACGCGGGCGGCGGGGATCGGGTCCGTGCCGGGACGCATCGCCTCCGCCACCTTGGCGGCCTTGTCCGCACCCGCGGCGACGAACCACACCTCGTCGGCGCGGCAGAGGCTCTCCCGGGTCAGGCTGACGCGGAGCGGTGGGGGCTTGGGCGAGTCGTGAACCGCCAACGCCCCAAGCCCATCCACCTCGATCTCAGGCCTGCCCGGGAACAGTGAGGCCACGTGTCCGTCGGGTCCGACGCCGAGGATCACCACCGTGAAGCGCACGTCCCCCAGTTCGCGCGCGTAGGCGGCGGCGGCGGCCTCGACATTCGCGACCTCCCCGGGGCGGGCGACCTCGTGGACATTCTCCGGCGGGATGGGAAGACCATCGATCCACGCTTCACGCGCCTGGGAGGCGTTTCGTTCGGAGTCCTCGGCGAACCGCTCGTCCCCCCACCACAGATGGACTCCGCTCCAGTCCACCGCGTCCGCGAGCCGCTCGCCCACGATCGCCCGGAGCATCGCGATGCCGAGCGTGCCCCCCGTGAGCGCGACGTGGACCGGGGCGCGAAGTGACTGGGCGTCAATGAGGGTCAGCAGGAGGCGTAGCCCGGCCGCCCGGGCGGTCAGTTCGGCGTCGGGCAGGACGATCACGCGTTCCATTCGCTACTCCTTCGGTCGGTGTCGGGCTCAGAGTGACCTGACGGCGTGGGCCAGTGCGGATGCGTAGGTCTCGTCTGCGTCGAGGCGACGCAGTTCCTCCATCAGGCAGTCCGTGTCGGTTCGCGGCGGGAGGTTCGTTCGCTGGTCCGGCTGGCCGGGCCGGCGGATGGTCGCGACAGAGCTTCCCTCGGGACGCAGGAAGCGCACCGGGCCGTCCGCGAAGTTGAGGGCGAGTTCGGTGATGTGGATCCGGCTCGACTCGTGGACGTGGACCGGGACGCCGAGGCGGGACCGGAGCCAGCCGCCGAGCAGGTACATCGACGGACGGTCCGGAGCCCCATACACGTCGATCGAGGTGAGGTCCGTATGGGTCAGGTCGAGTTCAGCCGCGATCAGGGCACGCCACGTCGTGATGCGCGCCCAGGAGAGGTCGGTGTCACCGGGCCGGTAGTTCCGGGCGAGCGCCGCGAAGCTCTCGCGCGCGGCGTGGCTGGACTCCGTGTCCGTGATCGCGGAGATCAGGTCCGTGATGCGCCGTTGCGCCATGCGGCCCACTGGCTCCGCTGAGGGGTTCCCAGGAGTCGCTCCCACCCAGAAGGCGACGATCGGTGTGTCCGGCAGGAGGAGGGGGGTGACGAGGGTGTCCTGGTCGGCGACGGCTGCTCCGCGCGGGTGCAGCACCACCACCTCGGAGGCGCCGGCGTCACCGCCCACCCGGATCTCCGCGTCGAGTCCGTCGTCGTCGCCGCACTCGCCGGTGTTGATGACGATGACGCGGGAGGGGTGCTCGCGGGAGGCGACATTGGTGACGGCGATGGCCCTCTCAACGTTCTCGCGGCCCCGGGCCAGCACCACGAGGGTGAGGACGCGTCCGAGCGCGACAACACCGCCCTCCTCTCGCACGACGACGAGGCGGCTCGCCACCTGGCTCGAGGTGGTGTCCGTCAGCGTGATGATCATGTGCGCTCCTCAGGGCCTGCGCCACTCGCGGCCGTCTGCGGCCATCATGGCGTCCGCGGACGGCGGGCCCCACGTCCCGGGACGGTACCTCTCGATGGGTCGGCCCGACCAGTGCTCGAGGATGGGATCGAGGATCTGCCAGGAGAGCTCCACCTCGCGTTGCTGGGGGAAGAGCGGCGGCTCGCCCAGCAGGACGTCGAGGATCAGCCGTTCGTAGGCTTCGGGCGAGTTCTCCGTGAAGGCGTGGCCGTACCCGAAGTCCATGGTGACGTCCCGGATCTCCATGGAGGTCCCCGGGATCTTCGCCCCGAACTTGAGTGTGACGCCCTCATCGGGCTGGACCCGGATGACCAGTGCGTTGTGGCCGAGCTCGGACGTCTGGGAGTGCTCGAACGGCAGGTGCGGGGCCCGCTTGAACACCACGGCGATCTCCGTGACGCGCCGCCCGAGCCGCTTCCCGGCCCGCAGGTAGAAGGGAACGCCCGCCCAGCGCCGCGTGTCGATGTCGACCCGCATCGCGGCGTAGGTCTCCGTCGTGGAGCCCGGACTCATGCCCTCCTCCTCGAGGAAGCCCTGGACGAACTGGCCGCCCTGCCACCCCGCCGCGTACTGCCCTCGGGCGGTGTGCCGGTCGATGTCGCGCGGGACGCGAACCGCCGAGAGGACCTTGATCTTCTCCGCCCGCAGGGCTGCCGCCTCGAAGTTCAGCGGTTCCTCCATGGCGGTCAGTGCGAGAAGCTGGAGCAGGTGGTTCTGGATCACGTCCCGTGCCGCGCCGATGCCGTCGTAGTACCCCGCACGGGATCCGATGCCGATGTCCTCGGCCATCGTGATCTGGACGTGGTCGACGTGGTGGGCGTTCCAGATCGGCTCGAACAGTTCGTTCGCGAACCGGAGCGCGAGGAGGTTCTGGACTGTCTCCTTGCCGAGGTAGTGGTCGATGCGGAACACCGACTCGGGCGGGAACACCCGGGAGATGACCGCGTCCAGCTCGATCGCGCTCTTCAGGTTGTGCCCGAAGGGCTTCTCCACGACCACGCGGCGCCAGCTGCCTGGCTCCGACTCGGAGAGTCCGGACCGCGCGAGCTGTGAGAGCACGGCAGGGAACGCCTTCGGCGGGACGGACAGGTAGAAGGCGTGGTTGCCCTGCGTCCCGCGCTGCTGGTCCAGGGTGCGGACCGTCTGGGCGAGGCGATCGAAAGCGTCGTCGTCATCGAAGTTCCCCGAGACGAAGCGCAGGCCGGAGGCGAGCTGCTCCCAGGTGCGCTCGTCAAACGGCGTGCGGGCGCCCCGCACGACGGCGTCGCGCACCTTCCCGGTGAACTCCTCGAGGCTCCAGTCCCGGCGCGCGAAACCGGTGAGGGCGAACGACGGCGGCAGGAGACCGCGGTTCGCGAGGTCGTAGACCGCCGGAAGCAGCTTCCTCCGGGCGAGATCACCGGTGATGCCGAAGATCACCAGCCCCGCGGGGCCGGCGATCTTCGGCAGTCGGCGATCCCGCTCGTCGCGCAGTGGGTTGCTGACCCCCTGGGCGCGAGCGGTCTGGGTCATGCCTTCAGCGCGTTGCTGACGGAGTCGAGCAGCTCGTTCCAGCTGACCTCGAACTTGTCGACCGCCTCGTTCTCGAGCTGGGTGGTCACGTCGTCGAAGTCCACACCCACCCGCTCGAGGTCCGCCATGACCTGGCGGGCGTTGTCGAGGTTCGGCATGATCGTGTCACCGGTGACAACGAGGTGGTCGGCGCAGGCCGCGACCGTCGCACCGGGCATCGTGTTCACCACGTTGTCCGCCACGAGTTCGGCGACGTAGAGGGTGTCCGGGTAGGCCGGGTTCTTCACGCCGGTGGAGGCCCAGAGGACACGCTGCGCGTTCGCGCCGGGAAGGGCCTTGAACCGCTCCGAGGAGAAGATCTCGAGGTAGGCCTCGTACGCGAGTCGCGCATTGGCGACCGCGACCTTGCCGCGCAGGGCGAGTGCCTCGTCCGTGCCGATGGCCTCGAGGCGCTTGTCGACCTCGGTGTCGATGCGGGAGACGAAGAACGACGCCACCGAGTGGATGGTCGACAGGTCGAGGCCGGCGGCGTGCGCCTTCTCGAGACCGGCGATGTAGGCGTCGGCCACCGCGCGGTAGCGGTCCAGCGAGAAGATGAGCGTGACGTTGACGCTGATGCCCTCCGAGATCACCTGGGTGATCGCGGGGAGGCCCTCGAGCGTCGCCGGGATCTTGATGAGCACGTTCGGCCGGTCCACTGTCTTCCACAGCATGCGGGCCTGCTCGATGGAGGGCTCCGTCTCACGGGCGAGCCGCGGGTCCACCTCGATGGACACCCGGCCGTCCTTCCCGGTGGCGTCGTACACGGGCCGGAGGATGTCGCACGCCTCGCGGACGTCGTCCGTGGTCGCGGCGACGACCGCGTCGTCGAGGCTCGCGCCCGCGGCGGCGAGGGCGTGCATCTGCTCAGCGTAGTCCGCGCCCTTGGCGAGCGCCGCCGCGAAGATCGTGGGGTTCGTGGTGACACCCACCACCGACATCTCGTCGATGTTCTTCTGGAGGGCGCCGGACTTGATGGCGCCCCTGGACAGGTCGTCCAGCCAGACGGAGACGCCAGCGGCGGAGAGGTCTTTGAGGTTCTGGGACATGTGGTGATCCTTCTTCGAGTGTCGGGGTTCAGCGGGCGGCTGCGATGGAGTCACGGGCGGCGGCGGCGACGGCGTCGGGCGTGACGCCGAACTCCCGCAGGAGCAGCGCGCCGTCCGCGGACGCACCGTAGTGGTCGATGCCGATGCTTCGGCCGGCGTCGCCCACGATTCCAGCCCAGCCGGAGGTCAGGCCGGCCTCGACGGAGACACGTGCCTTGACAGCGGCCGGCAGGACTGACTCACGGTAAGCCTCATCCTGCTCGGCGAACCACTCGAGGCACGGCGCGGAGACGACGCGTGCCTTGATTCCCTCGGCGGCGAGCTGCTCACGGGCGGCAAGGGCCACCTGCACCTCGGAGCCGGTGCCGATCAGGATGACGTCCGGCGTGCCGCCCTCCGCCTCCGCCAGGACGTAGGCGCCCTTCAGGGCGAGTTCCGCCGAGGCGAGCGTGTCGCCGGAGGCCGGTCCGTCGCCGCGCGCCGGGGTGGGCACGTTCTGGCGGGTGAGGATGATGGCGGTCGGGCGGTCAGTGTGCTCGAGCGCGCCCCGCCACGCCATCGCGGTCTCGTTGGCGTCCGCCGGACGGACCATGTCGAGGCCCGGGATCGCCCGGTAGGCGGTCAGGTGCTCGATGGGCTGGTGGGTCGGACCGTCCTCGCCGACACCCACCGAGTCATGGGTCCACACGAAGATCGCCGGGATACCCATCAGCGCGGCCAGCCGGACCGCGGGGCGCATGTAGTCGGAGAACACGAAGAACGTGCCGCCGTAGGGGCGCGTGAGACCATGCAGGGTGATGCCGTTGACGATGGCGCCCATTCCGTGTTCACGGATCCCGAAGTGGAGGGTGCGCCCGTAGATGTTCCCCCGCCAGTGGTCCGTCTGGCGGTCCTCGGGGAGGAAGCTCGGCTGGCCCTTCATGGTCGTGTTGTTCGAGCCCGCCAGGTCGGCCGATCCACCCCAGAGCTCGGGGAGGGTGTCCGCCAGCGCGGTGAGCACGGTTCCGGACGCGGCGCGGGTCGCCACCGCCTTCCCGGCCTCGAAGACAGGGAGCGCGGACTCCCAGCCCTCCGGAAGTTGCCGGGCGACGAGGCGGTCGAGCAGGGCGGCGCGCTCGGGGTTGCCCTCGCGCCACGCGGCATAGGCGGCGTCCCACGCCTCGCGGGCGGCGGCGGTCCGGGCCGCGGCGTTCCGGCGGGTCTCGGCGGCGACCTCGATGGCGTAGTCGAAGTGCACCTCCG
Organism: Actinomycetales bacterium UBA1383; assembly: GCA_002305415.1. Taxonomy (GTDB): domain Bacteria; phylum Actinomycetota; class Actinomycetes; order Actinomycetales; family Actinomycetaceae; genus UBA1383. The sequence continues at coordinate 48,353 of DBQX01000131.1, read as the reverse complement.
GGTCGATCCCGATCACCTTCTTGAGGCCCACGATCTCCTCGGCTCCGAGCGCGGAGCCGTGGGCGTCGCCCGTGCCCTGCTTGGTGGGAGAGGGCCACGCCATGATGGTGGTCAGCCGGATGAAGGAGGGCCGGTCCGTCACGGCCTTGGCAGCCTCGATCGCGTCGTGGAGTGCCTGGACGTTCTCCTCGTAGCCCGTGAAGCCGTTGGTCCAGTCGACGTGCTGGGTGTGCCAGCCGTAGGCGTCGTAGCGCTTCAGCACGTCCTCGTTGAAGGCGATGTTCGTGTCGTGCTCGATCGAGATCCGGTTGTCGTCCCAGATCACGATGAGGTTTCCGAGCCGCTGGGTCCCGGCGAGGGAACTCGCCTCCGAGCTCACGCCCTCCTCGAGGCAGCCTTCACCGACGATCGCGTAGATGAAGTGGTCGAAGGGCGACGTCCCCGCGGGCGCCTCCGGGTCGAGCAGACCGCGCTCGCGGCGGGAGGCCATCGCCATGCCGACGGCGGAGGCGACACCCTGGCCCAGCGGGCCGGTGGTCATCTCGACGCCCTTGGTGTGCCCATACTCGGGGTGGCCGGGGGTCTTCGAGCCCCACGTCCGCAGAGCCTTCAGGTCATCGAGCTCGAGACCGTAACCCGTGAGGTACAGCTGGTTGTACAGCGTGACGGAGGAGTGCCCGATCGAGAGGACGAATCGGTCGCGGCCGAGCCAGCGGTCGTCGGTCGGGTCATGCCTCATCACCTTGTGGAACAACAGGTAGGCGAGTGGTGCCAACGAGATCGCGGTGCCAGGGTGGCCGTTGCCCACCTTCTGCACCGCGTCAGCGGCCAGCGCGCGTGTCACGTCGACGGCGCGCCTGTCGAGATCCGTCCACTCGAGTTGTGACGACATTCGGCTTCATCCTCGCTTCCGCCCCCGCGGGCGTCATTGTCCCGGTCGCGACCACGACGGGTGGTCCACCAAGGACATTAGTCTGCCGAGGGGGTGTTGGCACCGGATTGCCAGCACGGTTGTCTCCTCGCCGCGCCCGGCGAGGCGGTCTCCCAGCCATTGCCCACCGTCGCACCACAGGACAAGGACCCGTGTCCGACGGGTAGGATGCTCGTACACCCCTGTTCCCGAGGAGTCGTCATTCCTGCCCGACCGGCCGCCGATCCGCCGCTCCCGGCCACGTCCCGGCCCTCACCCGGGCGCGCACGCGCCGTACGCAAGGTCCGTGCGTACGTGGCGCTGATGAAGCTGCGCGTCGTCGAGCTGCTGCTCGTCACCACGGTTCCCACCATGATCCTCGCGGCGGGAGGATGGCCCGGCTGGTGGCTCGTGATCGCGACCCTCCTGGGCGGAACCGCGGCGGCGGGTGCCGCGAACGCGTTCAACATGGTCTACGACCGTGACATCGACGCCGTCATGAACCGGACCCGGGGTCGCCCCCTCGTGACCGGGGCACTCGGGGTCCGCGAGGCTCTGGTGTTCGCCTCGGCCCTGGCCCTCGGATCCGTGCTCTGGTTCGGGCTCCTGGTCAACTGGGTCGCGGCTTCCCTGGCACTGGCGGCCATCCTGCTGTACGTCGTCGGCTACACAATGCTCCTGAAGCGCCGCACCCCCCAGAACATCGTGTGGGGTGGGATCGCCGGGTGCATACCCGTCCTCATCGGCTGGTCCGCTGTGACCGGTTCGCTGTCGTGGGAACCCCTGATCCTCTTCGGCGTCGTCTTCTTCTGGACACCACCCCACTACTGGCCGCTCTCGATGAAGTTCAAGGCGGACTACCGGCGGGCGGGAGTCCCGATGGCACCGGTCGTGCAGGCCGACGCGACCGTCGCGTGGCACATGATCGTGCACGCCGGCGCGATGGTCCTCCTCTCCCTCCTTCTCATCCCCGTGGCGCCGATGGGGTGGTTCTACAGCCTGGTCGCGGTGGTCGCCGGGACCGCCTTCCTCCACGCGTGCGTGCAGCTCTACCGGCGGGCCCGCCATCCGGAGAGGGGCAAGCTCGCCGCCATGCGGGTCTTCCACGGGTCGATCACCTACCTGACGGTCCTGTTCCTGGCCGTCGCCCTGGACCCGTTCGTCGCAACGCTCGTGGCGTGAGCCCGCTCGACGCGATCCTGGCCGACTACCTCGCGTACCTGCGCGTCGAGCGAGGCGTGGCGGCGCACACCCATGCCGCCTACCGCCGTGACCTCTCCCGTTACCGCGACTGGCTGGTGGCTCGGGGCGTCGTCGACCTCGTGGCGGTCGGTGAGCCGGACGTGGCGGAGTACGTGTCCGTGCTCCGCGCGGGCGAGGACGGGCGGACGCCGCTCGCCGCCTCGTCGGCTGGCCGCGCCCTGAGCGCGGTCCGGGGACTCCACCGCTTCGCGGCACGGGAAGGTCGGGTCGCCCGTGACGTCTCCGCCACGGCCCGGCCCCCGGCCAGCCGGAGGTCGTTGCCGTCGACCCTGGACGTCGGCGAGGTCGAGAGGCTCATCCTCGCGGCCGGGGCGGCCGAGGGCCCGGTCGGGCTGCGTGACCGCGCGCTCCTGGAGGTCCTGTACGGCACCGGTGCGCGCATCTCGGAGGCGGTCTCGCTCGCGATCGACGACGTTGACCTCGACGGTTTGGCGGTGAGGTTGTTCGGCAAGGGCTCGAAGACGCGGGTCGTGCCCCTGGGGCGCCACGCCGCGGGCGCGCTCGAGGCATGGCTGGTCCGCGGCCGGCCGGCGCTGGCCGCCCGGGGGCGGGGCAGCGCGTACCTCTTCCTCAACACGCTCGGCCGCCCGCTCTCGCGGCAGAGCGCCTGGGCGGTGGTACGGGCGGCGGCGGCCCGCGCCGGTCTCACCGCCCAGGTCTCACCGCACACGTTGCGCCACTCGTTCGCCACCCACCTCCTGCAGGGCGGAGCCGACGTGCGAGTGGTCCAGGAGCTCCTCGGCCACGCATCGGTGACCACCACCCAGATCTACACCCACGTCACCATCGACACCCTGCGGGAGACCTGGGCAACTGCCCACCCGCGCGCCCGGTAGGCTGACCGGGTGGACCTCTTCGACGACGCCGCCACGTCCGCCGAGGGGACACCCGACCTGCCGAACGCTCCGCTGGCAGTCCGCATGCGTCCCCGCACCCTCGACGACCTCGTCGGGCAGGACCACCTCCTCCAGCCGGGTTCGCCGCTGCGGCGCCTCGTCGAGGACGGCGCCGGTCCGGCGTCCGTCATCCTCTGGGGGCCACCCGGTACGGGGAAGACGACGATCGCCTACCTCGCCGCCCGGACCGCCGGCCGGTCCTTCGTCGAACTCTCGGCCGTCAGTGCGGGGGTCCGGGAGGTGCGCGCCGTCATCGACGACGCTCGCCGCCGGCTCGTCGCTGGCGGGGCACAGACGCTCCTCTTCATCGACGAGGTGCACCGCTTCTCCAAGGCGCAGCAGGACTCACTCCTGCCTGCCGTCGAGAATCGTGTCGTCACCCTCGTGGCGGCCACCACCGAGAACCCCCACTTCAGCGTGATCTCGCCGCTCCTCTCGCGGTCCCTGCTCCTCACCCTGCGGCCGCTGGACGACGTCTCACTCGCTGGCCTCCTCGACCGGGCCGCCTCGGACACCCGCGGACTCGCGGGTGCCGTCACGCTGCCACCGGCGGCGCGCGACCGGATCGTCCGGCTCGCAGGCGCGGACGCGCGCAAGGCGCTCACCATCCTGGAGGCGGCCGCCGTCGCCGTTGGGTCGGGCGAGGTGACGGTGGAGTCCGTCGAGGCCGCGGTCGACGTCGCCGCCGTGCGGTACGACCGCGCCGGAGACCAGCACTACGACGTCATCAGCGCCTTCATCAAGTCGATGCGTGGATCGGACGTGGATGCCGCCCTCCACTACCTCGCGCGCATGGTGGTGGCCGGGGAGGATCCGCGCTTCATCGCTCGCCGGGTCATGATCGCCGCGGCGGAGGACGTCGGGATGGCTGATCCCAGCGCCCTCCTCACCGCGACGGCCGCCGCGCAGGCGGTCGCGCTCGTGGGGATGCCGGAGGCGCGCATCATCCTCGCCGAAGCCGTGATCCACGTGGCGACGGCGCCCAAGTCGAACGCCGCGTACCGGGCCATCGATGCCGCGATCGCGGACGTCCGCTCCGGCAGGGCGGGCGGCGTCCCGCTCCACCTCCGGGACGCCCACTACCCCGGTGCCGCCCGGCTGGGACATGGCGAGGGTTACCGCTACGCCCACGACGACCCGCGTGGGGTGGCCCCGCAGCAGCACATGCCCGACGGCGTGCGAGGGGTGACCTACTACCACCCCACCACCCACGGCGTGGAGCGTCAGATCACAGCCCGCCTCGAGCGTATCCGCCAGATCCTCGCGGGGGAGTGACCACGGCGGGTGGTAGGATTGTCAGGTTGACTGCGCACGCGCAGTTCCTGGGGCCTCAGCCCACGAGAGGCCGGCCCCACCTCGGCCGAGAGTCGCCGAGCGTGACGAGAACCGACAGGAAGAAGCAGCACACCCATGGCAAACGCCCGTTCGCGCCGCCAGGTCCGGCAGTCCCGAGCCCTCGGGATCGCGTTGACCCCCAAGGCGGTCAAGTACTTCGAGAAGCGACCGTACGGCCCCGGCGAGCACGGCCGTGCCCGCCGCCGTTCGGACTCCGACTACGCCGTCCGGCTGAAGGAGAAGCAGCGGCTCCGCGCCCAGTACGGCATCCGGGAGGCCCAGCTCCGCCGAACCTTCGACGAGGCCCGCAAGGGCGCCGGACTGACCGGTGAGAACCTGGTCGAGCTCCTCGAGATGCGCCTTGACGCCCTCGTGCTCCGCGCGGGATTCGCGCGCACCATCGCCCAGGCCCGACAGTTCGTGGTCCACCGCCACATCCTCGTCGACGGCAAGCTGGTGGATCGCCCGTCCTACCGGGTGAAGCCCGGCCAGGTGATCCAAGTGAAGCCGAAGAGCCAGGTGACGGACCCCTTCCAGGTGGCCGCTGCCGGCGCGCACCGCGCGGTCCTGGGCGAGCTCCCGCCGTACCTCGACGTCTCCCTCGAGAAGCTCCGCGCGCAGCTGGTGCGCCGGCCGAAGCGCGAAGAGGTGCCGATCACCTGCGACGTGCAGCTGGTCGTCGAGCACTACTCCCGCTGACCCGCGCCGACCGCAGCCCTGGGTGCCCCGCACCCGGGGCTGCGTCGTCCCTGCCGCGCGCGGGTATCCTTGCGCCTAGCCACTGAGGAGGATCATGTCCATCGCCGATATCGCCGGTCTCGTCGCCGCGGTCGCCTTCGCGGCGCTCGTCGCCTTCCTTGCAGTACCCCTGCTCAAGCTGGGGACGGTGCTTGACGAGGCGCGCGTGACGCTCCGTGAGCTGACCACCCACACGGTGCCCGTCATCGACGACGCCGCGGAGAGCGTGAGGCTGGCCAACGCCCAGCTCGTCAAGGTGGACGACGTGACGACTCCGGCCGCTGAGGCAGCCCAGAACATCTCGGCCATGACCACGCTCGTCGCGGCGACCGTGGCGCGGCCGCTCATCAAGGCGGCAGCCTTCTCCGAGGCTGTGCGGCGGGTGGTCTTCCGCGGGAAGGCACGCACATGAGGTCGCCGGTGGAGGTCCTGCGTGGGTTCGTCGCCGAGTTCACGGCGGTGATGCGGGAGCACGAGGAGTACCTGCTCTCCGAGCTCGCGCCGTCGGACGACCAGGTCGTGCGCGCCCGCTCCAGGCGCGCTGCCGCGTGGGAAGGGTACGACGATGAGGACGAGTGAGATCCGCCGTCGCTGGCTCGAGTACTTCGCGAAGAACGGCCACCACATCGCTCCTTCCGTCTCCCTGGTCTCTCCCGACCCGTCGATCCTGTTCACGATCGCCGGGATGGTGCCCTTCATCCCGTACTTCGTGGGCACCCAGAAGGCACCGTGGCCGCGCGCCGCTTCCGTCCAGAAGTGCATCCGCACGAACGACATCGACGAGGTCGGCCACACCACCCGCCACGGCACGTTCTTCCAGATGTGCGGCAACTTCTCCTTTGGGGACTACTTCAAGGAGGGGGCCATCACCTACGGCATCGACCTGCTGACGACGGCCCAGGACGAGGGTGGCTACGGACTCGAGAAGGACCGTCTCTGGTTCACGATCTGGGAGCACGACGACGAGTCCGCCGGGATACTCACCTCGCTCGGCATCGACCCGTCGCGCATCCAGACCCTGCCGCGGGAGGAGATCTTCTGGGACACCGGCCAGCCGGGACCCGCCGGGCCCTGCTGCGAGATCCACTACGACCGGGGTCCGGAGTTCGGGCCGGACGGCGGGCCCCTCGTCGACACAGGGGGTGACCGCTTCCTCGAGATCTGGAACCTGGTGTTCGACCAGTACCTGCGCGGCGAGGGCTCCGGGAAGGACTACCCGCTGTTGGGAGAGCTGGAGCACAAGTCGATCGACACCGGCCTCGGGCTGGAGCGGCTCGCCTACCTGCTGCAGGGCAAGAACAGCATGTACGAGATCGATGAGGTCTACCCCGTCCTCGAGCACGCTGCCGCCCGCGCGGGCACCCGGTACGGGGCCGACGAGGCGGGCGACGTGCGGCTGCGGATCGTCGCGGACCACGTCCGGTCCGCACTGATGCTCATCGGCGACGGCGTCCGACCGGGGAACGACGGGCGTGGCTACGTTTTGCGGCGCCTCATCCGCCGTGCCGTCCGCTCGATGAAGTTGCTGGGCGTGAACGATCCCGTGCTGCCCGAGCTGCTACCGGTCTCGATGGAGGTCATGAAGCTCTCCTACGCCGAGCTCGAGGCGGACTTCCCCCGGATCGCGGAGGTTGCCTACGCCGAGGAGGAGGCGTTCCGCCGCACCCTCGCAGCGGGGACCACCATCCTCGACGGCGCCATCCGGCAGGCCAGGCAGGAGGGGCGCGCGGTCAGCGGCAGCGACGCGTTCGCGCTGCACGACACCTACGGGTTCCCGATCGACCTCACGCTCGAGATCGCCGCCGAGCAGGGCGTCGCGGTCGACGCCGCCGGCTTCCGCTCCCTGATGGCGGAGCAGAAGGAGCGGGCGCGGGCCGACGCGCTCGCGAAGAAGTCGGGGCACGTGGACACGACCGTGTTCAACGAACTGCGCGCGAGGCTCGGCGGGAGTGTCGACTTCGTCGGGTACACGCAGACGGCGGCCGAGGTGCGCGTGGTGGGAATCCTCGTCGACGGGCGGCCCGTCCCGAGCGTCGTCGCACCCGCGGACGTCGAGGTCGTGCTCGACCGTACGCCCTTCTACGCGGAGATGGGTGGGCAGCAGGCCGACCACGGCACGTTGCGCTTCAGCGGCGGTGGCATCGTGGACGTGATCGACGCGCAGGCGCCGGTCAAGGGAGTGACCGTGCACCGCGGCACCCTGACCGAAGGACAGCTGACGCTGGACGAGACGGGAATCGCGACGATCGACACGGTGCGACGCCGCCAGATCGCCCAGGCCCACACCGCGACGCACATGGTCCACAAGGCCCTCCACGAGACGCTCGGGGACCAGGCGACCCAGGCAGGCTCGGAGAACGCACCCTCGCGGCTCCGGTTCGACTTCCAGCACGGCGCGACGGTCTCACCTGGGGCGATGGCAGAGATCGAGGGGCGGGTGAACACGCTGGTGGCGGAGAACCTCGAGATCACCGACTCCGTCATGGACCTGGAGGAGGCGAAGCGCCTGGGCGCAATGGCGCTCTTCGGGGAGAAGTACGGCGCACGCGTCCGCGTCGTCACCATCGGCGACGGCTGGTCCAGGGAACTGTGCGCCGGAACTCACGTCCCCCTGACGGGCAACATCGGGCGCATCGACGTGCTGGGGGAGTCCTCCATCGGCTCCGGCGTGAGGCGTATCGAGGCTCTGGTGGGCGCGGGGGCCTACGCGCACCAGGCCAAGGAGAGCGCTCTCGTCTCGCAGGTCTCGCAACTCGTCGGAGCTCGTCCCGAGGAGCTCCCCGAGCGCATCACCCAGATCATGGCGCGGCTCAAGGCAGCGGAGAAGGAACTCGCACAGGTGCGCCGGGCACAGGTGCTCGGCTCCGCCCCCGCGCTGGCCGCGGGCGCCGTCGCGGCCGGCCCGCTGCGCGTCGTCGTGCACGACGTGGGGGAGGTGCCCGGGGCGGACGAGCTGCGCACGCTCGCCCTCGACGTGCGGTCCCGGCTCGGTGTTGGCGGTGCGGTGGCGCTCCTGGGGGTCGCCGGCGGACGCCCGCTGGTCGTCGTCGCCCTCTCGCCCGAGGCACGGGAGCGGGGGCACCGCGCCGGGGTCCTGGTACGTGAAGTGGCGGCCATCCTCGGCGGTGGCGGCGGCGGCCGCGACGACGTGGCCCAGGGCGGGGGAACCCGCGCCGAATCGATTCCCGCGGCCATCGAGGCCCTCCGCGGGCACCTGGTCCCGTGACTGTCCGGCCCGGGACCCGGATCGGGATCGACGTCGGCACCGTGCGCGTCGGCGTCGCCCGTACGGATCCCGCGGGCACGATGACCCTCCCCGTGCGGACGCTGCGCCGCGCGGCGGACGGCGCCGAACTCGAGGTGCTCGCCCGGATCGCGCAGGAGGTGCACGCGACCGAGATCATTGTCGGTCTGCCCCTCTCGCTCTCGGGCCAGGAGGGCCCGGCCGCCGTGGCAGCCCGCCGCTACGCGGAGGCGATCGCTCGCGCCATCCCGCGGGTTCCTGTACGGCTGGTGGACGAACGCCTCACCACCGTCTCGGCCCACCAGGCGCTCCACGGTGCGGGTCGCGAGAGCCGCCGGCACCGGGCGGTGGTCGACCAGGTGGCCGCGACACTCATCCTCGACCAGGCCCTCGCGATCGAGCGCCACACCGGCCTGCCACCGGGCGAGCTGCTGACACTGGAGGAATCCCGATGACCGAGCTGTTCGAATCGCCCGCGCCATCCCGCCGCGATGCGCGCCGCGCCCAGGAGTCCACCCGCATCCGGAAGGCGAAGCGGCGTCGGGGTGTGCTCGCCATCGTGTTCGGCATCGCCATCATCGGTGCGGCCCTCGCGCTCGCCTGGCCGCAGATCTCCGGCATCTTCACCTCCGAACCGGCGCCGGAGGACTACCCAGGTCCGGGAACCGGTGAGGTCGTCGTGGAGATCCCCTCCGGTGCGACGGGCGCGGACATCGGCCGACTGCTCGAGGACGCGGGGGTCGTGCGCACCGCCGAGGCGTTCTCCGCGGCCTTCACGTCCAACCCGAACTCCGGGAACATCCAGGCCGGCGCCTTCGTCCTGATGCTCGAGATGAAGGCCTCCGACGCGGTCGCCGCACTGCTCGATCCCGCGAACCGCGCGGAGATCACCATCACTGTGCCCGAGGGGTTCATCGCCACGCAGGTCTACGAACGCATCGCGCGGGTGATGGGGTTCGCCGTCGAGGACGTCCAGGCGGCGGCCGCCGACACAGCCGCCATCGGGCTCCCCGCGGAGGCCGGGGGCAGCCCTGAGGGCTGGTTCGCCCCCGCCACCTACCCCTTCGCCCCCAGTGCGACCGCCACCGACATCCTCGCCACCATGGTCGCGCAGACGGTCACGAACCTGCAGGCTGCCGGGGTACCCCAGGAGCGCTGGCAGGAGGTCCTCATCAAGGCCTCGATCGTGGAGCGGGAGGCCACGCCGGAGTACTACGGCCAGGTCGCGCGGGTCATCGAGAACCGCCTCACCAACACCGCAGCCGATGTCGGTGGACGGCTCCAGATGGACTCGACCGTGCTGTACGGCGTCGGCCAGACCGGCGGGGTCCCCACCCAGGCGCAACTGGACACGGACACCCCGTGGAACACCTACATCCATCCCGGACTGCCGCCGACGCCGATCGGGTCACCGGGGCGGGCAGCCATCGACGCCGTCCTCAACCCGCCCGAGGGTGACTGGCTGTACTTCGTCACCGTGAACCTCGACACCGGGGAGACGAAGTTCGCCTCCACCCTCGAGGAGCACCTGCGCTACGTCCAGGAGTTCCGGGAGTGGCGGGACGCCAGCGGCGGCTGAGCGCCGCCGCCGTGGGCGCCGTCCTGTTCGCGACCGCTGCCCCGAGTGCATGGCACGCCGTGGCCGGAGCCGGCGTGGGGGCCGCCGCGGGCTGGCTCGCCATGACCGACGCCGAGACCCACCACCTCCCGGACCGGGTGGTCCTCCCGGCCCTGGGCATGCTCCTCCTCAGCATCGCGGGCGCATCCTGGGTGGCCGGTGACACGAGTGGGATCGCGCATGCCGGCGCGGGCGCCGTGTGCACCGCGACGGGACTGCTGGCGCTCGCGCTCATCTCCCGCGGGGGACTCGGATTCGGTGACGTGAAGTTCGGCGTCCTCCTCGGCACGTGGGCCGGCTGGATCGCGCCCGGGGCGCCCGTGATCATGATGGCCACGGCCGCGCTCCTGGGAGGCCTCGCCGCGCTCCTCCTGCGCGCCCGCGGGACGCCGCTCTCGACACGCATCCCCTTCGGGCCGATGCTGGCGGCCGGGGCCGCGGCGGCCACCTGGTGGCCGGGTTCCTGAGGCACGTCCGCACGTGGCAGGATCGTCCCATGTTCACGTGGCTGACAGCGGGCGAGTCGCACGGCCCCGCCCTCGTCGCGGTCGCGCAGGGTGTGCCCGCCGGCATCGAGATCACCTCCGAGGACTTCCGGCTCGCACTCGCGCGGCGACGCCGGGGCCACGGCCGCGGCGCCCGGATGAAGTTCGAGGAGGATGAGCTGACCATCCTCTCCGGCGTCCGCCATGGCGTGACCATGGGCTCGCCGGTCGCCGTGATGATCGGCAACACGGAGTGGCCCAAGTGGCGTGAGGTCATGTCCGCCGACCCGATCGAGGGATCGCTCGAGGGCTCGGCACGCGGCGCGGCCCTGACCCGGCCCCGCCCCGGGCACGCAGACCTCGCCGGCGTCCTGAAATTCGGGCACTCCGACATCCGGCCGGTCCTCGAGCGGGCGAGCGCCCGGGAGACCGCCGCAAGGGTCGTGATCGGCACCCTCGCGGAGGCGATCCTGCACCAGGTCGCGGGAATCAGGCTCGTGTCCCATGTCATCGGGGTCGGTCGCGTCCAGTTGCCCGACGACGCCGCCCGGCCGGGGCCCGACGACACGGACGCCCTGGACCAGACCCGCGTCCGCTGCCTCGACCCGGCCACCGACGCCGCCATGGCCGCGGAGATCGACGCCGCCCACAAGGACGCCGACACGCTCGGCGGCATCGTGGAGGTCATCGCGTACGGGGTGCCCGTCGGCCTCGGGACCTACGTCAGCGGGCCGGATCGCCTCGACGCGCGAATCGCCGGGGCACTCATGGGTATCCAGGCCATCAAGGGGGTGGAGATCGGGGACGGCTTCGAGACCGCGCGCCGCCGCGGCTCCCAGGCCCACGACGAGATGACCCGCGACGGACGGCTCACCAACCGCGCGGGCGGGATCGAGGGCGGCATGTCGAACGGTTCCCCCATCGTCGCGCGCGCCGCGCTCAAGCCCATCTCCTCCATCCCTCGCGCCCTGCGCACCATCGACATGGTCACCGGCGCGGAGGCCACCGCCATCAACCAGCGGTCGGACGTCTGCGCCGCCGCCCCCGCCGCTGTGGTCGCCCAGGCCATGGTGGCGATCGTGCTGGCCGAGGAGCTGCTGAAGAAGACGGGCGGCGACGGCGTCGCCGAGATCCGGCGCAACCTCCACGGGTACCTGGCGTCCATCAGCGACGCCACTCGCCCCGTGACCGGATGATCGCGCTCATCGGACCCCCGGGATCCGGCACGACGTCGGTCGGCGCCGTGGTCGCGGCCCGGCTCGGCCTCGAGTTCCACGACCTCGACGCGGAGGTCGCGGACCGGCACGGGGCGATCAGTGAGATCGTCCTGGAGGCCGGTACCGCCGGACTGTCCGCCCGACAGGCCGAGGTGCTGGCGGGACTCGACGGTGACGGAGTCGTGGCGGTCGGATCCTCCGCTCTGGACGATCCCCGCACGGCAGGCATCCTCCGGGACCATGTCGTCGTGCTGCTGGACGCGGACCCGGCGCGCACCTTCCAGCGGGCCGGGCTGGCCCGCCCCCAGCCCTCCGCCATCGTCAACCCGCGCCAGCTGTGGAGCAGGATGCTCCGGGAGCGCGGACCCGTGTACCGGGCGGTGGCGGACCACGTCGTCGAGGTGGCGGACCGGGACGTCGAGGCGGTGGCGGAGGCCGTGATCGGGGTGCTGCCGCCCGTGCGGTAAACTTGCCTGCGCACAATCACCTCAACCGAAGGGCCTGCCCGGTGGCAACCACGAACGACCTCAAGAACGGCATGGTGCTCAACCTGGAGGGCCAGCTCTGGACCGTGGTGGAATTCCAGCACGTCAAGCCCGGCAAGGGCCCGGCGTTCGTCCGGACGAAGCTCAAGAACGTGCTCTCCGGCAAGGTCGTCGACAAGACCTTCAACGCGGGCGTCAAGGTGGAGACCGCGACCGTCGACAAGCGGGACATGCAGTACCTCTACAAGGACGGGACGGACTTCGTGTTCATGGACACGGACACGTTCGACCAGATCCACGTGCCCGCCGAGACCGTGGGCAACGCGGCGAACTTCATGCTGGAGTCGCAGGGTGCGATCGTGGCCATGCACGACGGCCAGGTCCTGTACATCGAACTGCCTGCGTCCGTCGTCCTCGAGATCGCCTACACCGAGCCGGGCCTGCAGGGCGACCGCGCGTCCGCCGGCACCAAGCCCGCCACGCTCGAGACCGGCTACGAGATCCAGGTTCCCCTCTTCCTCGAGCAGGGCACGCGGGTGAAGGTCGACACGCGGTCCGGCGAGTACCTCGGCCGCGCCAACTGATGGACCCTGAACGGCCGAAGCGACGCGCGACCGCCCGGACCAAGGCCCGGCGCCGCGCCGTCGACGTGCTGTTCGAAGCCGACCAGAGGGGCCGCTACCAACCCCTCGCCCTCTCCGACCTCCTCCAGGAGCGTCTCGCGACCACGGCTGCCGAGACGCCGCTGCCTGCCTACTCCGCTGAGCTGGTCGAGGGGGTGGCTGGCCACCTCGAGGACATCGACGACATCCTCCTCACCTACGCCCACGGACGCACCCTGGACCGGATGCCCGCAGTCGACCGGGCCATCCTCCGGATGGCGGTGTGGGAACTGCTGTTCGACGACGAGATCGACGACGCGGTCGTGATCTCCGAGGCCGTCAAACTGGCAGCGGAACTCTCGACGGAGGGATCCCCGCGGTTCGTCAACGCCATCCTCGACAAGATCCGCGTGCTGGGTCCCGCACTCCGGCTCGACCTGCGGGGGATCGACCCGTCCTGACACGACGGACGGTTGGCGTTCCCTGCCTGCGACGGGCGTTATGCTGACCCACGACCCATTCCTTTAACCCCGTCCCGTGAGGCGGCGAAGGAGGCAGCCCATGTCCCGGCGCGTCCTGGACGAGGCGGACATCGTCCGCTCGTTGAGGCGGATCTCCCACGAGATCCTCGAGAAGAACCACGGAGCCGAGGACATCGTCCTCCTCGGCATCCCCACCCGCGGCGTTCCCCTGGCGGAGCGCATCGCACAGAACATCCGGGCCAGCGAGGCCGACGTCGAGGTCGGTTCGCTGGACATCACCGCCTACAGGGACGACCTGCGGCGCCAGCCGATGCGCACCATCGGCCGCACCGAGTTGCCGCTGAGCGGCATCGACGGGAAGACCGTGGTGCTGGTCGACGACGTCCTGTACTCCGGCCGCACCGTGCGTGCCGCGCTGGACGCCATCACCGACCTCGGCCGGCCCCGGCGCATCCAGCTCGCGGTCCTCGTCGACCGCGGACACCGCGAACTCCCGATCCGCGCGGACTTCGTGGGCAAGAACCTGCCCACTGCCGCCGCCGAACGCGTCCTGGTGAAGCTGGTCGAGACGGACGGCGCCGACGCCGTCGAGATCGAGGAGGAACGATGAAGCACCTGTTGTCAGCGGCGGACCTGTCGCTCGCCGAGGCCCTCGCGATCCTCGACACGGCCGAGGCCATGGCCGAGACCCAGTCACGCCAGATGAAGAAGCTTCCGACCCTGCGTGGGCGCTCGGTCGTGAACCTGTTCTTCGAGGACTCCACCCGCACCCGCATCTCCTTCGAGGCGGCGGCGAAGCGGCTGTCCGCCGACGTGATCAACTTCTCCGCGAAGGGCTCCTCGGTCTCAAAGGGGGAGTCGCTGAAGGACACGGCCCAGACGCTGAACGCGATGGGGATCGACGCCGTCGTCATCCGGCACCACGCGTCGGGGGCCCCGCACCGCCTGGCCGAGACCGACTGGATCGACGTGCCCGTCATCAACGCGGGGGACGGGACGCACCAGCACCCGACCCAGGCACTGCTCGACGCGTTCACCATGCGACGCTTCCTGTGCGGCGCCCAGGACGGCTCGCCGGCCGCCAACGGCACCACTCTCGCGGGGAAGAAGGTGGCGATCGTGGGGGACATCCTCCACTCGCGGGTGGTGCGATCGAACGTCAACCTGCTGCACACCCTGGGGGCCGAGGTGACGGTGGTCGGCCCGCCCACGCTGATCCCCGTGGGGGCCGAGACCTGGACCTCCCGCCTCAGCTACGACTTCGACGAGGTCATCGACGATGGTCCGGACGCCGTCATGATGCTCCGTGTGCAGCGCGAGCGCATGTCCAGTGCGGGAGGCGGGTACTTCCCCTCCCCGCAGGAGTACACCCGGGCGTACGGACTGGACGCCGCGCGACTCGCACGACTCGCCGAGCACGCGATCGTGATGCACCCCGGGCCCATGAACCGTGGTCTCGAGATCTCCGCCGCGGCCGCCGACTCGCCGCGATCCACCGTGCTGCACCAGGTGGCCAACGGCGTGTTCGTCCGGATGGCCGTCCTCTACCTCCTGCTGGCTTCTGACGAAGGACTCGACGCATGACCGCCTACCTGATCACCGGCGTCGCCCCGCTCGGGGGCGACACCACCGACATGCTCCTGGACGACGGGGTCATCGCGGCACTCGGTGCGGATGCGGCGGCCGCGGCGGGACGCGAGGACGTGGTGACCATCGACGCGGCGGGCCTCATCGCCCTCCCCGGACTCGTCGACTTCCACACCCACCTGCGTGAGCCCGGCCGGGAGGATGCCGAGACGGTCGAGACCGGTACCCGCGCCGCGGCGCTGGGCGGCTTCACGGCCGTCCACCCCATGGCGAACACGGACCCGGTGGCCGACACCGCGGGTGTCGTGGAGCAGGTCCTGCGCCTCGGGCAGCAGGCGGGCTGGGTGGACGTCCACCCGGTGGGTGCCGTCTCCGTCGGGCTGAAGGGCACGAACCTCGCCGAACTCGGCGCGATGGCGGCCTCAGCGGCCCGGGTGCGCGCGTTCTCCGATGACGGCAAGGCCGTCTCCGATCCCGTGCTGATGCGGCGCGCTCTCGAGTACGTCAAGGCCTTCGACGGCGTCATCGTCCAGCACGCCCAGGACCCGCGGCTCACGGAGGGTTCCCAGATGCACGAGGGCCTGGTCTCCGCGGAGCTCGGGCTCGCGGGCTGGCCGGCCGTGGCCGAGGAGTCCATCATCGCCCGTGACGTCCTCCTGGCCGGGCACGTCGGCTCGCGCCTCCACGTGCAGCACGTCTCGACGGCCGGGTCGGTGGAGATCATCCGGTGGGCCAAGTCCCGAGGGATCGACGTGACCGCCGAGGTCACCCCCCACCACCTGCTCCTGACCGACGAGTACGTGCGGAGCTACGACCCGGTCTTCAAGGTCAACCCGCCGCTGCGTACCGCAGCGGACGTCGAGGCCGTGCGCCAGGGCCTGGAGGACGGGACCATCGACATCGTGGCGACCGACCACGCCCCGCACGCCGACGAGGACAAGGACTGCGAGTGGGCCGCCGGGGCGAACGGGATGCTCGGGCTCGAGACCGCGCTCTCGGTCGTCCAGTCGACGATGGTGGACACCGGGCGCCTCACCTGGGCGGACGTCGCCCGTGTGATGTCGACGAAGCCCGCGGAGATCGGCCGCGTCACCGACCAGGGCCGGCCCCTGGCGGTGGGCGAACCCGCCAACGTCACACTGGTGGACCCGCGCGCGACCCGCGTGATCGACCGGGAGTCGCTCGCCTCGAAGGCCCGCAACACGCCGTACCACGGCATGGAGCTGCCCGGGCGGGTCGTGGCCACCTTCCTGCGTGGCCGTGCAACGGTGCTCGCCGGCGCCCTGACCGGCTGAGCGGGAGGAGGAGTGCTGCGCGAGCGTGAGAGCGCCGTCCTGGTCCTCGAGGACGGGTACATGCAGGTGGGGCGGGCCTACGGGGCCGTCGGACGCACCGTCGGCGAGATCGTCTTCTCCACCGGCATGACCGGTTACCAGGAGACCCTCACCGACCCGTCCTACCACCGGCAGATCGTCGTCATGACCGCGCCCCACGTCGGGAACACCGGGGTCAACGACGAGGATCCCGAGTCGACGCGCATCTGGGTCGCGGGCTACGTCGTCCGCGACCCGGCGCGGCGGGCGTCGAACTGGCGATCCCGGCGGGAGCTGGAGGACGAGCTCGTCGAGCACGGCGTCGTCGGGATCTGCGAGGTCGACACTCGCGCCCTCACCCGCCACCTCCGGGAGCGCGGCGTCATGCGGGCGGGCATCTTCTCCGGGCCCGCGCTGCCGGCGGGCGCCGACGCCGGCGGCGCGCAGGCGGTCGAGGTGCTCCTTGACGTCGTGCGCCGCTCCCCACACATGGCGGGCGCCGACCTCGCGCGCGAGGTCACCACGCGGGTCGGGTACGTCGTCGAACCGCCCCCGGGGACACCGGTCCGCTGCACGGTCGTCGCGGTGGACCTCGGCATCAAGGCGCGCACGCCGCAACAGCTCGCGGAGCGGGGTGCGCGGGTCCACGTGGTGCCCCAGGGGACGTCGCTGGCGGAGATCCTCGCGTTCCAGCCCGACGGGGTGTTCTTCTCGAACGGCCCCGGCGACCCCGAGGCCGCCACCCACGAGGTGGAGCTCCTCCGCGGTGTCCTCGACGCCCGCCTCCCGTTCTTCGGGATCTGCTTCGGCAACCAGCTGCTCGGCCGCGCCCTCGGCTACGGCACCTACAAGCTCGGGTACGGCCACCGGGGGGTCAACCAGCCGGTCCTCGACCGCGCGTCCGGGAAGGTGGAGATCACGGCGCACAACCACGGGTTCGCCGTCGACGCCCCCATCGACGAGCCCTCGGTCGCACCGTGGGACGGCGGCCGGTACGGGCGCGTCGAGGTGTCGCACGTCGCGCTGAACGACGGGGTCGTCGAGGGACTGCGTGCCCTCGACCTCCCGGCGTTCTCCGTCCAGTACCACCCCGAGGCAGCCGCCGGACCCCACGACGCCGAGCACCTCTTCGGCCGATTCATCGACCTGATGCTCGCGGAGCGCGAGCGGCGCAAGGAGGTGTGATGCCACGCCGTCACGACCTGCACTCCGTCCTCGTGATCGGCTCCGGCCCGATCGTCATCGGGCAGGCGGCCGAGTTCGACTACTCCGGCACCCAGGCATGCCGCGTGCTGAGCCAGGAGGGGTTGCGCGTCATCCTCGTCAACTCCAACCCGGCCACGATCATGACCGACCCGGAGTTCGCCGACGCGACCTACATCGAGCCCATCACGCCCGACGTCGTCGAACGGATCATCGCGAAGGAACGGCCGGACGCGCTGCTGCCGACCCTCGGCGGCCAGACGGCGCTGAACACCGCTGTCGCCCTCCACGAGGCGGGGGTGCTGGCCCGCTACGGCGTCGAGCTGATCGGCGCGAACGTGGAGGCCATCCGGGCGGGGGAGGACCGGGAGCAGTTCAAGCGCGTGGTGGAGCGCTGTGGCGCCGAGTCGGCGCGTTCCCGGATCGCGCACACGCTCGACGAGTGCCACGCGGCCGCCGCCGAACTCGGCTACCCACTGGTCGTGCGGCCCTCGTTCACCATGGGCGGGCTCGGTTCCGGCCTCGCCCGCACGCCCGAGGAACTGGACCGCATCGCGGGGGCCGGCCTCCACTACTCACCCACCACCGAGGTGCTCCTCGAGGAGTCGATCCTCGGCTGGAAGGAGTACGAACTCGAACTGATGCGGGACCGCGCGGACAACGTGGTGGTCGTCTGCTCGATCGAGAACGTGGACCCCGTCGGGGTGCATACCGGGGACTCCGTCACCGTGGCCCCCGCGCTGACGCTCACCGACCGGGAGTACCAAAGGCTGCGGGACATCGGGATCGCCGTGATCCGTGAGGTGGGTGTCGACACCGGGGGATGCAACATCCAGTTCGCCGTCCATCCCGAGACCGGACGCGTGGTGGTCATCGAGATGAACCCGCGGGTCTCACGCTCCTCCGCGCTCGCCTCCAAGGCCACCGGCTTCCCGATCGCGAAGATCGCCGCGCGACTCGCCGTCGGGTACACCCTCGACGAGATTCCCAACGACATCACGGCCTCGACGCCTGCCTCCTTCGAGCCGACGCTCGACTACGTGGTGGTCAAGGTGCCGCGGTTCGCCTTCGAGAAGTTCCGCGCAGCCGACCCCACGCTCACCACCACCATGAAGTCCGTGGGGGAGGCCATGGCCCTCGGCCGGAACTTCACCGAGGCCCTCGGCAAGGCGATGCGCTCCATCGACAAGCGCGGCCTGACCTTCCACTGGCGCGGCGACCCCCCGGGCCGCGACGACGTCGACCGCCTCCTCGTGGAGATCGCCACCCCCACCGAGGACCGGCTCGTCAAGGTGCAGCAGGCACTGCGTGGCGGGGCGTCGGTCGACGACGTGTTCGCCGCGACCCACATCGACCCGTGGTTCCTCGACCAGATCCTGCTGGTCAACGACGTCGCGCGGCGCGTGAAGAGGGCCGACGCCATCGATCCCGCGCTCCTGCGCCTCGCCAAGAAGCACGGGCTCTCCGACGCCCAGATCGGGGAGCTCCGCGGGCTCTCGGAGGTGACCGTGCGCGAGATCCGGCGGGCATACAACCTCCACCCGGTGTACAAGACCGTGGACACCTGCGCGGCGGAGTTCGCGGCCTCCACCCCCTACCACTACTCCAGCTGGGACCTCGAGACGGAGGTCGCGCCCCGCGAGCGCCCGGCGGTGCTGATCCTCGGGTCCGGGCCGAACCGGATCGGCCAGGGGATCGAGTTCGACTACTCCTGCGTCCACGCCACGATGACCCTGCGCGGGGACTTCGAGACCGTCATGGTCAACTGCAACCCCGAGACCGTCTCCACGGACTATGACATCTCCGACAGGCTGTACTTCGAGCCCCTCACGTTCGAGGACGTGATGGAGGTGTACGAGGCGGAGCGTGCCGCAGGTCCGGTCGCGGGCGTGATCGTGCAGCTCGGGGGCCAGACGCCCCTCGCGCTCGCCCAACGGCTCGAGGACGCCGGCGTGCCGATTCTCGGGACACCGCCCCATGCCATCGACGCCGCCGAGGATCGCGGTGCGTTCGGGGCGGTCCTCGCCGCCGCCGGCCTGCCGGCACCCGCCTACGGCACCGCCACCTCGGCGCTCGAGGCCGTCGCCGTCGCGTCCCGGATCGGCTACCCGGTGCTGGTCCGCCCGTCCTACGTGCTCGGCGGCCGCGGCATGGAGATCGTGTACGACGAGCCCCAGCTGCGGGACTACCTGAACCGCAGCGCCGGCGACATGAGCGCCTCAACCGGACCCCTGCTCATCGACCGTTTCCTCGACGACGCCGTGGAGATCGACGTCGACGCCCTCTACGACGGCATCGAACTGTTCCTCGGAGGGGTGATGGAGCACATCGAGGAGGCTGGCATCCACTCCGGGGACTCGGCCTGCGTCCTGCCATCGGTGCACCTGGCCCAGGCGGTCCTCGACCGGATCCGGCAGTCGACGGAGGCCATCGCTGCCGGCGTGGGGGTACGTGGGCTGATCAACATCCAGTACGCCCTTGTGGGTGACGCCCTGTACGTCATCGAGGCGAACCCCCGGGCGTCCCGGACCGTGCCCTTCGTCTCCAAGGCCACCGGCGTGCCGCTCGCCAAGGCCGCCGCCCGCATCATGACGGGCACCACCATCGCCCGGTTGCGTGAGGAAGGCCTGCTGCCCGCGCTCGACTTCACCCGCGTCGACCTCGACATGCCGATCTGCGTGAAGGAGGCCGTGCTGCCCTTCCGGCGGTTCCTGACCCGCGACGGCAAGGTGGTGGACACGATCCTCGGTCCGGAGATGCGCTCGACCGGCGAGGTGATGGGCATCGACGTCGACTTCCCGCGAGCCTTCGCGAAGTCGCAGACCGGCGCCTACGGCGGACTTCCCACCCGGGGGACGGCCTTCATCTCGGTGGCGGACCGCGACAAGCGCTCGATCATCTTCCCCGTCGCCCACCTCGTTGCGCTCGGGTTCCGGATCCTCGCCACGGAGGGAACGGCCGCCGTACTGCGGCGGAACGGGATTCCCGCCCAGGTGGTCCGGAAGGCGTCTGAACGGCGCGGGCCGGGGGGTGAGCCCACGGTCGTGGACCTGATCCGCGAGGGTGGCATCGATATCGTCATCAACACCCCGAACGGGCAGGGCGCCCGTGTCGACGGGTACGAGATCCGGACCGCGACGACGGCGTCGGACAAGGCCATCGTGACCACGGTCGCCCAGTTGAACGCGGCAGTCCAGGCGATCGAGACCCTCTCCGAGCCGTTCAGCGTGACATCCATGCAGGAGTACCACGGCAGGATGGCCAGATGACCGGGTTCGGCGCCCGGCTGGCCGCGGAGATGGTGGACCACGGGCCCCTGTGCGTCGGCATCGACCCCCACCCGGCCCTCCTGGCCGAGTGGGGCCTGCCCGACTCGGCGGCGGGCCTCAGGGAGTTCTCCCTCCGCGTCGTCGAACAACTCGGGGGACGGGTCGCCGCGCTGAAACCCCAGTCCGCCTTCTACGAGCGGCACGGGGCAGCGGGGATCGCGGCGCTCGAGGAGACGCTCGCGGCCTGCCGCGCGGCGGGGACGGTGGCGATCCTCGACGTGAAGCGGGGTGACATCGGGTCCACCATGGCGGCCTACGCCCAGGCGTATCTCACGCCCGGTGCTCCCCTCGAGGCTGATGCCATCACCCTCAGCCCCTTCCTCGGCTTCGGGTCCCTGGCACCCGCGATCGACCTCGCGGTGGCGCACGACAAGGGCGTGTTCATTCTCACCCTCACCTCCAACCCGGAGGGCGCCTCGGTGCAGCACGCGCGCGGTGAGGCGGGGAGCGTCGCGGGGTCGCTGTGTGCCGCCGCTGGCGCCGTCAACGAACCCTTCGACCCGGTGGGACCGGTCGGCCTCGTCATCGGCGCGACGGTCGGCGACGCCGTCGCGCGGCTCTCCCTCGACCTCGCGGCGACCCGGGCGCTCATCCTCGCTCCGGGGGTGGGCGCACAGGGAGGGACACCGGAGGACATCGTCCGTGTCTTCGGGCCCGGACGACGCGTACTCGCCTCGGTCTCCCGGTCTGTGCTCGGACGCGGACCCGGCGGGCTCCGCGACGCGGCAGCAGCGGTGGCCGACACCCTGCGAATGGCCATCTGACCTGCGAAAGCAACCCATCCGGCTCCTGGGACGCGCTACTTTTTCTTCCGACACCCCGTCATCATCCAGGAGCCCACGATGGCACTTCCCGCACTCACTCCCGAACAGCGTACGGCCGCGCTCGAAAAGGCTGCGGCTGCGCGTGCCCAGCGCGCCGAGATGAAGACCCGTCTGAAGAGCGGCGCGGTCAGCCTCTCCCAGATGCTTGACGACGCGGACACCGACGAGGCGCTCTCGAAGATGAAGGTCATGGCGATGCTCGAGGCGCTGCCCGGGGTCGGCCACGCCACCGCCAGGTCCGTCATGGAGGAGATCGGGATCTCAGAGGCTCGTCGCGTCCGGGGGCTCGGGCCCCACCAGCGCAAGGCGCTGGTCGAGCGATTCGGCTGAGGTGCGCGCATGGGACAATGACGCCCATGCTCGCTCGCTCCCCCCGCGTCATCGTGATCGTCGGCCCGTCCGGGGTCGGAAAGGGCACGGTGGTGCGTGCCCTGCTCGATCGCTACCCGGAGATCTGGCTGTCGGTCTCCGCGACGACCCGGCCGCCGCGCCCGGGAGAAGTGGACGGGGAGCACTACTACTTCGTCGCCCCGGGCGAGTTCGACGAGCTCGTGGCAGCGGGGGACATGCTCGAATGGGCACAGGTGTACGGGCTGCACAAGTACGGCACCATCCGCCACGCCGTCCTCGAGCACCTCGCCGGGGGACATCCCGTCCTGCTCGAACTGGACCTCGACGGTGCCCGTCAGGTGCGGCAGACCATGCCCGAGGCGCTGACCGTCTTCCTCGCCCCGCCGTCCCTTCCCGAGTTGCGGCGCCGGCTCGAGTCGCGGGGGACGGAGGGACCGGAGGAGCGGGACCGGCGGCTCGCCACCGCCGAACGGGAGCTCGCCGCGCAGGACGAGTTCGACGCCGTCGTCGTCAACGACGACGTCGACCAGGCGGTCATCCAGCTGGCGTCGCTCCTCGGCCTGCCCGAGCGGTAGCATGGGCTCGCCCCCGCAGACACACGGAAGGTCCCAGCCTTGTCAGGTACTGTCGCCCACCCCACCGGGATCACCAACCCTCCCATCGACGAGTTGCTGAAGAAGGTCGACTCGAAGTACGCGCTGGTGATCTACGCCGCGCGCCGTGCACGCCAGATCAACTCCTACAACTCGCAGCTCCAGGAGGGCCTCCTGGAGTTCGTGGGCCCGCTGGTGCCGGCGACGCAGGAGGACAAGCCGCTGTCCATCGCGATGCGCGAGATCGACGAGGGCATGCTGCGCATGGAACCCACCGCCGACTGATGGCCCGGATCGCCCTCGGCGTCACGGGCGGCATCGCCGCCTACAAGGCGGTGCTCCTGCTCCGGCTCCTCTCCGAGGCCGGTCACGACGTCCGGGTCATCCCGACCGCGAACGCGCTGCGAATGGTGGGGACGGCGACCTGGGAGGCACTCTCGGGCCACCCGGCACACACCTCGGTCTTCGAGGACACGACCGGGGCCGAGCACGTCGAGGTCGGGACGTGGGCCGACCTGCTGGTCGTCGCGCCGGCGACGGCCTCCTTTCTCGCTCGTGCGGCCGCGGGCATCGCCGATGACCTCCTCGGGACGACCTACCTCGTGGCGACCTGCCCGGTGCTCGTCGTGCCGGCGATGCACACCCAGATGTGGCAGCACCCCGCAACCCGGGCCAACGTCCAGGTGCTGCGTGCCCGGGGCACCCACGTCCTGGAGCCGGCAACCGGCCGGCTGACGGGCACGGACTCCGGTCCCGGCCGGCTCCCGGAGCCGCCCGAGATCGCGGCGGCCGCCCTCGCCCTGCTCGCGGAGCCCGTCCTGCGGGGCACGCGAGTGGTGGTCTCGGCGGGCGGGACCCGCGAACCGATCGACCCCGTCAGGTTCATCGGGAACCGTTCCTCCGGCCGGCAGGGCATCGAGATCGCCCGCGCCGCGGCGCAGCTCGGCGCCGAGGTGGAGCTGGTGGCGGCCAACGTCGACAGCGCCCTCCTCGCCGGACTGCCGGTCGTGGTGACCCACGTCGAGACCGCCGCCCAGCTCGCGGAGCGGATGGTTACGCGTGCGGCGGACGCCGACATCGTGGTCATGGCCGCCGCCGTCGCCGACTTCCGCCCCGCCGCCGCGTCGGACCACAAGGTGAAGAAGGACACCGGTCTTGCCCTGACGCTGGAGCAGACGCCGGACATCCTCGCCGGCCTCGTGGCGCGCCGGAGACCAGGCCAGACGGTCGTGGGCTTCGCGGCGGAGACCGGCGACGATGCCGGCACCCCCCGTGCCCATGCCGAGGCCAAGGCCCGCAGGAAGGGCGCCGACCTGCTGGTGTTCAACGAGGTCTCCGACACCAAGGGGTTCGGCGACGTCCCCAACGACGTCGTGATGCTGGACGCTGCCGGTAGCGAGGTGGCGCGGGCCGCGGGCTCGAAGGCCGACGTCGCCCGAGCCGTGATCCACGAGGTCGCCCGCCTGCGCGGCGTGGCTAGGATGTCGCGGTGAGCCTGCGCCTCTTCTCCTCCGAGTCCGTGACCGAGGGGCACCCGGACAAGGTGTGCGATCGCATCTCCGACGCGATCCTGGACGGGATCCTGGAGCAGGATCCGGACGCGCGGGTTGCGGTCGAGACGATGGTGACCACCGGGCTCGTCCACGTCGCCGGCGAGGTGACCACGAGCGGGTACGTGGAGATCCCGCAGATCATCCGGTCGGAGGTCAGCCGCATCGGCTACACGTCGTCCGAGATCGGCTTCGACGGCGACTCCTGCGGGGTGTCGGTGTCGATCGGCGCGCAGTCCCCGGACATCGCGGCGGGCGTCGACGCGGCCGCGGAGGTGCGGGATGGCGCCGGCACGGACGACCCGCTCGACCGGCAGGGTGCCGGCGACCAGGGGATGATGTTCGGCTACGCGTGCACGGACACGCCGAGCCTCATGCCCCTGCCCATCTTCCTCGCCCATCGCATCTGCGAACAGCTGGCCCATGTCCGCAAGGAACAGATCGTGGGCGGGCTGCGGCCCGACGGGAAGTCACAGGTCACCATCGGGTACGAGGGGACGGTGCCACGCACCATCGACACGATCGTGCTGTCAACGCAGCACCACCAGGACCTGCACCGCCCTGAACTCGAGGAGGCGATCCGTGAGACCGTCATCTCCCCGGTCCTGGCCCGCCATGCCCCCCACCTGGACGCCTCCGGCCTGACACTGCACGTCAACCCGGCCGGGAAGTTCGTGATCGGCGGGCCGATGGGTGATGCCGGCCTCACCGGCCGCAAGATCATCGTCGATACGTACGGGGGGAGCGCCCACCACGGTGGCGGCGCCTTCTCAGGCAAGGACCCCTCGAAGGTGGACCGCTCGGGCGCGTACGCCATGCGGTGGGTGGCGAAGAACGTCGTCGCCGCGGGCCTCGCGGACCGGTGCGAGGTCCAGGTGGCGTACGCGATCGGGATCGCGCACCCCGTCGGCCTGTTCGTGGAGACCTTCGGGACCCACACCGTGGATCCGGACCGCATCGAGACTGCCATCCGTGAGGTGTTCGACCTCAGGCCCGCGGCGATCATCCGCGACCTCGACCTGTTGCGCCCCATCTACCGTGCCACCTCCAGCTACGGCCACTTCGGCCGGGAGCTGCCCGACTTCACCTGGGAGTCCACAGGGCGTGCTGCGGACCTGCGGGCCGCGTGCGGCGCGTGATTGCATGAGGGTGTGACGGACGAGCTCTTCGATCTCGCGGACGCCACCGTGCGGATCGCCCGCGTGATCCTGGACACCCCCGTCCCCCACCTCGACCGCGAGTTCGACTACGAGATCCCGGACGGCATGGACGGCGTGGCGGCGGGTGTCCGCGTGATCGCCCCCCTCGCCGGCCGGAGGATGCGGGGCTGGGTGGTCGACGTCGCCCGGACCTCGTCGCACCCCGGCCGGCTCAGCCCGCTGGCGCGCCTGGTCTCGGACGTCCCCGTGCTGCGCCCCGACGTGCTGCAGCTGTGCCGCGACGTCGCGCTCACCCATGCCGGCTCCGTCTCGGACGTCCTTCGACTCGCGGTCCCGCCCCGACACGCCCGCGTCGAGCAATCCGCCGACCCCGCGTCCCGCGACGTGGCGCGCGTGCCCGCGCCGGACGGTGGGTGGGAGGAGTACACCGGCGGACCCGCCCTGCTGCGACACCTGGCCACGGGGTCCACCCCGCGCGCGGTGTGGACCGCGCTCCCCGGCGTCCGCGAGTCGCGGCCCGCGTGGATGGACGACCTCGCCGTCGCCGCCCGGGCCACCCTCGCGTCCGGACGTCGCGTCCTCGTCGTGGTCCCCACCGTCCGCGAGGCGGGACAGCTCGCGGATCTCCTCGGCCCGATCGCGCCCACCACCACCTACCACGCGGACCTCCCACCGGCAGCCCGCTACCGCGCGTTCCTCGCGATCCTCCGTGGGCACGCCGACGTGGTGGTCGGCACCCGCTCAGCGGCCTTCGCACCGGTCCCTGACCTCGGTCTCGCGGTCGTGTGGGACCCGGACGACGACACCCTCACCGAGCGCCGCGCACCGTACCCGTCAGCCCTCGCCGTCATGGCCCTTCGACGGGGCTGCGCGCTCGTGGTGGGCGGCTACAGCCGGAGTGTGGCCGCGCAGCAACTCATCGCCGATGGCTGGGCGAAGCCGGTGACCGCGCCACGGGCCGTCGTCAGGTCGCGTACTCCGCGGGTCACGGTGCCTGACGAGGAGGACCTCCGTGGCGCGCCCACGCGGCTCCCGGAGATCGCGTTCCGGCTGGTGCGGGACGCGCTCCGCGCCGGCCCCGTCCTCGTCCACGTGCCCCGCTCCGGCTGGTTGCGGTCGATCCGCTGTGCCGACTGCGGTCACCGCGTCCGCTGCCGGCACTGCGGCGGCCCGCTCGAACTCCCGGGTTCCGGACCCGCCTCCTGCCGGTGGTGTGGGCGTCCCCAGGCCCTGGCCTGCGTCTCCTGCGGGTCCACGCGGCTCACCGCGCACGGCGTGGGCTCGGCCCGCACCAGCGAGGAGCTCGCGCGGGCCTTCCCGGGCGTGCGTGTGATCCGCTCCGACGCGAGCGCGGGCGTGAGCGGGACCGTGGACGGCTCGCCCGCGCTCGTGATCGCCACGCCGGGCGCCGAGCCTGTCGCGGCGGGTGGCTACTCCGGCGCGCTGATCCTCGACGCCGCTGTTGCCACCGCACGGCCCGAACTGGCCGCCGCCACCGTCACCCTCGACCGGTGGCTCAGCGCCCTCGCCCTCGTCCGGAGTGCTGCCGACGGCGGCGCGGCCCTGATCCTCGGGGACGCCGACCCGGTGCTCGGGCAGGCGTGCGTGCGCTGGGACCCCGCCGGCTTCGCGGTCAGGGAGCTCGAGGAACGCACCGACCTGCGGTTCCCGCCGGCGTGGCGCCTCTTCCGGCTCACGGGTCCGGCGGCGGAGCTGGGCGCGATCGCGGCGGCAGTCGCGGCGCGGGGGCCCGCCGGGCTCGAGGTGCTGGGGCCGGTGGACGACACCCTGCTCCTCCGGGTGCCCCGCGGGGAGGGCCGCGCCCTGGCCATGGTGCTGCGAGCCCTCCAGCGGGAGCGCAGCGCGCGCAAGGAGGAGGTGGTCCGTGTCCAGCTCGATCCGTCCGACCTCTGAGCCCATGGCCGTGGTCTGGGACTTCGGCAACGTCCTCGTGCGGTGGGAGCCGCAACGCGCCGTGATCGGGCGCTGCACGGCCGCCGAGTGGCGCGACTTCCGTGCCCGCGCCCGCTTCGACGACCTCAACCGGCGAGCCGACGCCGGCCTCAGCCACGAGGCCGGGGCCGCCGAGCTGGAGGTGATCGACCCCTGGCTCGCCGAGGTGTACCGCCACTACACCTCCCACTTCGCGGACTCGCTCGCCGGCCCCATCCCCGGCGTGGCCGAGCTGGTCAACGAAGTCCACGCCCACGGGATCCCGCAGTTCGGGCTCACGAACTGGGCCGCCGAGGACTTCCACCACGCGCGTCACGTCCCGGGGTTCCACCTCCTTCAGGGCGTCGTCGTCTCGGGACACGAGGGGGTGGCGAAACCAGACCCGCGGATCTTCCGGATCCTCCTCGACCGGTACGGCCTTCGGCCCGGGGGCTGTGTCTTCGTCGACGACAACGCCGACAACGTGGCGACGGCGCACGCCCTCGGCTTCCGGGCCCTGCGATTCGAGGGCGCGGGCCCGCTGCGGGGCGCCCTCGAACAGCTGGGCCTCCTGCCACCCTCCTAGGATGGGTGGGTGCGTATCATCTTCGCGGGGACCCCGGAGCCCGCGGTCCCGAGCCTGCGGGCGCTGCTCGCC
Source organism: Actinomycetales bacterium UBA1383 (assembly GCA_002305415.1). GTDB lineage: Bacteria > Actinomycetota > Actinomycetes > Actinomycetales > Actinomycetaceae > UBA1383. Next base: position 20,578 of record DBQX01000131.1, on the reverse strand, counting down.
TCGCGCCACGAGGTCGTGGCGGTGGTCACCCGTCCCGACGCCCCGGCCGGCCGGGGCCGCAGGCTCGAGTCCTCGCCGGTTGCCCGGGTGGCGCGTGAGCACGGCTTCACCCCCCTCACCCCGCCCACGCTCCGCGACGCGGCGATCCAGCGGGAACTCGCCGCCGTCCGGGCCGACGCCGCCGCCGTCGTCGCCTATGGCGGGATGGTGCCGCGCCCGCTCCTGGAGCGCCATCCGTGGGTGAACCTGCACTTCTCGCTGTTGCCCCGGTGGCGTGGTGCCGCACCCGTGCAGCGGGCCATCCTCGCGGGGGACCGCGAGACGGGCGCCTGTGCCTTCCTGCTCGAGGAGAGCCTCGACAGCGGACCGCTACTCGGGTGCCTGCACCGGCCCATCGGCGACCGGGAGACGTCCGGGGACGTCCTGGACGCACTCGCCACGGACGGCGCCGCGCTGCTGGTGGCCGCGCTCGACGCGATCGCCGACGGGACGGCGAGTCCCATCCACCAGCCGGCGGAGGGAGTGACCCACGCTCCCCGCGTGACGACCGCGGAGGCGCGGGTGCCGTGGGCCGCCCCGGCCGAGGTGGTGGACCGCCATGTGCGCGCCTTCACCCCCGTCCCCGGGGCGTGGGGAGTCCTCTCGACAGGGACGCGCCTGAAGGTCGGACCGGTCGTCCCGTCCGACAGGACACCGCTTGCGCCCGGCGTGGTCGGCGTGGATGACGACGTCGTCGTGGGGACGGGCTCACGGCCGGTGCGCCTGACGACGGTCTCGCCCGCGGGACGTCCGTGGATGGACGCCCGCGCCTGGGCACGCGGGCTGCGGACGGACGTCCTGTTCGAGGTGGCGGGATGACCGGGGACCGATCCGGCGGGCGCCCGGGCTCCCGGCGTCCGGCGCACCGTCCGCCGCACGAGGGTGCCGCCGCGGACCCAATCCGCCTGTGCGCGCACCGGGTGCTGTCGGCGGTCGAGACGGACGATGCCTACGCCAACCTGGCCCTGCCCCACGCGTTGCGGGACGAGGGGCTGACGGGCCGTGACGCCGCCTTCGCCACCGAACTCGTCTACGGCACCCTCCGGCTGCAGGGCCGTTACGACGCCATGATCGGCGCGACCATCGAGGGACGCGGTGTCCACGCCCTGCAGCCGGCTCTGCGGATCGCCCTGCGGATGGGCGCCCACCAGATCCACGCCATGCGGGTGCCCACCCGTGCGGCCGTGTACGAGACTGTCAACCTCGTGAAGGTGGTCGCCGGTCCCGCGCCGGTGGCCCTGGCGAACGCCGTCCTCCGCCGCATCGCCGACCGTCCACTGGACGAGTGGGAGGATCTGATCGCCGCCGGCCCGGACGGACTGGCGACGTGGCACTCGCATCCACCCTGGATCGTCCGCGCCTTCCGCCAGTCCCTCGCGCTGCACGGACGGCCACGAGACCTGGTGGACCTCCTCGAGGCCGACAACACGCCCGCGGCGGTGACGCTCGTCGCACGGCCCGGCCTCGCGAGCCGGGACGACCTGGCCGCGCACCTCCCGGGAGCCGAGCCCACCCCCTACTCGCCCTACGGCCTGCGGCTCCCCGGAGGGCTTCCCGGTGACGTCCCCGGTGTGGCAGCGGGCCGCGTCGGGGTCCAGGACGAGGGGTCCCAGCTCATGGCGCTGCTCGCGGCCGACGCTCCCATCGACGGACCCGACCGGTCCTGGCTCGACATGTGCGCGGGACCCGGGGGGAAGACCGCACTGCTCGCCGCGCGCGCCCGGACGCGGGGCGCGTACGTGATCGCCAACGAGATCGCGGAGCACCGCGCCGACCTCGTGCGTCGCGCCGTCCGCCCTCTCCGCGACGTCGTCGACGTCGTGCTCGGCGACGGCCGGTACATCGGCGAGGACAATCCGGGCTACTTCGACCGCGTGCTCCTCGACGCACCCTGCACCGGTCTCGGGTCGCTGCGCCGCCGGCCGGAGTCGCGCTGGCGCCGCACCCCCGACGACGTCCCGGACCTCACGCGCCTGCAACGCGACCTCATCGACTCGGCCGTGGGGGCGCTGCGACCGGGCGGGCTCCTCTGCTACGTCACCTGTTCACCGCACCCGGCGGAGACCATCACCCAGGTGCTCGACGCGACGCGGCGGCACCACCTGACCGTCCTCGATGCGCCCGCCCTGCTGCGTCCCTTCGGCCTGGACCTCGAGACCCCACCCGAGGCGCCGGTGCCGGGCGTCGCGCAGCTCTGGCCGCACCTCCACGGGACGGACGCAATGTTCGGTGCCGTCCTGCGACGGGAGGGATAGGATCTGGGGGTGGGAATCGTGATTTCGCCTTCAATCCTGAACTCCGACTTCGGCAACCTCCGGGGGGAGCTGACGAAGATCGCCGGTGCCGACGTCGCACACGTCGACGTGATGGACAACCACTTCGTCCCCAACCTCTCGATCGGGCTGCCGGTCGCGGAGGCCGTCATCAAGCAGGGGATCCTCCCGGCGGACACCCACCTCATGATCGAGGACCCTGACCGGTGGGCCCCCGCCTACGCGGAAGCCGGGTGCGTGAACGTGACGTTCCACGCCGAGGCCGCCGTCGCCCCCATCCGGCTCGCCCGCGAGCTCCGGAAGCTTGGCGCCCGCGCAGGGCTCGCGCTCCGGCCCGCCACCGACGTGACCCCCTTCCTGGACCTGCTGGAGGAGTTCGACCTCATCCTCGTGATGACGGTGGAACCCGGCTTCGGTGGGCAGTCCTTCATCGAGGCCATGCTTCCCAAGGTGCGTCGGACCCGCGACGCGATCACGCGGGCAGGCCTCAACGTCGACGTCCAGGTGGACGGCGGGATCTCGCGCGCGACGATCGAACGCGCCGCCGCCGCGGGCGCCAACAACTTCGTCGCCGGGACCGCGATCTTCCGGTCCGGGGACCCGGCTGCCGAGGTCCAGGCACTCCGCGAACTGGCTGAGGCCGCATACCGCGACTGAGGCACCGCCTCGGCGGGCTATACTGGAGGCGTCTTCGGGGTCGGTGAAATTCCGAACCGGCGGTGAGAGCCCGCGAACCGCACCCAGGTGTGGCCGATCTGGTGGAATCCCAGAGCCGACGGTCAAAGTCCGGATGGGAGAAGACGTGGTTGTCGCGCGCATGCGCGCCCACCGCCGTACCCCGAAGCGGGAAGGGGTCCGGTGTACCGCATCCGCTCCGGCCGGCTCCTTCCGCTCACCGTCGGGCTGCTGATCCTCCTCGCCTGGGAGCTCTCCGGCCGCCTTGGACTGGTCAGCCCGATCTTCCTGCCAGCACCCTCCGCCGTCGCCGAGCGCCTCGCCGCCGACCTGCGGGGGAGCACGCTGATGGCCGCGGCCTTCTCCACCCTCGGCGAGGCGATCACCGGGGCCGCGATCGCCGCCAGCATCGCCATCCCCCTGGGGTGGGTGGTCGCGAAGTCCCGGGTTGCCAGCCGGATCATCGAGCCCTACGCCGCCGCCTCGCAGGCGATTCCGGCAATCGCCCTCGCGCCGCTGCTGCTCCTCTGGATCGGCCCCGGATTCCTGCCCATCGTGGTGCTGTGCGCGATCATGGTCTTCTTCCCGATCATGCTGAACACCGCCCTCGGCGTGAGCCAGATCCCGCGGGACATCGTCTCCGCCGCGCGGCTCGACGGCGCGGGAACCGGCACCCTGCTGTGGCACATCGAACTGCCGCTCGCCATGCCCCACATCCTCACCGGCCTCCGCAACGGCTTCACCCTCTCGGTGACGGGAGCAGTCGTCGGGGAGTTCACGATGGGCGGCAAGGGCCTGGGCATGGTCCTGACCGCCCAGTCCCACGCGGTGGACACGACCGGCATGTTCGCCACGCTCGTCCTCCTGGCCGGTTCGGCGATCCTGCTCTACTCCCTCATCGGACAACTCGAGAAGAAGGTGGCACAACGCAATGAGATGGGCATCCCGGGCGCTCCCCGCAGCGCTCCTCGCAATCAGCCTGGCGGCCTGCGCGGGCGGCCAGACGACGACACCCCAGGAGACCACGGCACCCTCCAGCCCGGCAGCGACGCCGGCGGAACTGACCGTGGGCCTCACCTACATCCCCAACATCCAGTTCGCCCCGTTCTACGTCGCGGCTGAGCTCGGGTATTTCGAGGACGAGGGCCTGGAGGTCACCCTGCGCCACCACGGGGCGTCCGAGTCGCTGTTCGGGGCGATCTCCTCCGGGGAGGAGGACGTCGTCAACGCAGGCGCGGACGAGATGCTGCAGGCCTACGCCGCGGACGTGCCGGTCGTCACCTTCGGGGTCATGTACCAGGAGTACCCGGTGGTCCTGATCGTGCCCGAGGAGTCCGACATCCGCGAGCTCACGGACATGGCGGGGAAGAGCGTGGGCCTTCCGGGTCCCTACGGGGAGAACTGGTTCTGGTTGCTCGCCGCGATGGCCGACGCCGGGCTCACCGAGGACGACGTCACCATCGAGTACATCGGCTACACGCAACAGGCGGCCCTCATCGGCGGGTCCGTCGACGCCGTCGTGGGCTTCTCGAACAACGACGTCCTGAACTTCGCCCGCAACGGGGTCCCCGTGCGCGCCATCTCGAGCCCGGACCTGCCGCTGGTGGGGATCTCCGTCGGGGCACTGGAGGAGACCATCGCGGAGCGGCCCGAGGACCTCGCCGCCCTCAACCGCGCTCTCGAGCGGGCCATGCGCTTCATCATCGAGGACCCCGAGGCGGCCGTTGACGCCAGCTTCGACTTCATCCCGGACCTGACGGGTGCGGGTGCGCACGAGGCGGCCCTCGAGACGCTGCGCGCCACCTCGGAGCTGTACGGCGATACCCCGCTCGCCGTCGACGCCGCCCGCTGGCCGGTGATGTACGAGTTCATGGCCGCGCGCGGGCTCGCCGATCCCGGGATCGACCCGTCCCACGCAGTGACCACGGCGCTCCAGCCCTGATCCGCGCCCGGTTACGCTGGGGGCGTGAAGACCTTCGAGGAGCTGTTCGACGAGCTCACCCGCAAGGCCGCGACCAGCGATCCCGAGTCCGGCACGGTGCGTGAACTCGCCTCCGGCGTCCACGCCATCGGCAAGAAGATCGTGGAGGAGGCCGCCGAGGTGTGGATGGCCGCCGAGTACGAGAGCGACGACGACATGGCCGAGGAGGTCAGCCAGCTGCTCTACCACCTGCAGGTGCTCATGATCGCCCGTGGTCTGACCCTCGCGGACGTCTACCGGTACCTGTGATGCTGCGTGTCGCCGTACCCAACAAGGGCTCGCTGTCCGACCCCGCCGTCGCGATGCTGCGGGAGGCGGGGTACCGCGGGCGCCGGGACGGGGGCCGCGAGCTGGTGGTCCGCGACTCGGAGAACGGGATCGAGTTCTTCTACCTGCGGCCCCGGGACATCGCGGTCTACGTCGGGTCGGGAACCGTTGACGCCGGGATCACGGGCCGGGACCTGCTGCTCGACTCGGGCGCGGCCGCGGTGGAGCGGATGGTCCTCGGCTTCGCGGAGTCGACCTTCCGCTTCGCGGCCCCGACGGGGACGGCGCGGACCATCGGGGACATCGCCGGGAAGCGGGTGGCGACGAGCTACGACGTCCTCGTCGGCGACTACCTCGCCGCCCGCGGGGTCGCCGCCAGCGTTGTCCATCTCGACGGCGCTGTCGAGTCATCCGTGCAGCTCGGGGTCGCGGACGTCGTCGCCGACGTCGTCGAGACCGGCTCGACACTGCGGGCGGCGGGCCTCGAGGTGTTCGGCGAGCCGATCCTCCGGTCCGAGGCCGTGCTCATCGTCCCCCGGGACCGCGAGACGGCCGTCGGGCTCGACGTGCTGGAGCGCCGGCTGCAGGGGGTGCTCGTCGCGCGCCGGTACGTCCTGATGGACTTCGACATCCCCACCTCGCACGTGGGGGAGGCCGTGCGCATCGCGCCGGGCTTCGAGTCCCCGACGATCTCGCCACTGCACGACCCGGAGTGGGTCGCGGTCCGCGTGATGGTGCCGCGCGAGCGCACGAACCTCGTGATGGACCAGCTCTACGACATCGGCGCCCGGGCGATCCTCGTGACCTCGATCCATGCCTGCCGGATCTGACGCCTACGCACCGTTCCGGCCGCGGGCGGCCCGCTGGGTCGCCTGGTTCCTCCTCGTCCTGATCGGCGTCGCCGTCGCGGCGCTCCTCGTGCTGAGCTTCACCACCATGGAGGGCTACGGCTGGGCGGACCGCATCCTCACGGTCGCGTTCGCCGGGGCGGGCGCGGTGATCGTCTACCGCCAGGGCACCGTCGTCGCGATCCCCAGCCCCGAGGGACTGCGGGTCCGGAATCTGTTCCTCAGCGCGGAGGTCACCTGGGCGCAGGTGGTGGCCGTCACGTTCGGTCCCGGCCGGCCCTGGGTGACCCTCGACCTGTCGGACGGCGACACCCTGGCGGTCATGGCCATCCAGGGAGCCGATGGCGAGCATGCGGTGCGGGAGGCCCGGCGGCTGGCCGAACTGGTGCGGCTCTCCGAGCCGCCGGACCGGTGAGGATCAGTTCCTGACCAGCCGGCCCGCCACGCGTCCCGCCGCCGCGGCGGCGAGGAACGCAGCCGGATCCTCCGACAGTGACCGGCCCATCGTCGACAGGCGGACCGGCACATCCTGAAGCGCCTCCCACAGCCCGGCGACGGGTTCGTAGCGCAGCTCGTGCCTCCCGAAGGCCGGCAGCTGCGTCTCGATCAGCGAGTCCAGCGGGCCCAGGGGCGCGGCACCCTCCGGGAGGACCTCGTCGTCGAACAGCGGCACGACGACGAGCGTGCGCGCGAGCGCCCCGCGCCCGACCCCGGTGAGGGAGTGGTGCGAGATGCCCCGGTGGCGAGGCCGGGGATCGGCGCCCGACACGCGCAGGGCGGCCACGGGAGCGCCGCCGAGGACGGCGGCGGCGTTGAGGGCCTCACCCACCGCCACCCCGGAGAAGCCCCACGGCGTCCCGGTCCCGAGGTTCCCCGGCCCCTGGGCCACGATGGCGACGTCGGCCGCCGCGACATGGCGTGCGGCGAGGAGGCCGGAGTGGACGTTCACGGCCTCGAGGTCACCGCCGAACGACTGCCCGGTGGTCACGGTCGTGGCGAGCCACCCGGCGGTGCGCAGGGCCGCGACGGTGCGGGAGAACCAGGCCGGCAGGGCGCCGCCGTCCGTGTGCAGGTAGGCGACGCGCAGCGCGGGGTCGACGGCGCGGATGCCGGCGAGGATGGCGGGAAGTGACGAGTGCAGGTCCGCGGCGATGACTGGCATCCCGGCGAGGGTCTCGGCGGAGGCCAGCACGCGGTGGTGGGGGGACTCCTGCTCGTCCACGCCCATCGTGAGGAACTGCAGGGGGGTGTAGCGGGCCTTGACGATGTGGCCGGCGGCGGGAGGCGGGTCGGGCGGGAGGGCGTCCGGGAAGGCCACGACGAACGCGAGCCCGCCCGTTCCGAGCCCACGGGCGAGCGCGGACGCCGTGAGGAGGACGCGTTGCCCCACCACCTCCGGACCGCCGTCGCCCACCAGTTCCACGTATGCGAGGGCACGAACGCGGGTTCCCGCCGCGAGCGGCGCCGCGCCGTCGCTCAGCTCGACCTCGAGCTCCAACGCGCCCTCCCACGAGGCGCGCCTGGCCGTCACGACGCCGTTCCGCCAGATCATCACAGCGCCCACCCTAGCGGGTACGGTTGACGGTGTGGAGGAGAAGGTGTCGGCGGCGGAGCGCGTGCTGGACCTCCTCATCGCCCTGCTCAACACACGCACCCGGATGTCGAAGCAGCAGATCCGTCGCGCCGTCCGCGGCTACCACGGCGACGCGCGTGCGTTCGAGCGCACCTTCGAACGGGACAAGGACCTGCTGCGCGGCATGGGCATCCCCATCATCGTGGAACGCGACGCCGTCCACGAGGACGACGTGGGGTACCGGATCGACGTGGAGTCCTGGGCGCTCACGCCCGTGACCTTCACGCCGGAGGAGATCGGAGTGCTGTCAGTCGCGGCGCGCGTGTACAACGACGCGCAGTGGCGGACGGTGGCCGGCCGCGGCGTCACCAAGGTCCGCAGTCACGGGCCCGGCACCCACGAGGAGCCGCCACCGGTCACCCTCACCCTCCGTGCTCCCGAAGGCGCCTTCGACGTGCTGCAGGAGGCGGTCGCCACCCGGACACCGGTCGCGTTCGACTACGTGCCGCTCCGGTCTCCCAAGGCCCGGCGTCGGCTCCAGCCGTGGCGGGTGCTCGCGCGGAACCGCGCGTGGTACGTCGTCGGCCACGACGTCGACCGGGACGCCCCGCGCGCCTTCCGGCTCTCCCGGATCGCCGGCACGGTACGCCTCGCCGGCCCTCCCGCGAGCTTCGACGTCCCTGCCGATGTCGACGTCGGCGCGCTGCTCGACGGCCCCGCCACCGCCCCCGAGTCCGTGACGGTCGCCGTCGCCCCCGACCGCGCGCAGCTCCTGCGGGCCCGCGGACAGGTGGTGGGCCACGCCATTGGACGGGACGTCATCGAACTGGTGACGACCGAACCACACCGGCTCGCCGACGAGGTGGCCGCCTACGGCCCGGACGCCGTGCTCCTCACGCCCGCCGAACAGCGGGAGCGGATCCTGCGCGCCTTGGCCGCGCTGGTTGAGGTGGGCGATGGCCACTGAGCAGACCGCAGACCGGCTCACCCGGCTCCTTGCGATCATGAACTACCTCGCGCAGCACGACCGCGTGCCGGTGGCGGAACTGGCGGAGCACTTCGGGGTGTCGGAGGGCCAGATCCTGAAGGACATCGACCTGCTCTGGGTCAGCGGCACCCCCGGGTACTACCACGACGACCTCATCGACTTCTCCGTGGACGACTGGGAACAGCACCTGATCAGCCTGCGCGCGGGCCGCGGTCTCGACCGGCCGGTTCCTCTCGCCCCCCGGGAGGCGCTCGCGCTCGGCGCCGCCGTGGAGTGGCTGCGCGCGTCGGGGACCGCGACGGGACGGACCGCGGAGGTCCTCGAGTCCGTCGCCCGCAAGCTCCACGGCCTCGTCCCGGCAGAGGTCGCCGTGCCGCAGGACGGCCAGGAGGCTGCGCGCGCGACCATCACCGCCGCGATCGAGGCGGACGGCTGGCTGGAGGTCGACTACGTGTCCGCGGAGGACCACCGTTCCTCCCGGGTGATCCGCCCGCACGCGCTCTTCACCGACGGCGCCGCGTGGTATGTCGAGGCGTGGTGCACGCTGTCGGGCGCGGAGCGCACCTTCCGGGTCGACCGCTTCCTGCGGATCACGAGGACCACTGAACCCGCCACTGACGCGGGCGCCGGGCCCGCGCCAGCCTCGGACCCCGTCGAGGTCACCCTCGTGCTCGACCGGTCGGCCCGCTGGATGGCGGAGGACATCCCGGACGCGGTCATCCGGGACGTGACGGTCGACGGCGTCGCCTGCGTCGAGGTGCGCCTCACCCTCACCCGCACGGACTGGCTCGTGCGCCAGTTGCTCCCGCTGGGCGAGCAGGTACGGGCGGTCGCGCCGCGGTCGTTGCGGGCGGACCTCGTGGCACGCGCACGTGCCGCCGTCGCCGCCTACGGAGACTGGGCCGGGGAGTCCGGCCACGACGCCGTACACTGAGGGCGTGTGGTTCGCAATCTGGTCCGTGCTCGGCGCGGCGGCACTCGTTGTGCCGCTGCTGCTCGGCCTGGGCCTCTGGCGCCGCGCCAAGGCACTCGGCCGGGACCTCGCCGCGGCGGGGGAGCGGGCGGCGGAGGCGTTCGACCACCCCGTTGCTGAGCCGGAACGCGCGCGGCCCACGCTCTTCGCGAGCGACACGGCGTCCCGGTCACACCAGGTGCGGGCGGTGAACCACATGGCGCGCGACGTGCGCCACTCGGCGACACTCAGGCGTGCGGTGGATCGCTGGGCACGCCACGGCCTCGTCGGCCGTGTCCCGTCATCCCTGACCCCGTCCCCCCAATCGTGAGGTGCGCAGCATGAGAATCCAGGTGTGGCACATCATCGTGCTCCTGCTCGTGATCGTGATCGTGTTCGGCTCGAACCGGTTGCCCGACATCGCGTCGTCCATCGGCAAGTCGATGAAGGTGTTCAAGAAGGAGGTCCAGGAACTCCGGGAGGACACCCCTCCGAGTGACCAGGACACCACGGGCACGACTCCCCGCTCCTGACCGCACGGCATGTCGCGGAAGAACCCTGAGGGGCGCATGCTCCTCCAGGAGCACTTCCGGGAGTTCCGGTCCCGGGTGCTGCTCGTGGTGGTGGGTCTGCTCCTCGGTGCGGTGGGGGGCTGGTTCCTCTTCGATCCGGTCTTCAACTCCCTCGCCGCCCCGGTGCGCGAGATGCAGGAGGCCGGGCGTGAGGCGGCCCTCAACTTCACGACCGTGGCGTCCGCGTTCGACATGCGGATGCGTGTCTCGCTGTTCCTCGGGGCACTGATCACCTCGCCCTGGTGGCTCTACCAGATGTGGGCGTTCCTCGCACCGGGGCTGAAGCGGAACGAGAAGAAGTACGTGGTCGGGTTCACGGCCGCGACCATCCCGCTGTTCCTCCTGGGAGCCGCGATGGGCTGGTTCCTGCTGCCCCACGCCGTGGCGATCTTCATGTCGGTGACCCCGGACGCCGCCGTGAACTTCATCGACGCCCGCACCTACCTGACGTTCAGCATGCGGCTGATCCTCGCGTTCGGGGTGGCGTTCCTCTTCCCGGTCGTCATGATCGCCCTGAACCTGATGGGCCTCGTGCGCGGGCGCACCTTCCAGCGTGGCTGGCGCTGGGCGATCGTGCTGATGTTCACCTTCGCCGCGTTCGCCAACCCCCTGCCCGACCCGTGGACGATGATCGCCCTCGGCCTCATGATGACCGCGCTCTACTACCTCGCGGTGTGGCTCTGCATCCTGCACGACAAGCGCGTCGACCGTCGTCGCGCGACCCGCGACGCCGAACTCGGCATCGCGTGAGGTCGCCATGAGGGTGGGACTCGTCGTGAACCCGACCGCGGGTCGTGCGCGGGCGGCCCGGTTCCACACGGGGATCAGGCGGCAGCTGCAGCACCACGGGCACGCCGTGGTCGACCTCACCGCGTTCGACGCGGCGGGCGCGCTGGCCAAGGCGAGGGCCGAGGTGCCGGACCTTGACGCGCTCGTGGTCGTCGGAGGCGACGGCGTCGTACAGCTGGGCGTGAACGCCGTCGCCGGGACGGACGTCGCCCTGGGGGTGGTGCCCCTCGGATCCGGGAACGACAACGCAACGGGGCTCTCCCTGCCGCGCGATCCGCGCGCGGCGGTCGACCTGGTCGTCCGGCACCTCGAGCACCGGCCCGCCGGCGAGGCCACTGATGCGCTACGCATCGAGACAGCCACGTCGACGACGTGGGCGATGGGGACCGCGAGCTGCGGCATCGACGCCGTCGTGAACGAGGTCGCCAACCGGATGCCCTGGCCGCGTGGCTCACTGCGCTACCCGCTCGCCCTGATGCGGGTGCTGCCCGCCTATCGGCGGCCGCGGTACCGCGTGGAGGCCGACGGCTGGTCCTGGGAGGGACACGCGGTCCTCGTCGCGGCCTCCAACATAGGCTGGTTCGGTGGCGGCATGCGCATCGCCCCGTCCGCGCGCCCCGACGACGGCCTCATCGATGTCGCCATCGGGGGAGACATCGGCCCCCTGCCCCTGCTGGCGCTGGTCCCGCGCATCTACTCCGGAACCCATGTCACCCATCCCAAGGTGGAACTGCGGCGCGCCACGAGCGTCACGATCTCGGCGGACGTCCCCCGGGGCGTGTTCGCTGACGGGGAACCGGTGGGGGAGTTGCCCGCGACCGTCACGGCGGTGCCCGCGGCCGTGCGAGTGCTCCGGCCGGCGTGATGACCGACGACACGCGCTCCCCGGCTGAACGCTACGCCGCGGCCATGGCCCGGCAGGCGGCTGGGAGGACAGAGCTCGCCCGCTTCCTGCGCACCCTCCCGTTCGATCTCGACCCCTTCCAGGAGCAGGCCTGCGCCGCCCTCGAGGAAGGGCGAGGAGTGCTGGTGGCGGCGCCCACCGGAGCCGGCAAGACGGTGATCGGGCAGTTCGGGGTCCACCTCGCCCTCGCGCACGGCACCACCGTGATGTACACGACGCCGATCAAGGCGCTCTCGAACCAGAAGTACGCGGAGTTCCGCGCCCTGCACGGGCCCGAGCGTGTGGGACTCCTCACGGGGGACGTCACCATCAATCCCCACGCGCCGGTGCTGGTGATGACGACCGAGGTCCTGCGCAACATGCTCTACAACGAGTCGCGGTCCCTCGAGTCCCTCGAGTTCGTGGTGATGGACGAGGTCCACTACCTCGCGGACCGCTTCCGCGGTCCGGTCTGGGAGGAGGTCATCATCCACCTCCCGCCCCGGGTCCAGGTGATCTCCCTCTCCGCGACGGTGTCCAACGCCGAGGAGTTCGGGCAATGGCTCACCCTCGTCCGGGGGGACACCGAGGTCATCGTGTGGGAGCACCGCCCCGTGCCGCTCTGGCAGCACGTCCTGGTGGGGGCGCGGCTCTACGACCTGTACAGCCCCACCCTCACGAACCGCGAGCGCACCAATCCAGAACTCCTCGCCGCCGTGCGCCGCGAGTCCGGTCCCCGCCGTGGCGGGCCCCGCAGGCGAAGGGCGCCCCGGGCCGTGGTGGTCGCGGAACTCGACCGGCACGGCCTCCTGCCCGCGATCGTCTTCGTGTTCTCCCGGGCAGGCTGTGACGCTGCAGTGGACCAGGTGGTTGCCTCGGGACTCCGGCTGACCACCGATGCGGAGGCTGCCGAGATACGGCGGTTCGTGGAGGAGCGCTGCACGGCCATCGCGCCCGAGGATCTCGGCACGCTCGGATTCCTCCGGTGGTCGCAGGCGCTCGAACGCGGGGTCGCCGCGCACCACGCCGGCCTGATTCCCCTGTTCAAGGAGACCATCGAACACCTGTTCACCCTGGGGCTCCTCAAGGTGGTGTACGCCACGGAGACGCTGGCGCTCGGGATCAACATGCCAGCGCGTTCGGTCGTCCTCGAGCGGCTGACCAAGTGGGACGGCAGCTCGCACCAGAAGCTCACGCCGGGGGAGTACACCCAGTTGACCGGACGTGCGGGCCGGCGCGGCATCGACATCGAGGGCCACGCCATCGTGGTGCATGACGAGGATGTCGACGTGGAGGCCGTGGCCGGGCTGGCGTCCAAGCGGACCTATCCCCTGCGGTCGGCGTTCCGCGCGACCTACAACATGAGCGTCAACCTGCTCGGGGTGATGGATCGCCCCCAGGCACGGGAGGTCCTGCAGACCTCGTTCGCCCAGTTCCAGGCGGACCGGGGTGTCGTCGGCCTGGCGCGCCAGGTGCGGAAGCTGGAGGAGGTCATCGCCGGGCTCCGCGGTCAGGCCGACTGCGAGCGTGGTGACTTCGCGGAGTACTGGTCGCTGCGCGAGGCCATCACCGCCGAGGAACGCCGCCTGTCCGCCGAACGGTCGCGGACCGCTCGGCAGGACGTCGAGACGGCCCTGGCCCGTGTGCGACCCGGCGACGTCATCCGCTTCCGGCTCGGCCGGCGGCCGCACCACGGCGTCGTCCACGCCGTGCAGCAGACGCCCTACAGCGGCACCATCCTCGACGTCGTCACCGAGGACGCCCGGAACCGCCGCCTTGACGGGGCGGACCTCGGGGGAGTGGCCGTCCTCGGGACGCTGCGGGGTGCAGCTCGGTTCAACCCCCGCACACCGCGTGGCCGGGCCGACCTGGCCGCGCAGGTGCGTGCGTTCGCCGAGGGCCACATGCGGGACAAGCCGCGCGAACCGGTGGCAGCGGCGGACGACCGACAGGATCTCGACCGGCTGCGCGCGCGGCTGCGGGCCCACCCTTGCCACACCTGCCCCGACGTGGAGACGCACGCGCGCTGGGCACGCAAGTACGCGCGCGCCGTGGCCGACCGGGAGGGACTGCTGGACCGCATCTCGCACCGGACCGGCACGATCGCCGCCGGGTTCGACCGAATCTGTGCCTTCCTCCAGGAGCTCGGCTACCTCGGCCCGGACGATTCCATCACCCCCGCGGGCGATATCCTCCGCATGCTGTACTCCGAGCGCGACCTCCTCATGGCCGAGTGCCTCCGTGAGGGGGTGTGGAACCCCCTCACGCCCGCCGAACTCGCCGGTGCCGTCAGCCTCATCGCCTACGAGTCGCGCAACGAGGCCCCGGGACGACTCGATGTACGTTCCAGTGCGCTCCGGACGGCGATCCAGGCGACCCAGCGGATCTGGTCACGCCTCGAGGAGGGCGAGCGGGCCCACGGGATCGAGCGGACGCCTGTGCCCGACCCCGGCCTCGCCGGACCGCTGCAGCGCTGGGCGGCGGGCGAGCCGCTGTCCGTGGTGCTGGCCGACGACGAGCTGACCGCAGGGGACTTCGTGCGGTGGAGCCGGCAGGTGCTGGACGTGCTTGGCCAGCTCGCGGACGTCCCCGGTCTCCCGCCGCACCTCCGGCAACGTGCCCGTGCCGCGCACGCCGCACTCAACCGCGGCATCGTGGCCCTCTCGTCGGTCTAGGACTGCGTCGCGTGACGCCGCCGTCTACCCTTGACCGCATGCCCACCTCCCGCCCAGCCGTCCGCGCGCTCGCGCTCGCGGCCGCTGGCGGGCTGGTGACCAATCTGGCCTTCCCGTACCACTCCTGGTGGCCGGCGGCCTTCATCGGCGTCGCACTCCTGGGCGTCGGCCTGCGTGAGGTGCGGCCGGGCACTGCCGCCCTCGCCGGCCTCACGTGGGGGCTCGGATTCTTCCTGCCGCTGCTCTCCTGGTCGTTGCACTCCGTGGGCCAGTGGCCGCCGTGGGTGGCCCTGTCGGTGAGCCAGGCGGCGTTCGTTGCCGCCTTCGGCCTGCTCTACGCCGTCGCGGCGGCGCGGCTCCCCGCATGGCGGGTTCCCGTCGCGGTCGTCCTCTGGGTCGGGCTCGAGCAGGCACGGATGATCGTGCCGTTCGGCGGGTTCCCGTGGGGAACACTCGCCTTCTCCCAGGGCGACGGGCCACTGCTCCGTCTCGCATCGTGGGGAGGGACGGTCCTCGTGAGCGGTGTGGTCGTCGCGGGTGGGTGGACGCTCGCCGAACTCGCCGCCCGCCCGGGGCGGCGGACCGTCCTCGGCGTCGTCGCGGCCGCGGCCGTGGTCGCCGGCGCCGGGCTGGTGCCCGTCGAGACCGGGGCCGAGTCCGGCCGCCTCACGGTGGCCGCAGTGCAGGGTAGTGTCCCCGTGCGCGGCGAGGAGGCGCTCGGGCAGGCGCGCGTGATCACCGCCAACTACCGGGCCCTCACGGAGTCCCTGGCCGCGGAGGGCGAGGAGATCGACATCGTGCTCTGGCCCGAGTCCGCCGCCGACATCGACCCGCGTACCGATGACGAGGTCGCATCCGACGTCACCGCAGCCCAGGCCGCGGTCGGCGTGCCGTTGCTGCTGGGGACGCAGCGGTACACCACCGACACCCGCTACAACGACTACATCGGCTGGCGGGACGGCCGTGCCTTCGCCTCGTACACGAAGCAGCACCCGGTTCCGTTCGGGGAGTACATCCCCCATCGTGACTTCTTCCGCCGGCTGTCCTCCGCCGTCGACCTCGTGGGGGTGGACATGGCGCAGGGGGAGGACCCTGGTGTGATGGACGTACCCATCGGCCGGCTGGGGCGGGACGTCGTCGTCGGCGTGGGCATCTGCTTCGAGGTGGCCTACCACGAGTTGCTGCGTGAGTCGGTGCAACTCGGCGCGGAGTTCCTCGTCATCCCGACGAACAACGCCTCGTTCGGATTCACGCAGGAGGCCACCCAGCAGCTGGCGATCTCCCGGTTCCGCGCCGTCGAACACGGCCGGGCCACCGTGCAGGTCTCGACAGTCGGTGTCAGCGGGTTCTTCCTCCCGGACGGGACCATCGTCGCCCGCTCGACCGATGAGCTGTACACGGAGTGGGTAGGCGTGGAGGACCTCCCGCTGCGGACCTCCCTGAGCGTGTCCGACCGCCTGGGGGACGCGCCGCGTACGATCGTGTGGGCGGCCGCGCTGCTGGCGCTCGCCGCGGCGCTCGCGAGGAGGGGGACGCCGTCGTCCCGCCGGAAGGGGAACGAATGAGGGCACTGGTGGTGATCCCGACCTACAACGAGCGGGAGAACATCGCGGACATCGTCACGCGCGTGCGAGCGCTGGATGTGGACGTGCTCGTCGCCGACGACGCCAGCCCGGACGGCACCGGCGCGATCGCCGACCAGCTCGCGTCCCGGGACCCGCGGGTGCACGTGCTGCACCGCGCGGGCAAGGAAGGATTGGGGAGGGCGTACCTCGACGCGTTCCGCTGGGGCCTGGCACGCGGGTACACCCACCTGGTGGAGATGGACGCCGACGGCTCACACCGCCCCGAGCAGCTGGGCTCCCTGCTGTCCCGGGCCGTCGCCGCGGACCGGCCGGATCTCGTGATCGGCTCGCGGTGGGTGGCCGGGGGAGAGGTCGTCAACTGGCCACGGCACCGCGAACTGCTCTCGCGCGGCGGCAACCTGTACGTCCGCCTCTGGCTCGGCCTGCCCGTGGCGGACGCGACGGCCGGATTCCGGGTGTACACCCGTGAGGTCCTCGAGCGGATCGACTTCGATTCGGTGGGGGTGTCCGGGTACTACTTCCAGGTCGAGATGACACGCCAGACGGTGGCCGCCGGCGGGAGCGTGGTCGAGGTTCCCATCAGTTTCGTGGAGCGGACCCGGGGGGCCTCGAAGATGAGCGGTGCGATCGTCCGTGAGGCGATGTGGCGGACCACGGACCTCGGACTTCGGCTGCGGGGCGCCCAGCTGCGCCGTGCCCTCCGCCGGACAGCGGAGTGAACGGACGCGGCCCCGTCAGGCGGAACGACGGCGGAGCTGGCCGGAACGCAGCAACTCCAGCCGCTCGTTGAGCAGTTCCTCCAGCTCTTCCCGGGTGCGCCGCTCGAGCAGCATGTCCCAGTGGGTCCGCGGCTGCTTCACGGGCTTCGTGGGCTCGGGGCGGAGGTGGTCCCGCAGCACCGCCTGCTCGCCGCAGCGGCACTCCCAGACCTCGGGCACCTCGGCCTCCAGTGCGAAGGGCAACTCGATGACGTGCCCGTTCGGGCAGTCGTATCGCGCCACCTGCCGGGGGGCGAACTCGACGTTCTCCTCGGACTCCATCGACTTGGACCCGATGCTCATTCCGCGAAGCGAACGCTCTGCCATTCCTCTACCCCTTGTGTGACGACGACGGCCTTGTGGGCCCACTGATTGCTCAACGCCCGCGCAGCCACGAATGTTCCCTGCGCCCGGAAGGGGCGGTCGTCACCCTAGGCTGGTCTGATGATCGACTTGCGCAGCGACACCGTCACGCGGCCCACACCGGGGATGCGGGCAGCGATGCTCGCGGCGGAGGTCGGAGATGACGTCTACGGCGAGGACCCGACGGTCGCCGCCCTCGAGAGGCGGACGGCGGAGCTGCTTGGGCACGAGGCGGGCCTGTTCTGCGCCAGCGGGTCGCTCTGCAACCTGCTCGGCGTGACGCTGCTCGTGCCGCCCGGGATGGAACTGCTCTGCGACTCCGCCGCGCACGTCGCACGCGCCGAGATGGGATCCCACGCCGCGCTCCACGGTGTCTCGGTCCGGACGTGGCAGGCCGAGGCAGGGATCGCCACGACCGACGCCGTCGCACGGATGCTGCAACCCGACGCGGGGCCGTTCCTCGTCTCCACCGCCGCCGTGGCACTGGAGAGCACCCACAACTTCGGCGGCGGCACGATCCAGCCGCTCACGCACCTGCGCGAGGTCGCGGCGCTGTGCAGGGAGTCCGGCGTGAAGCTGCACCTGGACGGCGCGCGGCTCTGGAACGCGCACGTGGCCACCGGCGTCCCACTGCGCGAGGTCGCACACCTGTTCGACACCGTGACGGTGTGCTTCTCGAAGGGCCTGGGTGCGCCGGTTGGTTCGGTCCTCGTGGCGAACGAGGAGCGGATTGCCCGTGCCCGGGTGCTCCGCAAGCGGCTCGGGGGCGGGTGGCGTCAGGCCGGCATCCTCGCCGCCGGCGCGCTGTATGCCCTCGAACACCACGTCGATCGGCTCGCCGAGGACCACGCGGCGGCCCGGGCATTTGCCGCCGCCGTCGCCGCCCACGCGCCGGCCGCCGTCGGAGACGTGGCGACCAACATCGTCGTGCTGGACGCGCCGGCGGGGACGGTCGTCGCCGGGGCCGCTGCCGAGGGCGTGGCGGTGTCCGCGCTGGGCCCCCGGACGGTTCGTGCGGTGACGCACCTCGACGTCACCCATGAGGAGTGCGTGCAGGCGGGTGAAGTCGTCGGCCGGCTGCTCACGCGGTACGCGGATGGGCAGAATCGTCAGTCGGAGCTGAGGATGGCGTAGCCCTCCACGGCCGTGCCGGGTACTTCGGTGAATGTGATCTGTAGGGGGCCTGAGAACGGGGCGATCGTGGAGACAAAGATCTCGGAGCCGTTTCAACTCGTCCTGCTAAACTGGCAGCAGGACGAGTTGATGTGAGACGAGTGCCCGTCAGCGATGGCGATCGCCAAGTCGCGGACTTCGCGTGATGATGCGCTCATCATCCGAGCGTGTCGGAGATGCTCGATAGGCTGGCAGGAGACTTCACGAATAGAACACATAGATCTACACCGGAGGGAAACCAATGCCCAAGTGGCTCTTCATCACGCTGCTGATCGCGGCCCCCCATCATTCTTGGTGGTTCCACCGGCAACGGCTTCGTCATGCTTCTCGCGATCGCAATGGTGCTGATCGCGAATCCGTTCATCTGGAAGGTTCGTAAGAACCGATACTTCAACTCGGAGCAGTTCAAGTCGTTACGCGCTCAGGTCGCCTCGGTCGTGGCCGAGCACAACGACGTCGTAAACTACGTGGCCGAGATTCGCGACCAGGGCGCATTCGAGCTGGGGGCGTCGTCCACCGGCCAGTACGCGCACCTCGCGAACTTCAAGAACACCTCGGCGTGGAACAACCGTCGCGACCGCAACGTGGCCGAGTACGCGCCGCACGTCCATAACGCGTCGCTTCAGGTCGTGCGCAACGCGAGCATGGAGCCGATCAAGTACCTCATGAAGTACTTCGAGATCAAGGCAAACGAGGAAACGCTGGCCGATGTGCAGCGGGTGGCCGAGGACATCTCGCGGCTGGAGGAGGCGGTCGGCAACGTGCAGCGCCGCGAGGCCGAGATCGTCGCGATGATCAAACCTCCCGCGTTCATCCTCAAGCGGTATGCGGATGAGTTCTGGAGCCTGGTGGGTGTCCATCTGTCGCCGATCACTGTGCCGTACCCGAACTACAAGTTCCAGTACACCTCAGCGGGCGGCAACAGCGGCCAGACGGTCGACATCACCCTCGACACCCCCACGCTCGATGCGCTCTCCGAGACCCTCGTCCAGAAGATTCGCTGGGCGAAGTCCGCCGCAGGCCAGCGCGCTCTCATGACCGCTCGTCTGCGAGCGTGGATCAAGGAGCGCGATCGCCACACCTGCCAGAACCCGTCGTGCGGCATCTCGGTCGCCGCGGAGCCGCACTTGTTGCTCGAAGTCGATCACATCGTCCCCGTGGCCAAGGGTGGCCTCAGCGAGCCCGAGAACCTCCAGACGCTGTGCTGGCGCTGCAACCGCGCCAAGGGCGCCAAGATGCCCGCGTGACGGGCAGGCTCGTGGTCGCGCTGGTAGTGGTGCGTGCGGGCAGCACCCTAGGAGGCTGCTGGGCCCGCATATCAATGAGCCGGGAGTAGTTGCATCACCTGCTGCAACTCCCGTTGGTAACTGGCAGCAGGACGAGTTGATGTGAGACGAGTGGCCTGTCAGCGAGACGAAATGTGGAAGCTGTGCTCTGATTCCCGATAGTTGATCCGAATAGTATGTCCGGTGGTTCCTCGCTTTCCCATCCGCCTGACAACGTCTTCGCCTTCGTGGTCACAATGGTCCCGGGGTGATTGGCATGTCGAGTGGTGTGGTGGTGCGGGACGACGTCGTCACCGCGGTGGCGCCGCCGTCGCGGCTCGCGGTGGTGGCCCGGGTGGCGGCCGCGCTGATTGTGGTGGCCGCATTCGCCCACTGGTTCACCCAGCCCGTCGAACGGAGTGTGGGGGACCTGCTCCGCAGCCTGGAGGCCAGTGAGGTCACCCGGGTGGTCCTGGGTGCGCCGGCCGAGGACGGCATGATGGGGAGCTTCTCCCAACGGGTGGAGTGGGAGACCTCCGGCCGGGACGGGTACTCCTACTACACGGTGAGCACCCTGCCAGGCGAGCAGGTGGACGAGGACACCCTCATCGTGCAGGCGGTCGCCGGCTCACCCGGTGCGGTGGCACTCGAACGGCGCGCCGAGTACTACATGGGCCCTTCCGGGATCCAGTGGAGCCCATTCGCGATCGTCCATCTGATGATGCTGTTCGTCCTCATCGGTGGTCCCCAGCCCCGGCGAGCGACCAAGTGGGCCTGGTTCTGGCTCTCTTTCCTCCCTCTGGGGTGGGTCGCGTTCCTGCTCCTGGAACCGGTCCCGGTTTGGCAACGCACCCCGTCCCACCCGCCGGAACGCCGGTTCACCGGGGGGTGGGCGTGGATCACCGCCATCCTCGCCCA